>CAYLSD010000013.1:0-89949 GCA_964386345.1 uncultured Fuscovulum sp.
TTCCCGGCCGGGTGCCCCAAGCACCCGGCCAGCGCCCGACCCGCCCATGGCGGGCGCTTCTCGCCCGCCGGGTCGGGCGCTGGCCTCTCGGCGTCTCGGGCTGACAGATCTACAGGGTGACCCCGCACGCACGGGCGGGGCGAGGCAGCGCCTCGCCTTTTCCCGCCCGATCCAATCGCTGATCACCCGAAGGCGGGTGCCGATCCGCCGCTAGACCTCCGGCGAAACCAGCAGGTCCAGCAGGATGTCCCGCTCGCGGAACGGCGTCGCCTCGCTGTCCCATGTCGCCCAGTAGCCGGTTTCCATCTTCAGGCTGACCGGGCTGAGCCTTTCCAGCCTGCCGCCGCCGATCTCCGCCGCGCAGAGGGGCACCGAACCGAGGATCACCCCCGCCCCGGCCAGCGCCGCCTGCCATGACTGGATGAAGGTGTCGAAGCGGATCTTCGGCGCTGGCTCCGGCGGCTCGCCATTGGCGTCGAACCAGTCGCGCCAGCCCAGCCGTGGCCCCGAGGTGGCGATCAGCGGCAACTCGCGCCAGTTCCCCCCGCCCGCCAGCAAGCCCGGCGCCGCCAGCGGCACCAGTTCGTCGCGGTAAAGCAGCCGCGCCCCGCGCCCCGGCCAGTTCCCCGCACCGAAGCGGATCTCGAAATCCGATTCGATGCGGTCGTAGTCGGTCAGGGTATGGATCGTTTCGCAGGCGATCTGCAGATGCGGCAACTGCCCGGCGATCCGGCGCAGGCGGGGCACGATCCACAACCCGATCACCGAGGCCGAGGCCGCCAGCGTCACCTTGCGGCGCGGCGCGGCGAACAGATTGGCGGTGCTGCGGCCCAGCTGGCCGAGCGCGACCTGCACATGCGGCAGCCAGGCCTCGCCCTGCGTCGACAGCGTGACCCCGCGCGGGTGGCGGTTGAACAGTTGCGCCCCGATCCGCAGTTCCAGATTGCGGATGCGCTGGCTGACCGCCGCCTGCGTCAGCCCCAGTTCCGCCGCCGCCGCGCTGAAGTTCAGGTGCCGCGCCGCGGTCTCGAAGACCCGGATCCATTCCAGCGGCGGCAGGTCGCGGCTTGATCTGGACATTAGAAAATCTGGCCCTCGCGGCTAAATTATATTTCTTGAATTTATGTCTGCGCGCAGGCCCGATGTCCATATCACGCCAGCCACGGAGCGCTCTCATGCAGCAGGCAACAGCCGAAATTCTCGACGGGGGCGAAGCCGTCGCCCTCCACTGGCCGGACGGGGTGCTGCGGTTCCATGCCATCTGGTTGCGCGACAACGCCTGGGACGACAGGACCCGCGCGCCCGGCAACGGCCAGCGGCTGATCACCCTTGGCGACATTCCCGCCGATTGCCGGATCGCCCAGGCCACGCCCGAGGGCGAGCGGCTGATGATCCGCTTCGCCCATGAGGACCGGGCCATCGCCTATGACATGGGCTGGCTGCGCGCCAATGCCTATGACCGCAGCGCCGACCGCCATCCGGGCTGGACCGCGCCGGGGATCGAGACCTGGGATGCCGCCCTGAACAGCGCCGTGCCCACCGGCGATTTCACCGCGCTGAAGACCGACCGCCGCGCCCTGCGCGACTGGCTGGCCGCGATGCGCCGCTACGGCTTTGCCAAGATCACCGGCGGCCCGGTGCGCGACGGCGCGCTGTTCGAGGTGGCGGACCTGTTCGGCTATGTGCGCGAAACCAACTACGGCCGCCATTTCGAGGTGCGGACCGAGGTCAACCCGACCAACCTAGCCTATACCGGCCTTGGCTTGCAGGCCCATACCGACAATCCCTACCGCGATCCGGTGCCGACGGTGCAGATCCTCTACTGCCTGGAAAGCTCGGCCGCCGGGGGCGAGAACATGGTGGTCGACGGCTTCCGCGCCGCCGAGCGTCTGCGCGACGAATCCCCCCGCGGCTTCGACCTGCTGGCCCGCTACTGCGCCCGGTTCGAATATGCCGGGTCCAGCGGGGTCTGCCTGCGGTCGCGCCGCCCGATGATCGAACTGGCGCCGGATGGCGAACTGGTGGCGATCCGCTTCAACAACCGCTCGGCCGCGGCGATCACCGACGTGCCCTATGCCGACATGGCCGGTTATTACGCCGCCTACCGCCGCTTCGGCGAGTTGATCGACGAGACCTCGATGGAAGTCACCTTCCGGCTGAACCCCGGGGAAAGCTTCGTCGTGGACAACACCCGCGTGCTGCACGCCCGCAAGGGCTATTCCGGCAGCGGCACCCGCTGGCTTCAGGGCTGCTACGCCGACAAGGACGGGCTTCTGTCCAGCCTTGCCGCGATGGAACTGGAAGCGGAAAGGGCCGCCTGATGACCACGCAACCCATCGACGGCCTGTCCCGCGACACCATCGTGCCCTTCCTTGCCGGCATCTTCGAACGGCGCGGCGGCGAGGAATATCTGGGCGAGCCGGTCACCATGGCCGAACACATGCTGCAAGGCGCCTGCCTGGCGGAACGGCAGGGCGAAAGCGAGGTGATCGTCGTCGCGGCCCTGCTGCACGACATCGGCCATTTCACCAGCGAATTCGGCACCTTCTCGATGGAGGACACCCATGACCGCCACCATGAGGAGGCAGGCGCCCGGGTGCTGGAGCGGTTCTTCCCGAAACTGGTGGTCGATTGCGTGCGCGAGCATGTGGCGGCGAAGCGCTACATCTGTGCCACCGACCCGTCCTATTTCGGCGAACTCTCCGAAGCCTCGATCCACTCGCTGAAATTGCAGGGTGGGTCGATGGACGCTGCCGAAGTCGCGGCTTTCGAGGCCAACCCGAACTTTGCCGAGATCGTGAAGGTGCGGCGGCTGGACGATGCCGGGAAGATCGCCGGGATGAAGACCCCGGATTTCGCGCATTATGCCCCGATGGTGCAGCGGGTGGTCGATTCCCATCTGGGATAGGGGCTCAAGGCTCCACCCTGCCCAGACGGCAGATGATGGCCCATTCCGCCTCGCTGACCGGCTGGACCGACAGGCGCATGTTGTTGATCAGCACCATCTGCTCCAGCCCCGGGGTGACCTTGCATTCCTCAAGGGTCACCGGGCGCTTGAACGACTTCACCGCGCGGATCCAGACGCAGTCCCAGCGGGGGTCCTCGGTGGTGCTGTCGGGCGCACTTTCGCGGCAGACCTCGACCACGCCGACGATCTCTTTCCCGATGTTGGAATGGTAGAAGAAGCCGCGGTCGCCCACCTTCATCGCCCGCATGTTGTTGCGGGCCTGATAGTTGCGGACGCCACTCCATTCCTCGCCCTCGGCGCCCTTTGCGGCCTGATGGTCCCAGCCCCAGACATCGGGCTCTGACTTGAACAGCCAGTGGTTCATCCGATCACCTTCTTCCATTCGCGGATATCGACCGACTGGAAAAGCCCGGCCTTCGCATAGGGGTCCGCCGCCGCCCAGTCCCGCGCCGCCTGAACATCGGAGACCTCCAGCACCACGAGGCTGCCGCACATCTCGCCCGTGTCCGACAGGAACGGCCCCGCCATCTCGACCACGCCCGAGGCAGCGATATGCGCCAGATGTGCCTCGCGGTTGGCCTTGCGGATTTCAAGGCTGCCCGGCTTGTCGATACAGATCAGCGCCACGCGCATCGCTTCACTCCTGCTTCAGGGGGCGCGACATCAATTGCCGCACGGCCTCGGCCACCCCTATCTCATCCGCCACCAGCCGCGCCACCATGGCCGAGACCGGCATCTCGATCCCCATTCCCTCGGCCAGCCGCACCGCGGCCCGCGCCGTCGCCACCCCTTCGACCGTCGCCTGCGCCACCGGCTTGCCCGCGCCAAGTGCCACGCCATGGGCGAAGTTGCGCGACTGCGCCGAGGTGCAGGTCAGCACAAGGTCGCCCAGACCTGACAGCCCCGCAAGCGTTTCCGCCCTTGCGCCAAGCGCCAGCGCCAGCCGCTGCATCTCGGCATAGCCGCGCGTCACCAGCGCGGCGCGGGCGCTGTCGCCCAGACCCGCGCCGATCACCACGCCCGCGGCGATGGCGACCACGTTCTTCAGCGCGCCGCCAAGCTCGGCCCCCGTCACGTCATCCGTCCGGTAAAGCCGCAGGGCGGGGGTGGAAAGCAGGGCCTGCATCGCCTCGGCCCGGCCGCCCGCGCAGGCCAGCGTCAGGGCGGTGGGCAGGCCGCGGGCGATGTCGGCGGCGAAGCTGGGGCCGGTCAGGATGCCCAACTGGCCGGTCGCGCCCGCCTCGGCCATCACCTCGGCGGGGCCTTTCAGCGTGGTCAGGTCGATGCCCTTGCAACAGGCGATCAGGTCGGAACCCAGCAGCGAGGCCCCCGGGCCGGAGAGAAACCCGCGCAGTTGCTGCATCGGCAGGGCCAGCAGGACGACCTCGGATTCCGCAAGAATAGAGACGTTTTCTGCCACGGTGACGCCTTCCGGCAGAACCACCCCCGGCAGGCGCGGGCTTTGCCGTGTTGCCCGCAGGCTGTCGTCCCGGCCCCAGAGCATGACCTGCCGCCCGCCCGAGGCCAGCGCCACCGCCAGCGCGGTTCCGAAGGCGCCAGCGCCCGCGATGCCGATCATGCCTTCGCCCCCCTCTTGCCCGATCCGATCACCGGCGCCGCGCCTTCGTCCAGCGGCCAGCGAGATCTTGCGGCAAGGCCGGGGCCGTCGGTGTGTCCCAGCCGGAACCGCTCGATCCCCGCCCAGGCGATCATCGCCGCATTGTCGGTGCACAGCGACAGCGGAGGGGCGGTGAAGCGGGTGCTCGTCTGCGCACAGATAGTCTCTAACCTTGCCCGAATGGCGCCATTCGCCGCCACGCCCCCGGCCACGGCAAGGGTGGAGACGGGGAAGGCCGCCAGCGCCCGGCGGGTCTTTTCGGCCAGCACATCCGCCACCGCCACCTGGAACCCGGCGCAGAGGTCGCGGCGGTCCTGTGCGGTCAGGCCGCCCTGCGCGGCGATCAGTTCATCCCGCGCCCGAAGGACGGCGGTCTTCAGGCCCGAGAAGGACAGGTCGCAGCCCGGGCGGTCCAGCAGCGGGCGGGGGAAACCGAAGCGCCGCGGATCGCCCTCCGCCGCCTCGCGCTCCACATGCGGTCCGCCGGGTTGCGGCAGGCCGAGAAGCTTGGCGATCTTGTCGAAGGCCTCGCCCGGCGCGTCGTCGATGGTGCTGCCGAGGCGGCGGAATGTCTCGGGCCCCTCGACGGCAAGGAACTGGCAATGCCCGCCCGAGACCAGCAGCATCAGGTAGGGAAACGCCAGCCCGTCGGTCAGCCGCGGCGTCAGGGCGTGTCCGGCAAGGTGGTTCACCCCCACCATCGGCAGGCCGGTGGCGGCGGCCAGCGCCTTGGCGGTCATCAGGCCGGACAGAACCCCGCCGATCAGCCCTGGCCCGGCGGTGACGGCGATGCCGTCCAGATCGGCCAGCGCGATGCCCGCCTGCTCCAGCGCCTGCGCCACGCAGCCATCCAGCCGCTCCACATGGGCGCGTGCGGCGATTTCAGGCACTACACCGCCGAAATCGGCGTGAAGCGCGGCCTGCCCCTGCACGACGGAAGACAGGATCTTGCCCGCCCCGCCGCCCGCACGGACCACGGCGGCGGCGGTGTCGTCGCAGCTGGATTCGATGCCAAGGAAGGTCAGCGGATGCGTCATGGTTGCGGCTTGTGGCGGGGTGCCCGTCGCAGGTAGCATCCGCCCGCCCGCCGCACAATCCTTACGGAGCAAGGCCCTGCCTTCCACACCCCCCCTTCCCGCCGTGTTGATCACCCGTCCGCAGCCGCAAGCCGGACGGCTGGCCGAGGATCTGCGGGCGCAGGGCGTTCGGGTCGTGGTCTCGCCGTTGATGCGGGCGGTGTTCCCGCCTGTCACCTTGCCGGAGGGAGACTTCGCCGCGGTGATCCTGACCTCGGAAGCCGGGGCCATGGCGGCGAGTCGGCTGGCGGGCCTGCCGCGCCGGGCGCTTTGCGTGGGCGAGCGGACGGCCGAGGTTGCCCGCGCCGGGGGCTTCGACGCGCGGTCGCTGGGCCTGACGGCGGCGGAAATGTTGCCCGCGCTGGCGGCGGAGCCGGGGCCGTTCCTTTACCTGCGGGGGCGCGAGGCCTCGGTGGATGTTGCGGCGGCGTTGGTGGCGCGCGGCCAGCAGGCGGCCAGCGCGGTGGTCTATGCGCAGGAGCCCGCAGCCCTTACGGATGAGGCGCTGGCGTTGCTGCGCGGGGCGGCTCCGGTGGTGATTCCGCTGTATTCGGCTCGCTCTGCGCGGTTGTTCCTTGCCGCCTGCCCGGCAGACAGGACGGCGGAACTGTTGCCGGTGGCGATCGCGCGCCCGGTGCTGGAGGCGTTGCCCGAGGCGCTGCGGGCAAGCACCGTGCTGGCCGAGCGCCCGGACGGGCCGTCGATGCAGGCGGCGATCCTCCGCGTCATTCGGTCCCTCGCGCCTTGAAGCGGCGGGGGTGGGGTGTTTAGGTGGGGTAAAGCCACGCTGACCAAAGGGAATCCCGCGCATGTCGGACAATGCCCAGGAGACTGCCCGGGAGTCGGAGGAAGCCCCGCCGCTGGCGGCGCCGGAATCCGAACCGCCGCCCGAGCCTGAGCCCGCGCCGGTTGAGCCCCCCCGCCGCCGCGGCGGGTTGGCCGTGCTGGCGCTGTTGCTGCTGGGTGGCGCTGCGACGGCCCTTGCCTGGTATGACCCGCTGCACTGGCGCGGCGAAAACCCGGTGCAGGCCGAGGTTGCGGGGCTGACGGCGCGGCTTTCGGCCGCGGAAGCCGCCGGCAAGGTGCTGGAAGAGCGGCTGGCGAAGCTGGAAGCCGCCCCTCCGCCGGTTTCTGCCGATGCGCTTGCGACGCTGGAGCAGGCGGTGAAGGACAATCAGGCAGCCTTGGCGGCGCTGCAACAGGCCCCGGGTGCGGGGGATGAGGTGTCTTCCGTGCAGGTTGCCGCGCTGTCGCAGGCGGTCGAGGATCTGAAGCAACAGGTTGCGGGACTGTCCACGGTTTCCGGTTCGCCCGAAGGCACCCGAGCGGCGGTGGAAGCCGTCCTGGCAGAGCGCGCGGCGGAGCAGGAGGCCGAGGCGAAGGCCGTGACCGAGGCCGCCGAGAGGCAGGCGGCGAGGGCCGATGCCGCCGGACGGCTGCTGGCGACGGCGCGGGCTGGTGCACCCTATGCCGATCTGCTTCCGGCGCTGGAGGGCCTGCCGCTGGACCCGGTGCTGCAAGAGGCCGCTTCCGCCGGTTTGGTGACGCAAAAGGCGCTGACTGACACCTTCCCCGAAGCGGCGCGCAAGGCGCTGGACGCCTCGCTGCGGGCTTCGGGCGGAGAGGGGCTGGGCGACCGGTTCTACACCTTCCTGCGTATCCAGACCGGCGCCCGTTCGCTGGAACCGCGCGAGGGCACGGACCCGGATGCCGTGCTGTCGCGCGCCGAGGCGGCGGTCGGGGCCGGGGATATCGCCACGGCACTGGACGAACTGGCCGGACTGCCGCCCGAGGGGCAGGCGGAGATGGCGGACTGGACCGCCATGGCGCGGCAATGGCTGGCGGCCGACAAGGCGCTGGATGATCTGGCCGTTGCGGCCGGTGTGCAGGGGGGATGACGGGTGCTGTGGTCGCTGACGAAGGTCGTCCTGTTCCTCTTGCTCATCGCCTGCCTGGCGGTGCTGGCGGATATGCTCTCCGACACCGGCGAGGCGTTGCGGATCAGCGCCGCGGGGCTGGAGTTCACTCTTGGCCCGGTGCAGGCCGTCATTGGCGTGCTTGTGCTGTTCGCGCTGGTCTGGGCGGTGCTGAAGGCGATCGGCCTGCTGTCGGCCACGCTGCATTTCCTGAACGGCGATGAAACCGCGATCAGCCGCTATTTCGACCGCAACCGCGAGCGCAAGGGCTATGCCGCGATGTCCGAGGCGTTGGTCGCGCTGGCCTCGGGCGAACATGCGGCGGCGATGCAACGGGCGAAGACGGCGGAAAAGCTGCTGAGAAAGCCGGAACTGACCACGCTGCTGGTGGCGCAGGCGGCGGAAGCCTCGGGCGACGGGCGAACGGCGGTGACTGCGTGGAAGTCGCTGCTTTCGAACGAACAGACCCGTTTCGCCGCCATGCGCGGCCTCTTGCGCCACAAGCTGGCCGAGGGCGATACGGATACCGCGCTGAAGCTGGCCGAGAAGGCCTTTGCGCTGAAGCCGCGCCATGCCGAGACGCAGGATATCCTGTTGAAGCTGCAGGCCGACAGCCATGACTGGAAGGGCGCCCGCACGACGCTGGGGGAAAAGCTGCGCTCGGGCGAGTTGCCGCGGTCGGTCTACCGCCGCCGCGATGCGCTGCTGGCCTTGCAGGAGGCCAAGGAGATCACCGACGAAGGCAGCAGCATCGAGGCGCGCGAGGCGGCGATCGAGGCGAACAAGCTGTCGCCGGACTTGATTCCCGCCGCGGTCATCGCCGCCCGGGCGCTGGTGGAAAAGGGCGACCGCAAGGGCGCAACCCGGGTGCTGAAGAAGGCCTGGGAGGTGCTGCCGCATCCCGATCTGGCGGCCGCTTTCGCGGCGATAGAGCCTGACGAGCCCCCCGCTGACCGGCTGAAACGCTTCAAGCCGCTGTTGCAGGCGCGCCCGCAGGAAGAGGAAACCCGGCTGACCCGGGCCGAGCTTCTGCTGGCCGACGGCGATTTCCCCGGCGCGCGCGAGGCGCTTGGCACGCTGGCCGAGGATCACCCGACGCAGCGGACGCTGGCCATTCTGGCTGCGGTGGAACGCGGCTCGGGGGCCGAGGATGCCGTGGTGCGCCGTATCCTGGCCCGGGCGGTGGCCGCTTCGCGCGGGCCGCAATGGTGCTGCGACAAGTGCCAGGCGGTGCAGGAGGACTGGACGCCGATCTGTCCCGATTGCGGCGGTTTCGACACGCTTTCCTGGCGCGAGCCGCTGCATGAAGGCCGCAAGCCCGCCGGCGTGCTGGCGCGTCTGGCGCCCTTCCTTTTCGGGCAGGAAAAGCCGGTGCTGATCGAGGCGGAAGAGATCGAGATCCCCCCCGCGCCGCCGCCGGAGCCGGAGCCCGGCCCCGCGCCGCAGGCTCCGCCGGAGCCTGTTGTCGAGGTGGTCGAGGCAGAGCCCGGCCTGACTCCGGACGAAATCCTGCGCCGCGCAAATTAGGGCTACACACCTGCCGGAAGCGGTGCTAAAGCCACGCCGTCCGCGCGGCCCCCGGGTCGGCTGGCCAAGGAAGCGTGCCGGTGTAGCTCAGCTGGTAGAGCACGTCATTCGTAATGATGGGGTCGGGGGTTCGAGTCCCTTCACCGGCACCACGCTTCTTCTTCTGGACCTATCGGCGCTGCGGAACTGCCTCTGGCGGCTGCGTGCCGGAGGGTGAAGGATCGGGCATCGACTCATCCGCCAGGACACCGCCCATGCACCCGAACCCCGCCTTTCGCCAGACACCCGCCGACCGGAATCTTGCCTTCGCCCGGACCCGTGGCTTCGGCATCCTGTCGGTCAACGGCACGGAAGGCCCGCTGATGGCGCATGTGCCCTTCCTGCTGTCGCCCGATGCGGATTTCGCCGATGTCCACCTTGCGCGCTCGAACCCCATCGCCCGCGCCGGGTTGCCCCTGCCTGCCGTGATCGCGGTTTCCGGGCCGGACGCCTATATCTCGCCCGACTGGTATGGCCCGCATGACGAGGTGCCCGACCAGGTGCCGACGTGGAACTATGTCGCCGTCCACCTGCGCGGCGTGCTGGAGCCGCTGGCGGGTGACGCGCTCCGCGCCCATGTCGATGCGCTTTCGGCCGAGCACGAGGGGCGGATTGCCGGCAAACGCCCCTGGACAAGCGCCAAGATGTCACCGGGCGCGATGGAGCGGCTGATGCGGATGATCCTGCCGTTCCGGTTCCGGGTGACGCAGGCCGACGGCACCTGGAAGCTGAACCAGAACAAGGACGCCGCATGGCGCGCCCGCGTGGCGGAGGCCCTTTCCGGCCGCGATGCCGGGGCCCGGGCGATTGCGGCGCTGATGCGGGCCTTGCCGGTGGAATAGTGCCGTTTACAGCGAAGGGCGCCGCCCCTAAGCTGGCCTTCCCACGAAGGGTTTTCCCGACGAAGGAGGGCGCCATGCCGCTTCCGCTTGCCCCGATCCTGCCCATCGCCCTGCGCCTTGGCGCAGTGGCCGCCGCCGGCCTTGCCGCCTCGCGCTGGCTGCGGCAGCGCAGCTTTCCCGGCCGCACCGACCAGCGGGCCGAGGATGCGCTGGACGATCTGGGCGAGGGGCTCAGCCTGCATCGCCCCGCCGACCGGGCGGAGGACCGGCAGGCCAATGCCAGCGCGCGGGTCCGCCGGGTGATCCGCTTCCGCGGCCGGGTCTATGAGCTGGATGCCGGGATCATGGCCCGGCTGCGGCTGCGCGAGAGGGAAGAATGAAGCTTTACACCTCGCCGACCTCGCCCTTCGTGCGCAAGGTGCTGGTGCTGATCCGCGAGGCCGGAATCGGCGGGATCGACACCGAGGATGTCTCGGGGACCCCGGTCGCCCCGGGCAACCTGCCGGTGAACCACAATCCGCTGGGCAAGATCCCGGCGCTGCTGCTGGATGACGGGCGGGCGCTTTTCGACAGCCGGGTGATCACCCGCTATCTGGACCGGCACGCGGCTGCGGGTCTCTATCCGGGCGGCGAAACGCTGTGGGACACTCTGGCGCTGGAGGCGATGGCCGACGGCATGATGGAGGCCGCGGTGCTGATGGTCTACGAATCGCGCATCCGCCCCGAGGACCGGCGGCACGAGCCCTGGGTCGAGGCGCAATGGCTGAAGATCGCCCGCGCGCTGGACACGGCCGAGACCCGCTGGCAGGCGCATCTGGCCGGGCCGCTGGACATGGGGCAGATCGCGCTGGCGGTGGCGCTTGGCTACCTCGATTTCCGCCATGCCGCGCGCGACTGGCGCAACGGCCGCCCCGCGCTGGCGGCATGGGAGGCCGTTGTGGCGCAAAGGCCCGCCCTGCAGGCCACGGTTCCGCAGGGCTGACCCGCAGATGCCTGCCGCCGCCGCCATGCCCCCGTCCCCGCGCCCCTTCTGCCACAGCGCCGCAAATTCAATGGATAAAGGCATGGCAAATCGCCCGCTGCGCGGCTTTGTCCGCTGGACGATCCGGCGCGCCTTGTCTAAAAGCGCCACCGGCAGGGTTCCGCTCAAACGGGACCCCCGTTTTCCATGGGCCGCGCCAAACGCGGCCCCGATAGGGAGAGGAACTCGTGTCCCACGCAGAAGCTGACGCAGGCACTCGCCGTGATTTCCTGTATTACGCCACGGCCGGAGCGGGCGTCGTGGCAACCGGCGCCGCCGTCTGGCCGCTGGTCAACCAGATGAACCCCTCGGCCGACACGCGGGCCCTGGCCTCGATCTATGTCGATGTCTCGGACGTTCAAGTGGGCACTCAACTGACCGTGAAATGGCGCGGCAAGCCGGTGTTCATCCGCCGCCGCAGCGCCGAGGAGATCGAGGCCGCCCGCGCCGTGTCGCTGGACGACCCGACGGTGATCGACAAGGGCTCCGAGAATGCGAACAAGCCCGGCGCCGATGCCGCCGATGCCAACCGCACGCTGGACGAGGCCGGGGAATGGCTGGTGATGCTGGGCGTCTGCACCCACCTGGGCTGCGTTCCCCTGGGCAATGGCGCGGGCGAGTTCGGCGGCTGGTTCTGCCCCTGCCACGGGTCGCACTACGATACGGCGGGCCGCATCCGCAAAGGCCCCGCGCCGCGCAACCTTGAGGTGCCGGTGGCGCAGTTCACCGACGAAACCACGATTCTTCTGGGCTGAGGTAGAGATCCATGGCTGGTATCCCCCACGACCATTACGAGCCCGGAACGGGCATCGAGAAGTGGCTGCACAAGCGGCTGCCGATCGTCAGCCTTGTCTATGACACGCTGATGATCCCCACGCCCAAGAACCTGAACTGGATGTGGATCTGGGGCATCGTGCTGGCGTTCTGCCTGGTGCTGCAGATCGTCACCGGCATCGTTCTGGTGATGCATTACACGCCGCATGTCGACCTGGCCTTCGCCTCGGTCGAGCATATCATGCGCGACGTGAACGGCGGCCACATGCTGCGCTACCTGCACGCCAACGGCGCCTCGCTGTTCTTCTTCGCCGTCTACCTGCACATCTTCCGCGGTCTCTACTACGGCAGCTACAAGGCCCCGCGCGAGGTGACCTGGATCATCGGCATGATCATCTACCTGCTGATGATGGCGACCGGCTTCCTTGGCTATGTGCTGCCCTGGGGCCAGATGTCCTTCTGGGGCGCGACGGTGATCACCGGCCTGTTCGGGGCGATCCCCGGCATCGGGCCGACCATCCAGGAATGGCTGCTGGGCGGGCCCGCGGTGGACAACGCCACGCTGAACCGCTTCTTCAGCCTGCACTACCTGCTGCCCTTCGTGATCGCGGCGCTGGTCGCCGTCCACATCTGGGCCTTCCACACCACCGGCAACAACAACCCCACCGGGGTCGAGGTGCGCCGCGGGTCGAAGGAAGAGGCGCAGAAGGACACCCTGCCCTTCTGGCCCTATTTCGTGATCAAGGACCTCTTCGCGCTGGCCGTGGTGCTGGTGGTGTTCTTCGCCGTGGTCGGCTTCATGCCCAACTACCTGGGCCACCCCGACAACTACATCGAGGCGAACCCGCTGGTGACGCCCGCGCATATCGTGCCGGAATGGTATTACCTGCCGTTCTACGCCATCCTGCGCGCCTTCACCGCCGATGTCTGGGTGGTGCAGATCGCCGAGTTCGTCAGCTTCGGCATCATCGACGCCAAGTTCTTCGGCGTGCTGGCGATGTTCGGCGCCATCGCGGTCATGGTGATCGTGCCCTGGCTGGACACCTCGTCCGTGCGCTCGGGCCGCTACCGCCCGATGTTCAAGTGGTGGTTCGCGCTGCTCTGCATCGACTTCGTGGTGCTGATGTGGTGCGGCGCCATGCCGGCCGAGGAACCCTATGCCACGATCGCGCTGATCGGTGCGGCCTACTGGTTCGCCTACTTCCTGGTCATCCTGCCGCTTCTGGGGATCATCGAAAAGCCCCTGCCGCAGCCTGCGACGATCGAGGAAGACTTCAAGGCCCACTACCCCCATGCGGCCGAGTGACGGAAAGGATCAAGCCAACATGTTCCGCAAGATCGCAATCATTTCCGCCGCTGCGCTGACGCTGTCGATGGGCACGGCCCAGGCCGCAGGCGACGGGGGCCATGTCGAGGACGTGGACTTCAGCTTCGAAGGCCCGTTCGGCAAGTTCGACCAGTTCCAGCTGCAACGCGGCCTTCAGGTCTATACCGAGGTCTGCTCTGGCTGCCACGGGCTGAAATACGTGCCGATCCGCACCCTGGCCGATCCCGGCGGGCCGGAGCTTCCGGCCGACCAGGTCCGCGCCTATGCGGCCAGCCTGGACGATGTGGAGCTGCCCGGCGGCGAAAGCCGTCCGCGTGAATGGACCGACAAGTTCCCCGCCCGTTCGGGCGAGGGGATGGGGCCGGACCTCAGCCTGATGGCCAAGGCCCGCGCCGGGTTCCACGGGCCCTATGGCACCGGCATCAACCAGATGTTCCGCGGCATCGGCGGGCCGGAATACATCGTCTCGATCCTGACCGGCTACACCGGCGAAGAGGTCGAGGAGGCTGGCACCGTCTTCTACGAGAACCACACCTTCGCCGGCGGCAAGATCGCCATGGCGCCGCCGCTGTCGGATGAGCAGGTGGAGTTTGCCGACGGTTCGCCCAACGATGTCAAGCATATGGCCGAGGATGTCGCGACTTTCCTGATGTGGGCGGCCGAGCCGCACATGATGGCGCGCAAGCAATCCGGCTTCCTGGCCGTGACCTTCCTGATCGTACTGACGGTGCTGCTTTACCTGACCAACAAGAAGCTGTGGGCCAGGGCCAAGGGCAAGTCCTTCAGCGTCTGATCCGGGACCTTCGGAAAGAACAGACCCCGCCCTTTCGGGCGGGGTTTTTGCTTTCGAGGTTTCGTCGAAAACTCGGGCCTTACTGCCCCAGATAGTCGCGCAGCGCGGGCGGCGGATCGGCGAACAGCGCCGCCGTCGGCTCCGGCGGGTGGGCGAGGCCATCGGCCACCAGCACCGTCCGGTCGGCGATCCGCCTTGCATCCGCCGGGTCATGCGTCACCATCAGCAGCGTCGCCCCGGTCTCGCCCGCCACCTCGGCCACCAGATCCAGCATGTCGGCTTTCAACGCCGGGCCGAGCGCGGCGAAGGGCTCGTCCAGCAAAAGCAGCGGCCTTGCCCGCAGCAGCGCCCGCGCCAGCGCCGCCCGGCCGATCTGCCCGCCCGACAACTGCCCCGGCTTGCGCGGACCAAGGCCGCCAAGCCCCACGCGGTCCAGCGCCGCCTCCACCTTCGTCTTTTCCACAAGGGAAAGCCGCAGGTCCGGGCGCAGGCCAAGGCCGGTGTTCTGCGCCAGCGTCAGATGCGGGAACAGGTTCTGGTCCTGGAACAGGATCGTCAGCGGCCGTGCGCCCGGGGACAGGGGGTCAAGCTCCTGCCCCTCCCACAGGATGCGCCCGCCGACCGGCGGGAAGAAGCCCGCGATGGCCGACAGCAGCGAGGACTTCCCGGCGCCGGAAGGCCCGATCAATGCCACCCTCGCGCCTTTCCCGACCTGCCAGTCGGCAGTCAGGTGAAAAGCGCCCTGCGCCAGTTCCACGCCCTCAAGCCGCAGCATGGCGTCCCCTTCGATCCAATATCCAGAACAGCGCAAGGCTGACCGTCACCAGCAGCAGCGAGGCAGACGCCGCCTGATCCATCCGATAGGCCGCGGAAAGGCGCTGGATCACCAGCGGCAGCGTCGCCTGGCTTTCCCCGGCGAACAGCGCGATCACGCCCAGATCGCCCATCGACAGCGCGGCGGTCAGCCCGGCGCCGAAACCCAAGGGGCGCGCCAGCCGGGGCAGGACCAGCAGCCGCAGTCGGGCCATGCCTTGCAGCCCCAGGCTGTCGGCCAGCCTGGCATAATCCGCCTGCAAAGTCCGCGCCTCGGGCGCCAGCAGGCGATAGGCGAAGGGCAGGGCGAGCAGGGCGTTCACCAGCACGGTCACCGGCAGCGCCAGCCGGGCGGGCGGCAGGAAGGGTTGCACCAGCAGGAACAGCCCGGTCCCCAGCACAAGGCCCGAGGTCGCCAGCGGCAGGGCGGCGGCAAGGTCAAGCCAGCGTTGGCCCTTGCGGGCGGAACCCAGCGCCAGCACCAGCGCCGCGGTCATCGTCAGCACCACCGAGGCCAGCGCCACCGCGACCGAACGCGCCAGCGCGGGCCAGACCTGCGCGGGCAGGCCGGGCAATCCCGGCAGGCCGCGCAGCACCACGGCCAGCATCGGCGCCAGCAGGAAACCGGCGGCCAGCACCAGCACCAGCCCGTCCGCCGCGCGCCGCCATCCGCCCGGAGCGGTCAGCGCCAGAGCCCGGTCCAGCCCTGCGCCGAAGCCCGCCCGCCGCGCTGCCGCCCATGCCGCCAGTGCCGCCGCGCCGCCGACCAGCACCTGCACCAGCGCCAGCCCCGCGGCATGGGACAGGTCGAACTCGAACCGCACCGCCTGATAGATCGCCAGTTCCAGCGTGGTCGCCCGTGGACCTCCGCCAAGGATCAGCGCCACGGCGAAGGAGGTCAGGCACAGTGCGAAGACGGTGGCCGCCGCGCCGGGCAGCACCTCGGCCAGCATCGGGCGTTCGAGATGGCGGAAGGTCTGCCCCGGGGTGAAGGACAGGCTCTCGGCCAGCCGGAACCGTTCGGCCGGGATGGCCTGCCAGCCTTGCAGGATCATCCGGGTGGCCAGCGGCAGGTTCAGGAAGACATGGGCGATCAGCACCCCCTGCAGCCCGTAGATCGAGATCCCGGGCAGGCCAAGCGCGGCGAGCGTGGCATTGATCGCCCCGCCGCGGCCGAACAGCGCCAGAAGGCCCATGACGGCGACGATGACGGGCAGAAGGAAGGGCGCGCCCATCAGGGTGATCAGCGCGCTTCGCCCGGGAAACCTACGCCGCGCCAAGGCCTTGGCGACCGGGATGGCCAGGGAGACCGAGATCGCCGAGGACAGCGCCGCCTGCCACAGGGTGAAGCGTAGCGCGGCCCAGTCGGCGGGGGAAAGCGAAAGCCCCCCCGCGCGGACGGCCACCGCGCCAAGCGGCACGGCGACCAGAAGGACCGCGACGGCCCCTATTGCGCGAGCGCCGCTTGCCATTCCGCCAGCGCCGGATCGCGCGCCGCCTGGGCCTCTTCCGCCGAAAGGAGCAGGGATTTCCCGGGCCGGGCGGTCTCGAACCCCTCCGGCAGCGGAATATCGGTGGCGGGATACATCCAGTTGGTGGTGGGCAGGGCGGACTGGAACTCCGGCGCCTGGGTGAAGGCAAGGAAGGCCCTGGCCAGCTCGGGCTGGTCGGAGGCGGCAAGAATGCCGGTCACCTCGACCTGAAGGTAATGGCCTTCGGAGAAGGGCGCCCAATCCTTGCTGCCGTCTTCCTCGGCGATCCGGTGATAGGCGGGCGAGGTGGTATAGGACAGCACCATGTCGGCCTCGCCTTCCAGGAACAGGCCATAGGCCTCGGACCAGCCGGGGGTGACGGTGACGATGTTGTCGGCAAGCCCCTTCCAGACCTCTGCCGCCACGTCGCCATGGGCAGCCTTGACCCAGAGCAGAAGGCCGAGGCCGGGGGTGGAAGAGCGGGGATCCTGGATCACGATCTTCAGGTCCGACGCCGCCAGTTCCTCGAACGACTTCGGCGGGGCGGGGGTCTTGTCCTTGTCGAAGACGAAGGCGAACCAGCCCCAGTCGTAGGGCAGGAACAGCGGGTCGTCATAGGGCACCGGCAGGGCGGCCGACGCAGGCTGGCCATGCGGGGCGAAAAGCCCGGTGGCCGCCGCCGCCGCGGTCAGGCCGGTGTCGAGGCCAAGGACCACATCGGCCTCGGACGCCGCGCCCTCCAGTTGCAGGCGGGCCAGCAGCGCCGCGCCATCGCCGCCCGAGACGAAGCGCAGGTCGCAGGCGCAGGTTTCTTCGAAAGCCTTCTCCACCGCCGGGCCGGGGCCCCACTCCGAGGTGAAGCTGTCATAGGTCAGCACGGTAAGCACAGGCGTTTCCGCCGCCGCCGGAAGGGCGAGGCAGGATGTGAACGCCGCAAGGAAAAGCCGCATCTTGGCACCTTTCTGTTGCGACGGATGGCCGGGCACAGGAGGTTTCCGATGCACCTTCCCTCCGCCGGTATGAGCCGGTTCAGGTTCAACGGGTCCGCTTTCGCATCTCAGCCCGTCAGACGGGCACCCCGAGGTGAGGCGGAGCATAGGGCAAAGCCCGGCGGGCGCAAGGGGTGCCGTCAGGGTGCGGGCAGATGCCCTTCGCTGCCCCGCGTTTTCCACAGCGACCAGCCCACCCCGGCGGCAAGGATGGCGAAGGTCACGCCCAGGGAGACCGAGGCGGGGAATTTCGCCAGACCGAACAGGTCGGCGACGAAGACCTTGGACCCGATGAACACCAGAAGCACGCCAAGCGCATATTTCAGGTAGTGGAAGCGGTGGATGATCGCGGCCAGCGCGAAATACAGCGCCCGCAGGCCGAGGATGGCGAAGATGTTCGAGGTGTAGACGATGAAGGTGTCCGTGGTGATGGCGAAGACGGCGGGGATCGAATCCACCGCGAAGATCAGGTCGGCGATCTCCACCATCGCCAGTGCAAGGAACAGCGGCGTGGCATGGGTCGCCAGCCTGCCGGTCTGCGGGTCGGGCAGGCGGGTGAAGAAGTCGTTGCCGTGCAGCGTCTCGGTCACCCGCAGGCGGCGGCGCAGGAAGCCGAGGACGGGGTTCTTCGAGATGTCCACCTGCGTCTCGTCCGTCACCAGCATCTTGATGCCGGTGAAGATCAGGAAGGCGGCGAAGACATAGAGGATCCAGTGGTATTGCGTCACCAGTGCCGCGCCGAAGCCGATCATCAGCCCGCGCAGCACGATCACGCCCAGGATGCCCCAGAACAAGACCCGGTGCTGATAGGCGCGTGGAATGGCGAAATAGGTGAAGATCATCGCGATGACGAAGACGTTGTCCATCGCCAGCGTCTTCTCCACGATGAAGGCGGTCAGGTAGAGGCCGGCGGATTCGGCCCCCATCTGCCACCAGACGAAGCCGCCGAAGGCAAGGCCAAGGGTGATGTAGAAGGCGGAAAGCTTCAGGCTGCGGGCGACGCCGATCTCGCGGTTGCCGCGGTTCAGGACGCCGAGGTCCAGCACCAGAAGCACCAGGACGGTTGCGATGAAGGTCAGCCACATCCAGGCGGGTGTGCCGAGGAAGTCGGTCAGAAGAAGGTCCATGTTGCCCCTTTGGGTCCTGCAATGGGCGCCGGAAGGACAGATGGGCAAAGCCTGTGGAAGGCAGGTGCCGGGCTGACCATCGGGCGCGATTTCCCGATTGCGGTCCGACATCACGACTGGCGTCGTCAGAGGGGCCCGGCCCGCAGGCCCTAGTTGGGGCGGACGCGGCGCATTTCAAGGGGCGTCGCGATTTTCGCGCGAATTCCGCTGGCCGGGGTTGATGCCGGGGCATCGTGGCGGCTATGCGCTAGGCGCAATGGGAGACATGCCATGAGCCTGAACACCTTCGGCCATCTGTTCCGCGTGACGACATGGGGCGAAAGCCACGGCCCGGCCATCGGCTGCACGGTGGACGGCTGCCCTCCGGGTATCGCGTTGAGCGAGGGCGGCATCCAGCCGTGGCTGGACCGGCGCAAGCCCGGCACCTCGAAATTCACCACCCAGCGGAAGGAACCGGACGAGGTGCGCATCCTGTCGGGCGTGTTCGAGGGGGTGACGACCGGCACGCCGATCCAGCTGATGATCGAGAACACCGACCAGCGGTCGAAGGATTACGGCGATATCGCCAGCCAGTTCCGGCCCGGCCATGCCGATGTGGCCTATCACCTGAAATACGGCCTGCGGGACTATCGCGGCGGCGGGCGGTCCTCGGCGCGGGAAACCGCTTCGCGGGTGGCGGCGGGCGGCGTGGCGCGGGCGGCCTTGGCCGTGCTGGCGCCGGGGCTGCGGATTTCCGGCTATATGGTGCAGATGGGCGACCGGGCGATCGACCGCAGCCGCTTCGATGCGGCGGAGATCGAGCGGAACCCGTTCTGGTGCCCGGATGCGGCGATGGCGGCGGAGTGGGCGGGCTATCTGGATGAGTTGCGGCTGTCGCACAACTCGGTCGGCGCGGTGATCGAGGTGGTGGCGGAGGGGGTTCCGCCGGGCCTCGGCGCGCCGCTTTACGGCAAGCTGGATGCCGATCTGGCGGCGGCGATGATGTCGATCAACGCGGTGAAGGGGGTCGAGATCGGCGCGGGCATGGCGGCGGCGGCGCTGACCGGGGTGGAGAACGCCGACGAGATGGAGATGGGGCCGGATGGCCTGCGCTTCGGTTCCAACCACGCCGGCGGCATCCTTGGCGGCATCTCCACCGGCCAGCCGGTGGTCTGCCGGTTCGCGGTGAAGCCGACGAGTTCGATCCTGACGCCCCGCCGGTCGGTGAACACGGCGGGCGAGGCGGTGGAGGTGGTGACCAAGGGCCGCCACGACCCCTGCGTCGGTATCCGTGCCGTGCCGGTGGGCGAGGCGATGATGGCCTGCGTCCTGCTGGATCACCTGCTGCTGGACAGGGGGCAGACCGGCGGCCTTCGCGGGCGGATCGGCCCCGCCCGCTAGGCCCGTTCACGGCCTGGTCAGCCGCCGTGGTCCATCTTGGAATGGTCCTCGCCGCCCGGCGGATCGACCATGAACTCCACCTCCACCCGTCCGGCATGTTCGAAGACCAGCGTGGCCTTGACCATGTCGCCTTCGGTCAGGGTGCCGGTCAGGCCCATCAGCATCACATGCAGCCCGCCGCGTTCCAGCACCACGGTATCGCCCGCGGGAATCTCGATGCCGTCTTCAAGGTGGCGCATCGTCGCCACGCCATCGGCGTTGATTTCCGAGATATGAAGCTCGGCCTTGGCGGCGGCATCGGTCTCGACGGCGACCAGACGGTCGGCCTCGGCGCCTTCGTTCGAGATGCCCATGTAACCCCCGGCGGTCTTGGCACCGGCGGCGGGCTGGGGGATGTTCGGGTGGATGATCTCGATATCGCCTTCGGTCACCCCATGGGCATGGGCGGCGGTGGAGATCATCAGGGCGGCAATCAGGCCAAGAGCGCGTTTCATCGCTGGTCCTTTCGGTATGTGGTCGGTGAATGGCCCCGGCCGCGCCTTTGCGCAGCCAGCCGGGCCGGAGGCAGGGACAGGCGTCAGGCGCGCGGCGGGGCGCGCGAGCCGTGGGCCGGGTCCAGAACCGGGCGGACCGGGGCCTCGGGCGCCGGGGCGGCCAGCACCGCCAGAAGCCGCGGCACGGTATCCTGCACGGAGGCGGGGGCGGGCGGCAGATCGGCGCTGCCGGCAAGCTGGCAGGCCGGGCATTTCACATGGGCGGGCGCGCCATCGTCGCCGGCATCGCCGCAGATGCCGGACCAGTTGCCCCCGGCCATGGCCCATGCCGATTGCAGCGCCTTGTCCTGCGCCGAAGGCGCGCGATGCGCAAAACCCGTCGCCAGAAGGGCGAGCGTCAGGAGGCAGAAGGCCGCCATCCTGCAAAGGCCGTGGATCAGCCGCGTCGACATGGCGGAATCCTTGCCCCGGATCGCGTCGCGGATCAATGGGCCATCCGCCGCAGGCATTCAGGCAATCGCGCGGGCGCAGGCATCGGCAGGCGGCGGGGCGGGATACATCTCCAGCAGCGCCTGAAGCCCGCAATTGCCCTGAACGAGGTCTTCCAGCGTCACCTCGTCAAGCTCTTCGTAGAACGCTTCCACCGCGCGGGCGATGTAGTTGCGCAGGCGGCATTCGGCGACGATGGGGCAGGTGTTCGTCGCCGGGTCGAAGCATTCGGTGAAGGGCACGCCCGCCTCGAAGGTGCGGAACACCTGCCCGATGGAGATCCGTTCCGGCGGTATCGCCAGCTGCAATCCGCCCGAGCGCCCCCGCTGGGTGGCGACGAAGCCGTTCAGCTGCAACTGGTGGATCACCTGCGCCATATGGTTGCCCGAGGCATTGCAGGCCTGGGCGATGTCGGCCGAACGGACGGTGCGCCCCAGATTGACCGCGCAATACATCAAGACACGGGCGGCAAGATTGGTACGGATGGTCAAACGCATGGAACGGCCTTGGCAACGGGTGATTTCATGTATCGCTTACCCCGATTTTCCGGCTCCGTATCTGATCTGGATCAGATTTGTCGGGAATCCCCCGCATCTGCGCGATCATCTGGCGCAGAAGCGGCACCCGGCGCGGGCGGAAATGTTCCTCCAGCGGGATGATGCCGCTCATCTGGCCAAGGTGAAAGCGGCGGAAGTCCTGCCGCAGGTGGCAGAAGGCCAGGCACATCAGGCTGCGGTCCAGGAACACCACCGACAGCGGCCAGATCTTCCGCTCTGTCACCGCGCCCGCCTTGTCGCTGTAGCCGATGTGCAGGGCGCGTTCCTCCCAGATCGCCTGACGCACCACCGCCATCTGGGCGGGGGCCGGGGGCCGCTTCTCGAAACGATACAACTGATGCGCGGTGTGCAGGGCCTGCGCCTGAACCCGGTCGGGCAGGGTGGCGATGATCTTGGCCAGCGCGGAATCGGCGGCCTTGGCCAGCGCCGGATCGCCGGCCAGCCGGATTTCGGCAAGGCCGAGGGTCAGCGCCTCCACCTCAAGCCGGGTCAGCATCTGCGGCGGCAGGGCGGGGTCCTCGGTCATCGTGTAGCCGTAACCGGCCTCGCCGTCGATCAGCGCGCCCCCTGCCCGCAGCGCCTCGATGTCGCGGTAAAGCTGGCGGGGGGAGACGCCGGTCTCTTCGGCAAGCCGGGCGGCGGTGACCGGCGCAGGCAGGCTGCGCAGGGCGGAGAGCAGGCGGAAGAGACGGTCGGCGCGGGCCATGGTTGCTGACAGGTTCTGACAGGAGGCCCATGCCATACCACAGGCCATGCGAAACCCCAACCTTGAGAAGGAAATCCGATGCTGACCCTGTTTCATTCCCCGCACAGCCGCTCCAGCGCCATCGTCGCGCTGGTCGAGGAAATGGGCATCGCCGACAGGCTTGACCTGCGGGTGGTGACGATCCCGCGCATGGACGGGACAGGTGGCCGCGATCCGGCCAACCCGCACCCCGAGGGCAAGGTGCCTGCGCTGGTCCACGACGGGCGGGTGATCACCGAACGCGGCGCGATCATCCTGCATCTCTGCGCGCTGTTCCCCGAGGCGGGGATGGCGCCGCTGCCCGGCACGCCGGACTGGGGCGCCTTCGCAAGCTGGATGGCCTGGTATCAGGGTGTGCTGGAGCCGGTGCTGATCCTGGAGGCCGCCGGGGTCAGCCACCCTTACCTGACAGGGGCGATCCGGGGCACGGCAGAGGCCACGGCCCGGATCCGCGCGGCGCTGGAGAAGGGGCCTTGGCTGATGGGCGACAATTACTCGGCGGCGGATGTGCTGGTCCACAGCCCCTATGCCTGGTTCGAGGACATGACCCCGGACGACCCGCTGATCCGCGACTGGGTGGAGCGCTGCAAGGCCCGCCCCTCTCGCCTGCGGGTGCTGGAACGCGATCTGGCGCAGTTGAAGGCGGCCTGAGCCGCGGCGCGCCCATCGCCATGTGGCAAAGAAAAAGGGGCTGTCCGGCGGACAGCCCCGACATTGTCGGCCGGAAGCCGGATCAGCCGTTCACCAGGTCCTTCAGGGCCTTGGCGATGGCGAATTTCACGGTCTTGTCGGCAGGCTTGGTCATGGTTTCGCCGGTGGCGGGGTTACGCACCTGACGCTCGGGGCGGGCGCGGCAGGCAACCTTGCCCAGGCCCGGCAGGGTGATGCTGCCGCCTGCCGCGACTTCCTTCGAGACCACCGCGGCGATGGCGTCCAGCGCCGAGGAGGCGGTCTTCTTGTCGCTGCCCATTGCGTCGGCAACGGCGGCGACGAATTGGGTCTTGGTCATCGGCTTGGTGGACATCTGTCTATCCCTTGTGTGGTTGTTCCAGCTTGTAGGGTCCGTCTGCTGCGGACCGCCCCCGATTTGCGGGCCACGCTCCAGACACATGCTTTCCCGCCCGAAATCAAGCCCCAGAACGGTTGCAAAAGCACATTTTGGCGGGATTCCCGCACGTCAGAGGAAGGCGGTTTCCTCGAAACTGCGCAACTTGCGGCTGTGGATGCGTTCCAGCGGCATCTCGCGCAAGAGTTCCATGGCGCGGATGCCGATCTGCAGATGGCGGCTGACCTGGGTCTTGTAGAAGTCGCTGGCCATGCCGGGCAGCTTCAATTCGCCATGCAAGGGCTTGTCGGAAACGCAGAGCAGCGTGCCGTAGGGCACCCGGAAGCGGAAGCCGTTGGCGGCGATGGTGGCCGATTCCATGTCCAGCGCCACGGCGCGGCTCTGGCTGAGACGCAGCACCGGGCCGGACTGGTCGCGCAACTCCCAGTTGCGGTTGTCGATGGTGGCGACGGTGCCGGTGCGCATGATCCGCTTCAGCTCATAGCCTTCAAGCTGGGTGACTTCCTCGACCGCGTCTTCCAGCGCGATCTGGATCTCGGCCAGCGCCGGGATCGGCACCCAGACCGGCAGGTCGTCGTCCAGAACGTGATCCTCGCGCAGATAGGCATGGGCCAGCACGAAATCGCCAAGCTGCTGGCTGTTCCGCAGCCCGGCGCAATGGCCGACCATCATCCAGGCATGGGGCCGCAGCACCGCGATATGGTCGGTGGCGGTCTTGGCGTTGGACGGGCCGACGCCGATGTTGACCAGCGTGATCCCCTGCCCGTCCGCCCGTTTCAGGTGATAGGTCGGCATCTGCGGCATCTTGGCGATGGGTTGCAGCAGCCCCTCGGAGGTGGTGATGATCTGGTTCCCGGTGGCGACGAAGGCGGTATAGCCCGAGGCCGGATCGGCCAGCGCGGCGCGGGCGCAGGCTTCGAACTCGTCGACATAGAACTGGTAGTTGGTGAACAGGACGTGGTTCTGGAAATGCGCCGGATCGGTGGCGGTGTAATGCGCCAGCCGGGCCAGCGAGTAGTCCACCCTTTGCGCGGTGAAGGGCGCCAGCGGCATCGACCCGTCGGGATATTGCGTCAGCGTGCCGTTGACGATGTCGTCGTTGGTGGTGGCCAGATCCGGCACGTCGAAGACATCGCGCAAGGAGAAGTCCAGCACCCCCTCCTGCGGGACCGAGACACCGGGATTCCCGGCCACGGCGAAATGCACCGGGATCGGGGTGGTTGAAGGTCCGATCTCGACCGGCACGCCATGGTGCCGGATCAACAGGCCGATCTGCTGGATCAGGTATTGGCGGAACAGGTCGGGCCGGGTGACGGTGGTGGCATAGGTGCCGGGGGCTGCGACATGGCCGAAGGACAGCCGCGTGTCGGCCCGGCTGAAGGTGGAAACCGTCAGCCGGATCTCGGGGTAGAAGGCGCGGACGCGGGCGGGCGGGCGGCCCCGGCTGACCGCCATGTTGAAGTAATGCGACAGATGCGCGGTCGCCCTGCCATACAGCTCTTCCAGCCGGTTTACTGCCGCTTCGGCATCGTCGAAGGCGGCATGGGGGGGACTGTCGGGAAGAAGAAAGCCGGTGGCGTCGTCCTGCATCTTGGGTATCCGTCGAAATGATCCGCGATATAACCCCAATCCCCCGGGGCCGTGCAAGTGAAGCCTTGATGAAGGGGGGCGGCTTGCAATGGCCGGGCCGGGCGGGGATAGTCCGGCGATGCCCACGCTTCTTTCCCTTGGCCATGGCTACTCCGCCGCCGCCCTTGCCCGCCTGCTGACCGCCGAGGGCTGGACGGTGATCGGCACCACCCGCTCGGCGGAGAAGGCCGAGGCGTTGCGCGCGGCGGGCGTCACGCCGATCCTCTGGCCCGGCGACCTGTCTCCGGCGCTGGATCGGGCGACGCATATCCTTGCCTCCGCCGCGCCGGATGCCGAGGGCGACCCCTTCCTGCGCGCCGCCCCGCAGATCGCCCGCGCCAAGGCGGAATGGGCCGGCTACCTGTCCACGACCGCCGTCTATGGCGACCATCAAGGCGGCTGGGTCGATGAGGACACTCCGCCGGCCCCCGCCTCTGCGCGGGGCCGCTGGCGGGTCATGGCCGAAGACCAATGGCGCGCCACCGGCCTGCCGGTCCACATCTTCCGGCTGGCGGGCATCTACGGCCCCGGACGCGGCCCGTTCGAGAAGGTCAGGAACGGCACCGCGCGGCGGATCGTCAAGCCCGGCCAGGTGTTCGGCCGCATCCATGTCGAAGACATCGCACAGACCCTTCGTGCCTCCATCGCCCGCCCGAACCCCGGTGCGGTCTACAACCTCTGCGACGACGACCCGGCCCCGCCCGAGGATGTGCTGGCCGAAGCCGCCCGCCTGCTGGGCCTGCCCGTGCCGCCCGCGATCCCCTTCGATCAGGCGGACCTGACACCGATGGCCCGCAGCTTCTACGGAGAATCGAAACGGGTCAGGAACGGCCGGATCAAGCGGGAACTGGGCGTCACCCTGCGCTACCCGGACTATCGCAGCGGCCTCGCCGCCCTGTTGGCCGACAGCACCCCCGGCTCCTGATCTTCATCTTGGTCCAAATACTCCGGGGGTGCGGGGGCTGGCCCCCGCTACTGCGCCGCCATCTCTCGCGCCTGGCCGGACAGCAGCCGCTCCGTCACCTCCGACAGCGCCAGCGCCGCCGCGCCATGCGCCCAGAGCAGATCGCCCCAGGCGTGGATCTCGATCGGGGGCCGCGGCCGCCCGGTCTCGATGGCCAAGGCGTCCATCTCGTCCAGTGTCTCGGCGGCATATAGATAGTCGTAGCGCATCCGCTCGCCCGACAGGATGATCAGCGCCGGGTCGAACAGGTTGACCACATTGGCCAACCCCACCGCCAGATAGCGCCCCGCCCGGCGGAAGATGCTGCGGGCGGTGGCGTTCCCGGCCTTCGCGTGGTCATACAGACTTTCCAGCAGCACGGTGATCGGCGCGCCGTCGCGGTGGCCCCAGTTCAGCGCCGTCACCGCCTCGCGCGCCAGCGCATAGTCGGCGACATAGGCCTCGAGACACCCGCGCTGGCCGCAGCGGCAAAGGGCGCCGTCCAGTTGCACCTTGGTATGCCCCAATTCCATCCCCACCCGCTGGGCGCCGCGATAGATGCGGTGGTTCATCACGAAGCCCATGCCGACGCCGTGCTCGATGGTCACCACGGCGAAATCCGGCAGGCCGCGCCCGGCGCCGAACCACAGTTCCGCCAGCGCCACCAGATTGGCGTCGTTGTCGATGATCACCGGCAGGCCCAGCCGGGCGGCGGCGGCGGCGGCCAGAGGCACCTGCCGCGTGGTCAGGACCGAGGACCACAGCGCCATCCCCTCGGCCACGTCGACGAAGCCGGGCACGCCGATGCCGATGGCGGCAAGATCGGCCCGCCCCATCCCGGCCTTGGCGCAGACCTGGTCCAGCAGATGCTCCACCGCGTCCAGCAGGTCCTCCAGCGCCATCGGGCCGGGCTGGCGGGGGATCACGCCGTCGGCCAGCAGGTGCCCCGCGAAATCGACGATGACGCAGGTGTGCTCGCGGTCCGACAGCTTCATCCCCGCCACGAACTGCGCCTGCGCCCGTACGCCAAGCGCCACCGCCGGGCGGCCGCGGCCCGCGTCGCCATCGCGCGGGGCGGCGACCTCCTCGATCAGCCCGGCCTCGATCAGTTCCTGCGTGATGGTGGTGACCGAGGCGGGCGAGACCGACAGTTCTTTCGCCAGCGCCACGCGGGGAATCAGTCCCGCGGCCCGCACCCGGTCGAAGACCTGCTGGCGCAACGGGCGCTGGCCCTCGGACAGCGGCGGAATCAGCGGGCCGACGCCGCGGCGCGGCGCATCGTCGTATTCCCTTGGCGGTCGCGGCATCATTAGTTCAATCCTCAAACAAAAGATCGCCAGAACCATCAGTTTCGCGATCATATTTTGCCGCAATGCAGCGTCAAGCCGCAAGTTTCCGGGCAATCCGCAGATTTGCCGAGGATTTTTATTTTGACAACTGAAATTATTGGCGGCAGTTTTCCGTGTCATGGCGGTATACGCCTGACCGGCCGGAGGAGCCGGGTAAAACACGGGAGGAGAAATTCCATGAAGACATGCCTTTTGATGGCGACGACGATCCTGGCCGGCTCGGTCTCGATGGCGGTGGCGGCGGACCTGAAGGTCTGCGTAAGCTGGTCGAATTTCCGCGAAGAGCGCTGGAAAACCGACGAGGCCGCGATCAAGGGCGCGCTGGAGGCCGCCGGGGCCGAATACATCTCGGCGGATGCGCAGACCTCGGCCTCGAAGCAACTGGCCGACATCGAGGGCATGATCACGCAAGGATGCAGCGCCCTGATCATTCTGGCGCAGGATTCGGCGTCGATCGGCCCGGCGCTGGATGCGGCGGCGGATGCGGGCGTCCCGGTGGTCGGCTATGACCGGATGATCGACGACCCGCGCGCCTTCTACCTGACCTTCGACAACGTCGAGGTGGGGCGGATGCAGGCGGCGGCAGTGTTCGCGGCGGCACCGAAAGGCCGCTATGTGATGATCAAGGGCTCGCCCGTCGATCCGAACGCCGATTTCCTGCGCGGCGGCCAGCAGGAGGTGCTGCAGGCGGCGATCGACGCCGGTGACATCACCATCGTCGGCGAGGCCTATACCGACGACTGGCAGCCCGCCAACGCCCAGAAGAACATGGAGCAGATCCTGACCGCGACCGACAACGGCGTCGATGCCGTGGTCGCCTCGAACGACGGCACGGCCGGGGGCGTGGTCGCGGCGCTGACCGCGCAGGGCATGGCAGGGATCCCGGTCTCGGGCCAGGACGGCGACATGGCGGCGCTGAACCGCGTGGCGCTGGGCACGCAGACGGTGTCGGTCTGGAAGGACAGCCGTGCGCTGGGCAAGGCCGCGGGCGAGATCGCGGTGGCGCTGGCCTCGGGCACGGCGATGGATGCGGTCGAAGGCTCGGCCATCTTCACCTCGCCCGGCGGCAAGGATCTGCATTCGGTGCTGCTCGCGCCGATCCCGGTCACCAGGGACAACCTGAATGTCGTCCTGGATGCGGGCTGGATCTCCAAGGACGCGCTTTGTGCCGGGGTGTCCGGCGTCGAAGTTTGCAACTGATCGCAGCCGGCCATCGCGGCGCCCCGGTCCGATCCGGGGCGCCGCCCTCGACTGAACGGGATGCCGCCTGACCGGCGCATCGGGAGGAGTATCACAGTGATGACCGACTCAGGGCAGGCCGCGGAAAGCGGCGCGCCGCGGCGAAGCCTCGCGGAGACGCTGGAGCTGGACGTGCGGCTTCTTGGCATGCTGGTGGCCTTTGCCGCCGTGGCCATCGTCTTCACCATCTGGACCGGCGGCACCTTCGTCAGCCCGCGCAACGTCTTCAACATCGCCGTGCAGACGGTTCCGGTCGCCATCATGGCCTGCGGCATGGTCTTCGTGATCGTCTCGCGCCATATCGACCTGTCCGTCGGCTCGATGCTGGCGATGTGTTCCGCCGTGATGGCGATGAGCCAGGCGCACTGGCTGCCCCAGCTGTTCGGCCTTGGCTACGGCAGCCCGGTCATCCTGGTTGCCACGATCCTGATCGGCCTGACGGTCGGCACCCTTATCGGGTCGGTGACCGGCTGGCTGGTGGGCTATCAGGGCATCCCCTCCTTCATCGTCACGCTGGGCGGGCTTTTCGTCTGGCGCAACGTGAACTGGTTCACCACCAAGGGCCAGTCGGTGTCGCTGACCGACCCCAACCTCCTGATGTTCGGCGGCACCGAGGGCGTTCTCGGCGCCACCGCCAGCTGGCTGCTGGGCCTGGTCGCCTCGGCGGTGGCGGTGCTGGCGATCCTGGTCTCGCGCCGCAACAAGCAGCGCCATGGCTTCATCGTCAAACCGATCTGGGCCGAGGGCGTGATGATGGGGCTGATCATCGGCGCTATCCTGTTTTTCGTCGGCTGGCTGTCGCGCTATCCGATCCCCGAGGCCAAGCTGAAACGCCTGTTCGAGGCCCGGGGCGAGGCGATGCCCGAAGGCCATACCGCGATGCACGGGCTGCCGATCTCGGTGCTGATCCTGATCATCGTCGCGGTGGCGATGACGGTGATCGCCCGCAAGACCCGGTTCGGCCGCTATATCTTTGCCACCGGCGGCAATCCCGACGCGGCAACGCTGTCGGGGATCAACACCCGCCTGCTGACCGTCAAGATCTTTGCGCTGATGGGTTTTCTCTGCGCCCTGGCCGCGTTGATCGCCCAGGCCCGGCTGCAAAGCCACGGCAACGACATCGGCATGCTGGAGGAGCTGAGGGTGATCGCCGCGGCGGTGATCGGCGGCACTGCGCTGGCGGGTGGCGTCGGCACGATCTATGGCGCCGTCCTGGGCGCGCTGATCATGCAAAGCCTGCAATCGGGCATGGCGATGGTCGGCGTCGACACGCCGTTCCAGAACATCATCGTGGGCCTTGTGCTGATCCTCGCCGTCTGGGTCGACATCCTCTATCGCAAACGTCTGGGGCTTACGAAATGACCGATCAGCGCACCCCTCTTGTCGAGATGCGCGACATCTCGATCGCCTTCGGCGGCATCAAGGCGGTCGATCATGTCTCGATCGACCTCTATCCCGGCGAGGTGGTGGGCCTGCTGGGCCACAACGGCGCCGGGAAATCGACGCTGATCAAGTGCCTGTCGGGCGCCTACCAGATGGACGCGGGCCAGATCCTGATCAACGGCCACGAGGTAGAGATCAACAATCCCCGCGACGCCCGCGCGCTGAACATCGAGACGATCTACCAGACGCTGGCGCTGGCCGACAACCTCGACGCCGCCTCGAACCTGTTCCTTGGGCGCGAGATCATGGCCCGCGGTCTGGTGGACGACGCCAAGATGGAGGCCGAGACGCGCAAGATCATGGGGCGGCTGAACCCCAACTTCCGCAAGTTCAAGGAGCCGGTTTCGGCATTGTCCGGCGGGCAGCGCCAGTCGGTCGCCATTGCGCGGGCGGTCTATTTCAACGCCAAGATCCTGATCATGGACGAGCCGACCGCCGCCCTTGGCCCGCACGAGACCCAGATGGTGGCGGAACTGATCCAGGAGCTGAAGCGGCAGGGCCTCGGCATCTTCCTGATCGAGCATGACATCCATGCGGTGATGGAGCTTTGCGACCGGGCGGTGGTGATGAAGAACGGCCAGCGCGTCGGCACGGTGAACGTGGGCGAGGTGACGGATGACGACATCCTCGGCATGATCATCCTGGGCAAGAAACCGGCGCAGGCCTCTTGATGTATATCGGGCTGGATCTTGGCACCTCGGGCCTGAAGGGCGTCCTGATCGGCGAGGATCAGGCGGTCCTGGCCGAGGCCACCGCGCCGCTGACCGTGCAGCGCCCGGCGGAAGGGCATAGCGAGCAATCCCCCGCCGACTGGATCGGCGCGGCCGAGGCGGTGATGGACCGGCTGGCGGCGCAGGGCCTGGGGGCCGTGCGCGGCATCGGGCTTTCCGGCCACATGCATGGCGCGACGCTGCTGGATGCGCGGGATCAGGTGCTGCGCCCCTGCATCCTGTGGAACGATACCCGCGCCCATGAAGAGGCGGCGGAACTGGACGGCGACCCGAAGTTCCGGCGGATTTCCGGCAACATCGTCTTCCCGGGCTTCACCGCGCCGAAGCTGCTCTGGGTCGCGCGGCACGAGCCTTCAGTCCGCGAAAAGGTGGCGAAGGTGCTGCTGCCGAAGGACTACCTTCGGCTCTGGCTGACCGGGGACCATGTGGCCGAGATGTCTGACGCTGCCGGAACAAGCTGGTTCGACACCGGCGCCCGGGACTGGTCGGACGACCTGCTGGCGGCGACCGGGCTGGACCGCAGCCACATGCCGCGGCTGGTGGAAGGATCGGCCGTTTCGGGCCATGTCAGAGACGATCTGGCGGCCCGTTGGGGCCTGCCGAAGGGCGTGATCGTCGCGGGTGGCGGCGGCGACAATGCGGCCGCGGGCGTCGGCGTCGGCGTGGTGCGGGCGGGCGAGGCTTTCGTCTCGCTCGGCACCAGCGGAGTGCTGTTCGCGGCGAATGACGGCTACCGGCCGGACCCGGAGACGGCGGTGCATACCTTCTGCCACGCCCTGTCGGGGACATGGCACCAGATGGGGGTGATCCTTGCCGCCACCGATGCGCTGAACTGGTTCGCGCGAATGGTGGGGGCGGATGCGGCCACGCTGACCGGCGGCCTCGGCCCGTTGCAGGCGCCGGGGAAGACGGTGTTCCTGCCCTATCTGGGGGGCGAGCGGACGCCGCTGAACTCGGCCTCTGTCCGCGGCGCCTTCACCGGGCTGGAACATGCGACCGACCGGGCGGCGGCCACGCGGGCGGTGCTGGAGGGCGTGACCTTCGCCATCCGCGACAGCCGCGACGCGCTGGCCGCGACGGGAACGACGCTGCATCAGCTTCTGGCCGTGGGCGGCGGGTCGCGGTCGGACTACTGGCTTCGGCTGATCGCCACCGCGCTGGACGTGCCGGTCCAACTGCCCGTCGCGGGCGATTTCGGCGGCGCTTTCGGTGCGGCGCGGCTGGCGCTGATGGCCGCCACCGGGGCGGGGGCCGAGATCGCCACCCTGCCGCGGATCGACCGGGTGGTGGAACCCGACCCGACCCTTACCGCGGCGATGGATGCGGGCCACGCCCGCTTCCGCGCCGCGCAAGACAAGATCAAGGACCTCTGACATGACCGATTTCTTCAAGGGCATCCCCGCCCTGCGCTACGAAGGCCCGGAAAGCGCGAATGAATTCGCCTTCCGTCACTACAACCCCGACGAGGTGATCCTCGGCAGGAGGATGGAGGACCACCTGCGCTTTGCGGTGGCATACTGGCACAGTTTCGCCTGGCCGGGCGGCGACCCCTTCGGCGGCCAGACCTTCGAGCGGCCCTGGTTCGGCGACACGATGGCGCTGGCGAAGCTGAAGGCCGATGTGGCCTTCGAACTGTTCGATATCCTCGGCGTGCCGTTCTACTGCTTCCACGACGCCGATATCCGGCCCGAGGGCGGGACCTTCGCGGAAAGCCTGCGGAACCTGAACGAGATCGTGGATTACCTTGGGCAGAAGCAGGAAGCCCACAGGACGAAGCTGCTCTGGGGCACCGCCAACATGTTCAGCCACCGCCGCTGGATGGCGGGCGCGGCGACCAACCCGGACCCGGATGTCTATGCCTATGCCGCCGCGACGGTGAAGGCGAACATGGATGCCACCCACCGGCTGGGCGGGCAGAACTATGTGCTCTGGGGCGGGCGCGAGGGCTATGAGACCCTCCTGAACACCGACCTGAAGGCCGAACGCGACCACGCGGGCCGCTTCCTGCAGCAGGTGGTGGATTACAAGCACAGGATCGGCTTCAAGGGCGCGATCCTGATCGAGCCGAAGCCGCAGGAGCCGTCGAAGCACCAGTACGACTACGACGTCGCCACGGTCTACGGCTTCCTGAGCGATTTCGGGCTTGAGGCCGAGGTCAAGGTCAACATCGAGCAGGGCCATGCCATTCTTGCCGGGCACAGCTTCGAACATGAGATCGCACTGGCGGCGGCGCTTGGCATCTTCGGGTCCATCGACATGAACCGGAACGACTATCAGTCCGGCTGGGACACCGACCAGTTCCCCAACAACCACGCCGAAAAGGCGCTGGCCTTCTACGAGATCCTGCGGGCGGGCGGCTACACCACCGGCGGCACCAATTTCGACGCCAAGCTGCGGCGGCAGAGCCTTGATCCGGAAGATCTGGTTCTGGCCCATGCCGGGGCGATGGACATCTGCGCCCGGGCGCTGAAATGCGCCGCCGCCATGCTGGAGGGCGGCGAGTTGGAAGCCGCCCGCGCGGCCCGTTATGCGGGCTGGGAGAAGCAGGCGGCCAAGGCGATGCTGGCGGGCGATCTTGAAGCCGCTGCCGCGCGGGTCACCGCCGAGGGGATCGAGCCGCAGCCGAAATCCGGCCGGCAGGAACGGTTGGAGAACCTTTGGAACCGCTATCTTTGAAGGTCGCGCAATCCCGCCCTACCGCCGCCCCATGGCGCGGTAGAGGCGGGTGCGGGCGTCCAGTTCGGCATTGATCGCGCCGCCGACAAGGATCGCCCAGACCGACAGGTAAAGCCACATCATCAGGATGATCACGGCCCCGATGGAGCCGTAGATGCGGTTATAATTGTTGAAGTTCGACAGATAGGTGGAAAAGCCGATCGACACCCCCGCCCAGGCCAGCGCGGCGAAGACCACGCCGACGGTGATCCAGCCGGACGTGAACCCGCCCGGCACGTTGGGGCCGAAGCGATACAGGATCGACAGGCAGGTCAGCACCAGCAGGAACATGGCGACCCAGGGCAGGAAGCGGGTCAGGCTGGCCTCGAACGTGCCCAGGCTGACATAGCTCAGCAGGATCGGCACGATCACCACCGTCGCCAGCGCGACGATCAGCGCCCCGATCAGCGCGACGGTCAGCACGAAATCCACCAGCCAGCCGCGCAGCCAGCGGCGCGGCTGGGCGCGATGCACCACGTCCAGCCCCTGCACCAGCGCCGATACCCCCGCCCGCGCCGAGTAAAGCGCCACCGCCAGCGAGATGAAGGTGGTCCAGCCCAGCGTGGCGGCCGGGGCGTTCAGCAGTTGCATCACCTGGTCGTGGATCAGATCGGCGGCATCGGGGGGCAGGAACCGCTCGGCCACCTCAAGATAGCCGGAGATGACCTGGGGGTCGGACATCAGGCTCCAGATCGCCACCACGGCGGCAAGGCCGGGAAAGACCGCGAACATGGCGTAGAAGGCCACGCCGGCGGCGATCAGGCCGAAATGCCCGTCGCCCACGCGCAACCAGACTGCCGAGACGAAACGCCAGAAATGCCGCGCAAGCCGGATCATGCGGCCAGAATGGCCCGGGGGGACGCGGGGTGCAACGAGGTTTCCGCCACCGGCACCGTCAGCGGCGGATGCTGGCGGTGACGTAGTTCACCGAAAGGTCGCGGTCGGACAGGCTCCACCGCCAGCTTACCGGGTTGAAGACCATGCCCTTGCGGTCCACCGGCTCCAGCCCGGCGCGGCGGATCAGGCCGTAAAGTTCGTCCGGGGTGATGAACTTCTGCCAGTCGTGCGTGCCCTTCGGCAGCCAGCGCATCACCCATTCCGCGCCGACGATGGCCAGCGCGAAGCTTTTCGCATTGCGGTTGAGGGTGGAGCAGATCATCAGACCGCCGGGTTTCAGCAGGTCGTGGCAGGCGGTCAGATAGGCCAGCGGATCGGCCACATGCTCCACCACCTCCATGTTCAGCACCACGTCGAAGCGTTCGCCTTCGGCGGCCAAAGCCTCGGCGGTGGTGTGGCGGTAGTCGATGGTCAGGCCCGACTGCTCGGCATGGATGCGGGCGACGGGGATGTTCCGCTCGGCCGCATCGGCGCCGACGACGGTCGCGCCAAGCCGCGCCATGGGTTCGGACAGCAGTCCGCCGCCGCAGCCGATGTCAAGGAGGCGCAGGCCCGCGAAGGGCAGCGGTGTGGTCAGGTCGCGGCCATATTCGGCACCGATCTGGCGGGTGATGTAGTCCAGCCGGCAGGGATTCATCTGGTGCAGCGGGCGGAACTTGCCCGCCGGATCCCACCATTCCGCGGCCATCGCCTCGAACTTCGCCACTTCGGCGGCATCGACGGTGGTTTCCATGGGTCTCCCTTTGCGCTTCGACTCGGGCTTCGCGCGGGTTATATAGGATGCCGATGGACCACAGATCAGGCCAAAAGCGCGCAGTCGAGTATCTTTACCCGCCGGTCGACCCGTTCGACCAGCGCATGATGGATATGGGCGACGGCCACAGCATCCATGTCGAGCAATGCGGCAACCCGGACGGCGTGCCCGCCTTCGTCTTCCACGGCGGGCCGGGCGGCGGCTGCTCGCCCGCGATGCGGCGCTACTTCGACCCGGCGCATTACCGGATCATCCTGTTCGACCAGCGGGGATGCGGACGCTCGCGGCCCCATGCCAGCGTCGAGGCGAACACGACATGGCATCTGGTGGCGGATGTCGAACGTATCCGGCAGGCGCTGGGGATCGACAGCTTCGTCGCCTTCGGCGGCAGTTGGGGCGCGACGCTGGCACTGGTCTATGCACTGACCCACCCCGACAGGGTGCGCCATCTGGTGCTGCGCGGCGTTTTCCTGATGACCCGGGCGGAACTGGACTGGTTCTACGGCGGGGGCGCGGGGGCGTTCTTTCCCGACTTCTGGCAGCGCTTCGTGGCGCCGATCCCGCCCGAGGAACGCGGCGACCTGATCGCCGCCTATCACCGGCGGCTGTTCAGCGGCAACCTGGCGGAAGAGGGCCGCCATGCCCGGATCTGGGCGCAATGGGAAAACGCGCTGGCCTCGATCCAGTCCGAGGGCGGCTTCGGCGAAGGGCCGTCGGATTATTCCCGTGCCTTTTCCCGGCTGGAGAACCACTATTTCCTGAACGGCGGCTTTCTGGAAAGCGATGGCTGGATCCTGCGCGAACGCCACCGGATCGAGCATATCGGCGCCACCATCGTGCAGGGCCGCTACGACATGGTCTGCCCTCCGGCCTCGGCCTGGAAACTGGCGCAGGGCTGGGCGAAATGCCAGTTGCGGATGGTGGGGATGGCCGGGCACGCGCTGTCGGAACCGGGGATCAGCGAGGCGCTGGTGCAGGCGACGGATACGTTGCGTCAGCGATAATTCTGCAAATTATCGAAAATATCTTGCGCAACTGTCCCTCTCTTTGCCAAATGCCCGGCGAAGAGAACAGGTGAGGGCGGACCCCGATGCGATACGATCTGGACAGCGTGGCGGAATCCATCGCCTACAAGCTGCTTGCCGCCACCACGATCCCGCGGCCCATCGCCTGGGTGGTGACGAAGGGCACGGACGGCGCGCTGAACGCCGCGCCCTACAGCTTTTTCAACGTCATGGGATCGGCCCCGCCCACCATCGCGCTGGGCCTGATGAAGGCGCCGGATCGTGGATTCAAGGACACGGCACAGAACATCCTCGACACCGGGGAGTTCGTGGTGAACCTGGTGCCCGAGCGGCTGGTGCAGGCAATGAACCTGACCTCGGCCGATGCTCCGCGCGGGGTGGACGAACTGGCCTTCGCCGGGCTTGAGACCCTGCCCTCGACCCATGTCGCGCCGCCGCGGATCGCCGAAAGCCCGGTCAGCTATGAATGCCGGGCGCTGTCCTCGGTGGTGACGGGGCCGAACCAGACGGTGGTGATCGGCCGGGTGCTGGCCGTGCATATCGAGGACCGCTATCTGCTGAACCCCGAGCGCGCGCATATCGACACCAACGCGCTGGAGCTTGTCGCCCGGTCCTTCGGCAGCGATTATGTGCGGACGCGGGACACCTTCAGCCTGGCCCGCCCGACATGGGCGCAGTTGACCGGCGAAACCGCCTGATTCTCGGCGAAAGGTGGATTCTCGAAAATCCTGTTGACAGATTTGCCCGCCCTGTGAAACTTTAACTCCAGAGTAAAGAAATTCGCGCGAACGCGAATCGTCAACAGGGATGGGAGAGCGATGCTTCAGGAACGCATCGAAGGCAAATGGCTGGCCGCCTTTCGCCGGGTCTTCGCTTTGAACGGTATCGGCAAGGGCACGCGCATTGCCATTCTGTCGGAAACCCAGTCGCGCCCGGTGCTGGTGCATCTGTGCGAACTGGCGGCCTACGATCTGGGCGCGGAATTCTGCATGATCCAGATGCCGACCCCGCCGCAGACCGCCCCGGTCCCGGTGAAATCCACCGGCACCTCTTGGGCGATCCAGGGCAACCGCGCGGTGATCGAGGCGCTGAAACTGTGCGAGGTGATCGTCGACTGCACGGTGGAGGGGCTGATCCACGCCCCCGAATGGCCCGAGATCGAGGATGCGGGCAACACCCGCCTGCTGGTCATCACCAACGAACACCCCGAAATCCTTGAGCGGACCGAGCCCAGGGCCGAACACGGGCCGAAGGTGCAGCTTGGCATCCAGATGCTGCGCGAGGCGTCGGAGATGCGGGTGACCTCGGCCCTTGGCACCGACCTGACCGTGGACCTGCGCGGCGCGCCCTGCGGCGGCACGGCGGGCTTCGGCACCACGCCGGGCGCGGTGGCGCATTGGCCGGGCAGCCTGTGCCTTGCCTTCCCCGGCAAGAACGCGGTGAACGGACGGATCGTCATGGGCGTCGGCGACATGAACCTGACGTTCAAGACCTGCCTGACCAGCCGGATCGACTTCACGATTCAAGACGATTTCGTCACCAGGATCGAGGGCGACGGCATCGATGCGCTGCATTTCCGCGAATACATGGAAGCCTGGGACGACAGGAACGCCTATGGGATGAGCCATGTCGGCTGGGGCATGCACCCCGGCGCGAAATGGGTCAGCGCCGCGATGTATGACAAGCGCGACATGCAGGCGGTGGAGTTCCGCGCGCTTGCGGGCAGCTTCCTGTGGTCCACCGGCGCCAACCAATATGCCGGCCGCTACACCCTTGGCCATTTCGACCTGCCGATGCGCAACTGCACCATCGCACTGGACGGCCGCATCGTCGTCAAGGACGGCGTGCTGCAAGGCGAACTGGCCCTCTGATCCCCCCTCCCGGAGACCGACATGAGCGACATTGCCGACTATTATGACCTGTCCCGCATCCGCCCCGAAGTGCAGAAGGTGCTGCGCCGGGTGAACGAGCTGGGGCCGAAATTCGCCGAACGCGCCAAGGGTGTGGACGACGACGCCTCTTTCCCGGTGGAAAACTACAAGGACCTTGCGGACGAGGGCTTCCTTGGCCTGTCGATCCCGCAGGAATTCGGCGGCTGGGGCTTCTCCATGGGCGAATATGCCATGGTGGGCGCCGAGATCGGCAAATACTGCGGCGCCACGGCGCTGACCTTCAACATGCACAACTCCTCGATGGCATGGTCGCGCTTCATGTTCGAGATGCCGAACCTGACGCCCGAGGAGAAGGCCGAGTTCGCCCCCCTGCGCGAGCGGCAGTTCCTTCGGGCGATGAAGGAACGCGCCATCTTCTCGCAGCCGATTTCGGAAGGCGGGCAGAACTGGACCTCGAAGCCGAACCAGACCCAGGCCCGCGCGGTGGAAGGCGGCTGGAAGATCAACGGTTTCAAGAAATTCGCCTCGCTGGCGGGGTATTGCGACTACTACACCATCGTCTGCACCGAGGTGTTCGAAGGGCAAGAGCCGCGGCACGAGGACACGATGCTGTTCGTCGTCCACAAGGATAACCCCGGCCTGACGGTCAAGGGCGACTGGGATCCGCTGGGGATGCGCGGCACCAACAGCCGAGACCTGATCCTGAAGGATGTCTTCGTCACCCGCGACGACCTGTTGATGCCGCGCGGCATCTTCGGCAAGACCCTGCCCAACTGGCCGCACATGATGGCCACGCTGTCGCCCACCTACATGGGCGTGGCGCAGGGCGCCTTCGACTTCACGGTGGAGTATCTGAAGGGCAAGACCCCCGGCCAGCCGCCGATCGACCGGCGGATGTATGCCACCAAGCGGGTGGCGGTGTCGAAGATGTATGCCCGCCTTGCCAACATGCGGGCGCTGTGGTGGCAGGCGTTCTCGGAATGCAAGGGCTTCCCCTCGAAGGGCGAGGTGATGCGGATGTATGCCGCGCAATACAACGTCATGGAGGGCGTGCAGGAGATCGCCGCGATGGCGATCCGCACCTGCGGCGGCCAGTCGATGCTGAAATCCCTGCCTTTGGAGCGGATGTATCGCGACAGCCGCTGCGGCGCGCTGATGTTGCCCTATACTTCCGAGATCATGGAGGACTACATCGGCGTTCTGGCGCTTTACGAGATGGATGAGCTGGACAATGCCCCGGGCGACGAGGGCGGTGCGCGCAACTCGCTGTGGCGGGGCGATTCCGGCACGCTGCGGATGCTGCGCTGATGGGACGCGACACGGTTCAGGTCACGGGGCGCGTGGACGCCGGGCCAGGGCAGGTCTGGGCCGTGTTGCGAGACTTCTGCGGGCTGTGGCACCCGTGGATGGCGACGATCCGGGCGGAACGCGACCCGCGCGGCACGCTGGTCCGCGCCTTCACCGTGAAGGGCGAGGACACGCTTTACCGTGAGCAGCTGAGCTATTTCTCCGACTCTGACCGGGTGCTCGGCTACACCCATCTGGAAGGGATCGCGGGCTGCGAATCCTATGACGCCCGCGTCACCGTCAGCCCGGCGACGGATGGCGGATCGGTGATAAGCTGGTCGGCGGCGGTGCGGGCGCCATCGTCCCGGCTGGGGCCGATCTGCGAGGGAACGAAGGCGGTTTACGAAGCCGGGATCGCCGCGCTGGCCGGGCTGGCGGGGGAACTGCCCGCCCCCGGCCCGCTGCCTGACCCGGTGCCGGTGGAGACCATGGTCTTCGACGACCTGCCGCGGCTGGCTCTGGACGTGACGCCGGATCGTGGCGACGGCAGGCTGTGCCTGTTCCTGCACGGCATCGGCGGGGCGCGGGGGAACTGGCGCGAGCAGTTGCAGGCGGCGGGCAACGTGATGCGCTGCGCCGCGCTGGACCTGCGCGGCTATGGCGACAGCACCCTTGGCCCGCGGCAATCCACCGTCGACGACTATTGCGCCGACATCCTGCGGGTGGCCGAGGTGCTGGGGGCGAAACGGCTGGTGCTGGTGGGCCTGTCCTATGGGTCGTGGATCGCCACCTCCTTCGCCATGCGCCACCCGGAAATGCTGGACGGCCTTGTCCTCTCCGGCGGCTGCACCGGCATGTCCGAGGCCGGGCCGGACGAGCGCGAAGCCTTCCGCATCAGCCGCGAGGTGCCGCTGAACGCGGGCCAGGTCCCGGCCGATTTCGCCCCTGCCGTGGTGAAGGTATTGGCCGGGCCGGGTGCCTTGGAAGAGACGAAAAAGCGGCTCTACGACAGCATGGCGGCCATTCCGGCGGCGACCTACCGCGACGCGCTGGTCTGCTTCACCAACCCGCTGGAGCGGTTCGACTTCGCCCGCCTGGCCATGCCCGTCCTGCTGATGACCGGCGAACATGATCGCCTTGCCCCTCCGGCGGAAATCCGCGGCGTGGCGGGCCGCATCTGGGACTCCGCCCCCCGCCCCGACGTGCGCTTCGAGGTGATCGCCGATGCAGGCCATGTCTGCAACGTCGAGCAGCCCGCCGCCTACAGCCGCCACCTCACGACATTCCTGCGCAAGCTGCCATGAAACCGCTTCCCCGACGCCAGCAGAACCGGCTTGACCGTGAAAAACGCATCCTTGATGCGGCTTTGAACATCTTCGCCCGGATGGGCTATTCCGGCACCACGATGGATGCCGTGGCCGCCGAGGCCGGGCTGACCAAGCCCACGCTCTACTCCTATTTCCCGTCGAAGGAGTCGCTCTTCCAGGCGATGATGCTGGGCAAGCGCGACCGGATGCTGGACGTGTTCGAACATCCCTCGCCCGAAGGCATGGTGCAGGACCTGTATACCTTCGCCTGGGACTATGCCGACACGGTGATGCGGCCCGACATGCTGTCGCTGGCGCGGCTGATCATCGGCGAGGTGCAGCGCTTTCCGGAAATCGGCCGGGCCTATCAGGCCAGCGGCCCCGACCACCTGCTGCGCGGCATCATGCGCTATCTCTCCGCCCGCCGGGACGAGGGGCGGCTGGACTTCGAGGATGCCGAACTGGCGGCGCAGGACCTGTGGGGCCTGATCCTTTCGGCCCCGCGGACCCAGGCTCTGTACATGCCGGATTCGCCCCCCGACCGGGCGACGCTGGCGCGTTACATCGACAACGGCCTGAGGGTGTTCCTGAAGGCCTATTCAACCGCCGCGAAGGCGGACCTTCAACAACTGAACGCGCTGACAGGCGCGCATCCCCAACAGGTGAGACATGACGCTTGACGACTTCCTTGCCGATCCGGCCAGCCGCTTTGCCACCGTCGGGATGGCCGATACCAACGGGCTTCTGCGCGGGCAGATGGTCTCGGTCGGCAGCCTGAAGGGGATCGCGAAGAACGGCATGGGCATGGCCCCGGCGCAACTGGCGCTGGACCCGACCGATGCCATGCTGACCATTCCCGGCGTGAACGACGACAGCGGCGATTTCCACGACGACCCGCTGGTGCTGGACCCCGCGTCCGTGCGCAAGCTGCCGTGGTCGAAGCCGGGGCACGACCTGCTTGTGCTGTCGAACTACACCGGCGCCTCGGCCGAGATCTGCCCGCGGTCGATCCTGAAAAAGGTGCTGGCACGGGCCGAAAAGGCCGGTTTCGTGCCGAAATACGGGATGGAACTGGAATATACCCTGTTCGACGAGACGCCCGAAAGCGCCCGCGCCAAGGGCTATCGCAACCTGAAGCCTGCCACCCAGCACGCCAGCCATGACCTGATCCTCTATCAGGTGGTGCAGACCGAATGGTATGAGGCGATTTCGGCGATCTGCGAGCCGTTGAAGATCGACCTCGCCAAGATGCACGAGGAGATCGGCGCGGGCTTCATGGAGGCCTGCATCGGCGCGGGCGAAGGGGTGGAACCGGCCGACCAGATCGTGCTGTTGAAGAACTTCATCCGCGCGCTGGCGCTGCGGCAGGGCAAGTCCGTCACCTTCATGCCGCGCTGGAACGAGAACGCCGACAGCCAGTCGATCCACCTGCACATCAGCCTGAAGGACAAGGCCGGCAAGTCGCTGTTCTGGGATCAGGACCAGAAGAACGGCGTCAGCCAGACCTTCCGCTGGTTCCTTGGCGGCTTGCAGGCCTATATCGGCGACATGACGCTGGTGTTCCAGCCCACGGTGAACAGCTACCGCCGCTTTGCGCCGGGCACCTTCGCGCCCCCCGGCCTGACCTGGGGCTACGAGAACCGCACCACCTGCTTCCGGCTGGTCGGCCATGACGCCGGGTCGCTGCGGGTGGAAAACCGCCTGCCTGGTGCCGATTCCAACCCCTACCTGACCGCCGCGGCCACCATCGCCGCCGGGGTCGCCGGGATCATCGGCAAGATCGAGCCCGACCCCGAGGTCATCGGCTCGGGCTATGCGCAGGAACCTTCGCGCGATTTCGCCCGCTCGATGCCCGAGGCGATCGAACGGCTGGCCGGGTCGGATTTCGCCAGGGACTGGCTTGGCCCCCGCTTCGTCGAGGCCTTCACTTCCACCCGGCAATGCCAATACGATGAATTCCGCCGCCGCGTCCCGGATGTGGAGCTGGAACGCTTCTTCGACCTGGGCTGAGGAGAAAGCCATGGACCTGCGCGCCGCCTTTCTGGAAGGGATGAGCCGGGCCGCGACCTTCGTCGCGGTTGCCACCACGGACGGGCCGGGCGGGCGCGCGGGGGTGACGATTTCCTCGCTGACCTCAGTTTCCGCCGATGGCGAGCATCCGTCGCTTCTGGCCTGCATCCACCACCTGTCGCCTGCCGCGACCGCGATCCTGAAGAACCGCGCCTTCTGCGCCAACCTTCTGGCCGAGGATCAGCAGCCGTTGTCGGACCTGTTCGCGGGCCGGGGTGGTGACGACCACGGCGCGCGCTTCGACCGGGCCGAATGGCAGGCGGGCCCGCTGGGGCAGCCGGTGCTGGCGGGGGCGACGGCAACCTTCGAATGCCGCCTTGCCACCTCGGTCCTATGGGAGACGCATCACATCATCGTCGGCCGGGTGACGCAGGTGGTGCTGGCCGACAACCCCCATGCGCTGCTTTACGGCCAGCGGGCCTATCGCCGGGCCGTGGGGCTGGAGCCGAAGGCCTAGGCCATTTCGCGGAACCGCGCCTCGACCCGTTCGGCGGTGGCGCGATAGTGCCGGGCCAGCAACTCGCAGGCCCGCGCGGCATCCCGCGCCAGCGTGGCATCGGCGATGGCCCGGTGTTCGCCCTGAATGTCGCGCGGCATCGGGACGGCGGCGCCCATTGTCGGGAAGCGGTAGCGTTCGCATTCGGCGTAAAGCCGGTCAAACTGCTCCAGCATCCGGGGAGAGTTGCAACCGGCGATCAGCGCGCGGTGGAAATCGTGGTGGCGCGTCTCGAACTCGGCCTGATCGGCCTCGGCCCCGCTTTCCTCGACCCGCTTCGCCTGCAGGATCAGGCTGTGCAGGGCGGCCACGATGGCGCCTTCCCAATCGTCGCCGCCGTCACGGATGGACAGCCGCAGCGCCTCGGTCTCCAGCAGGATGCGGAAGTTGATCGCGTCCCACATCTCGGCGGGCGACAGCGGCGCGACGGTGAACCCCTTCAGCGGCATCAGCACCACCAGCCGCTCGGCCTGCAACCGGCTGAGCGCCTCGCGCAACGGCGACTGGCCCATGCCGTAGCGGTCCGAAAGCTGGTGCATCCGCAGCGGTTCCTGCGGTTTCCAGTGGCCGCGCAGGATGTCGCGGCGCAACTGGCGATAGGCGTCTTCGGTCAGGGTGGTGCTGCGGGGCATTCGGGTTACCTTGCGTTCGATTGCAGGATTACCGATCTTGGGCCGGGTTGTCGAGAATCCGCGATGCCGCATGGCATTGAGCGGGGCGAACGGCTCTGTTAAGCACGGGGCCGACAGAGTCAGGAGTTCCCGATGACCGACGAAACCGCTGGCGCGAATGGCGCCCCGGCCCCCGCCGCCGCCCCGCAACTGAAGATGCAGGTGCTGGCGCAATACATCCGCGACATGAGCTTCGAGAATATCGTGGCGCAGAAGGGTGTCAGCGCGGCCGAGGTGCAGCCCGACATCCAGGTCGCGGTCAGCCTGGACGCGCGCAAGCGGCAGGCGGAAAACCAGTATGACGTGATCACCAAGTTCAAGGTGACCTCGAAGAACAAGGTGAACGGCGAGACGTTGTTCCTCTTGGAACTGGAATATGCCGGCACCTTCCTTGTCGAGGGCGTGCCCGAGGACCAGTTGCACCCCTTCCTGCTGATCGAATGCCCGCGTCTGCTGTTCCCCTTCGTCCGCCGCATCATCAGCGACGTGACGCGCGATGGCGGCTTCCCGCCGCTGAACGTGGACAACGTGGATTTCCTGGGCCTCTACCGGCAAGAGCTGGCCCGCCGGGCGCAGGCAACGGCTGCGGCCCCGCCGACCGCGCCGAACTGATCCGGGGCCGGAGCGCCGCCCCGGCCTAGGGTTGCGGCACGATCAGCACGATGCCGTCCAGTTCGGGCGACATCCTCAGCTGGCAGGACAGGCGAGAGGTCGGGCGGCGCTCGGCCTCGGCCACGTCCAGCATCGGGTCTTCGAAATCCCCGGCCGTGCCGGTGGCCGCGGTCCAGTCGTCCGAGACATAGACATGGCAGGTGGCGCAAGACAGGTTGCCGCCGCATTCGCCCACGACATGGGGAATGTTGTTGGCGACCGCCGCTTCCATCAGGTTCAGGCCCTCTTTCACCTCGGCGGTGACTTCGCGGCCGTCGGGCAGGATCCAGGTGGCTTTCATCGCGTCCTCAAAGATACCAGATATACCAGTCGCGTAGGGCATCGCCCTCAAGGCCCGCGGTCTTTTCCACCTCGGCGCGCTTCATGAAGATGTGGTTGTCGACCAGCCCCTGCCCGACCGCCGCCGACAGCGCGGTATCGGCGGCCAGGTCATCCAGCGCCTCGGTCAGCGAGGCCGCAACGCCATATTCGGCATCGTTGCCGGTGAAGCCGTCGCCGGTTTCCTTCGGCTGAAGGTCATACTTGCCCTCATATCCCAGCAGGGCGGCCTGAAGGATCGTCGCCACCGTGGTATAGGGGTTCGCCGCGGCGTCGGGCATCCGGTGTTCCAACCGCGCCTTCTTGCCGCCCTCGGCGCTGACGCGGGCGGTGACGTTGCGGTTGTCGCCGCCCCAGTTGCACCAGTAGCCCGACAGGCTGGCCGGTTGCAGCCGGGCATAGGACAGCGCGTTCGGCGCCGTCAGCCCGGCAATCGCCTTGTGGTGCCGCATCCAGCCTGCGATGCAGCCACGCGCCAGATCGCTCAGATCGTCGGGGTTGCCCCAGTCGCCCTTGGCCAGCGCGTTCCGCCCGTCGGCATCGGTGAAGGACAGGTTCACATGCAGGCCCGAGCCGCCCTTGCCGGGGATCGGCTTGGGCAGGAACGACAGGATCACGCCATGGTCCAGCGCGATTTCCCGCGCCATCTGGCGGAACAGCACCACGGTATCGACATGTTCCACCGCGGTATCGAAGGTCAGCGTGAACTCGAACTGCGGGGCGTCGTATTCGGCGGTGATCAGGTCCAGCGGCAGGCCGATCTCATGCGCCTTGTTCCAGATTGCGTCACAAAACCGGCGCGGATCGGTGAAATTGCCGGTGCCATAAACCACGCCGCCCGGGTTGTCATAGGGCACGATCCGGCCATCCTCGTTGCGGGTGAAGGCATAGGCCTCAAGCTCGATCCCCACCTTCGGGGTCAACCCGTGCCTTTCCCAGGCCGCGACGGCGCGCTTCAGCGCCCCGCGCGGGCACATAGGCAGGGGCGAGCCGTCGTTCTGGTAAAGGTCGCCCAGAACCACCCGCGTCGCCGGTTCCCAGCCGGGGCGGATCTCGTCGCCCTTCCAGCGCAGCGCCATGTCGGGAATACCTTCCAGGCATTTCGTCCCCGGCGCCTCCAGCAGCAGGTCCTTGTCGTAATGCACGCTGAAATTCGGCTGGGCAAAGCGGCTTTCGTCATCCTTCATCTTCGAGGCGGGCAGGTATTTCCCCCGCATGATCGACAGATGGTCGCAGAACATCGCGCGCAGGCGCTCGGTCATTAGACATCTCCCTGATGTGCGGTCTTGTGCCGCCTATTGAAGCGTGACCCTGACGGGCAATTCCTTGATGCCGCCGATGAAGTTCGACCGCAGGAACTTCTGTTGCCCGGCAGGTTCGATGGCGCGGATGCGTTTGGCAAGTTCCTCGAACAGCACCCGCACCTCCAGCCGCGCCAGCCACATGCCAAGGCAGACATGCGGGCCGCCTTGCCCGAACGAGACATGGCGGTTCGGATTGCGGCCAAGATCCAGCCGGAAAGGCTCTGCAAAGGCGGAATCGTCACGATTTCCGCTGGCGAACCAGTAGATCACCTTGTCGCCCGCCTTCACCTGGCGCCCGTGATATTCGAAGTCGCGGGTGACGGTGCGGCGGAAATAGGTGGTGGGGCTGGCCCAGCGGATGATCTCGTCCGCCATGGTTTCCGTCACCTCGCCGCTCTGGATCCGGCCCAGCAGTTCCGGCTGGTGGCACAAGGCCTGGATACCTGCGGCGATGGAATAGCGGGTGGTGTCGTTGCCCGCCGCGACCAGAAGGCAGAAGAAGTTGCGGAATTCGTGCTCCGGCAGGACCGAGCCGTCCGGCCCCGGCTGCAGGATCAGATGCAGCACGCCCGAGGTATCGCCCGCTTCGGCCTTCCGCCGCATCAGATCCCTGGCATAGACGAACAGTTCCGCCCCGGCGGGGGAGTTGAAGGGCATCATGCGGAACTCGTCTGTCGTCATCTTGTCCAGCACATGCCGGGTGAAATCCGGGTCGGTGTTGGCGATCAGCGCATCGCCCTTTTCCACCAGCCAGGGCAGGTCCTCGTCCGGCAGGCCGACGATCCGGCCCAGCATCCGCATCGGCAGTTGCCGGGCGATCTCTTTCGTGGCGTCGAAGGTGCCCTTCTCCAGTGCGGCATCGAGGATCGGGCCGCACAGATCGCGGATGATCCCCTCGAACTGCGCGATGACGGGTTTCGAGAAGGCCTTGGCCACCTTGACCCGGGTCTTCATATGCTCGGGCGCGTCGGTTTCCTGAAAGGTGCGGCGGGCCAGGTATTCCTCGTAGGTCTGGTCCTCCATGCGGATGCCGCGGGCGCTGGACAGCAGGTCCGGCTTGCCGTTCAGTTCAAGGATGTCGGCGTGGCGGGTGACCGACCAGAAGCCTTGGCCCTGCGGGTATTCCGTCCAGGCCATCGGGTCTTCGCGGCGCAACCGTGAAAAGGTGTTGTGCGGCGGGCCGTTCAGAAAGCTGTCGTGGCTGCTCAGGTCGGCGAAACCGTCGTCGGTGGGGGTCCAGACCGTCATGAGCCGCTCCCTTGCCTGAAGCTGAGTTATAAATATACTAAACGTGTTCATAAATATGTAAAGGCCGCAGACCATGCATATCGCGATCCTGATGGCCAACACCGACGAAAGCGAATTCGCGCAGCGCCACCCCAAGGACGGCGAGAAATTCTCCCGTCTTCTCAGGCCTTTGCGGCCCGGCTGGCGGTTCACCACGGTATCGGTGAAGGACGGCGAGTTTCCGGCGGACCTGTCCGATTACGACGGGTTCATCATCACCGGCAGCCCGGCCTCGGTCCACGACGATCAGCCTTGGGTGCATCGTCTCATGCAGGTGATTCGGGACATTCGGGATCACGACCGGCCGCTTTTCGGCGCCTGCTTCGGCCATCAGGCCATCGCCAAGGCGCTTGGCGGCCGCGTCGAGAAGAACCCCGGCGGCTGGGTCTTCGGTCTGGCGGAGACCGAGATGGAAGGCACGCCGATCCGCCTCTACGCCGCGCATGTGGAACAGGTGACGCAACTGCCGGAAGGGGCGGAGGCTCTGGGTGGGAATGAGGACTGTCCGGTCGGCGCCTACCGCATCGACAAGCGGGTGCTGACGACACAGTATCACCCCGAGATCACCGAGGATTTCGCCACGGCGCTGGTGGCCGAGTATCAGGACAAGCTGCCGCCCGAGGTGGCCGAACGGGCAAAAGCGTCTCTAGTCCGGCAGGCGGAGACCGATCGGATAGCGAAGCGGATGGTCGCCTTCTTCGAGACGCCCTAGGACAGCGCGGCCAGCAGGTCCATCGCGGTGATCTGGTCGAACTGCACATGCCGCTGCATCATCGCCTCGGCCCCGGCGGAATCGCGGTCCAGCATCAGCCGGGCAAGCTGGCGATGCTCGGCGGCCGAGGCGGCGATGGCCCCGGCATAGCGGTATCGCGCGCGGTAATAGGCCAAGAGCTTGCGGGCGTTGGTCTTGATCATCTCGGTCAGGAAGGGATTGCCCGCTGCCACCGCCACTGTCTCGTGGAAGCGCAGGTTCAACTGGTAATAGCCGTCCGGGTTGCCGTCGCCATGCCGCGCGGCGTGATCCTCGCAACGGGCGACAATGGCCTCCAGCGCTTCGGCCCCGCTTTTCGACAGGCGTCGGGCGGCAAGGCCGGCGGCCTGCCCCTCCAGCCGGGAATGGACTTCCAGAATGGCAAGGAATTCTTCCAGCGTCGGGCGGAACAGCGTCGCGCCCTTGCGCGGGTGGCGGCGGATCAGGCCCATCGCCTCAAGCTTCAGGATCGCCTCGCGGACCGGGGTGCGCGAGGTGCCGAATTCCGCGGCGAGGGCGGCTTCGTCGATCGGGTCGCCGGGGTTCAGGCGGCCAAGGTCGATCCAGTCCATGATCGCGGTGATGAGGGTATCGGTCTGTCCGGCCATGGTTGAGGTAAGCCGCAGAAAAATGGCTCTGTAAAGGCGGAAATCAAAGCAGCCGTTGTCCGGCCCGCCAGACCCCGCGCAGACGGAAGTCGGCGCCGAGATGGACGAAGTCCGCCTGGTCCCCGGGCCGCAGATGGCCGATGTCCCTGCGGCCAAGGCAGGCGGCGGGACGGGAGGTCGCCATGGCGAAGGCCACCTCCGGGGTGGTGCCGACCCGCTCCACCATGGTGCGAATGGCCTCGGGCAGGGTCAGGTCTGCGCCCGCCAGCGTGCCGTCCTCCAGCGTCAGCCGCCCGTCGCGGCGCAGGATGCGTCGACCGCCCAGCGTGAATTCCGTCACATCGGTTCCGGCGGCGGCCATGCAGTCGGACACAAGGAACAGCCGCCCGGGCGCCGCCGCCATGGCGATCCGCATGGCTTCGGGTGCGACATGGATGCCGTCGGCGATCAACCCGCAGAAGGGGGGGCCGGTCAGGGCGGCGCCGACAAGCCCCGGCTCGCGGTTGCCAAGCTGGCTCATGGCGTTGAACAGATGGGTGACGCAGCCTGCGCCCGCCGCGAAGGCGGCCTGTGCCGTGGCAAGGGCGCAGTCGGTATGGCCAAGGCTGACCACCACGCCCGCCGCCGCAAGCGTGGCGATCTGGTCCGGCGTCGCGCTTTCCGGCGCAAGCGTCACCATCAGCGACGGCAGCCGCTTTGCGCCTTCGCAGAGACGATTCAGGTCCCCATCTGTCATCGGCCGGATCAGCGCCGGATCATGTGCCCCCTTGCGCCGCGGGTCGAGATGCGGGCCTTCCAGATGCAGGCCGAGAAAGCCCGGCACGCCCGCCTCTGCCGCCTCGATCCCCGCTGCGATGACGGCGGCAGTCGCCTCCGGCGTATCGGTGATCAGCGTCGGCAGGATGCCGGTCGCGCCCAGCCGGGCGTGGACCTGACACATCCGCGCTAGGTCGGCCATCGTCGTCGCGCCCGAGACCTGATGCCCGCCGCCGCCGTTCACCTGCAGGTCCAGAAGGCCGGGCAGCAGCCAGCCGCCGTCCAGCCGCTCCACCGGGCCTTGGGCGGTGTCGGAGACATGGCCGTCGGCGACGGAAAGCACCTCTTCCCGCAGGGTGGTTCCATCGAAGACGGCGGCTCCGGCGAAGGTGGTCATCACAGCGTCTCCGTCACCTTGCGCAGATGCGGCGGGGTGTCGGGGTCAAAGCCGCGGCGGCACGAAAGCGTCTCTACGAAGGCATAAAAGGCCACCGACAGCACCAGCGGCGCCACCAGCGGATGCAGATCGCCCACCATGGGCAGCGTCACCGCACCCTTCGCCTGCGCGCCGGTGATGAACACATCCGCCCCCTGCGCCGCCAGCCGCTCGACCGTTGCAACCACATGCGGCTGGGCGGCATCCTCGACCGCCAGCGCCAGCACCGGAAAGCCGGCGTGGACAATGGCGGAAGGGCCGTGCAGCACCTCGGCGGCGGAGAAGCCCTCGGCATGCAGGCCGCAGGTCTCCTTCAGCTTCAGCGCAGCCTCGGCGGCGATGCCGATGGTGGGGCCGCGGCCAAGGACATAGGCCGATTGCGCGCGTGAAAGCCGGGCGGAAAGCGGCGACCAATCCAGTGTCAGCGCCTGTTCCATCGCTTTCGGCGCCGCCGCAAGCGCCTGTTGCAGGGCTTGGTCCTGCCGCCATTCCGCCAGCAACGCCAGCCCGGCCAGCACCGAACAGACGAAGGTCTTGGTCGCCGCCACCGCCGATTCCGTCCCCGCCCGCAGCGGCAGGCAATGGGCGGATGCTGCGGCCATCGGGCTTTCGCCATGGTTGGTGATCGCCACCGTCAGCGCCCCGCCCTGCCGCGCCGCCTGCATCATCTGCACGATGTCGGGGCTTTGGCCGGATTGCGAAATGCCGATGCAGGCAGCCCCGGACAGCGCCAGCGGGCGGCCATAGATCGACGCGACCGAGGGGCCGATGGAGGCGACGGGGATACCCGCCAGCAGCTCGGCCGCATATTTCAGATAGGTCGCGGCATGATCCGACGATCCCCGTGCCACGGTCAGCAGCACCTTCGGATCCGCCTGCCGCATCGCCGCCGCCGCATCGCGCAACTGGCCGGCCGAAAGCTCTAGGAAGCGCCGGGCGGCGTCCGGGATCTCGGCCACTTCGCGCGCCATCTGCGAGGTCATCTTGCCTGTCCTTCCGGTGAAAGCTTCAGTTCCACGGCGAAATCATAGGCATCGCCGCGATAGAGCGAGCGGGTGAACTCCACCACCCGCCCGGATGCCAGATAGCCGATCCGTTCGATCTTCAATCCGGCCACGCCCGGGGTGACCCCCAGCAGTTCGGCATCACGCGGGCCGAGGTTGGCGGCGGAGATGCGCTGAACGGCGCGGACCGGGCGGCTGCCCAGCCGCTCCAGCGCAAGGTAAAGCGAGCCTTCCACCGCCTCGGGGGCGGGCAGCACCGAGGCGGGGATCGAGGCGCGTTCGATCGCCAGCGGCACGCCGTCGGAACGGCGGACGCGCTCCAGCCGGGCCACCCGTTCGTCGCCGCCAAGGCCGAGGGCCATGACCTCTTCGGGGGCGGGCGCGTCGATGCGGCGGGAAATCCACTGCGAATCCACCGACTTGCCGCGCCGTGCCATGTCCTCGGTGAAAGAGGTCAGCAGGGACAGGGCCTGTTCCAGCCGCTCAACCTTCTGGGCGACGAAGGTGCCGGAGCCGCGGCGCTGCACAAGTTGGCCAGAGGCGACCAGCGCCTGGATGGCGTTGCGCACGGTGACGCGCGAAAGGCCGGTCATCACGGCCATGTCGCGCTCGGCCGGCAGGCTGTCGCCGGGGACCAGGCGGCCGGAGGCGATGGCCTCGGCGATGCGGCGCTGCAATTGCAGGTAAAGTGGGCCGGAGCCGGGGTCGTCGAAGCCGTCGGGGCTGAAAAGGTGTTCCATCATGCCAGTCCTCGGGCCAGCATCAGCGCCCCGTCCAGCGACGTGCCTTTCGCCGGGCGCTGCGGGATATCGGGCAGCGCGGCGGCACAGGCATGGGCCAGTCCGCCGGTGAAGGTGACCGGAAGCGCCGCATCTCCGCGCAGGAAAGACAGGGTTTCGGCAATATCAGAGACATTTTCGGCCCAGATCATCCGGCAGGCGGGATCGTCCGAGGTGGTGATTTCCGGTGCGAGTTGCGCAAGCTCCGAAGGGCGGGCGGTCAGGGAGAAGGCGATCACGCCTTCCGCCCCGCCGAAGCGCGTCAGGAGATCGGCCAGATAGCCCGTCATCGGCACGAAGCCCTCGGCTGCCAGCAGGGCGCGCCGCAGCGCCGCCCGGCCCAGCCTTGCGCCGGAACCTTCGTCGCCCAGAACGATGCCCCAGCCGCCGAACTGGCGCAGTTCACCCGCCTTCTGGCGGACGAAGACAGACCCGGTGCCGATGGCGGCAAGGATGCCGTCCTCGGGGCCGAGCGCGCCGCGGGCGGCGGTCATGGCGTCGGTCTCGACCCGGCAGCGGGCGAAGGGCAGGGCGGCGGCAAGGCGTTCGGCGGCGCCGCGGGCATTGGCCCCGGCGAGTCCCAGCCCGGCGCGGGCTTCGCGCATCAGGACCGAAGACCCGGCAGCTTCGCGGAAAGCAGTCTCTGCACAAGCCAGAATCGACCGCACGGCGCCTTCGGGATCGGTGGCGATATTGGCCGGGCCGCCCTCGGCGCGGGCCAGAACGGTGCCCGCCGCATCCGCCACGGCGACGCGGCAGCCGCTTCCCCCTCCGTCCACTCCGACGATCAGGCTCATGGCGACTCCTCTGCGGCGCATGATGATACCAAGATAATACCATTTGCAAGCGATACCATCAGAAACATGCTGAAATCGGCAAAAACTGTGTGCCATCCAATGGAAGCTTTACAAGTGGTATTATTTTGGCATTAATAAGCGGGACAAGGGGGAATCACATGGCCGAACGGTCGACAGAAGCGCGCCATCCGGGATCGGCCGGGCTCCATGCTGCCGGCGGGGCCGAGGTGCTGGCCCGGCTTCTGGATGCGCAGGCAGCGGCGCTTGGGGCCGTGCGCCCGTCGTTTCCCGCGCTGGAGCGGGTGGCCGGGGCGGCGGCGGATGTGCTGCGGGCGGGCGGCAAGCTGGCCTATGCCGGCGCGGGGTCGTCGGGGCTGATGGCGCTGTCGGATTGTCTGGAACTGGCCGGAACCTTCGGCATCGCGCCTGAGCGCACGCCCGTGCTGTTCGCGGGGGGCGCGGCGGCGCTGCTGCACATGACCGGTGCGGTCGAGGACGACCCGGCTCTGGCCCGGGCGGATTTCGACGCCGCAGGGCTGGGTCCGGACGATCTGGCGATCTGTCTCTCTGCCTCGGGCGGCACGGCCTATACGCTGGAGGTTGCCCGGCTGGCCCGCGCGGCGGGGATGACGGTGGCGGGCATCGCCAATGTCGCCGGATCGCCGCTGTTGCAGGCGGCGGACCTGCCGGTCCTGCTGGACACCGGGCCGGAGGTGGTGAACGGTTCCACCCGGATGGGGGCTGCGACGGCGCAGAAGGCGGCGCTGAACATGATCTCGGTGCTGATGGGCATCCGGCTTGGTCATGTGCATGATGGCTATATGGTGAATGTCGTGGCCGACAACGCCAAGCTGCGGGATCGGGCGGCCCGGATCGTCTGCGCGCTGTCCGGGACGGAGATGGGCGCAGCGCGGGCGGCGCTGGAGGCGACGCAGGGCGCCGTGAAGCCCGCGGTGCTGGTGGCGCTGGGGCGCCCGGCGGATGGGGCCGAGAGGGATCTGGAAGAAAGCGGGGGGCATCTCGCCCCTTGGCTGGACGAAGCAAAGGGGCGCAGGAACGCCCCGCAACAGGGAGAAGAAAGATGACCAAGACCTATCGCATGGTGCTGCTGACCGGCACGCTGCTGGCAAGCCCGGCGCTGGCCGAGACCACGCTGACCATCGAAAGCTGGCGCAACGACGACCTGACCATCTGGCAGGACACGCTTATCCCGGCCTTCGAGGCCGCGCATCCCGACATCAAGGTGGTCTTCGCACCTTCGGCCCCGGCGGAATACAACGCCGTGCTGAATTCCAAGCTGGCCGCGGGCTCGGCCGGCGACCTGATCACCTGCCGCCCCTTCGACGCCAGCCTCGAGCTGTATAACCAGGGCCATCTGACCGACCTGTCCGACCTTGGCGCCATGGCCAACTTCTCGCCGGTGGCGAAATCGGCCTGGCAGACCGACGACGGCAGCGCCACCTTCTGCGTGCCGATGGCCTCGGTGATCCACGGCTTCATCTACAACGCCGATGCCTTCGCCGAACTGGGGATCGAAGTGCCGGAGACGCGCGACGAATTCTTCGCCGCGCTGGACAAGATCAAGGAAGACGGCAGCTATATCCCGATGGCGATGGGCACCAACGACCAGTGGGAAGCCGCGACGATGGGTTACCAGAACATCGGGCCGAACTACTGGAAGGGCGAAGAGGGCCGGCTGGCGCTGATCAAGGGCGACTCGAAGCTGACGGATGAAGGCTGGGTTGCACCCTATGCCGAGCTGGCGCGCTGGAAGGACTATCTGGGCGACGGGTTCGAGGCCCAGACCTACCCGGACAGCCAGAACCTGTTCACCCTTGGCCGCGCGGCGATCTATCCGGCGGGCAGCTGGGAGATCTCGGGTTTCAACACCCAGGCCGGGTTCAAGATGGGCGCCTTCGCGCCGCCGGTCGCCGCCGCGGGCGACACCTGCTACATCAGCGACCATACCGACATCGCCATCGGCATGAACGCCAAGTCGCCGAATGCCGAGGCCGCGAAGGTGTTCCTGGACTGGGTCGGCTCGCCCGAGTTCGCCACGCTTTACGCCAACGCGCTGCCGGGCTTCTTCAGCCTGAACTCGACCCCGGTCGAAATGGCCGATCCGCTGGCGCAGGAATTCGTGTCCTGGCGCGGCAAGTGCGAGTCGACGATCCGGTCCACCTACCAGATCCTGTCGCGCGGCACGCCGAACCTGGAGAACGAGACCTGGAACGCCAGCGCCAACGTCATCCGGGGCAGCGAGTCGCCGGAGGATGCGGCGCAGCGGCTGCAGGACGGGCTGGCCTCCTGGTACGAGCCGCAGAAGTGATCTGAACCGAAGGAGCCGGGGGGCCTTCTGCCCCCCGGACCCCCCGAGAGTATTTCGGCCAAGATGAAGGAGGGACGGAGCATGGCTGTGCGTAGGCCCGTGCGGTGGCATATCGCCGTGTTTCTGGCCCCGGCGGTGGCGGTCTATACCGCGATCATGATCATTCCGCTGTTCGGGACGCTGCTGCAATCGCTGTTCAACGTGGACGGGCAGGGCGGGCGGATGTTCGTGGGGCTGCGCAACTTCGCCACGCTGTTCGGCGATGCGCTGTGGTCCAGGCAGTTCTGGAACGCGCTTGGCAACAACGCCTGGTTCTTCCTGATCCACATGCTGGTGCAGAACCCGATCGGGGTGGCGCTGGCGGCGATCCTGTCCACGCCGAAGCTGCGGATGGCGGCCTTCTACCGCACCGCGATCTTCATCCCGACCATCCTGAGCTTCGTCATCGTCGGCTTCGTCTGGAAGCTGATCCTGTCGCCGATCTGGGGCATCGCGCCCGGGATGCTGGACATGGTGGGGCTGAAAAGCCTGTTCGCCCCCTGGTTGGGCCGCGAGGAATATGCGCTGACCACGCTGGCGCTGGTTTCGGTCTGGCAGTTCGTCGGCATCCCGATGATGCTGATCTATGCCGCCCTGCTGTCCATCCCCGACGAAGTGATCGAGGCGGCCGAGATGGACGGCATCACGGGGATGAGCCAGTTCTGGAAGATCAAGCTGCCGCTGATCCTGCCCAGCATCGGCATCATCTCGGTCCTGACCTTCGTCGGCAATTTCAACGCCTTCGACCTGATCTACGTGGCGCAGGGCGCGCTGGCGGGGCCGAATTTCTCGACCGACATCCTGGGGACGTTCCTTTACCGCACCTTCTTCGGCTTCCAGTTGCAACTGGGCGATCCCTACATGGGCTCGGCCATTGCGGGGGCGATGTTCGGCATCATCCTTGTCGGGGTCTGCCTCTACCTGTTCGGTATCCAGACCCGCCTGCGGAGGTATCAGTTCTGATGAGCGCGCGCATGTCCACCGGCCGGACCCTTGCCGCCCATGCGGTGCTGCTGGCCTATACGCTGATCGCGCTGTTCCCGGTCTTCGTGATCGTGGTCAACAGCTTCAAGAGCCGCAAGGCGATCTTCGCCGACCCGCTGGCGCTGCCGACGCCGGGCACGTTCGACCCGGTGGGGTATGAGACGGTGATGAAACAGGGGGATTTCTTCCTGTATTTCCAGAACAGCCTGATCGTCACCTGCGCCAGCCTGTTCTGCGTGCTGCTGTTCGGCGCCATGGCGGCCTTTGCGCTTAGTGAATACCGCTTCCGCGGCAATACGCTGATGGGGCTTTACCTCGCGCTGGGCATCATGATCCCGATCCGGCTGGGCACCGTGGCGATCCTTGAGATCATGGTGGCAAGCGGGCTGGTGAATACGCTGACGGCGCTGATCCTTGTCTATACGGCGCAGGGGCTGCCGCTGGCGGTGTTCATCCTGTCCGAGTTCATGAAGTCCGTCTCCGACGACCTGAAGAACGCCGGGCGGATCGACGGGCTGTCGGAATACCGCATCTTCTTTTCGCTCGTGCTGCCGCTGGTGCGGCCTGCCATGGCGACCGTGGCGGTCTTCACCATGATCCCGATCTGGAACGACCTGTGGTTCCCGCTGATCCTTGCCCCGGCCGAAAGCACCAAGACGGTGACCCTGGGTGCGCAGGTGTTCATCGGGCAGTTCGTCACCAACTGGAACGCCGTGCTGGCGGCACTGAGCCTGGCCATCGTTCCGGTGCTGGTGCTTTACCTTATCTTCTCGCGGCAGTTGATCCGCGGGATCACCGCAGGAGCCGTGAAATGATCCGTGTCCTCGTCGCCGGTCTCGGCACCATGGGGCGCAGCCATGCGCTGGCCTATCACCGCGATCCGGCCTTCGATCTGGTCGGGCTGGTGAACCGCTCCACCCCGCGGCTGGACCCGGAATTGGCGGGATATGCGGTGGAGCCGGAGTTCAAAGCGGCTCTGCAAAGGCTGAAACCGGATCTGGTGAACGTCTCGACCTATTCCGACAGCCATGCCGATTTCGCCGTGGCAGCGATGGAGGCGGGCTGCCATGTCTTCGTCGAAAAGCCGCTGGCGACCACGGTGGCGGATGCGCGCCGGGTGGTGGATGCGGCGCGCGCGAACGGGCGCAAGCTGGTGGTCGGCTACATCCTTCGTCACCATCCCAGCTGGATGCGGCTGATCGCCGAGGCCCGCGCTTTGGGCGGACCCTATGTCTTCCGGCTGAACCTGAACCAGCAGAGCAGCGGCCCGACATGGGAGGTTCACAAGACCCTGATGCAGACCACGCCGCCCATCGTGGATTGCGGGGTGCATTACGTCGATGTGATGTGCCAGATCACCGATGCGAAGCCGGTCGAGGTGCGCGGCATGGGCCTGCGCCTGTCGGACGAGATCGCGCCGGAGATGTATAACTATGGCCATTTCCAGGTGATCTTCGACGACGGCTCGCTTGGCTGGTATGAGGCCGGCTGGGGCCCGATGATGTCGGATACCGCCTTTTTCGTGAAGGATGTGGTCAGCCCGAACGGCGCGGTTTCGATCCGCATGCCGGAAAATGCCCGGTCCGACGACCACGACACCCACACCAAGACCTCGATGCTGCGCGTCCATCGTGTCGGGCAGCCGGACGAGGATCTGAACATGGCCGATGAACCCGGCCATCAGGAATTGTGCGAGCGTGAGCAGGCCTTCATGGCCCGTGCGATCACCGAAGATCTGGACCTGGCGCGGCATATGGAAGACGCCGTGCAGTCCCTTGCCATCTGCCTTGCCGCGGACGAAAGCGTCCGCACCGGCAAGCCTGTCAAACTGTGAGGGCCGCATGGGCGCGCTGGAACTGAAATCCGTCACCAAATCCTTCGGCGCGACCGATGTGATCAAGGGCGTGGACCTGACCGTCAAGGAAGGCGAGTTCTGCGTCTTCGTCGGCCCCTCGGGCTGTGGCAAGTCCACCCTTCTGCGGATCATCGCCGGGCTGGAGGATGCGACCGCGGGCGATATCCTGCTGGATGGCAAGCGGGTGAACGACGTGGCCCCGGCCAAGCGCGAACTGGCGATGGTGTTCCAGAGCTATGCGCTTTACCCGCACCTGACCGTGCGCGACAACATGGGGCTGGCGCTGAAACAGGCGGGCGTGTCCCGGGCCGAGATCAAGGCCGCCACCGACCGCGCCGCCGCCATGCTGTCGCTTGAGCCGCTGATGGACCGGCGGCCTTCGGAATTGTCGGGCGGTCAGCGCCAGCGGGTCGCCATCGGCCGGGCCATCGTGCGGCGGCCGAAACTGTTCCTGTTCGACGAGCCGCTGTCGAACCTGGACGCCGCGCTGCGGGTGGCGACGCGGATCGAGATCGCGCGGCTGCACCGCGATCTGGCGGCGACGATGATCTATGTGACGCACGACCAGGTGGAGGCGATGACCCTGGCCGACCGCATCGTCGTGCTGCGGGCGGGCCGGGTAGAGCAGGTCGGCGCGCCGATGGAGATCTACAACGACCCGGCCAACACCTTCGTCGCGGGCTTCATCGGCAGCCCGCAGATGAATTTCCTGAAGTCTGCGGCGCTTGGCCAGCAGGGCGAGACCACCGGCATCCGCCCCGAACACCTTGCCGTCTCGCGCGAGCGGGGGCCGATCGAGGGCAAGGTCAGCCATGTCGAGAAGCTGGGCGGCGAGACGCTGGTCTATGTCCGCAGCGAGGTGCACGGTCTTCTGACCGTCCGGCTGTTCGGCGAGCACGACTTCGCGGTGGACGAAACCTTGCACCTGACGCCCGACGACAGCCGTTCCTTCCACTTCGATGCCGAAGGCAACCGCCTGCGCTAAGGCCCTGCATTTCCATCGATAGTTCAAATCACGGCGAAATCATGGCTAAAAAGCCCCACTTGTGGCGCGATTGGGGGGAAAATACGGCCTCTTGTGTCAAACTGCAGCATACCCACTAGAAATCACGTCAAAACCTAGTTATGCATTCGCTTAATGGGGGCCACTAAGGCCCTGAATACCAGATGTCGGGCAACGACCCGGCAGATACAGGCGGAGCAGTAAAAATGGTGAAGGCGATTGATTTCGTCGTCCGCGATTCCGCGGGCGCAGTGGTGCGGGGTTCCGTTGCCGGCAATGGTAGCAACGTCGTCCAACTTGGCACGGGCGAGGACATCTCGCTCAACCTGGCGCGGCAGAGCGTCACGGCATTCCAGCAAAGGGGAAGCGACCTTGTCGTCACCCTGGTCGACGGGCGCGAGATCGTCCTTGCCGGTTATTTCAACCAGAATGGCGAGCCGAACCAGCTGTATCTGTCGCAGAACGGCGAGGTCGTCGCGGTCGAGCTTTCGAACGCGGGCAACGGCCATCTGATGGCCTCTTACGGCCCGACCGACGGCTGGGACAAGTTCTCCACGCTGGATGCCTTGCGCTTCGGCAATGGTGACGACCTTGCGCTGGCGCAGGGTGCGATCAGCGACGATCCCGCGGGCATGGCGGCCTTCGTGCCGGGCCTTCTGGGCCTTGGCGGCGGCGCGGCCGCGCTGGCCGGTCTGGGCGTTGCCGCAGCCGTGATCGGCGGTGGCGGCAGTGGTGGCGGCGACGGCGGCAACAACGGGGGCACCCCCGGCCGCGCGCAGCCGACCGTGGACGAGCCGGACTCCAAGCATGTCGTGACCACCAATACCGACGACAAGACGCTTGAAGTCTCGGGCACGGGCGAGCCGGGCGACAAGGTCACCGTCATCATCGGCGACAAGGAGCAGGAAACCGTCATCGACGAGGACGGCAAGTGGAAGGTGGAGTTCGACGAGAACGAACTGCCCGACGACGGCACCTATGAAACCGAGGTGGTGTTCAAGCAGCCCGACGGCACCGAAACCACGCTGGACGGCCCGACCTTCGTGCTTGACCTGACGCCGCCGGATGTCGCCGTCACCGAGGGCGCCCGCAGCAACAACCATGTCGAGAACCTGGACGCCTATGCCGATGGCGTGACCATCGGCGGCACCGGCGAGATCGGCGCGAAGATCGAGGTCACCGTCGGAGGCGTGACGAAATACACCTTCGTCGACGAGAGCGGCAAGTGGAGCGTGAACTACTCGCAATCCGAGGTGGCCGGCGGCGAACGCTCCGAGCAGATCACCGTCACCGCGACCGATGCCCTGGGCAACCGGACCGTCATCAGCGATTGGCTGGACATCGACACCATTCCTAACCCGATCAGCTTCGACAAGGTGACGGCGGACAATACCGTCAACTCCTTCGAATCGGCGGCGGGCTTCCAGATCTCGGGCACCTCGGTCGCGGGCGCCGTCCTGACCGTGACGATCCCGAACGGCGCGCAGGCCGTCACGCAGACCGTCACCGCGGACCAGAACGGCAACTGGTCGTTCACCTTCCCGGCCGGCGTGCTGGTGGGGGGCGAGCGTGATGCGACGATCACCGCCACCTCGACCGATACGGCGGGCAACGTCACCAACACGGCCTATTCCTTCAAGGTCGATACCCTGGTCAATCCGCTGACCACCCAGTCGGGCGCCATCGCGGGCGATGGCGTGATCAACGCGGCAGAGGCGGCGGCGGGCGTGGCCATCGGCGGCAAGGTCGAGGCGGGCGCACAATCCGTCATCGTCACGCTGTCGAACGGCAAGATCCTCCAGGCCGAGGTCTCCGGCGACACCTGGACGGCGCATCTGTCCGCGTCGGACCTGTCCGAGGGCAACCTGACCTATACGGTTCAGGCGGTGGATGCGGCAGGGAACGTCGGCATCATCGGTGACAACGGCGGGCTGGGTTTCACCGTGGACACGGTGGCTCCGGTCGGGCTGGAGGTGATCAACATCTCGAAAAGCAACTCTGTCGCCAACACGCTGGAACTGGTGAAGGTCTCTGGCCTTACCGAGGAGGTGTCGCTCCATCGTATCGATGCCACCGGCAATGCCGCGGATGTTGCATATACGAAGGATGGTAGCTGGCTGGACTTCTCTGGCCACGGCGTTCCCGACGGCAGCTATCTGGTGATCCAGAACGCCGATGCGGCTGGCAACTCCACCTCGACGCTGCTGGTGGTGAACAACACCAACGCCGGCACGATCGACCTGTCGCGCGAGGGGCTGGACGGGTTCGACCTGGGCATCATCGACCTTCTGTCGGCGCCGCAGGCGAACCTGACGATCACCTCGGCCGATCTTCAAAGGCTGACCGGGGTGGACCAGACCCTGGTGATCCGGGGCGGCGCGGACGACCACGTCACGCTGGACGGGGCGATCCGGCACGAGGCCGCGGACACCACGGGCTATCTGGCCTACCAGCTTGGCGGTGGCATCGTTCTGATCGACGACGACATCAGCAACGTCAACACGATCATCTGACCCGGTCGGGGGATCGGGTCATGCCCGTCACAAGCAAGCACAGGCCGGGAGCGGGGGCCTTCGCCCCCGCCCTGGCGCTGCTGTCTGCCGCCTGTCTGGCCGGGTGCCTTGGCGGGGAAGCCCCCGCCTCGCGCTCGGCTACAGGTCCGGCGCTGGTCTCGCCCGGGCTTGACGGCAAGGGCGCCGTGCAATCCGAACTGATCGGCGCGCTTTCCGCCCGCCGGTCGGTGCTGCCCGCGGGCAGCGCCTATGCCAGGGTGGCCGCCTCGGTGCTGGCCGCCGGGTCCGGCGCGGCCGAATCCGAACTGCGCGTCAAGCGGCTGACGGCGCGGGCGAAGTCGAAGAACTGGCTGCCCTCCATCGGGCCGAACGTCAGCCTCAGCTCGCTGGGGTCGCTGGCCGCCAGTTTGCTGCTGGATCAGGCGATCCTGGACAACGGCCGCCGCAAGGCCGAACGCGCCTATTCCGCGGCGGATGTGGAAGTGGCCGCCGTGCATCTGGCCGCAGACCTGAACCAGCGGGTCTATGACGGCCTGAAACTGTATATCGAGGCGCAGCGCGCGGCAGAGCTGGCAGGCATCACCGAAACCGCATTGGTCAGGATGCGCGACTTCGACCGGATCATGGGGATCCGGGTGGAAGGCGGGCTGTCCGACCGTTCCGAATACCGCATCATCGCGCAGAAGGTCACCGAGATGGAGGCGACGCTTTCGCAGGAACGCGAGGCCGTCACCACCGCCCGGGCCGAACTGGCCGCGATGTCGCAAGGCGGGTTGGACGGGCTGAAGGGGCTGAGCGCGCTTCCCCCCGATGGCGGCACGCCAGAGCCGCTGAACGTGCTGCTGGCGCGGGGCGAGGCTTCGCGGACGAAGGCCGAGATCGGCATGGTCCGCGCCGGGCTGATGCCGGGTTTCGGGGCGCAGGCCTCGGTCGACAAGTCGGGCGATGTGACCGGCGGCCTGCTGCTGGACGGCGAAGGCCTGGGCTTCGGCCGCAAGGACAGCCTGCGCGCGCTTGAGGAAGCCGAGGATGCCGCTCTGCGCCGCATCGACAAGGCGCAGGAAACCGCCAACCGGCGCATCGTGGCATTGCAGCGCGAGATCGCCAGCCTGACCGCGCAGGAGGCGCAGCAGGCCCGGGTGCTGGGGCAGATGGAGATCAACCTCAACCTGTTCACCGAGCAATACAAGGCGGGTGGCAGGACCCTGATCGAACTGGTCGGCCAGTTCGAATCCCTGGTCCGGGCGAGGCGCGACCAGGCGTCGCTGAAATATCAGATTGCCGTCGCGCGGCTTGAGATCGCGCGCGAACGGGGTGTGTTGGTGGACGGGGCGGCAATGTGATGGACGACAGGGTAATCGCCTTCGACATGAATGCTCCTCGCGCGCCGGGGGCCAGTGCGGGCCCGCGTCCCGCGCCCGCTGCCCCAGATCCGCGCCCCCGACATACCGAGCGGGCGATGAACCGGGCGCAACTGGCCTCGGTCTATGCGGGCCTGATGGGGGCCGAGCTTTCCGCCGCCGACCTGCTGGACCAGATCCATCTGGCCTCGGGCGCCTCGGGCGGCAGGCTGGGGTTGGACGAGATTGCCGCCGCGCTGAAGGCCGGGGGGATGACCACCCGCATCCTGACGGCCGAAATCCCGCCCGAAGGCTGCTGGCCCGCGCTGGTCGAGATGTCGAACGGCCAGATCGTGCTGGTCCTGTGCCCCGGCGAGGAAGGCCCCGAGATCTACGACCCCACCGCCCCGGACATGCGCGCCGAAGTGACGGTTGAGCAGTTCCTTCAGGTCTATTCCGGGCGCATCCTTCAGGCCCGGGCCACCATGGCCGGGCTTGAGACGCGGCATGTCGAGAAGACCGCCGCGCCGCACTGGTTCTGGGGCGAATTCCGTCACTATCGCCGCCAATATGCCGAGGTGGCCGCGGGGTCGCTGTTCGCCAATATCCTTGCGGTGGCGATCGCGCTGTTCTCCTTGCAGATCTATGACCGGGTGATCCCCTACCAGTCCGAACCCACGCTCTGGGTGCTGGCGATCGGCGTCCTTCTGGCCGTGCTGTTCGAGGCGGTGCTGAAGATCGCCCGCGCCACGCTGCTGGACAGCACCGGCAAGCGGATCGAACTGGCGGTGCAGGACCGGCTGATGGAGCGGCTTCTGGGCATGAAGATGGGCCCGGCCGAAAGGAAGCCATCGGAAATCTTCGCCGCCATGCGCGATTTCGGCTCGGTGCGCGAATTCTTCACCTCTTCCACCGTCGGCACGCTGGCCGACCTGCCCTTCCTTGTCGTCTTCCTGCTGCTTGTCGCCTCCATCGGCGGCAGCCTGGTCTGGGTTCTGGTCATCGGCGGCATCCTGATGGTTGCCCCCGGTTTCCTGATGCAGAAGCGGATGATGGCGATCACAGCCTCGACACAGGGCGCGTCCACGCGGGCGGCGAAGCTGCTGTATGAAAGCGTCTTCGAGCACGAGACCATCACCACCCAGCGGGGCGAGGACCGGATCAAGCGGATTTGGGCCGAGTTGGTGACGCTTTCGGCGGTGAAAAGCAGCGAGCAGCGGCACCTGACCACGATGCTGTCCACCTGGGCGCAAGGGGTGCAGCAGGCCACCTATGTCTCGGCCGTGGTGGCAGGGACCTACATGGTCTTTGCCGGGCAGTTCACCGTGGGGACGATCATCGCCATCGGTATCCTGACCGGGCGCACCCTCGGCCCCTTGGCGCAGGTGGCCGCGATGCTGGCGCGGTGGAGCCAGGTGAAAACCGCCCTGACCGCGCTGGAAGCCGTGGCCGATGCAAGGCAGGCCGAGGAGAAGGACCGCAAATACCTGCGCCGTGAGCGGGTGGCCGGGGCCTTCGAACTGCGGGGGGTGGAGTTCCGCTATGACCCGCAGGCCGCACCTTCGGTCGAGATCAACGCGGTGGCCATCCCGGCGGGCCAGCATGTCGCGGTTCTGGGCACCAACGGCTCGGGCAAGTCCACGCTGCTGCGGCTGCTGGCCGGGCTTTACGAGCCGACCAAGGGCCGGGTGCTGCTGGATGGCCTGGATCTCGGGCAGGTGCACCCGCGCGACCTGCGGCGCGGCATCGGCTATCTGGGACAGGAGGTGCGGCTGATCGCGGGCACCATCCGCGACAACCTGAACATGACCCAGCTTGAACGCGACGACGACCGCCTGCTGGAGGCGCTGGATTTCGCCGGCCTCGGCCCCTTCGTCCGCAACCATCCCCGCGGGCTGGACCTTGAGATCCGCGAATTGGGAGAAGGCCTGTCGGTCGGCCAGCGCCAGTCGATCGGCTGGGCGCGGATGTGGTTGCAGAATCCGCAGGTCGTGCTGCTGGACGAACCCACCGCCGCGCTGGACCAGACGCTGGAAACCACGCTGGTCAGCCGGTTGCAGACCTGGCTGGAAGGCCGCACCGCGGTGATCGCCACCCATCGGGTGCCGATCCTGATGCTGACCACGCGGACGCTGATCATGCAGAACGGCCGTCTTGCCGTCGATGGGCCGAAAGAGGCCGTGCTGGCCCATCTGGCCAAGGCGCAGGCCGCAGGGGGCGCGAAATGACCACCTGGGACAGCGAGTTCGAAAGCCGCGGCCGCCCTTCCGCCGTGATCTGGGCCATCGGCGCGGTCTTCGTCGTCTTCCTGTCCTGGGCTGCGCTTGCCTGGGTGGATGAGATCGTCCGCGCGCCGGGCACCGTGGTGTCGTCGTCGCGCCCGCAGATCATCCAGAACCTCGAAGGCGGCATTCTTGCCGAACTTTCGGTCGCCGAGGGCGATACGGTGGAGCCGGGGCAGGTGCTGGGGCGCTTGCAGGGCACGCAATACCAGACGGCGGTGGACGATTTCAGCGACCAGATCGCCGCGCTGGAAATCCGCAAGCTGCGGATCGAGGCCGAGATGCGCGGCGAATCCCGCTTCATGGTGCCGAAGGACCTGGCCGAACGGGTGCCGGAAATCGTTGCCTCGGAAGCCACGCTGCTGAAGGCCCGGGCCGAGGATTTCTCTGCCCGCAAGGCCGGGGCGCGGGCGGTGCTGGATCAGGCGGCGAAGGAGATGGACATCCTGGAACGCATGTATGCGCAGGACGTGGCGCCGCTGATCGAGGTGACCCGTGCCCGCAAGGCGCATAGCGACGCCGAAAACCGGCTCTCGGACACCATCACCCAGGCCGAACTGGAGCGGGCGGGCGAATATGCGAATACGCTGAAGGAACTGGCCTCGCTGAAGCAGAACCTGAAGATGGCGCAGGACCAGTTGGCCCGCACGGTGCTGATGGCGCCGATGCGCGGCGTGGTGAACGAGATCGCCATCACCACCATCGGCGGCGTGGTCCGGCCGGGAGAGGCGATCCTGCAGATCATCCCGTTGGACGAACAGCTTTACGTCGATGCCAAGGTGAAGCCGCGCGATATCGCCTCGGTCCGGCAGGGGCAGGAGGCGGTGGTGAAGCTGTCGGCCTATGACTATACGATCTGGGGCAGCCTGAAGGGCGAGGTCACTTTTGTCTCGGCCGATACTTTCACCGACGAACGCTCGCGCGCGGCGGATGGCGATCCGCATTACATCGTGACGCTGCGGGTGGACGTGTCGAAGCTGACCGACCGGCAGGAGAAGATGGAAATCCGCCCCGGCATGCAGGCCGAGGTGGAGTTGCAGACCGGCGGCAAGACCATCCTGACCTACCTGACCAAGCCGCTTTACAAGAGCCAGGAAGCCTTGCGCGAGCGGTGACGGTCAGCCCCGCTGGCGCTGCGGCACGCCGGGCAGGACGCAGAGCATCTCGTAAAGCAGGTTGGCCCCGATCAGCGCCGTGTTTCCGGTGGTGTCGTAGGGGGGCGAGACCTCGACCAGATCGCCGCCGACGAGGTTGAGGCCCGCGCAGCCCCGCACGATCTCAAGCCCCTGCCAGATCGTCAGCCCGCCCGGCTCCACCGTGCCGGTGCCGGGGGCGAAGGCCGGGTCGAGGCTGTCGATGTCATAGCTCAGGTAGACCGGAGCGTCGCCGATCTTCGCCCGGATCCCGGCCATCAGGGGTGTCAGCGACTTGTGCCAGCACTCCTCGGCCTGAACCACCGTCCAGCCCTTGTCGCGGCCCCAGTCGAAATCGTCGGGGCCATAGCCGGTGCCGCGCAGGCCGATCTGGAAGACCTTGTCGTTCAGCAGGCAGCCATCCTCCCACGCCCGCCGGAAGGGGCAGCCATGGGCGACCTTCTCGCCGAACATGGTGTCGTTGATATCGGCATGGGCATCGACATGGATCAGCGCGACCGGCCCGTGCTTCTTCTTGATCGCCCGCAGGATCGGCCAGGTCAGCGTGTGGTCGCCGCCCATCGTCAGCGGGATCGCGCCCTGCGAGAGGATCCCGTCATAGGCGGCGGTGATGATGTCGACCGATTTCTTCAGGTCGAAGGTGTTGATCGCCACATCGCCGATATCGGCGCATTGCAGGTGGTCGAAGGGCGCGGCGCCGGTGGCCATGTTGTAGGGCCGCAGCATCCGGCTTTCGTCCCTGATCTGCCGCGGGCCCAGCCGGGTGCCGGGGCGGTTCGAGGTGCCGATGTCCATCGGGATGCCGGTGAAGGCCACGTCCAGCCCCTGCGCCGAGGGCGCCGAGGGAAGCCGCATGAAGGTGACGGGTCCGCCGAAGCGCGGCATCTCGTTGCCGCCGAGGGGCTGGTTGAACGGCATCTGTGAATCTCCTGTGCTGCACCCACGCTGCCCCGGCGGACGGCCGGGGGCAAGGCTCACATGTAACTTCGCACCAGCGCGCCCGCGATCAGGCTCCATCCGTCGGCGACGACGAAGAAGGCCAGCTTGAACGGCAAGGAGACCACGGCGGGCGGCACCATCATCATCCCCATCGACATCAGGATGGCCGAGACCACAAGGTCGATGATCAGGAAGGGCAGGAAGATCAGGAAGCCGATCTCGAAGGCCCGTTGCAGTTCCGACAGCATGAACGAAGGCACCAGCACCGACAGCGGCGCGTCCCGGACGCCGGTGCCCTCACGCGGGCGGAGGGCATCCATGGTGGCGAAGGTGTCGGGGTCGACCCGGTTCGTCATGAAGCCGCGGAACGGTTCTGCCGTGCGGGCAAAGGCGGTGGCCAGGTCGATCTGGTCGGCGGTGAACGGTTCCACGCCCTGCTGCCATGCCTCGGTCAGCACCGGGTCCATCACGAACCAGGTCAGGAACATCGCAAGGCTGACGATCAGCATGTTGGGCGGCGCCTGTTGCAGCCCCAGCCCCTGCCGCAGGATCGACAGCACGGTGACGATGAAGGGAAAACAGGTCACCATCACCGCCAGCCCCGGCACGATGCCGAGCACCGTGACCAGCACCAGAAGCTGCACCGACCTTGTGGCCAGCGACCCGCCTTCGCCCATGTCCAGCGTCACCTGCTGCGCCAGTGCGGGGCCTGCCAATGCGGCGAACAACAGGGCGAGGCAGGCGAGCGGGAACCGGTGCCGCGTCACAATCCGCCCCGCAGGTTGGCGACCTCGGTCAGCCGCACGCCCAGTTGCCCGGCCATGTCGCCCTCAAGCTCGGTCAATTCGCCCCGGGCGATCAGCCGGTCGCCGACATACAGCTCGACGGGATCGTCCACGCGGCGGTCCAGCGGCAGGACGGCATCGCGCGACAGGCGCAACAGGTCCTTCACCAGCGGCCGCGCCTTGCCGACCGAGATCATGATCTCGATCGGGACCTGGCTGAAGGGGTTCATCTCGGCAGGATCATCCATCGGTTGCGCTCTCTCTGGAAAGGCTGAAGAAGCCGCGCACGGCGGCGGCGATGTCGGCAGTGACGCGGCTCAGGTCCACCTGCGCCTCGGCCCCGCCAAGGCGGATGTAGACCTGTCCCTCGGGCAGGGTGGGCTCTTCCTCGATGATCATCGGCAGGCCGGTGGCCTGTTCGATCAGCGTCTCCACCGCCACCCGCACGGCGGGGTTCAGCACCAGAACCACCGGCTGGTCGGTCATTTCGCCGGCCATGGGCATCACCTGCTCCAGCACCATCGGCGCCAGCGTCTCGCGCGCGGTTTCGGGCAGCAGGCGGCCGACCATCTCTTCCAGCAGCGGCTCCACCGCCTTCAGGATATGCGCGCGCGCCTCCTGCCAGGTGAAGGAAAGCTGCTGCAGGTTGCGCGCCAGATCGGCGCGGATGCGGCTCTGGTCTTCCGACTGGGCGGCGGCGGCATCGTCCCAGCCCGCCTTGTAGCCCTGTTCATAGGCGGCCAGCTTCGCCTCTTCGACCGCGCCAAGCTGCATCATCACCATGTCCGACGCCTGCGCCGCGGGCGGGTCGCTGTCGAAGACCTCCAGCTTCGGCATGGCCATCAGGCGCGCTCCTCTTCCGGCTCCAGCCAGCCGCGGAGGATTTCCAGCGACTCGGCCTGACGTTCGCCGATCAGGCGGCGCAGACGGGCGGCGGCATCTTCGGCCGGCTGGTCGTCCAGCCCGCCGCTGAAATCCACCGCAGGCAGGTCGGGCAGCTGGAAGCCATCGTCGATCTCGCCGGTCAGCGCGCCGTCGGCCATCCCTGGCAGGGCCAGCGGTCCGTCGGGCGCGGGCAGGGCGGCACTGCCGGATTTCAGCACCGGCCGGATCACGAACATCCCAAGGATCAGCGCCACCACCGCCAGCGCCGCGATCTGGATCACCGCCATCAGGTCGACCGGGCCGAAGGCGGGCAGCAGGCTGGCCCGTGCCTCGGTGCCCGGAGCCGCAACCGGCTGGAATTCCAGCGACTTCAGCACCAGCACGTCGCCCCGTGCCTCGTCCAGCCCCACCGCCGAGCCGACCAGCTCCCGCAGAACCGCCAATTCCTCATCGCTGCGCGGCTGCCAGCCGAGGCCGCCATCCTGCGCGGCGACCGTCTGGCCGTCGACCAGCACCGCCACCGTCATCCGCCGAATGCCGCCGGGGCCGCGCAGCACCTCGCGCTGTGTCTCGGAAACCTCGTAGTTCACCCGCTCGGTGGTCTCGGTCGATTGCGACCTGCCGTCGCCGCCCGCGCCCGCATCGCCCTCGGGCAGGTTCGAGGCCACGGTGACATCGCCGCCGGGCCGGGTGGCGCTTTCGCTGCGTTCGGATGTTTCCGACGAGATCGGCACCCGCCCCTGCGGGTCGAACTTGCGCTCGGTGATCTGCTCGCTGTCGGTGATCAGGTCCAGAGAAACCTCGACCACCGCCTTGCCCGCGCCGACCCGTGCCTCCAGCAGCCGCTGGACGTTGCGGCGGATCTCTTCCGCCCGGTCCTGCGTGCCCCTGCCCGCGGCCTCGGGCCCCGCGATCAGCCCGCCCGCCGCATCGATCACCTGCACGTCGCCGGGTTGCATCCCGGCCACGGCAGATGCCACCAGATGCCGCAGCGCCTTCGCCTGCGCTTCGGACAACGTGGCGCCCGAGGTGGTGACGGTCACGCTGGCCGTCGGTCTTTCGCTGCGCCGGAACGGGTTTTCGGGCGCCTGCGAGACATGCACGCGGGCGGTCTTCACCTCTGGCATGGCCAGGATGGTGCGCGCCAGTTCCCCCTCCTTCGCCCGCCAGTAGGCGGCGTCGAACATCTGGCTGGTGGTGCCGAAGCCCGACAGAGAATCGAGCAGCTCATACCCTGCGCCGCCTGCCGCGGGCAGCCCCTCGGCTGCAAGCGACATGCGCAGACTGTCCCGCCGGGTCCGGTCGACATAGATCGAATCGCCCCGCACCTCATGCGCGACGCCCCGCTGGTCCAGCGCGGCGACGATCTGGCCTGCGGTGCCCGGCTCCAGCCCGGCGTAGAGCAGGTCCATCCGCGCGGTTCCGGCCATCCGCGCAAGGCCCATGACGGCAAGGAACATCGCAAGCGTCGCCCCCGCGACGACGATCTTCTTGCGCATCTCCAGCGCGGACCAGATGGACAACAGATTCTGCACGACGCTTCGGCTCCGACAGGGGTTCTCCCGTGCCGCCAGCTTTGAAGGGCGCGGCTTAACAATCGGTTAGTGTCCTTCGATCTATTTTCGGTCCGCAACGTGATGGAGACCGCCGTGGCAGAGGCCGAAGCACCGCAGGATGCGGAACCGAAGAAGAAGTCGAAACTGCCGCTGATCCTGGGAATGGTTCTGGCGCTGGTCCTGGGCGGCGGCGGCTTCTACGCCACATGGTCGGGGCTGCTGCTCGGCCCTTCCGCGCCGGAACATGCGGCGGAGGAAAAGCCCGGCCCGCTGCCCGACATCGCCTTCGTGGCCTTGGAGCCGGTGGTGATCTCGCTTGGCCGCGGCGGCTCGGCCAGCCACCTGAAGTTCACCGCCCAGCTTGAGGTGGCGAAATCCTATGCCGATGAGGTGGCGGTGCTGATGCCGCGTATTCTGGATGTGCTGAACAGCTATCTGCGGGCCGTCGCCGTGGCCGATCTGGAAGACCCCTCCGCCATGGCGCGGCTGCGGGCGCAGATGCTGCGCCGGGTGCAGATCGTCACCGGCGAGGGGCGGGTGCGCGACCTGCTGGTCACCGAATTCGTGCTGAACTAGGGGGCGCTTGTGGACCTGATCGCCGATATGCTGATGACCGCGGCCACGCTGGGGGCCGCCGTCTACTGCCTTGTGCTGGCCGCGCGGCTGCGCCGGTTCACCACGCTGGAAACCGGGATGGGCGGTGCCATCGCGGTGCTGTCGGCGCAGGTCGACGACATGACCCGCGCGCTGGAAAAGGCCCGCGGCGTCGCCGGTTCAGCCGAGCGGAACCTTGAAGACCTGACCCTCCGTGCCGATGCGCTGGCCCGGCGGCTGGAGCTGTTGATGGCGTCGCTGCACGACCTGCCGGAACCGGGAGCCCCGAGGGCCGGGCCGGAGACGGAGGAGGAGAGCCGCCGCCTGCGCTTCGTGCGCCGCCGCGCCGGGCGAGATCAGGAGGATGCGGAATGAAGCGCCGTGCAGGTCGTGGAACCCTTGTCATCCTTGCGCTGATGTTCGCCGCCTCCGGTGCCCTGCGGATCGGCGGCAGCCTGGGCACGGCCCTGGCCGAAAGCAGCAAGGCCGAGGCCGACGTTCCTCTCGCCGAAGCGCTGGCGGAATGCCCGTTGCCCCCGGCGGCGCTTGCCGCATCGCTGTCGGAGCGCGAGGGTCGCCTTGCCGCGCAGGAGGCCGCAATCGCCGACCGCGAATCGGCACTGGCACTGGCCGACCAGGCGATCACCCGGCGCCTGGCCGAATTGCAGGCCGCGGAAGCGGAGTTGCGCAAGACGCTCGCCCTGGCCGATGGCGCGGCGGAAGAGGACATCACCCGCCTCGTCGCGGTCTACGAGACGATGAAGCCGAAAGAGGCCGCCCGGCTTTTCGACGCGATGGAGGCCGATTTCGCCGCGGGCTTCCTTGGCCGTATGCGCGCCGATGCGGCTGCGGCGGTGCTGGCGGGGATGCAGCCGGAAAAGGCTTATGCCGTCAGCGCGATCCTTGCCGGGCGCAATGCCGGGGCGCCCAAGGACTGACTTCGGAACTTCTTAACCGCGGGCGGCCAGACTGCCCGCGCAAGGCGGGCGGAGCGACTCAAGATGTTCGGCATAATCGGTATCATCGTCATCATCGTGATGGTCTTCGGCGGCTTCGTCATCCACGGCGGCCACCTGGGGCCGATCCTGCACGCCCTGCCGTTCGAGATGATGATGATCGGCGGCGCGGCGGTCGGCGCCTTCCTGATCTCGAACGACCTTGCCTCGGTCAAGCACACGCTGAAGGACATCGGCAAGGTCTTCAAGGGCTCCAGATGGAAGCCGATGGACTACAGGGACCTGCTCTGCCTGCTGTTCGAACTGGTCCGGCTGGCGAAATCCAACCCGGTGGGGCTGGAGGAGCATGTGGAAAACCCCCATGGCTCGGCCATCTTCGGGCGCTATCCGAAGATCCAGCACGACCATGACTCGGTGGACCTGATCTGCGACACGCTGCGCGCCGCCTCGATGAACTACGACGATCCGCATCAGGTGGAAGAGGTGCTGGACAAGCGGATGGAGGCGCAGCTGCACCACGCCATGCACTCCAGCCACGCGCTGCAATCCATGGCCGATGGCCTGCCCGCCCTTGGCATCGTCGCCGCCGTTCTGGGGGTGATCAAGACCATGGGCTCGATCGACCAGCCGCCCGAGATCCTGGGCGGCATGATCGGCTCGGCCCTTGTCGGGACCTTTCTGGGGGTGTTCCTGGCCTATGGTCTGATGGGGCCTTTCGCGGCACGGGTGAAGCAGGTGGTCGAGGATGACGCCCATTTCTACCAGCTGATCCGCGAGGTTCTGGTGGCGAACCTGCACCGCCACCCCGCCAACATCTGCATCGAGGTGGGGCGGCAGAATACGCCGCACCACCTCCGCCCCGGCTTCGGTGATCTGGAAGAGGCGTTGCGCGCCCTGAAGCAGGACGCCGCCTGATGCTGGCCCGGATCGTGTTTGTCCTTGCCCTTTTCGCGGCCTTGCCCGCCGGGGCCGAAGTTGCGCGGGTCACGGGCGGCGAACATGCGGATTTCACCCGGCTGGTGGTCGAGGCGAAGGGTCTTGGCGACTGGCGTTTCGGCCGCTCGGCAGACGGCTACGAACTGGCGTCCGGCCCGGCCGTCACCGGCTATGACGTGACCGAAGCCTTCCGGAAGATCCCGCGCGACCGGATCACCGCGCTCTGGCGCGACCCGGACAGCGGACGGCTGCGCTTTTCGCTTGCCTGCGCCTGCCATGCCGTCGCCTTCGAATTCCGCCCCGGCATCGTGGTGATCGACATCCGCTCCGGCCCGCCCGCGGATGGTTCGGCGTTCGAGGCGGCACTGGACCAACCGCCTGCCGGCGATGACGCGGCCCGGGCCGTGGCGGCCGATGCCCCGGTGCCGAAATCCGAAGGCGCGTATGACTGGCGTGCCGTCGCCCGCGACAGGCCCGTCGCGGATCCCCAACTGCCCCTGCCCACCGGAGAGGTCTCGCTGGACCCGCTGCGCGATGCGCTGCTGGCGCAGATCAGCCGCGGCGCGGCTGAGGGCGTGGTCGAGGTGGCCGAGGGGGGGCCTGCGCCGAAGGAAGGCGGGAACAGGGTAGACGATGGCCCCTGGTCGCGGATCAGTCTGGGAGAGATGCCGGGCCTGAAAGCCGGGGCCGACCGTGACTTGTTCGGCAGCCTGACCGCCGACGGACGAAGCTGCAGCCCGGACAAGGACCTCGACCTGGCAAGCTGGGGCCTGCCCGGCCCGATTCCGGCGCAGATCGGGTTGGGGCGATCCGGGATGCTGACCGAATTCGACGCCCCCGTGCCGCAGGCCGTCCTGCGGGCGGTGCGCTTCCACATCCATCTGGGCTTCGGGGCCGAGGCGCGGCAGTATCTCCGGTTTCTCGGGGAAGATGCGACCGGTCAAGCCGCCCTGCTGGCCGCGATGGCCGGGATCGTCGATGAAGAGACGGTGACGGATTCCCCCTTCGACGGGCAGGAAAGCTGCGACACCGCGACAGCGCTCTGGGCCACACTGGCGCGGCGGGACCGGCCGGCTCTGCCCCGCACCAATGGCGCTGCCGTCGCCCGCAGTTTCTCGGCCCTGCCGCCGCACCTGCGCCGCTATCTCGGCCCGCCGCTGGTCGATACCTTTCTGGCCGCCGGGGATGAGCCGACCGCCCGGATCATCCGCGACGCGATCCTGCGGCTTCCTGCCGAAGGATCGCCCGAAGTGGCGCTGATGGAAGCCCGCTACCACCTGGCCGGGGGGCAGGAGGATAAGGCCGGGGCCATCGCCGCCGGAGTGATGGCCGATGGTGGCGCCTCAGGCCCCGAGGCGACGGCGGTTCTGGTCGAAGCCGCCTTCCGCGGCACCCGCCAACTGGACCCTAAGGTGCCGCTGGCGCTGGACGCTTTCCTTCGGGACGCAAGGGGCACGTTGCAGGAGTCGCGGCTTTTGCGCGCCCGGGTGCTGGCCGCCGCGATGACATCGGACTATGCCACCGCCTTCGCGCTGCTGGACCGCGCACCGGAGACTTTCGCCGACCTCTGGTCGCTTGCAGCAGAAGCCGCTTCGGACGACCTGTTCCTCGATCAAGCCGCCCAGCAGGCCGTGAAGCATCCGCCCCTTGCAGAGGCCACCGCCCGCAAGCTGGCCGAACGGCTGCTGGCTCTTGGTTTCCCCGATCTTGCGCTGCAATGGCTGGGTCCGGTCGATGCCAAAGCGGATGAAGCGCTCCGCCTGCTTGCTGCAAGGGCGAGGCTTTCCCTGCGTGATGCGCCTGCCGTGCTGGTGCTGCTTACCGGCATAAATTCTTCGGAGGCTGCCCATCTGCGTGCCGAGGCGACCCTGCAACTCGGCGATGCACAGGCTGCCGCGCGGGTGCTGACGGAGGCCGGGGCAACCGACGAAGCGCAGCGCGTGCTGATCTGGACACAGGACTGGCCGCTGATCGGTGCCGAGGGGGCGCAGGACTGGCGCGAAGCTGCTGCCCTGCTCACCCCGCCCGGGGAGGCGCCTGCCGCCGGGCCGATCGCCCGCGGCACGGCGCTGGCCGAGGAAAGCGCCGCCGCCCGCGCCGCCATCGAGGCCCTGCTGCTGTCCCTGCCATCCGGCCCGTAGCGCGTAACCAATTGGCAACCTGCACGGGCGCAGACTGGCCCGGACCGCGACTCGGATGGCGGAAGCCAGATTTATCGGACCGAAGATGCCCCGCAGCAGACCGCTTCCCTTCCCGACTGCCCTTGTCGTCCTTGTGACGGCGCTTTTCGCCGTTCCGGTGCTTGCCCGTAGCACCACCGCGCCGGACCTGTGCATTCGCGCCGCCGAGGAAGCCGCGCGCCAGACCGGCGTGCCGCTGCAGGTGATGCTGGCCCTGACGCTGACGGAAACCGGCCGCCGCCGGGATGGCGTGCTGCAACCCTGGCCATGGGCGCTGAACGAAGGCGGAAAGGGCCACTGGTTCCCGGCGAAAAACGAGGCTCTGGCCTTCCTGTCCGATGCGGTGGACCGGGGTGTCGGCAACATCGACGTGGGCTGCTTCCAATTGAACTACCGCTGGCATGGGGCAGCCTTCGACTCGCTGGACCAGATGATCGAGCCGGGCGCCAACGCGCTTTACGCCGCCCGGCTGGTGGCGCGGCACGCCGCCGGCCGGGGCGACTGGGTCGCCGCCGCCGGGGCCTATCACTCCGCCACGCCGGACAAGGCGGAAACCTACCTCGCCCGGTTCGGCCCGATCTATGCCGATCTCGGCCCCGTCTCCGCGCCCGAGGAGGCCCCGGACCAGCCGCGCGTCAACCGCTTTCCCCTTCTGATGGCAGGCCGGAGCGCCTCGGCCGGGTCACTGGTTCCGGTGGCCGACGCAATCGGCGCGCTGTTCGGGGGGCCATGAGCGTGAAGCTAGCCGCTGGCCTGTTCCGTCCCACCGTCCTGCTGGCCTTGGCCCTTATGGCCGTCATCGGCATGATGGTCCTGCCCGTCCCCGCAGTGCTTCTGGACATCGGCCTTGCCGTCAGCTTCGCGCTGGCGATCCTGATGCTGACCGTCACGCTTTTCATCGAGCGCCCACTGGATTTCTCGGCCTTCCCGACGATCCTGCTGGCCAGCCTGATGCTGCGCCTGTCGCTGAACGTGTCGTCCACAAAGCTGATCATCGGTCAGGGCCATACCGGCACCGCCGCCGCCGGCCATGTGATCGAGGGCTTCGCCAACTTCATCATGGGCGGCAACCTGGTCCTTGGCCTTGTCGTCTTCATCGTCCTGATGATCGTCAATTTCATCGTCATCACCAAGGGTGCGGGCCGCATGGCCGAGGTGGGCGCCCGCTTCGCGCTGGACGGGATGCCCGGCAAGCAGCTGGCGATCGACGCCGACATGTCTGCGGGCGCCATCACCCATGAAGAGGCGAAACGGCGGCGCGAGACCGAACTGGCCGAGACCACCTTCTTCGGCTCGCTCGATGGGGCGTCGAAATTCGTCAAGGGCGACGCGGTGGCGGGCCTGCTGATCACCGCGCTGAACCTGATCGTCGGGCTGGCCGTCGGGACCTTCATGCATGGGCTGGATGTCGGGCGCGCCTTCCAGACCTATTCGATCCTGACCGTCGGAGACGGGCTGGTCAGCCAGATTCCGGCGGTTATCATCTCGGTCGCGGCGGCGCTGTTGCTGTCGCGCGGCGGGACGAAGGGGGCGGCGGACGTGTCCTTCTTCGCCCAACTCGGCCGCTATCCGGCGGCACTGGCGACCGTCTCCGGCCTGATGGTGCTGTTCGCCGTGGTGCCGGGGATGCCCTTCCTGCCCTTCATCGCCGCCGCAGGGGTGCTGGGGTTTGCGGCATGGATGGGATTTCGCAAACCGCCGCCCGCCCCCGAAGAGGCGCAGAAGCCGCGGGAGGAACAGGTCCGCCGCCAGATCGGCGATGTGCTGGACTTCGACGAGATCCACATCGAATTCGCCCCCGACCTGGTCGTCATGGCGCTGGACCCGGCCACCGGGCTGGACGGGCGCATCGCCAACATGCGCAACCATATTGCCACGACCTACGGCCTGATCCTGCCGGAAATCCGCCTGACGGACGAACCTGCGCTGCCCCCCGGCCGCTACCGCATCCGCATCCAGGGGGTCGAGAAGGTCTCGGACCGGCTCAGCCCCGACCGGGTTCTGGTCCTGCTGGCCGAAGGCATCCCCGCGCCCGAGGGCGAGGATGTGAGGGAACCGGTCTACGGCGCCCCCGCCCGCTGGATCCGCCCCGACCTGCAGGAAAATGCCGTCCTTTCCGGCCTGACCGTCGTTTCCCCTGCCGAGGTGCTGGCGACCCATCTGCTCGAGGTGCTGCGGACCTCGCTGTCGCGCCTGCTGTCGTTGCGGGGCCTGCGGCGGTTGCTGGACGAGTTCACCAACCTGTCAGATCAGGCAAGGTCCGAGGCCAACCGTCGGCTGATCGACGACCTGATCCCCGACAAGGTGCCGATGGACCTCTTGCATTCCGTGCTGCGGATGCTGCTGGAAGAACAGGTCTCGATCCGCAACCTGCCGCTGATCCTGGAGGCGGTGGCCGAGGCGCGGGCGATGGGCAGCGCCGAAGCGGTCTGCGAACATGTGCGCCAGCGGCTGGGGTTCCAGATCGTCTCGGCGCTGAAACGGCCCGACGGCACGATCCCTCTGATCCAGTTGGCCCCGGATTGGGAGCAGACCTTCACCGCCCACCAGATGGATGGCGACCGGGCCAACCGCGACGTGGCCCTGCCACCCGACATTTTCTCGCGCCTTGCCAATGGTATAGCCGAGCGGGTGACACGGGCCATTGAAACCGGCGCCCATCCGGCGCTGGTCACCTCCGCCGCCCGCCGGCGGTTCCTGCGCACGGTGGTGCAGGCCAAGGGCATCCAGACCCCTGTCCTGTCCTATGAGGAGATCGGGCTTGAGACCCGCCCCGCCCTGCTGGGCCAGGTTGCCGCATGAACACCCTGAACGACCTGATCTCCCGGCTGTCGGAACTTTCGGGCCTTGCGGAGGGCTTCATCTGGCACGCGGCGTTGGTCTTCATGCGCGTGGGCGCCGCGGTGTCGGTGTTCCCTGTCCTTGGCGAACAGATGGTGCCGCAGCGGGTCAGGCTGGGGGCGGCGCTGGCCGTCACCCTTGCCGTTGCCCCCGCGGTGTCGGGGACCGCGGCCGTGCCGCCCGGCTTGCTGCTGCCGCTGGTGACCGAGGCCGCGGCGGGCCTGATCCTCGGGTTCGGCCTGCGGCTTCTGATCCTTGGGTTGCAGGCGGCGGGAACCATCGCGGCGCAGTCGGTCTCGCTGGCACAGATGTTCGCGGGCACCGGGCCCGAGCCGCAGCCCATCGTGGCGAACCTGCTGGTCCTGGCGGGGTTGGCGCTTTTTGTGTCCATGGGAGGCTTGGAGCGGGCGGTGGCCCTGCTGGTCCTGTCCTATGACCTGATCCCGCCGGGCCAGTTGCCTGCCGCCGCCGATGTGGCGGAATGGGGGCTGCGGCGGATTTCGTCGGTCTTCGCGCTGTCCTTCTCGTTGGCTGCGCCCTTCGTGCTGGCTGCGCTGCTTTACAACCTCGCGCTCGGCGCCATCAACCGCGCCATGCCGCAATTGATGGTGTCCTTTGTCGGCGCGCCCGCCCTGACGCTGGGCGGGCTGGCGCTGCTGGCGCTGGCTTCGCCCATCCTCCTGACCGTCTGGCGCGCCGCGATGGAGGCGGCGCTCGCCACGCCGCTTGGGGGCTGACCATGGCCGGCGAAGAAGACGAAGCCGAAAAGGAATACGCCCCGTCAGAGCGAAAGCTGACCCGCGCCCGCGAAGACGGCGATGTCGTGCGGTCCGAGGATTTGCAGGCCTCGGCCAGTCTTGCCGGCCTGGTGCTGGTGCTGATGCTGGCGGGTGGTTGGGCGGTGGCTTCGGCGGGACAGGCGGGGATGGTCTTTCTTGGCCAGCCGGAGCGGCTGACCGGGACGCCGGGCGGGGGCTCGGCCCTGTCCTTGCGGATGATCGCGCCCTTTGCCGTGCTGCTTCTGCTGCCTGCGGGAGCGGTGCTGCTCTGGCTGCTGGCCAGCCGCTCGCTGGTCTTTGCGCCGTCGAAGCTGGCGTTCAAGGGGTCTCGCCTGTCGATCCTGTCAAATGCGAAGCAGAAGTTCGGGCGCTCCGGGCTGGTCGAATTCGCCAAGCGCTTCGCCAAAATGATGGCTGTCGCCGGTCTGCTGGCCTGGTTCCTGCGCCGTTCGTTGCCCGAGGTGATGATGTCCTCCGCGATGGAGCCGGGGCCACTGTCCGCCCTGATGGCGCGGGAGGTGCAGCGCTTCCTGATCCTTTTCCTGGCGGTCTCGGTGGCCTTCGGGCTGGCCGATTACTTCTGGCAGAAGCTGGAATTCGCCCGGCGCCATCGGATGACCCGCAAGGAACTGACGGATGAGATGAAGGAAAGCGAAGGCGATCCGCATTTCAAGGCCGACCGCCGCCGCCGCGCGCAAGAGATCGCCACCAACCGGATGCTGGCGGATGTGCCGAAGGCGGATGTGGTGATCGTCAACCCGACCCATTACGCGGTGGCGCTGGCCTGGGCGCGCGGCAAGGAGGCAGCGCCGCGTTGCGTCGCCAAGGGCGCGGACGAGATTGCCGCCCGCATCCGCGAAAGGGCGCAGGAGAACGGCGTGCCGATCCGCCGCGATCCGCCGACCGCGCGGGCGCTGTTCGCCACCGTCGAGATCGGGCGCGAGATCCGGCCCGAGCATTATGCCGCCGTCGCCGCCGCGATCCGCTTTGCCGATGCGATGCGCAAGAAGGCGCGGCGCAGATGAGTGTGGAGCGCGAAAGGCTGAGGCGGCTGAAAGAGATGGCCGGGCTGGTGTTCGACACCCGCTCGCAGGCGCTGCGGCGGGCGAACGAGGCGCGGGATGCGCTGCTGCGGCAGCTCGCGGATCTGGAGGCGGGTCCGGCGGAAGAGGGGCTGGTCTGGCCTGCGGCGGAACAGGCGCGGTTCGGCTATGAGCAATGGGCCACGGCGCGGCGGGCCGGGATCAACCGGCGACTGGCGGCGCAGACGGCGGTCTGCCTTCAGGCGGCCGAGGAGGCGCGGCTGGCCTTCGGGCGGACGCAGGCGCTGGAGAAGGTGCCTGTGGCGGGCCGGAAGAGGGTGTAAGGGGAAACAGCGGGCTGAAAGAATATAAGCGATCCTGCTTCAACGGTTTCATGCCGGGCATGGGCGGCTACAAAGAGCAGGCCCATGCTGCCGGACGAATCAACTGTCCTGCCTTGCGATATCGGTGATCAGCACGTCGGTCACGATCTGGCCCGTCACCGAGACCGCCTTTTCCTTCAGCGCCTGCCGCAGCAGGATCAGGTTGGATCCGTCGGTGAACGAGCCGCGGAAGCCCCCGGTGTTGGCGTGATCGAACAGCACCTGAAGGAAGGCATCGCGCAGCTTCGGCTCACGCGCATAGATCTCCGAAGTATGACCGGCAATGACCTCGAGGCTGAGCGACAGCACCACCAGAGATGCGACACGGCCGCCTTCGACCACGGGCACGATGAACTGGTTGTTCAGCTTCACGTAATCCGGCGGGTTCGTGGGCTTTGCCGGCGCATGTTCGGCCGCCGCTTCGGCCTCGACCGGGGTTTTGGGCGCGGGGCGCAGCATCACCCCTGCGCCAAGGCCGATGCCAAGGCCCAGGAGGGCCAGAAGAACGGGAAGAAGCTTGCCCATGGTCAGAACGGCAATGCGGTATCGGCGATCTGCTGACCGTAGGTTGGCTGCTGCATCTCGGTGATCTGCCCGCGTCCGCCGTAGGAGATGCGCGCGCCCGCGATCTTGTCATAGGTGATCTCGTTCTGGCGCGAGATGTCGGCGGGGCGGACATAGCCGGTGACGATCAACTCGCGCAATTCGTAGTTCACCCGGACTTCCTGCTGCCCCTCGATCCGCAATACGCCGTTGGCCAGTTCCTCGACCACCGTCGCCGCGACCCGCAGCGTCAGCTTTTCCTTGCGCGAGACGTTGCCGTTGCCCTTGAAGGTGGTGCTGGAGTCGGTTTGGACCGCATCGGCCATCGAGGCACCGTCGGGCAGGATGCCGTCAAGGCGCTGCGGGATGCCCAGCATCTGCGGGATGCCCATGCTGCGCGATCCGCTGCGCGACCGGCCGGTGGAATTGGAAATCTCGGCCTTGTCGTCGATCTGGATCACCACGGTCAGGATATCGCCCCGCCGCGCGGCGCGCCGGTCGCCCAGAAGCGAGGCCGCCTGCCCGGTCCAGAGCGAGGAGGCATCGGTCGGCGCATTCGGGTCGGCGGTGCCGGGCATCGGCGTGGAATAAAGCGAATGATGCTGGTAGCCGCCTTCCAGCGGGCTGAAATCCGGCGCCTTGCCGACCTGTGAAAGGTCGCCGCAGGCGGCGAGAAGAAGGGGCATCAGGATAAGGGCGCGGGTCAATTTCGGTCTCCGACGACAAGGCGGCCCTGTCCGTCGACACGGCCGGAAACAGTGGTTTTCGAGGTCAGGTTCATGGCGCGGATCACTTCGCCCTCTGCACCGCGGGCAAGGGCGCGGCCCTCGGCAAGGATGGTCAGCCCGCCCGCGGCATAGACCAGCGTTAAGGTCTGGTTGCGGTCCACCAGTGCGGGGGCGCCGAGGTTCTCCGGCCGCAGCGGGCGCCCGGCATAGACGGTGGCCTTCACCTGCAGGCCAAGCGCCGGGGCGACCTCGGTCAGCGCGCCGTCGATCTGCGCCTGAACCAGCGTCACGTCGGCCTCGGTCACCACGGTCTGCGCGGGCAGGGTGCGCAGCGCGACAAGACTCTCGGCCTGCAGGGGAGCGGGCAGCAGGATCAGGGGGATCAGCCAGCGCATCACCGGACCTGTGTGGTAGCGGCCAGCATCTGGTCGGCGGCGGTGATGACCTTGGCGTTCAGCTCATAGCCCCGCTGGGCCTTGATCAGTTCGGTCACCTCGCGCACCGGATCGACCGAGCTTTCCTCAAGATAGCCCTGCCGTAGGGTGCCCAGCCCCTCGATGCCGGGCGTGCCGACCATCGGCGCGCCGGAGGCCGCGGTTTCGAGGAACAGGTTGGAGCCGATCGCCTCGAGCCCCTTTTCGTTGGTGAAGCCGGTCAGCGTCAGCTGGCCGAGCAGTTCCGCCTCGGTCCGGTTGTCGAAATAGGCATAGACCTCGCCCGCGGCGTTGATGGCCAGGCTGCGGGTATCGTCGGGGATGGTGATGCCCGGTGCGACGGGATAGCCGTCCGAGGTGACGATCAGCCCGTCGGGCGAGCGTTTCAGCGCGCCATCCCGGGTATAGCCCGAGGCGCCGGAGGGCAGCGTCACCTCGATATAGCCCGGGCCTTCGATGGCAAGGTCGAGATCGCCCCCGGTTTGCGACAGGCTGCCCTGCGCCAGCACGATCGAGACGGTAGAGGGCCGGACGCCCAGGCCGATCTGGATGCCGGTGGGCAGCATCGACCCGTCCGAGGCGGACACCGTGCCGGGGCGTGCGAGCTGCTGGTAATGCAGGTCGGCGAAATCGGCGCGGCGGGCGTTGTAGCCGGTGGTCGACATGTTGGCGAGGTTGTTCGACACCACATCGACCTTCATCTGCTGGGCGGCCATTCCGGTTGCGGCGATATGCAGGGCTTTCATGGGGAACCTCAGCGGCCAAGGGTTTCGATGACGCCGCGGGCGCGGGCGTCTTCCGCGTCCAGGAATTTCTGGCCCAGTTCGTAGGCGCGCTGCACCTCGATCATCCGGGCGATCTCGGAGACCGGGCTGACGTTGCTTTCCTCAAGGAAGCCCTGGAAGACGCGGCCGTTCTCGACGGGTTCAAGATCGCCCGCCGCGAAGAGGGTACCGGACTGGTGGCGCAGTGACATCGGATCGGCCGGTTGCCAGAGCCCGATCTGCGCCAGCGGCGTGCCGTTTGCGGAAAGGGTGCCGTCCTCGGCCATGCTGACGGCGCTGCCCGGCGGCACGAAGACCGGTGCGCCGCCCGCGTCCAGCAGGTGGTTGCCGTCGGCGGTGACCAGTTCGCCCGCCTCGTTGGGCGTGAAGCTGCCCGCGCGGGTCAGGCGGTTGCCCTGCGGCGTCTCGATCAGGAAGAAGCCGTCGCCCTGGATGGCGAAGTCGAAGGCCGCGCCGGTCATCGTCAGCCCGGCCTGCGACAGGTCCACCACCCGGCCGGTGGCGTGGGGCATGGAAAGCGAGGGCCCCTCGTCCATCCGGTGGACGTATTCGGCAAAGACCGTGCCTTCGCGGCGGAAGCCGGTGGTCGAGATGTTGGCGATGTTGTTCGCCACCACCTGCATCTCGCGCATCAGGCCGGACTGGCGGGACAGGGCGGTGTAGCCAGCGGCATCCATGGCTCAGCCCCCCGTGATTCTGGGAATGATGGTGCCGGTGAAGAAGCTGACCAGGGTAGAGGTCATGAAGCTCATCGACACCCAGAACACCGCCAGCATCGCGCCGACCTTGGGCACGAAGGTCAGCGTCATCTCCTGCACCGAGGTCAGCGCCTGAAGAAGGCCGATGGCGACGCCTGTCGCCAGCGCCACCAGCAAGAGGGGCGTCGAGATGGTGACGGCGATCCACAGCCCCTGCCGCATCACGTCGAAAAGGGCGGCTTCGGTCATATCGGCATCCTCAGGATCTCCTGATAGGCCTCGACCACGCGGTCGCGCACGGTGGCCACCGTCTCCACCGCCAGTTGCGACGAGGCCAGCGCCTCGACCAGCGCATGGGGATCCGCGCCGACCGTCATGGCGGCGCGGGCCGTCGCCTCGGCATTCGTCAGCGCCTCGGTGAAGGAATTGACGAATTCGGCCAGTGCAGAGCCGCTTTCTGCTGTGCCCGGCCCGGGCGCTGCGGCCGTTCTGGCCTGCGCATAGCTTTGTGCGGCAAACGTGCTTCTCACATCCATTCCGAATTTCCCTTCTAGCGCCGCAACAGGTCGAACAGGCTTTGCGTCATCTGCCGCGCCTGATCGAAAAGCTTCAGGTTCGCCTCGTAGCTGCGCTGCGCCTCGCGCGCGTCGGCGATCTCGACCACAAGGTCGACATTGGACCCGTCGTAATAGCCCGTCTCATCGGCCAGCGGATGGCCGGGGGCGTAGATGCGGGTCAGGTCGCGCCGGTCCAGCCGCACGGGACCGGCCTCGACCAGACCGCTGTCCATCTCGGTGCGGAAGGAGATGGTCTTGCGGTGGTATCCGGGCGTATCGGCATTGGCGATGTTCTCGGATACATGCCGCAGCCGGGTCGCCTGCGCCTCCATGCCGGAGGCCGCAAACGAGAGCGAGGTGATCAGGTCTGCCATCGCGCGCCCCGCCTACTTGCGGCCAAGCGAGGCGCGGATGACCTCGGACGTGCTGCGATAGATCGCCAGCGCCATTTCATGCTCTTGCCGCGCCTCGGCCATCTTCACCATCTCCTTTTCCAAAGAGACGGAGTTTCCGTTCGGCGCCTCGTCCCCGCCGCTGGCGAAGGGGCGGGCCGCGGCCTGGCGCGGCGGATCGGACAGATGGCCGGGACGGGTGGCGCGCATCGCTTCGCCCTTCGCGGTCCAGACACGGGCGAAATCGCCGATATCCTGCGCCTTGTAACCGGGCGTATCCGCATGGGCGACGTTCTGCGCGATCACCCCCATGCGTGTCCCGCCATGGGCCGCAAGCGCCTGTGCCATCCGGGTGATTTCCAGTTTCTCGAACATCTCGGGCTTCTCCCTCGACCTGTTTCACCAAGGCTTAAGGGTGATTCCTTTAGAAACGGTAATCGGGAACAAAGAGAGCGCACGATGGTCGGGATTTTTGACGGGCTTCGGGCTGAAATCGCAGAAATAGAGCCTGTTCGTCCGGTGGGCCGCGTTGTCGAATCGGGTCGCGGTACCTTCATCGTGGCGGGCCTGCCGATGGCGGCGCTGGGCGACCGGGTGGCGGTGGAAACCGGTGCGGGCGCGCTGGGGGGCGAGATCGTGCGGCTTTCCACCAGCGGGGCCACCATCCTGCCCGAGGATGACCCGGAGGGCCTGATCCTGGGCGCGCGGGCGGTCCTGCTGGGGCCGGCGACGATCGCGCCGGATGCCTCATGGCTGGGCCGGATCGTCGATCCGACGGGGCGGCCGCTGGACGGGCGCCCGCTGATGCGCGGGAGGCAGCGCCGGGCGATGACCGGGCCGCCGCCGCCCGCGGCCGAACGGCGGGCGATGGGCGAACGGCTTGCCACCGGAATCGCGGTGTTCGACACGCTTCTGCCGTTGGTGCGCGGACAGAGGATCGGGCTTTTCGCGGGATCAGGCGTCGGAAAATCCTCGCTTCTGGCGAAGTTCGCGCGCGGGTTGGCGGCGGATGTGGTGGTGATCGGGCTGGTGGGCGAGCGCGGGCGCGAGCTGCGCGATTTCACCGAACGGGTGTTGGGGCGTCAGGGCATGGCGCGGTCGGTCGTCGTCACCGCGACCTCGGACCAGTCGCCGCTGATGCGCCGCCGTTGCGCGCTGTCGGCCATGGCGGTGGCCGAGCATTTCCGCGACCAGGGGCTGCATGTCCTCCTGCTGGTCGATTCGGTCACCCGCTATGCCGAGGCGCATCGCGAGGTGGCGCTGGCCTCGGGTGAAAGCGCGTCCCTGCGCGGCTATCCGCCCTCGACCGCCCATGCGATCATGGGCCTGGCCGAACGGGCGGGGCCCGGGGCCGGTCTCTCCGGGGACATCACGGCGGTGTTTTCGGTGCTGGTGGCTGGGTCGGACATGGAGGAGCCGGTGGCCGACATCATCCGCGGCACGCTGGACGGCCATGTCGTCCTGGACCGCAAGATTGCCGAACGTGGCCGTTATCCGGCGATCGACCTCTTGCGTTCGGTCTCTCGCAGCCTGCCCGATGCCGCCAGCCCGGCGGAGAATGCGCTTATCGGAGATGCACGACGGACCTTGGGCGCCTATGACCGGGCCGAAATGATGGTGCAGGCCGGGCTTTACGCCCAGGGCACCGATCCGGTGGTGGACAGGGCCATCCGTCTCTGGCCGCTGCTGGACGGGTTCCTGGCGGAAGATGCCCCTGCCGGAGGACCCGAAGCCAGCTTCGCCCGGTTGAAGGCTTGTCTGGCAGGGTAGATGCTCAGGCTGAAATCGCAGAAATTGCCAGATTAGAGACTATTTTGGGCTGGCAATGATGGCTTTTGTATCCGCGTTCCCGTCGCCGCCTGTGCGCCCCGCAACCCTGGCCTGCCGGTCAACGCCTCAGCCCGGACAGAAGCTGCAGCGCGACCGACCCCGCGCTTGTGCCGGTAGTGACCGAACCTATTTCGGCCCGGACGATATATGTTCGGACCAGTTTCTCCATCTTCGCGGCATCGGCGAACTGGCTGATCGAATCGCTGCCGAAGACGGACTTCGCCTTGGCCTTCATCATCGCCAACTGCTTGTCGAGGTCGATGGCGGCAAAGCTGGATGGCAGACCAAGCGCGGTCTGAAACGCCTCGCGCAGGGGGGCATTGCCGAGGACCGTATACCATTTCGTATCCTCGGAGCCGCTCTTCGCAGCCAGCACGGCAATCTCGCGTTCGGCGTTCAGGGCGATGCGGTATTCGTTCCTCTGCCCGCCCACGGCGGCCTCGAACTGCCGTGCGCTGTATTGCGGCAGGATCTTGTCGGCGAAGTCCGAGATCTTGTTGCGCGGCACCGACATATCGCCGAAGCCGAAGGCAGCGGACAGCTTCTGATACTGCTTGTTCGCCAGCCTGTTGGCCAGGCTGCCGGTGGTCAGCGTGCCGCCTTCCAGCACCTTGCGGATGAAGGCCTTGTTGTTGATGTCGCCCTCCAGCCCGAAAGCAGTCAACGCCACGGAAAGCAGGCGGCGGTCGGCGACCAGTTGCTCGGCGGTGTCGATCTTGCCGATATTGGCGCGGAAATAGGCCTCGTCCCGCTTGGCGACCCCGGTGGATTGCAGCGTGGCCTGCTGGGCCGCCATGGTGCGCTTCAGGAACGCCCAGCCGGCATAGCCCGAGAAGGGGATGACCGGCTGGAAGCTCATGCCCGGCCCGCCGTTGCCAGAAGGCGTTCCTCGCGCGGCAGCAGCCCGCGCAGCGCCTTCAACGCCTGGTAATGCTGGTCCTCCAGCACTGCCGCCGCGGCCTGGGCCAGAAGCGAGCGGCTGTCGGGATCGACCAGCACCTGGCTCAACTGTTCGATGCCGCGGAGAAGCTGGTGACGGGTGTCGCCCGCACCGGCATCGCCCGATAGCACAAGCTGGGCGATGTAGCAGACCCGGCGGACCGGCGTTGTCGCCTCTTCCGGGTGGATCGCATCGCGCAGCCGCAGGATATTGGCATTCGGCGTCATGATCGCCAGCTTCGACCGCTTGTCGCCGTTCTCGATCACGGCGCCGTTGATCAGCACCCGCTCATGCGGGCCCAGTTTCAGGACAAGGCCGGTCATGGGGCGCCCCCTTCTCCGCGCAGGCCGCGCAGGACGGCGGTGTTGATATCCACCAGTACCCCGGGATCGGCCTGGCCGGTGCGGACCTTGCGGCTGTGTTCGGCGGTGAAGCGGTAGAGGTAGAACAGCCGCGCGCGCAGGGCCTGCGGCAACCCGTTCCCTTCGTCCGCGACATCCACAGCAAGCGTGGACCACAGCCTTTCATTCTCCGCCAGGGCGGCGATGAAATCCGGGTAGCTCTCTTTCCGATGCGCGGCGGCGGCTGAAAGGCGGTGGGTGATCCGGGCGATCACCTCGTATTCGGCGGCGCGCGATGTGCGCGTGGGCGCGGCGGGTTGGGCATAGGCAAGGTTGGAATAGGGGGTCATGGATCAGGGTTCCGGTTCCAGGATAATGGGAGCAAGAGGAAGCCGGGGCCGGAAGGCCCCGGCGCCCGTCCTTACCGGAACAGCGCCAGCAGGTTCTGCGGCTGCTGATTGGCGATCGACAGCGCCTGGATGCCCAACTGCTGCTGCACCTGCAGTGCCTGCAGTCGCGCGCTGGCCTCTTCCATGTCGGCATCGACCAGCGAGCCGATCCCCGAGGTCAGCGCATCCGACAGCTTGCCGACGAAGTCGGACTGGATGTCGATCCGCTTCTGCGCCGAACCGAATTCCGCTGCAGCATTGATCGAGACTTGCAGCAGCGATTCGATGGTGCCCAATGCGGTTTCCGCATTGGCCGCTGTCGAGACGTCGATCGAGGACAGCGCCCCCAGGCCGCCCGAACCGGCGTTCCTGTATTGGCCGCTGACCGAAAGATCGACGGTGCTGTCGTTGACGAAGGCCAGCTGCCCGGGATTGGAGCTGTCGTAGTTCACCGTCAACCCGGCGATCCCAAGGGCGTCGATGGCGTTCTTCAGCCCGACCGCGATCATGTCCGGCACGGTCGAGGCCAGCGAGGTGTTGTCCGTGTCCACGTCATACGCGCTGACGGTGTAGGAGGCCTCCTTGCCGCCGATGCGGATCGAGATCCTGTCGCCCGCCACCCAGGCATTGGCGCCGTCGGCGAAGGTGATGTCATCCGTGCCGCCGCCCGAATCCAGCGCCAGCACGAAAGTATCCGCCGCCGTCGAGATCGTGCCGCCGGTGGAGGCCGAGAAGACATCGTTGGTGACATAGCCGCCGGTCGCGAGGTTCTGCGCAGAGACGGTGATCGACGAGGCGGAGACGCCGGTGCCGCTGCGGTCCAGCGAGGACAGGATGTCGACGGTGGATTGCGTGCCGTTCACCAGGTTCAGCCCGTTGAACTGCGCGGCGCCGACGACCGACTTGATCTGGTCGACATATTTGTTGATGTCGGCCTGGATCTTGCCGCGGTCGACGTTGTCTTCCTGCGCGGCGACGATCCTGCCCTTCATCTCGGTCAGGAGCTTGGTCACGGTTTCCGCCGCTTCCCGCGCCACCGTGATGGTGGAAGAGCCCAGCGAGAGGCTGTCGGAGATGCCCTTGAACCCCTTCACATCGGATTCCATCACCTTCGAGATGGCCCAGACCGCGGCATTGTCCTTGGCCGAGCCGACACTCTTGCCGGTGGAGATCTCCGACTGGACCTTGCCCATGCTGGTATTGATGCCCTTCATGGTTTGCAGGGCGACCATCGCGCTGGTGTTCGTCAGAATGGACGACATGTTTCATTCCTTCCTTGGCTTCCGCACTTTGCGCGGAGCGTTCCTTGCCGCCATTGGCGGCTGTTCCAGCGTTCTGGCCGTTGCCGCCGGTCTGCCCGGCGGCGCCACCCCGTCATGGGATGCGACGTGAAGGATGGCGGTGGGGCGGTTACCAAAGACTGAAGACGATCCTGCTCCCCGGCCGGATAGTGCCACGCATTTGAAGCGACCTGCCGTCAAAGCCGCCGGTCTGCCGTTCCCTGCGGCGCAAGCCCGGGCTGTCCGCGCCGCCCGCCCGAATCATAGGTCGAGAACCGGCCCCATTCGGCCAGATCCTGCGCCCGCCGCTGCGCCGCCCTGACCCCCTTCATCGCTGCGCCGATCAACTGCTCGTTCTGCCGGGCCTTGTCCGCAAGCCGCTCTGCCGTCGTTCTGTCGCAGCGCCCCGCCGCCGCCAGCGCCGCTTCGGCATCTGACGCCATGCCTTCCAGCGCGGCGATGTCACCCGCCATAAGTGCCGCGTGGGTGCGATCCAGAATCGTCTCCAATGCAGCGAAATCAGCCAATTTCCTGCCCTCCTCCCATGGCGCGAAACAGCGATTCGGCCAGTCCGATCCCGCCGCGCTCCACCATCATCCGCGCCTCTTCCTGCCGTAGGAACGAGGCGAACTGTTCCTCTCCGATCCCGCCGCCGAAGAAACCGCCCGAATCGGCGTCCATCCTTGCGTGGCCCAGCATTTCCGCCAGAAACGCCGCCTCCAGCTCCTTCGCGCGCGCCATCAGGATGGCGTCGCGCGTAATGGAAGTGGGGGCCGTTGCAGGGCCCGGTCGTGTCACATCCATCGTCTTCCCCCGGTCGTTCGGATTTTCCCGATCATTCGAGACAGCGGTAAAGAACTGGTAACCCGTTGCAGGCAGAACAGGCGTCGGTCCCGGCAGAAGGTGCAGGCCATGACGCAGATACAGTTCTTTCCGGCGGCGCCCTTCCCGGCCATCGCTCTGGTGCTGGCCGAGCAGGACAAGCCTTGCGCCGATCCGGCAACCTTTCTGGCGCTGGCGAAGGAGGCCGGTCTGCCCGATGACGCCGAGGTGGCTGTTTCCGTGCCGCCGGCTCCGGTGACGGGTTGGCCGCTTTCTTCATGCGTTGCGGCGGAAGTGCCAACCGTATCCGCCACGGGGAGCAGGAAGGCGGAGGTGCAGGTGACCCCGGAGACCGCTGTTGCCCCGCCCTGCCCCATGGCGACGGGGGCCATACTGCTTCCACCCCATGAAACGGCCGGGCTTGCGGAGGAGGTCGCGGTGAACCATCTGCCCGAAGCGGAGGCTTCTGATCCTGCTGCGCCAGTGTCTGTCCCGGCCCCTGCTGCACCCCTGGTTCCGCTTGCTGCGGTGCTACCCGTACAGGCCGGGACGGAGAGCACGGTGGCGACCACGCCGGGCAGGGTGGAAAGGGCTGGGCTGGTCTCATTGCCGGATGGATTGGTGGCGGCTTCTGGTTCATCGGACCGGGTTGCGCCGAGGGG
>CAYLSD010000014.1:0-40170 GCA_964386345.1 uncultured Fuscovulum sp.
TCGGTCAGCCGGAAGACGGCTCCGCTGGCCGGATCGGTCACATCCCTGTCGCCGGGCAGGTCAAGCGGGCGCGGCTGGGCCGGCGGGGTTTCGGCGGCCAGCGGCAGGGCGGCAAGGGTTAGGGCGAGAATGGCGGGCAGCAGGCGCATGGTCTGTCCTTTCGCGAGGTCATTCCATCCTTGGACGCAAGGCGGCGGCGGAAGCTTGGCCCCGGCCCGCCGCGCCGCACAAGTCAGGCTTGCCTCAGCCCAGATCGGCCAGCCGCGCCAGCGCGGCGCGAATCTTGCCCGCCTCTTCCTCGCGTGCCTCAAGGTTGGACTTCGCCTCTTCCACCACGTCCTCGGGGGCAGAGCGCGCGAAGTTGGGGTTGTCCAGCCGCCCCTTCAGCCCGCCGATTTCCTTGCCCAGCTTGTCCAGCGCCTTTTGCAGCCGGGATTTTTCCTCGGCGATGTCGATCAGCCCTTCCAGCGGCAGCGCGAAGGCGGCGCCTTCCGCAGCGATGGCGATGGAGCCTTTCGGGGCAGGCCCTTCCGAGAAGCCTTCGATCCGCGCCATGCGACGGATCAGCGCCTCGTTCCTGTCCCATGCGGCGCGGGCCGCGGGGGAAAGCTCCGTCGCCACCAGATCGGCCTTCAGCCCCACCGGCACATGCACCTGCGCGCGGGCCGAGCGGATGTCGTCGATCAGCCCGGTGACGAAGGACATCTCGGCCTCGGCCTCGCGGTCGATCAGGCTGGCGGGCAGGCCGGGCCAGTCGGTATGGACCAGCAGTTTCTCGCGTTTCCCGGTGGTGCCCCACAGCTCTTCGGTGATGAAGGGCATGAAGGGGTGCAGCAGGATCATCGACTGGTCCAGCACCCAGGCCATGGTGGCGCGGGTTTCGGCGGCGTCTTCGCCGTCGAACAGCGGCTTGGCGAATTCGACATACCAGTCGCAGACCTTGCCCCAGACGAATTTGTAAAGCGCATCCGCCGCCTGGTCGAAGCGGAAGTCATCAAGCGCGGCATTCACCTCGGCCAGCGCCTTCACGGTTTCGCCGATGATCCAGCGGTTCGCGGTGGCCTTGGGGGCGGGGGGCGTGCCTTGCGTCGCGTGGCCCTCCCACACGCCGTTCATCTCGGCGAAGCGGCAGGCGTTCCACAGCTTGGTGCCGAAGTTGCGGTAGCCCGCGATCCTTTGGGTATCCAGCTTCAGCACGCCGCCGAGGCTGGCCATCGCGGCATTGGCGAAGCGCAGCGCATCGGCGCCGTATTCGCCGATGATCTCCAGCGGGTCGATGACGTTGCCGAGGGATTTCGACATCTTCTTGCCCTTGGCGTCGCGGACAAGGCCGTGCAGATAGACGGTGTGGAACGGCACCTCGTTCACCACGGCAAGCTGCATCATCATCATCCGGGCGACCCAGAAGAACAGGATGTCCTGCCCGGTGACGAGGACCGAAGTGGGGAAGTAGCGCTTCAGTTCCGGCGTATCCTCCGGCCAGCCCAGCGTGCCGATGGGCCAGAGGCCCGAGGAGAACCAGGTGTCCAGCACGTCGGGATCGCGCCAGACCGGATAGACCAGCCGCGTCGGGTCCTGGCTGACGGTGTATTCGGCCAGTGTTTCCGCCAGAAGTGCTGCTGCTGCGGCGCGGTCGGCCACCTCGGTCACGCGGGCGTGGTTCAGCGGATGGGGCAGGGCGGCAAGGTCGTCGCGGAAACGGTCGGCCACGGTGTCGAAGGCGGCCGCGCAATGGTGATGCGTCTCGCCCGCGGCATGCCCGGCATCGGTGAGGACGCGGAGCATTTCCACCTCGTCCAGCGCCTCGTCGTTCTCGTCGTCGGTGAAGCCCGGGGCGTCGAGGGCAAAGCCATACCAGACCGGGATCTGATGCCCCCACCACAACTGCCGCGAGATGCACCACGGCTCGATGTTCTCCAGCCAGTGATAATAGGTCTTCTCGCCGCTCGGCGGCATGATCTTCGTCCGGCCCGTCCGCACCGCCTCCAGCGCCGGTTCGACGATCTTGGCGGTATCGACGAACCACTGGTCGGTCAGCATCGGCTCGATCACCACCTTCGAGCGGTCACCGAACGGCTGCATGATCGGCTTCGACTCGACGTAGGGCACCCGTTCCAGATGTTCGGCGCCGGTTTCCTTGTCGATGCTTTTCTTCAAGGTGGTGACGGCCAGCCCCTCGGCGTTGATCTGCTCGATCACCCGTTTGCGGGCCTCATAGCGATCCAGCCCCCGCAGGTCGTCGGGGACGAGGTTCAGCGCGTCCACCTCGGATTCCGACAGCGAAAGCGGCTGTTCGGCGATGCCGGGCGTGGCGTAGCCCTTTGCCACCAGCCAGCCGCGCGAGGCGGCCTGGGCAACCTCGGCGGCCTCGGCATAGGGCAGGCCATCGGCCCGCATCTGCGCCCGGCTGTCCATCAGGCGATAGCAGGGAATGCCGTTCCTTTTCGCCACCGCATAGTCGTTGAAGTCATGCGCCCCGGTGATCTTCACCGCGCCGCTTCCGAACGTGGGATCGGGATATTCGTCGGTGATGATCGGGATCAGGCGGCGGTGTTCCTTCGGTCCAACCGGGATTTCGCAGAGTTTCCCGATGATTGGCGCGTAGCGTTCATCCGATGGATGAACTGCGACCGCCCCGTCGCCCAGCATGGTTTCGGGGCGGGTGGTGGCGATGGAGATGTAATCCCGCTCTTCCTCGAAGGTGACGTTCCCCTCGGCATCCTTCTCGCGGTAGATATAGGTCTCGCCCCCCGCCAGCGGGTATTTGAAATGCCACATGTGGCCGGGGTTCTCGATGTTCTCGACTTCCAGGTCCGAGATCGCGGTCTCGAAATGCGGGTCCCAGTTCACCAGCCGCTTGCCGCGGTAGATCAGGCCCTTGCGGTAGAGATCGACGAAGACCTTGATCACCGCATCGTGGAAGTTGCCCTCTTCCCCCGCGGGCGCGTTGGGCGCGCCGGACATGGTGAAGGCCTCGCGGTCCCAGTCGCAACTGGCGCCGAGGCGCTGCAACTGGCCGATGATGGTGCCGCGCGACTTCCGCTTCTGTTCCCAGACCTTCAGGGTGAAGGCCTCGCGCCCCATCTCGCGGCGGGTGGCGTTGCCCTCCTTCGCCATCTCGCGCTCGGTCACCATCTGGGTGGCGATGCCCGCGTGGTCGGTGCCGGGCTGCCAGAGCGTGTCGTCGCCGCGCATCCGGTGCCAGCGGACAAGGATGTCCTGCAGCGTGTTGTTGAAGGCATGGCCCATGTGCAGGCTGCCGGTCACGTTCGGCGGCGGGATCATGATGGAAAAGGCCGGATGGCCGGGCTTGGCATTGGCCCCGGCGGCAAAGGCCTTGCGGTCCAGCCAGAGCTGCGAGATGCGGGCCTCGGCTTCCGCGGCGTTGAAGGTCTTTTCCATCGGCATCTGGCATTCCCCTTGGGCTATGGGCCGGGGTTTAGCCTTTGCCCGCCGGATGGGCAATATTGGCCTATGCGCTCTGCCGCCAATGCTCCATCTGGTCGGCATGGGCGCGGGCGAAGGCGGGCCGGGCCAGCGCGCGGGCCATGTAGGCGTCAAGGCCGGGGAAGGCGGCAAGCTGGCCGTCGCGGTCGGGGATGCGCAGGATGTCGGCCATCAGCAGGTCGGCCACGGTGAAGCCCTGCGGCAGCAGCCAGTCCCGGCTGCCGAGCGCGTCCTGCAACTGGGTCAGGCGCAGGGTCAGCATCGGCATCGCCTCGGCGATCATCGCCGGATCGTTGCGGAACAGCCGCGCGACCATCCAGTTCGTCACCCAGGGCTCCACCGAGTTCAGCCCGGCGATCACCCATTGCAGCGCCAGCGCGCCCGCGTCGCCCTCGGGCAGGAGCGCGGTGCCCTTCGCCAGATGCAGGAGGATCGCGCCGCTTTCGAACAGCACCAGATCTCCGTCGCGGATGAAGGGGACCTGACCGAAAGGTTGCTCGCGGAAATGCTCGGCCGTCTTCTGCCGCAGCGGCACCGTCTCCACCCGGTAGGGGCGGCCGATCTCCTCGCAGAGCCAGCGCACCCTTATGTCGCGGACGAAGCCCCGGGGCATCTCGGGCACCCAGTCGTAGGTGACCAGCGTCAGGCCGGTCATGCCGGGCCGACCACCGCGAAGCCCGCGCCGCGCGGGTCCTGGGCCATGACGATGAAGGCGCCGCCGGGCACCTCGACCGGGCCGTGCAGGACCTTGCCGCCCGCGGCCTCGATTGCCATCTTCGCGGCCCCCGCGCCCGGCACCCCGAAATAGGGCAGCCAGTGCGGCGGCACTCCGGGAGGCCCCATCAGCCGCATCATCCCGCCGATATCGGTGCCCTGATGGGCGAAAAGCTGGTAATTGCCCATCTCGCCCATCGGCATCGCGGTGCCGGGCTTCCAGCCGAGCAGCGCGCCGTAGAAGGCCAGCCCCGCCTCCGGGTCGGTCGAATGCAATTCGTGCCAGTTGCCATGGCCGGTCTTCTTCTGGTCGAAGGCCCCGCCCGCGCCGCCGGGCAGCGGTTGCAGCAGGCCGAAAGCCGCGCCCTGCGGATCGGCCAGGATGGCGAAGCGGCCGGTGCCGGGAATGTCCTCGGGCTCGCGATGGACGGCACCGCCAAGCGCCTTCACCTTCTCCGCTGCCGCGTCGCAATCGTCCACGGCGAAATAGACCATCCAGAATTCCGGCATCGGGCTGTCCGGCTCCATCAGCCCGGCCACCATGTCGCCGTCCGAGACCGCCAGCGCATAGGAGAAATCGGGCATCCCGGCATCCTGGAAGGTCCAGCCGAGCAGCGGACCGTAGAAGGCTTGCGAGGCTGAGGCATCGGCGGTGGAAAGCTCATACCAGCAGGGGGCGCCGTGATGCGACATCGCTCAGCCCTCCATGATGATCGGCGCGAAGCCGCCATAGACCATGCGCTTGCCGTCGAAAGGCATCTCCATGCCATCCATCGCCGGGTTTTCCATCATCTTCTTGTAGGCGGCGTCGCGGGTCGCCTTGTCGGGCCAGGTCATCCAGGCGAAGACCACCGTCTCGCCCTCTTTCAGGTCGACCGCGCGCAGGAAATCGGTCTGCTTGCCGGGCGGCACGTCGTCGCCCCAGCCCACCCAGAGGCTCAGCGCGCCTGCATCGCGGAAGCTGGGCCACCATTTCAACTCGTGCGCGCGATATGTCTCGCGGTCTTCGGTGCGGACGGGGATCAGGAAACCGTCGATATAGGACATCTTGTCACTCCACTGTTCGGGCCACTGTCGCTTGCAGGAAAAGGGTTGCGGCTTTAGTTGTAAAAAGCAACTGAAAATCGGGGCAGGGATGGAAAGCCGCCGACGAAGCTATGACGAGGGCTGCATCGCCGCCCATGCGCTGGACCTGATCGGCGACCGCTGGGCGCTTCTGGTCGCGCGCGAGCTGATGCTGGGCGGGCGGCGGTTCTCGGAACTGCGGGCCGGGCTGCCGGGGATCGCGGCCAATGTGCTGACGCAGCGGCTGGAAGGGATGGAGGCCGCGGGGCTGGTCGCGCGCGAGGGCCGCGCCTATGCGCTGACGGCGGCGGGGCTGGGGCTGTGGCCGGTGCTGAAGGCGCTGTGCCTTTGGGGGGCGGCGCAGCCGGGGCACGACCCGCGGCTGTTCATCAGCCCGGCGGCGCTGATGCTGTCGATGCGGGCGACTTGCGAACGCGCCCGGGCCGCGGAGCACCGCGCCGGTTTCCTGCTGGCGGGGGAGAGGTTCACGGTGGAAACCGCGCCCGGCGCCTATCGCGTGACGCGCGGCGGGGAAGGGGAGGCGATGCTGTTCGAGGGCGGGACGAATGCCATGGCGGCGGCGATCTACGGGCCGCTGCCGCTGGCGGAGAGCGCGGCGGGGCTGATCCGCTTCGACGGCGATCCCGGCGAGGGGCAGGCTTTCGTGGACCTGTTTTCGCTGCGGCCGGATCGTCTGTAGGGCGCCTCCTTGGCGAAGGCACGTGCCTTCGCCACGCGACGCGGGTTCCGCTGAACCGGCCGGGACCATCAGTCCCGGCCAGCGCCCGCCCCGCCCATGGCGGGCGCTACTCGCCCGCCGGGTCGGGCGCTGGCCTCTCGGGATTTCGGGCTGACACGTCTACAGGGGAACCCACACACGCAGACGGGGGCGAGGCAGCGCCTCGCCTTCTCCCGCCCGGCCTGGCCTGGGCAATCGGGCGCCTCACACCGCCCGGTCGATCTTCGTGCTCAGATGGATCAGGCTTTCGCTCGACTTCACCCCGGTCATCGCGCCGATCTGGTCCAGCACCTGATCCAGCACCTGCGTGTTCGGGCAGGCCACTTGCAGCAGAAGATCGAAGCGGCCCGAGGTGGTGAAGACCCGCTCGACCTCGTTGACGGCCTTCAGCCGGGTCAGGATCGCCGCCTGGCTCCGCGGCTCCACCGTCAACAACACGCTCGCCCGCAGCCGTCCCTCGCGCGCGCCTTCGCCCAGCTTCAGCGTGTAGCCCGCGATCACGCCGCTGGTCTCCAGCCGCTCCAGCCGGGCCTGGATGGTGGACCGCGCCACCTTCAGCCGCCGCGACAGGGTGGCCACCGACATGCGGGCATCCGCCCCCAGAAGCCCGATGATGTTGCGATCCAGTTCGTCCATGCAATCTGTCCGGTGTTTTCGTCATTATAACGAGATTTCACGGCAGATATATAGTTTTCATCGGTGAAGATGTCACCCATATCGCGCATCCTGAGTGCAGGAAAAGGGCGGCTCATACGCACCTGGCCTGGTTTATGGAAAACCACGCTGGTGCCCGGCCCCGAAGCTGCACGGGATTGGGCTATGCGTCTTGTTGGCAAGGGAAATACGCCGATGGGACTGTCGAAGACGATCTGGACGAACCCCACCGAAATGATCCGCAACATGCAGCCGGAAAACCCGGTGCTGTTCTTCGCGCCCTCGGTGGTGCAGGCCACCGCGCGCCGCTTCATCGACGGCTTTCCGGGCATGGTCACCTATGCGGTGAAGTCCAACCCGGGCGAGGAGATGATCGAGAACCTCGCCGCCGCCGGCGTGCGCGGCTACGACTGCGCCTCACCCTTCGAGATAGACCTGATCCGCCGCCTCGCCCCCGATGCCGCGATCCACTACAACAACCCCGTCCGCTCGCGCGCCGAGATCGCCCATGCGGTGGAAAAGGGCGTGAAGTCCTGGTCCGTCGATTCGAAATCCGAACTGGCCAAGCTGATCGAGCTGGTCCCCGCCGAGGGGACGGAGATCTCGGTCCGCTTCAAGCTGCCGGTGGCGGGTGCCGCCTACAACTTCGGCGCCAAGTTCGGGGCGACCTCGGAACTGGCGGTGGACCTGCTGAAGACGGTGGCGGCGGCGGGCTTCGTGCCCTCGATCACCTTCCACCCCGGCACGCAATGCACTGACCCCCACGCCTGGGAGGCCTATATCCGCGAGGCTGCGGTGATCGCGCGCGACGCGGGCGTCACCATCGCCCGGCTGAACGTCGGCGGCGGCTTTCCCAGCCACCGGCTTGAGGCCGTGGTGCCGCAACTGGAAACCACCTTCCAGTTGATCGACCGCGTGGCGACCGAGGCCTTCGGCGCCGACCGCCCGCTGCTGGTCTGCGAGCCGGGTCGGTCGATGTGCGGCGACGCCTTCACCCTTGCCGCCCGGGTCAAGGCGATCCGCGACGACGCCCATGTCTTCCTGAACGACGGCGTCTACGGCACCCTGACCGAGCTGCCGCTGATCGGCATCATCGACCGGATGCAGGTCGTCAGCCCCGAGGGCGCGCTGCGCAAGGGCAAGCCGGTGGACCGCATCGTCTTCGGCCCCACCTGCGATTCGGTGGACCGGCTGCCGGGCGATATCCCGCTGCCCGGCGACATGGCGGAAGGCGACTACATCATCTGGCACGGGCTCGGCTCCTATTCGGTGGTCACCAACAGCCGCTTCAACGGCTTTGGCGACCTGACCATGGCGACGGTGCTGAACCTGAAGGTCTGACCCTTCGAGAACACCCTGAAATCGCGCGGCCCGGCTGGACAATCCCGGCCGGGCCGTTAGCCTTTCGGGTGTTAACCATTCCGTCACGCGGCGGGCATAGCCTGCCGCAGGGACCCCGGGCAGAAGGAGGCCGCCACGTCCTTCATCGACCGCATAAGGCGCTGGCTGCGCCCGGTTCCGGCCTCCGAGACCGATGTCTCCGTGCCGCCCGGCAAGGGCGCCGCGCGGGGGCGGGTGGATCATGTGATCGTGCTGGACGGCACCTTCTCGTCGCTGCGCGAGGGGGAGTTGTCGAACGCCGGCCTGACCTACCAGCTTCTGGCCGAGGACGGGCTGCGCGCCGGGCGGACGGTCTACTACGAAGAGGGCATCCAGTGGCAGGGCTGGCGGCACGGGATGGACGTGATCAACGGCGTCGGGCTGGAAGGCCAGATCCGCCGCGCCTACGGCCATCTGGCCAGCCACTACCGCGAGGGCGACCGGATCTACCTGTTCGGCTATTCCCGCGGGGCCTTCGCCGCGCGCTCGCTGGCGGGGGTGATCGACCGGGTCGGCCTTCTGCGCCATGACGCGGCGACCGAGCGGAACGTGACCCTGGCCTGGCGGCACTATCGCAACGGTTCCGCCACCCCCGCGGCGATGGCCTTCGCCCGGGCGCATTGCCACCCGGAAGCGCCGGTCGAGATGGTGGGTGTCTGGGACACGGTCAAGGCGCTCGGCCTCCGGTTGCCGCTGATGTGGATGCTGACCGACGGTGAACACGCCTTCCACACCCACCAGCTTGGCCCCTCGATCCGCCACGGCTTCCACGCACTGGCGCTGGACGAGACGCGGGCGGTGTTCGAGCCGCTGCTCTGGGATTGTCCCCCGGGGTGGGAGGGGAACGTCGAACAGGTCTGGTTCCGCGGCGCGCATGGCGACATCGGCGGGCAGGTCGGCGCCTTCGCCGCGGCGCGGCCCTTGTCGAACATCCCGCTGGTCTGGATGCTGGGCCGGGCCGAGGCCTGCGGGCTGGAACTGCCCGCGGACTGGCGCGCGCGCTTTCCCTGCGATCCGCGCGCGCCGATGGTCGGCACATGGCGCAGCTGGGGCAAGGCTTTCCTCCTGCGCCGCCGCCGGGTGGTGGGCCGCGACCGCAGCGAACGCCTGCACGAAAGCGTGCCGCAGGAGGAACGGGCGCGCTGGCCGATGCTGGGGCAGCCTGCGGAATAGGGCTTTCCCCTTCATCTTGGTCCAAATACTCTCCGGGGGCCCGGGGGTGGAAAACCCCCGGCGCTTTGCCACGAAGCCCGGAGCCCTCCATGCCGCGCCCCGTCACCCTCGCCGCCACGCAATTCGCCTGCTCCTGGGACCTGCCGAAGAATGCCGAATCCGCCGAACGCGCCATCCGGGCGGCGGCCGCGCAGGGCGCGCAGGTGATCCTGATCCAGGAGCTTTTCGAGGCGCCCTATTTCTGCATCGAGGAACGGGCGGAGTATTTCCGCCTCGCCCGCCCCGCCGAGGGCCACCCGCTGATCGCGCAGTTCCAGAGCCTGGCGAAGGAATTGGGCGTGGTTCTGCCCTGCTCCTTCTTCGAGAAGGCGGGGCAGGCGCATTTCAACTCGGCCGGGATGATCGACGCGGACGGGCGGATGCTGGGGGTCTACCGCAAGAGCCATATCCCGCAGGGCCCGGGCTATGAGGAGAAATACTATTTCTCGCCCGGCGATACCGGCTTCCGGGTCTGGGACACCGCCTTCGGGCGGCTCGGCCTTGGCATCTGCTGGGACCAGTGGTTCCCCGAGGCGGCGCGGGCCATGGCGCTGATGGGGGCGGAGGTGCTGCTTTACCCCACCGCCATCGGCTCGGAACCGCCCGCGCCCGGCTACGACAGCCAGCCGCATTGGGAGATGGTGATGCGCGGCCATGCGGCGGCGAACGTCATGCCGGTGGTGGCCTCGAACCGCATCGGCCGCGAGGTGGCGCCGGGCGGCACGGAGGTGACCTTCTACGGCTCCAGCTTCATCGCCGATCACGCGGGCCAGCTGCTGGCCAAGGCCGGGCGCGAGGCTGAAGAGGTGCTGGTGGCGACGGTGGACCTTGACGCCATCGCCGGGCTGCGCGCCAGCTGGGGGCTGTTCCGCGACCGGCGGGCCGATCTCTACGGCGCGGTCGGGTCGCTCGACGGGCGCGGATAGGGTCGATTTTTCGACGAAAAATCGGGGGATTCCCGGTCAGCCGCGCAGCATGAACCACAGGTTGAAGGCGCCGATCAGCAGCGGCTGATGGATCAGGTAGATCGCCAGCGTATGCCGCCCGGGCCAGGCCAGCACCCGGGCCAGCCGCGTGGGCGCAAGGGCCAGCCGGGGCCAGAGGGCGAAGCGGGTCATCAGCCGTCCCGCCGCCACTCCGGCCAGCATCGGCGCGATCCAGGGGAAAAGCGGCAGGAAATCCGCGGTGACGGGCGGCACGGTGCCGAGGCCGGTCCAGACCAGCGCGCCGTCGAACACCGGGTCGCGGAACACCAGCGGCAGGGCGAAGGCGGCGGCGGCAAGCGCCAGCGCCGGAAGGACGGGCAGGCGCAGCACGGCCAGCGCGATGACCGACGAGACCGCGATGGAATGCAGGATGCCGTAGAAGACGGTCAGGCCGGACAGGGTGAAATGCGTCGCCATGGTCACCAGCGCCGCCGCCGCGGCGATCTTGGCGAACCGCCGCCAGAAAGCAGGCCAGCGGATGCCCGCCCCATGCGCCAGCCAGAGCGACAGCCCGGCCAGGAAGATGAAGCTGCCCGCCGTCGCCCTTGCGTGCCACCAGAAAAAGCCGGTGATGGCGGTGTTGCGGGGGATCAGGCCGAAGAGGTCCAGGTCGTAGGTGAAGTGATAGGCCACCATCGAGACCAGCGCGGCGGTCCGCAGGATGTCCAACCCGATCAGCCTTTCGCCGCGCACTGCCGCCTCCTTGTGCTGCCCGCGATCTGCGCCGGTTCCGGGCCCGGGTGCAAGGCGGGAAATGAAAAGGGCGGCCGCAGGGGCCGCCCTTCCGCGCAGATGAGGCGGTTCAGCGCTGGCGCAGGTCGATGTAGTCGCGGCGATCCGGCCCGACGTAAAGCTGGCGCGGGCGGCCGATCTTCTGGTTCTTCTCGGCGATCATTTCCTTCCACTGGCTGATCCAGCCGACGGTGCGGGAAATGGCGAAGATCGGGGTGAACATCGAGGTGGGGAAGCCCATCGCCTCAAGGATGATGCCGGAGTAGAAGTCGACGTTGGGATACAGCTTCTTGGAGATGAAATATTCATCCTCCAGCGCGATCCGCTCCAGTTCCTTCGCCACCTGCAACAGCGGGTTGTTGTGGACGCCCAGCAGGTCCAGCACCTCGTCCGCCGATTCCTTCATCACCTTCGCGCGCGGGTCGAAGTTCTTGTAGACCCGGTGGCCGAAGCCCATCAGCCGGAAGCCCGAGTTCTTGTCCTTGGCCTTGGCGATGAATTCGGGGATGCGCTCGACGCTGCCGATTTCCTTCAGCATCTCCAGGCAGGCCTGGTTCGCCCCGCCATGCGCCGGACCCCAGAGGCAGGCGATGCCGGCGGCGATGCAGGCGAAGGGATTGGCGCCCGAGGACCCGGCCAGCCGCACGGTGGAGGTGGAGGCGTTCTGCTCATGGTCCGCATGAAGCATCATGATGCGGTCCATCGCCTTTTCCAGGATCGGCGAGACCACGTATTCCTCGGCCGGGACGGCGAAGCACATGTTCAGGAAGTTGCCGGCATAGCTCAGCGAGTTCTTCGGATAGATGAAGGGCTGGCCGACCGAATATTTGTAGGCCATGGCGGCGATCGTCGGCAGCTTGGCGACCATGCGGATCGCCGCGACCTCGCGCTGCCAGGGATCGTTGATGTCGAGGCTGTCGTGGTAGAAGGATGACATCGCGCCGACCACGCCGACCATCGTTGCCATCGGGTGGCTGTCGCGGCGGAAGCCGCGGAAGAAATAGTGCATCTGTTCATGCACCATCGTGTGCCGCGTCACCCTTGCGGTGAAATCGGCCAGTTGCTCGGTGGTGGGCAGGTTTCCGTAAAGCAGCAGGTAGCAGACTTCCAGATGGGTGGATTTCTCGGCCAGCTGCTCGATCGGGTAGCCGCGGTAGAGAAGCTCGCCCTTGTCGCCGTCGATATAGGTGATCGAGCTTTCGCAGGCGGCGGTGGAGGTGAAGCCGGGGTCGAAGGTGAAGATATCGGCATCGCCATAGAGCTTGCGGATATCCACCACATCCGGCCCGATGGTCGGGCTGAGGACCGGAAGCTCGTATTCCTTGTCGTCCAGCCTCAGCGTCGCTTTACGGTCTGTCATCACTCATGTCCCCCTACGGGCCGGCTGCGGGCAGCGGCAGCGGGCCATTGGCCAGTTTCGGCCCCGGTCCGGGGCCCATGAAAGACCGGCGGGGGGCCGCGTCAGGCGGCTGCGTCCGTCAGCCTTGCAATCGTCTCGTCCCGACCGATGACCAGCATCATGTCGAAAACCGAGGGTGTCGCGCTTCTGCCCGCCAGTGCCGCCCGCAGGGGCGCCGCCAGCTTGCCGAATCCGATGCCGTTCTCAGTGGCGATCCCGTTCAGGATGGGCTCCAGCGCGTCTTTCGTCCAGCTAGCAGTTTGCAGGCGCGGCGTCAACGATTTCAGTATACCACGGGATACCGGATCAAGCGCAGCCGCCGCCTTCTCATCGGGAGAGATGGGGCGGGAAGCCAAGGCAAATTCTGCCTTTTCAAGAAGTTCCGGGAAGGTCTTCGCACGTTCCTTCAGGGCTGGCATGGCCTTCAGAAGCCGCTCTTGCTGCAGCCCGGTCAGCGCGGGACGTGCCGCGGCTGCAAGATAACCCTCAAGCTCATGCAGCAGCGCGGCATCGTCCGCCATGGCGATGTGATGGCCGCAGGTGCTTTCCAGTTTCTTGAAATCCAGCCGCGCGGGCGCCCGGCCGATCCCTTCCAGGGAGAAGACCTTCATCGCCTCTTCGCTGGTGAAGATTTCCATGTCGCCATGCGCCCAGCCGAGCCGGGTCAGGTAGTTGCGCATGCCCGCAGCCGGGTAGCCCATGGCCTGGTATTCCTCGATTCCCGTCGCGCCGTGGCGCTTCGACAGCTTCTTGCCATCGGGACCGTGAATAAGTGGTATATGCGCCCAGACCGGCACCGGCCAATCCATGGCGTCATAGACCATCTGCTGGCGGGCCGCGTTGTTCAGGTGGTCATCCCCCCGGATCACATGGGTCACGCCCATGTCGTGGTCATCGACGACGACGGCCAGCATGTAGGTGGGTGTGCCATCGGAACGCAACACGATCATGTCGTCCAGCGTCTCGTTGCGGATGGTGACGCGGCCCTGCACCTTGTCGTCGATCACCGTCTCGCCCGTCCGCGGGGCCTTCATGCGGATGACATAGGGCGCGTCCGGGTGGGTTGCGGGATCGGCGTCGCGCCAGGGAGACAGGAAGACCGGATAGCTGACGCCACGGGCCTTTTCGGCCTCGCGGAAGGCCTCGATCTCGGCGGCGGTGGCAAAGCATTTGTAGGCGGTGCCGCGGGCCAGCATCTCATGCGCCACCTCGGCATGGCGGTCCTTCCGCGCGAACTGGCTGACGACATCGCCATCCCAGTCCAGGCCAAGCCACGCCAGCCCCTTCAGGATCGCCGCCGTGGCCTCGGGGGTTGACCGTTCCCGGTCGGTATCCTCGATCCGCAGCAGGAACTTGCCGCCGCGGCCCCGGGCGAAGAGCCAGTTGAACAAAGCCGTCCGTCCGCCGCCGATGTGCAGGTAACCGGTGGGCGAGGGCGCGAAACGGGTGACGACCGGCTGGGATGCGGAAGCGGCGGACATGGGCGGAATTAACCTTTCGCTAACCAGGCTGGGCCAAGGTGGCGGGAGAACGGGCCGGGTTTAGACGGGAAAGGGGGCGCGGGCAAGGTGGCGGGACTGCTGGCCATGGCGATGCGCCCCCTGCAGGCGCTGGATGCCGCGCGCGGGCACCTCTTGCCCTTCGCCGCCATGGCGATGGGGATCGGCATCGGCCTGTGGTTCGCGTGGCCCTGGGAGCCGGGACCGGCCGCTTATCTGTCGATGGGCGGTGCGGGGCTGGCTTTGACGGCGCTGTGGCTGTGGGGGCCGTGGATGCTGCGGCCGCCGGCGGCGTTTGCCGCCATGCTGGCGGTTGGCTTCCTTGCGGCGGGCCTGCGGGCGCAACTGGTCGCCTCGCCCATGCTGGAGTTCCGCTATTACGGCCCGGTCGAGGGGCGGGTGGTCGAGATCGACCGTTCCTCTTCGGACGCGCTGCGGGTGACGCTGGACCGGGTGGTCCTGCGCGACGTGGCGCCCGCGCGCACGCCGGTCAGGGTGCGGGTCTCGCTGCATGGCGAGCCGCTGCCGCACGACCCGCAGCCGGGCGAGACCCTGGTGATGACCGCGCATCTCTCGGCCCCCGACGGGCCGGTGGAGCCGGGGGGCTTCGATTTCCGCCGCATGGCCTGGTTCGACCGGCTGGGGGCGGTGGGCTACACCCGCAGCCCGGCCCTGCTGCTGGAGCCGCCCGGGGCGGGCGAGGAGGTGATCGCCCGGATGCGCGCCTGGCTGTCGGCGGCGATGCGGGCGCGTATCCCGGGCGATGCCGGGGCCTTCGCGGCGGGCGCGATGACGGGGGACCGGTCCGGCATCACGCAGGACACCGTCAGGGCGCTGCGCGATTCCTCGCTGGCGCATATCCTGGCGATCTCGGGGATGAACCTCGGCTTCCTGATCGGCTTTGTCTTCTGGCTGGTGCGGACCGGGATCGCGCTGGTGCCGGTGCTGGCGCTGCGGGTGAACGCCAGGAAGACCTCGGCGGCGCTGTCGCTGGCGGTGGCGCTGTATTACCTGCTCTTGTCGGGGTCGAACGTGGCGACCGAGCGGGCCTTCGTGATGGTGGCCGTGGTGCTCTGCGCGGTGATGCTGGACCGCCGCGCCATCACGCTGCGCACGGCGGCGATTGCGACGATCATCCTGCTGGGCGCACGGCCCGAAAGCCTGATGCAGCCGGGATTCCAGATGTCCTTCGCTGCGACGATCGCGCTGGTGGCGGGGTTCCGGGCGCTGGACCACAAGGTGCTGCTGAAGCGCTGGCCGCGCTGGACGGTGCCGGTCTTCACGCTTGTCGCCAGTTCGGTGATCGGCGGTTTCGCCACCGCGCCCTATGCGGCGGCGACCTTCAACCGCTTTGCCGGTTACGGGCTGCTGGCCAACCTGCTGACCGTGCCGGTGATGGGGGCGGTGGTGATGCCAGCGGGGGCGATGGCGGTGGTGCTGGCGCCCCTCGGCCTGTCATGGGTCGCCCTTTGGGCGATGGAATGGGGCGTGCGCTGGATCCTTGGCGTGGCGCATTGGATCGCCGGGCTGGAGGGGGCGGTGACCATGATCCCCGAGCCGCATGCGGCGGCGCTGCCGCTGATCACGCTGGGCGGGCTGTGGCTGGCCGCCTGGCCGGGCCGGGCGCGGCTGGCGGGGGGCGCGGTGCTGGCGGCCGGGCTGCTGGTCTGGCCGATGGCGGGGCGGCCGGACCTGCTGATCTCCTCCGACGGGCGGCTTCTGGGGCTGATGGGGCCGGAAGGGCGGGCGCTGTCGCTGGCAAAAGGCGGAGGATTCGCGGCGGAGAACTGGCTGGAGAACGACGGCGACCTGGCCTCGCAGGAGACGGCGGCGGCCCGCCCGGGCTTCACCGGACCGAAGGAGGCGCGGAGCTTCACCTTCGCCGGGTTGACGGGGGTGGCGCTGCAGGGACGGGGCGCACTGGAGGCTTTGCCCGCGGCCTGTGCGGCGCATGATCTGGTGGTCATCGCCGAGCGTGTGGAGGCGCCGCCCGAGGGGGGCTGCGAGGTGATAGACCAGAACCGCCTGCGCCAGACCGGCGCACTGGCGCTGCGGGTCACCGGGGACCGCGTGGAGGTGACCGCGACCCGTGCCCGCGCGCGGGTCTGGGCGGGCAGGCCGATGGAGCCGGAGGCGCTGCCGGTGCTGCGGGTTGCCGGTTTTTCGTCGAAAAACCGGGTCCTTGCGGGTCAGTAGCTGCGGATCAGCCCGACCAGCCGCCCCTGCACCTTGACCAGGTGATCGGGGAAGACTCGAGTTTCGTAGGCCGGGTTGGCGGCTTCAAGCGCGATGGTGTTGCCCTTGCGGCGAAAGCGTTTCAGCGTGGCCTCGTGATCCTCGACCAGCGCCACCACGATGTCGCCGTTCTCGGCGGTGGTCTGCTCGCGGATCACCACGATGTCGCCGTCGTTGATCCCGGCCTCGATCATCGAATCGCCCTTGACCTCAAGCGCATAGTGGTTGCCCCGGCCCGACAGCATCGAGCCGGGCACCGCGACGTGGTGCGAGACTTCGGAGATCGCCTCGATCGGCACCCCCGCGGCGATGCGGCCCATGACCGGCAGTTCCAGCGCATGGACCGCCTGAACCGGCAGGGCGCCGCGCGGCGGGTCGGTGCGGTCGCCCCGGATCACCTTCGGCGTGAAGGCGGGCTTGAAGCCGGGCCGTTCCATCGCCTCGGGCAGTTTCACGATTTCCAGCGCCCGGGCGCGATGGGCGAGGCGGCGGATGAAGCCGCGTTCCTCCAGCGCCGTGATCAGCCGGTGGATGCCGGATTTGGAGCGCAGGTCCAGCGCCTCCTTCATCTCGTCGAAAGAGGGGGGAATGCCGTCCGCTTCGGTCCGCGCCTTGATGAAGGACAGCAGTTCCAGTTGCTTGCGCGTCAGCATCGGTTCCCTCCCGGCGGCAATCGTTGACACAATGTTCTGCCCGTGTTCCCGGTTTGTGTCAAGTCTCTTGCAATTCGCCCGGGACTGGCGTTGCGGCGGGAGCGCTTCGCCCCCCGCACCGCCAGAGCGTATTTTGCCAAGGTGAAATCAGAGCGGCAGGTAGGGAACCGTCTCGCCCGCCTGTCGGGGGCCGTCGCCCACGGGGCGGATCAGCAGGGCGTCGGCCTCGGTCAGGATGGTCAGGAGCGAACTGTCCTGCCGGTCGAAGGGGGAGATGCCGTCGCCGTCCAGCCGGGCGCGCATGTAATGGGTGCGGGGGCCGGTGGCGGGCAGGTCCATGGCAAGCCGGGCCTGCCGGGGCCGGGGCAGGGGCGCGGGATCGCCCTGCATGGCGCGGATCAGCGGCAGCAGGAACAGATGCCCGGTGACGATGGCCGAGACCGGGTTGCCCGGCAGGCCCAGCATCGCGGCCTGCCCCATGCGGCCCGCCATAAGCGGCTTGCCCGGCCGCATGGCGATCTTCCAGAAGGCGGGCTCCATCCCCATGCCGCGGGCCACCTTGCCCACCAGATCATGATCGCCGACCGAGGCGCCGCCGATGGTGACCACGATGTCGGCCTCCGCCGCCAGTTCGAACGCCTGCCGCAGCGATGCCTCGGTGTCGCGGGCGATGGGCAGGAGGCGGGCCTCGGCGCCCTCGGCCTCGGCCATGGCCTTCAGCGCGAAGCCGTTGGAGGCGATGATCTGGTCGGGGCGCGGTTCCTCGCCCGGCATCACCAGTTCGTCGCCGGTCATCAGCAGGGCGACGACAGGGCGGCGGGCGCAGGAGACGCGGGCGACGTTCATCGAAGCCAGCAGCGCAAGGTCGGCGGGCCGCAACCGGCGGGGCGACAGCGCGGCCCCGGCGGGGAAGTCGGCGCCGCGGGGGCGGATGTTGGTATTGGCGTCGGCGGCGGTAAGGGTGATGCATTCGCCGTCGCGGGCGGTGTTTTCCTGGATCACAACGCGGGTCGCGCCTGCGGGCACGGGCGCTCCGGTGAAGATGCGGACGGCCTGGCCGGGGGCGATGGTGCCCGCGAAGCCATGGCCCGCGCCGGATTCGCCGATGACGGTGAAGCTGTCGCCGGGGGCAGGGTCGCCCTGCACCGCATAGCCGTCCATCGCCGAGGCGTCGAAGGGCGGCTGGTCGGCGCGCGCCGCCACCGGTGCGGCCAGCCAGCGGCCGATGGCCTGCGGCAGGGGCAGATCCTCGGCCGGAAGGGGCCGGGCCATGGCCAGGACGCGGGCCTGCGCCTCTTCGACCGGAATCATCGCTTCGCCTCGTATCTTCCTGATTTCCCACCATCTTTTAGAAGAAGCCGGATGCCCTCGATCCGCATTGCCTTCTCCACCGCCTTGACCATGTCGTAGACGGTCAGGCAGGCGACGGAAACGGCGGTCAGCGCCTCCATCTCGACCCCGGTCTGGCCGGAGGTCTTCACCGTCGCCTCGACCCGGATGGCGCTGCGGGCGGGATCGGGGGCTAGTTCGACGGCGGCCCTGGTGATCGGCAGCGGATGGCAGAGCGGGATCAGCGAGGCGGTCTGCTTGGCCGCCATGATCCCGGCAAGGCGCGCGACCGAAAGAACGTCGCCCTTTTCGGCCCGGCCCTCGGTGATCAGGGCCAGCGTGGCGGGCTCCATGACGACGTAACCTTCGGCGGTGGCCGTGCGGGCCGTCACCGGCTTGCCCGAGACATCGACCATATGGGCCGCGCCCTTGTCGTCGAAATGGGTGAGGCCGGTCATAGCCGCCCCGGCGCGGTCAGGGGGCTGGCGAGGATGTCGCGGGTGGCCGTGGTCACGTCCTCCTGCCGCATCAGGCTTTCGCCGATCAGGAAGCAGCGCGCGCCATAGCGGGCAAGGTCGGCAAGGTCCCCGGGGGTGAACAGGCCGGATTCCGCGACGATCAGCCGGTCCTCCGGCACACGGCGGGCCAGATTGCGGGTGGTGTCCAGCGTGACCTCGAAGGTGTGCAGGTTGCGGTTGTTGATGCCGATCAGCGGCGATTTCAGCCGCGAGGCGCGTTCAAGCTCTGCCTGGTCGTGGACCTCGATCAGGACATCCATGCCAAGGGCGAAGGCCGCAGCCTCCAGTTCCGCCGCCTGCGCGTCGGAGAGCGAGGCCATGATCAAGAGGATGCAATCGGCGTGAAGGGCGCGCGATTCGGCGACCTGCCAGGGATCGTAGAGGAAATCCTTGCGCAGGCAGGGCAGGCGGGTCGCCTCGCGCGCCTGGATCAGGTAGTCGTCGTCGCCCTGGAAGCTGGGGCCGTCGGTCAGGACCGAAAGGCAGGTGGCGCCGCCGGCCTCATAGGCGCGGGCAAGGGCGGGCGGGTCGAAATCGGCGCGGATCAGGCCCTTCGACGGGCTGGCCTTCTTGATCTCGGCGATCAGGCCGTAGCCGGTGATGGCGGCCTCCTGCAGGGCGCGGGCAAAGCCGCGCGGGGCGGGGGCGGTCCTGGCGGCGTCTTCCACCTCGGCCAGCGGACGGGCGGCCTTGCGGGCGGCGACCTCCTCAAGCTTGTAGGCCTTGATACGGTCGAGGATGGTGGTCATGGCGTCTCCTTCGGCCCTGCACGCCCCGGGGGGCACCCCCGGACCCCCGTGGAGTATTCGGGTCAAGAGGAAGGGGCAGGGTTTTGTTCCGGTCCTAACGTGATGGCCCGGGGAAGGAAAGTCTAGAGCGACCAGTCGATTTCCGGGCTGCCCCGCGCTGCAAGCCATTGGTTTGCCCTGCTGAAAGGGCGGGAGCCGAAGAAGCCGCGATGGGCGGACAGCGGCGAGGGATGCGGGCTTTCGATGTAGAGGTGGCCGTCGCGGGGCAGGCGGGCGCAGAGCTTCTGCGCAGGCGCGCCCCAGAGCAGGAAGGCACGGGGGCCGTCTGCGGCGGTGGCCGTCAGGATCTCGGTGGTGAGCGCCTGCCAGCCGAGCGCCTTGTGGCCGTGGGACTGGCCCACCGGCACGGTCAGGACGGGGTTCAGCAGCAGGACGCCCTGTTCGGCCCATCCGGTCAGGTCGCCGTCCTGCTTCACCTGCCCGGTGTCGCTGGCGACTTCCTCAAGGATGTTCTTCAGGCTGTCGCGCGGCCTCTCGCCGGGCGGGAAAGAGAAGGCAAGGCCCGTGGCGCGGCCGGGCGTGGGGTAGGGGTCCTGGCCGAGGATCACCACGCGGACCTGCGGCCGGGGCGTCAGGGCAAGGGCGCGGAAGATCGCTTCGGGGCCGGGTTGCCAGTCGGGCAGGGCTTGCAGCCTCCGCCACAGCGCGTCCCACCTGCCATCGGCGAAGAAGGGCAGCGAGGCCCAGGTTGCGGGCGGCTCGGGCCGGTCAGCCATGCGTCAGGCGGGCCAGCGTCGCCACCTTGGCCTTGGCCGCGCCACTGTCCAGCGAGGTGCGGGCGATCTCCGCCCCTTCCTTCAGGCTGGCGGCGCGATCGGCCACCATCAGCGCGGCGGCGGCGTTCAGCAGCACCGCATCGCGGTAGGCGCCCTGCGCGCCGTCCAGCAGCGCGCGGAAGGCCGTCGCGTTTTCGGCCGGGGTGCCGCCGAGGATGGCCTCGAACGGATGGACGGGCAGGCCCGCATCCTCGGGGCCGATCTCGAAATCGCGCACCGTGCCGTTTTCCAGCGCGGAAACCTTGGTCGGCAGGGCGATGGAGATCTCGTCCGTACCGTCTCCGCCATGCACCAGCCAGGCCTTTTCCGAGCCGAGCGCCAGCAGGGTTTCCGCCATCGGGCGGATCAGATCGGCCGAGAAGGCGCCGGTCAACTGGCGCTTCACCCCGGCGGGATTGGTCAGGGGGCCGAGGATGTTGAAGATCGTCCGGGTGCCGAGTTCCGCCCGCACCGGGCCGACATGGCGGGTGGCGGGGTGGTGCATCGGCGCCATCATGAAGCCGATCCCGGCCTCGGCCAGGCAGCGTTCCACCACCTCGGCGCCGACCATGACGTTGAGGCCGAGTTCCGTCAGCGCATCCGCCGCGCCGGATTTCGACGAAAGGTTGCGGTTGCCGTGCTTGGCCACCGGAACGCCCGCACCCGCCACGACGAAGGCGGTGGCGGTCGAGATGTTCAGCGTGCCCTTGCCGTCGCCGCCGGTGCCGACGATGTCGATGGCGCCCTCGGGCGCGCGGACCGGGTTGCATTTCGACCGCATGACCGAGGCCGCGGCGGCATATTCGTCCACCGTTTCGCCCCGCGTCCGCAGCGCCATCAGGAAACCGCCCATCTGGGCAGGCGTGCCCTCGCCCTCGAAAAGGGCGGTGAAGGCGGTCTCGGCCTCGGCCCGGCTCAGCGGGCGGGTGGCGGCGGTGCCGATCAGGTTTTTCAGCGCGTCGCTCATGCGGGCACCTTCACTTTCGCCGCGTCAAGGAAGTTGCGCAGCAACTGGTGGCCATGCTCGCTGGCGATGCTCTCGGGGTGGAACTGCACGCCCTCGACCAGTTTTTCCCTGTGGCGCAGGCCCATGATCGTGCCGTCCTCCAGCCAGGCGGTGACCTCAAGGCAATCCGGCAGCGTCTCGCGTTCCACCACCAGCGAATGGTAGCGCGTGGCCTGGAAGGGCGAGGGCAGGCCCGCGAAAACACCCTTTCCGCCGTGGTGCATGGTGCCCATCTTGCCGTGGACGATCTCGTGGCAGCGGATGACGCGGCCGCCGAAAGCCTCGCCGATGGTCTGGTGGCCGAGGCAGACGCCAAGAAGCGGCACCCCCGCTTCGCTGGCCGCGCGGGTCAGCGGCAGGCAGATGCCCGCCTGCGCCGGATCGCAGGGGCCGGGCGACAGCACGATGGCCTCGGGCGCCATGGCCAGCGCATCCTGCACCTGCAGCGCGTCGTTCCTGACCACCTTCACCTCGGCCCCCAACTCGCCCAGATAATGGACGAGGTTCCAGGTGAAACTGTCGTAGTTGTCGATCAGAAGCAGCATATTGCCGTGCCTTGCCGGAAAGGGGATGAAGCGCCACGCGGGTCGCGCTATACATGGGCAGGTCGCGGCGGCGAGGTCAAGGTCAACTCCCGGGCCCCTGCGGCGGAACAGGCGGGGGCAACCCGCGGCGGACGAGGCAAAACGGCAAGGAACGGAGGTTCTGGTGATCGGCAGGTTCCTGTTGGGTGCGGGGCTCGGGGCCCTTGTGGGCACGGGCCTTCTGGCCATCGTCTCGGTGGTTTCGCCGGGGCCTGCGCCGGTGAAGCCGGTGGCCGCTCCGGCTGCGGAGCCGCCGCTGGCCGAGGAAATCGCCGCCCCCGAGGACGTGCCTGCCGTTCCCGAACCAGAGCCCGAAATGGCAGGGGCCGAGGCCCCTGCCGAAGCTCCGGCAGTCGCCGAGGCGCCGGAGACCCCCTCGGTCGCCGCGATGGATGAGACGGGCCCCGAGGCCCCTTCGGATGCGGCGGAACCTGCGGTGGCGGCCGCGCCTTCCGCTCCGGTCGAACTTGCGGGCGACGATGCGCCCGGCCCGGCGGAGGTGCCCGCCGCCGCCCCGGCGGTCGGGGCTGCCGCTGCTCCTGAGGCGCCTGCCGCGCCGGAAGAAAGCGGCGGCGCCCTCTCTGCCCCCGAAACCCTGGCCGATGCCGCGCCCCCGACCGGCGGTCCGGCCCAGCCGGAAGCCCCCTTCGCCGAAGCCTCCCCCGCCCCGGCGGAACCGCCGGGCCTGCCGCCGCTGACGCCCGAGGAAGAGGAGATTCTGGCCCGGATTGCCGCCGAGGGCCCGGGTTCGGCCCTGCCGCCCGGCGAGACGGCGCCGGAGGCGTTGCCCGAACCTGCTCCCGAGGCCGCGGAGGCCGAAAAGCCCTCTCTCCTGACCGAGCGCGAGGATGACAAGGTCCTGCGCGCCGACGAGACGAAGTCCACCCTGCCTTCGACCCCCGCCCTTGCCGGTGCGGGCGAGGACGTGACCGCCGGCCGTCTGCCGCAGATCGGCGCCGCGGAAGAACCCCCGGCGGCGGAGGCTGCCGACACCCGCCCCATCGTGGCCTTCGCGCAGCCCTTCGACAATCCCGAGGGCAAGCCCGCCTTCGCCATCGTGCTGATCGACGAGGGCGGTGCGGAACTGGACCGCGCCGCGCTGGCCGCGCTGCCCTTCCCGGTGACCTTCGCGCTGGACCCGACCGACCCGCAAGTGGCCGACCATGCCGCGATCTACCGCGGCGCGGGGCAGGAGGTGGCGATGCTGGCGACGGCACTGCCCGCGGGCGCGCAGGCGGCGGATGTCGAGGTGGCGATCTCGGCCATGGCAGCGATGCTCCCCGAGGCGGTGGCGGTGATGGACCTGCCGGGGCGCACCTTCCAGGCCGACCGGCCGCTGGCGACGATGGTGGTGCCTGCGGTGGGCGCGGGCGGGCGGGGGCTTCTGACCTGGGACCAGGGGCTGAACGCCGCCGACCAGGTCGCCCGGCGCGAGGACATTCCCGCGGCGGTGGCCTTCCGCGACCTTGACGGCGCGGGCGAGGCCGCCCCGGTGATCCGCCGCTACCTCGACCGCGCGGCCTTCAAGGCGGCGCAGGAGGGGCGGGTGACGGTGGTCGGCCGCACGAGGCCGGAAACCGTGGCCGTGCTGCTGGAATGGGCGGTGGAGGGCCGCGCCGCGACGGTGGCGCTGGCGCCGCTGACGGCGGTGCTTTCGGTGGATTGAGCGGCTCCGCCGCAAGCCTGCCTTTCGCCCCTGCGCGTTCCGCGCAACCGGCCCGGTTTGTCCTCGGCAGGGATACTTTCGCCCCGAAAGAGGGCAGCTTCTTTCAGAATGAAAATATCCCGGGGGTGAGGCCGAAGGCCGAGGGGGCGGCGCCCCCTGCGGCGCAGGCGGGAGCGGGCCGTCAGCCGTTGCCGCGGCGGGTGAAAAGGCCCGCATCCTGTGCCGCGCGGCGCAGGGCGTTGGATTTGTTCACCGTTTCCTGATACTCGGACTCGGGGTCGCTGTCGTAGACCACGCCGCCGCCCGCCTGGATGTAAAGCTGTTCGTCCTTCAGCACCGCAGTCCGGAGCGCGATGCAGAAGTCCATCTCGCCATTGGCCGCGAAATAGCCCACGCCGCCGCCATAGACGCCGCGCTTTTCCGGCTCCAGCTCGTCGATGATCTCCATCGCCCGCACCTTGGGCGCGCCCGAGACGGTGCCCGCGGGCAGGCCCGCCAGCAGGGCGGAAAGCGCATCCTCGCCCTCGCGGATCTCGCCCACCACGTTCGACACGATATGCATGACGTGGGAATAGCGTTCGATGATGAACTGCTCGGTCGGCCGAACGGTGCCGACCTTCGCCACCCGGCCCACGTCGTTGCGGCCGAGGTCCAGCAGCATCAGATGCTCGGCCAGTTCCTTGCGGTCGGCCAGCAGGTCCTGCTCCAGCGCCTTGTCCTCTTCCGGCGTGGCGCCGCGTTTGCGGGTTCCGGCGATGGGGCGCACCGTCACCTGGCCGTCGCGCAGGCGCACAAGGATTTCAGGGCTGGCGCCGACCACCTGGAAGCCACCGAAGTTGAAGAAGAACATGAAGGGCGAAGGGTTGGTGCGGCGCAAACTGCGGTAAAGCGCGAAGGGGGGCAGCGGGAAGTCCAGCGCCCATCTCTGGCTGGGCACCACCTGGAAGATGTCGCCCGCGCGGATATATTCCTTGGCCTTCTCCACCGCGGCCTTGTAACCCGCATGGGTGAAATTCGACCGCGGCTCGCCCACCAGCGCATCGCCGCCGAGGTCGCGGCTGGCCGCCGCGGGCGCCCGGTCGAGGTCGCGCAGCGCGTCCATCACCCGCTCCGCCGCCTGGGCATAGGCCGCCCGCGCGGAAAGGCCGGACCCGGCCCAGGCGGGTGCGACCACCGTCACCTCGCCCTTCACCCCGTCCAGCACCGCCACGACCGAGGGCCGCATCAGCACCGCATCGGGCAGGCCGAGCGGATCGGGGTTCACGTCCGGCAGGTGTTCGACCAGCCGGATCATGTCATAGCCGAGATAGCCGAAGAGACCGGCGGAAATCGCCGGAAGCCCCTCGGGCAGGGCGATCCGGCTTTCCGCGATCAGCGCGCGAAGGGTGTCCAGCGGGGCGCCCTCCAGCGGGCGGAAGGCGGCGGCGTCGAAGCGGGCTTCGCGGTTGATTTCCGAGGCCTCGCCCCGGCAGCGCCAGATCAGGTCGGGCTTCATGCCGACGATGGAATAGCGGCCGCGGATTTCGCCCCCCGTCACCGATTCCAGCATGAAAGTGTCCGACCGCGCCTCGCCCAGCTTCAGCATCAGGCTGACGGGTGTGTCCAGATCGGCCGCCAGCCTTGCATGGACGACCTGGTTCTCGCCCCGCGCCCAAGCCTGTTCGAAGTCCTCGAAAGAGGGTTCCAGCATCATTGCAGGCTCGTGTTCACCGCGGTGATGGCGTTCTGGTCCAGCACCACCGGCATGGCGTTGATCAGCGCATCGGCATAGGCCGTGAACAGGTCGCCCGACAGGGCCTGGCTCACCTGCGCCGCGATCCCCGCCTTCAGCGCATCGGCATTGGGGCCGGTCTCCTCGGCCGGGATGATGGCGTCCAGTTGCAGGACGGCGATGAAATCGCCCAGTTCGACCACCCGGATCTCGCCCGGCTGCATGTCGAACCCGGCCTCGACCAGCCCCTGCGGCGCATCGGGGATCGAGCCGTTGCGGGCGATCTCCGGCGTCCGGTCGACGATGCCCTGCGTGCCCGGCGAGGCACCGCCCTCGATGGCGGCCTTGATCGCCACCGCCCGGGCGGCAAGCGCCTCGTCCAGTTGCGCCTTGCTCCAGGCCTCCGCCACGCTGTCGCGGGCCTCTTCGAAGGGGATCGGCGCGGCGGGAATGGTTTCCACGAATTGCAGCGCCGCCACCCCGCCGTCGTCCAGCAGGACCGCCTCGGGGAAGTCGCCCGCCTTCACCGCATCGGCGGCAGAGCGGAAGGCGGCATAGCCTGCGATCTTCTCGTTGCCCTGACGGCCCGGCACATGGTCCAGCGTGGCATAGGTCATGCCCGCCTCGGTGGCGAGGTCCTGAAGCTCGGCCCCGCCGGCCAGAAGGTCGTCGATCTGGTCCACCCGGTCGGCGATGACCTTGCGCGCGGCCTCGGCCTGCAATTCGGCGGCGAGTTCGGGGCGGGCCTCGTCGAAGGTCACTTCCTCGCCTGCCAGAATGCCGTTCACCCGGAACAATGCCGGGCCGAGCGTGCTTTCCGCCTGCACCACCGTGCCCTCGGCGGCGGCGAAGACGGCCTCGCCCGCCGGGCCGAGATCGGCCAGCGACACGTCGCCCAGGTCGATGTCCACCAGATCAAGCCCGCGTTCCTGCACCAGCGTCTCGAACGGCTCTCCGGCGTCCAGCTTGGCCTTCGCGGCATCGGCCGCGGCCTGATCGGGGAAGACCAGCCGCTCGACCAGACGCCGCTCGGGCTGGACATATTCGGAGATCCGGCCCTCGTAGATCTTCCTCAGCACCTCGTCATCGACCGGCTGGTCGGCGGCGATGTCGTCGGGCAGCAGCGCGGCATAGGCGATGCGCTTCGATTCCGGCCTGGTGAAATCGGCGATATGGCTGTCATACCAGGCCCGCAGGTCCGCGTCCGCCGGTTCCGCCAGCGCTTCGGTCAGGTCGGCGGCGGTCAGGCGGATGGTCGAGAGGCTGCGGCGTTCGCCGACATAGCGGTAGATCGCATCCACCATGCCCTGCGGCGCGACGACCCCGCCGCCCACCGCGCCCTGCAGCAACTGGCGCGACACGTCGCGGCGCAGGGCGGTCTCGTAATCCGCTTCGGTCCAGCCGCCCTGTTTCAGCACGAAGGCATAGGCGTCGCGGTCGAAGCCGCCCGCCACGCCTTTGAAGGCATCCATGTTGCGGATCTCGGCCGCGACCGAGGCATCGCCGATCGACAGCCCCAGCCGCGCCGCTTCGGCATCCAGTGCCGTGCGGGTGACGATCGAGGACAGCGCCCTGCCGTCGAGGCCGAGCGCCAGCGCCTCGCTGGTGCCGATATGGGTGCCGACCTGCTGCGAGAAAGCCGCCACCTCCTGCTGCAGCGCGCGGGCATAGTCGCGCGTCGAGATGCTGATGGGACCGACCGAGCCGATGGAGGAGACCGAGCCCGAGAAATTGGTGACGCCGAAGCCGCCGAGGCCGACGATCAGCATCCCCATCATGATCCAGGTGGCGACCTGCTGCCCCTTGTTGCGCGGCTTCCGGCGTTCTTCGTCGTCGGTATGGGGGCGGGCGTTCTTGGACATCGGGGGCCTGCATTGGAAATACTGCCCGCCTGTCTAGTGGGAAGGGGGGCAGGGGGCAAGTCAGGATGGCGCGAGGGGGACGCGCGCGCCCTACGGCCGGAAGGCCGAGAGGCGGCGGAACATCTCGGCGATGCCCGCTGCATCTGCATTGGCGAAGGCGATGCGGATCTGGCGCTGTCCGGCGGCGCTGCCTTCGGGCTGGAACATGGTGCCGGGCAGCATCAGGATGGCGCAATCGTCCACCAGCCTTTTGCACAGCGCCTCGGACCCCATGTCGAACGGGTGTTCCACATAGGCGAAATAGGCGCCGCAGCCGAGTAGCCGCCAGCCTTCCAGTGCCGCGAAGCCGCCGGTCATCGCGCGGCGGCGGGCGAGGATCTCGTCCCGTTCGCCCGCCAGCCATTGCGACAGGTTCCGCATCCCCCAGAGCGCGCCGATCTGGCCCAGTTGCCCCGGGCAGATCGCCACGGTGTCGAGGAACTTCTCCACCTCGGCCAGCCGCGCCTCGGAGGCGCAGACGGCGCCGACGCGGTGACCGGTCAGGCGGTAAGCCTTGGAGAAGGAATAGAGCTGGATCAGCGTGCCGTCCCAGTCCGGGTCCGCGAACAGGTCATGCGGGCGACCGGAACGCGAGTCGAAATCCCGGTAGGTCTCGTCCACGATCAGGGCAAGGCCATGGGCGCGGGCGAGATCGCGGAAGGCGGCAAGGGTTTCTGCCGGATATTCCACGCCGCCCGGATTGTTGGGGGAAACCAGCACGATGGCGCGGGTCTTCGGCGTGATCAGCGCGGCGCAGGCTTCCGCCGAGGGGATCAGCGCCGCGCCGGTATCCAGCGGCACCGTGGTGACCGAGGTCATGTCGAGCCACATCTTGTGGTTGAAATACCACGGCGTCGGCAGGATCACCTCGTCCCCCGGCCCGGCAAGGGTGGCCATGACGGCGGTGAAGGCCTGGTTGCAGCCCTGGGTGATGGCGACCTGCGCCGGACGGATCGTGCCGCCATAGGCCGCCGACCATTGCGCCGCGATCTCCTCGCGCAGTTCGGGCAGGCCGAGGACGGGACCGTAGAGATGCGCCTGCGGATCGTTCAGGGCGGCCTCGGCAATCGCCTGCCGCAGGGCGAGCGGCGGGCTGTCCACCGGCGCCGCCTGGCTGAGGTTGATCAGCGGGCGCTCGGCAGGGAAGGTCTTCCCCGCGATCCAGCGCCGCGCCTCCATCACCGGCGGCGGCTCGGTCGCGGCGAAGGCGGGGTTGAGGGGCAGGGTCATCATGGGCCTCGGCGGTCTTGAGGGAAACGAAGGCGGGGGCGGAAGGCCCCCTGTCTTCAGTCCTGCCCGCGGAACGGTTGGACGTATTGCAGCGCCATGTCCCAGGGGAAGAAGATCCAGGTGTCCTGGCTGACCGAGGTTATATAGGTGTCGGCCTGTTTCTCGCCCTCGGGCTTGGCATAGACGCAGGCGAAATGCGCCTTGGGGTAAAGGCCGCGGATCAGTTCCAGCGTCTTGCCGGAATCGACAAGGTCGTCGACGATCAGGATGCCGGTCCCGTCGCCCATCAGCTCGGCCTGCGGGGACTTGATCACCTGAGCCTCGCGGCGCTGGTCGGCCTTGCCGCCGCCCGAGTGGTAGGACTTGACCGAGATCGAGTCGACCACCCTGATGTCCAGTTCGCGGCTGACGATCATCGCCGGGACCAGCCCGCCGCGGGTGATGCCGACCACCGCCTTCCACGCCCCGCCTTCGCCCGGCCCCTTGCCGTCCAGCCGCCAGGCCAGCGCCCGGGCGTCGCGGTGGATCTGGTCCCAGCTGACGTGGAAACCCTTCTCGTGCGGCAGGCGGTCGGCGGACATGGGTTCTCTCTCCTCAGGTGGCGGCGATTTTCACTCCAAGCGCGGCCAGTGCCGCCCCGAAGCTGCGGTCGATGATGGTCTTCAGGCTGATATAGCGCGCCCGCGTGCGGTCGAGCGAGAAGACGCGGGCGACAAGGCTGTTCCAGGTGGTCTCGGCGGCGAAGATCACCGCCAGCAGCGCGCCGTAGACCCAGGGCGGCGTGCCCTGCGGCACGGTGCCGAGGAAGATCGCGCTGAACATCACGGCGGGTTTCGGATTGGCAAGCTGGGTGAAGAGCCCCAGCCGGAAGGCCGACAGCGCCGAACGCGGAACGGGCCGCGTGTCGTCGGTCACGAAGGGGGTGCGGGCGCCGCGCCAGAGCTGCCAGCCCATCCACAGGAGATAGGCCCCGCCGCCGATCTTCAGCGCCCAGAGAAGGGCGGGGGCGGCGGCGAAGACGATGTTCAGCCCGAACATCGCCGCCGAGGCCCATACCACCGCGCCCGCGCCGATCCCCGCGGCCAGCATGGCGCCGGTGCGGAAGCCCTCGGTCAGCCCGGTGCGCGCGGCCATCAGCACCGCGGGCCCGGGAGAGATCGCGGCGAAGGTCACCAGCCCGGCAAAGGCCAGGAAGGCGGCGGGGCCCATGGTCAGCCCTCTTTCTTGCCGGTGATGATGTCGATGTCGGGCGCGTCGATCGCCTTCATGCCGACGACATGATAGCCGCAGTCGACATGCAGGTTCTCGCCCGTGGTGCCGGAGCCGAGGTCGGACAGAAGGTAGAGCGCGGCCTTGCCGACCTCTTCCTGCGTCACGTTGCGGCGCAGCGGGCTGTTCAATTCGTTCCAGCGCATGATGTAGCGGAAGTCGCCGATGCCGCTGGCGGCCAGCGTCTTGATCGGCCCGGCCGAGATGGCGTTGACGCGGATGCCGTCCTTGCCCAGATCCTCGGCCAGATACTTGATCGAGGCTTCCAGCCCCGCCTTGGCCACGCCCATCACGTTGTAATGCGGCATCACCTTCTCGGCGCCGTAATAGGTCAGCGTCAGCAGGCTGCCGCCCGGCTCCATCATCGCCGCGGCGCGCTGGCAGACGGCGGTGAAGGAATAGACCGAGATGTCCATCGCCAGCGCGAAGCCCGCGCGCGAGGTGTCGACATAGCGGCCGCGGAGTTCGTTCTTGTCGGCAAAGCCGATGGCATGGACAAGGAAGTCCAGCTTTCCCCATTCGGCCTTGATCGTCTGGAACAGCGCGTCGATGCTGTCGTCGCTGGCCACGTCGCATTCGTAGAGAAGCGGCTTGCCAAGGCTTGCCGCCAGCGGCTCCACCCGTTTCTTCAACGCGTCGCCCTGATAGGAGAAGGCGAGTTCCGCCCCATGCTCCGCCACTGCCTGCGCGATGCCCCATGCAATCGACTTGTCATTGGCAAGGCCCATGATAAGGCCCCGCTTCCCTGCCATAAGTCCGGTTGACATTCCTGCTCCCCCGCCCACCCTGTCGCTGGTAAGGCTGACGAATAGGCGGAAAGCCCGGATGCCGCAAGGGCGGGTCCGCGCTACCCCGGGCCGGCCGGCGGGGGCAGGAGAGGCAGATGGGTGAAGGGATGGACGAGGCGAAGGATGGGGCGAAGGACGGGCAGGGCATCTTCGCGGGCGGGGACCCCTTCGTCATCGCGCAGCGCTGGCTGGACGAGGCCACGGCGGCCGAGCCGAACGACCCCAATGCCATGGCCATCGCCACGGTGGACGAAAGCGGGCTGCCCAATGTCCGCATGGTGCTGTTGAAGGAGATCGAGGCCCGGGGCGATGCCTCCGGCGCGCCGGACGGGGCCTTTGTCTTCTACACCAACTACGGTTCGGTCAAGGCGCAGGAGATCGAGGGCGCGGGCAAGGCCGCCTTCGTGTTGCACTGGAAATCGCTGCGGCGGCAGATCCGGGTGCGCGGCCCGGTCAGCCGCGAGGACGGCCCGCAGGCCGACGCCTATTTCGCCAGCCGCAGCCTGAAGTCGCGGCTCGGCGCCTGGGCCAGCCGCCAGTCGCAGCCGCTGTCCTCCCGCGAGTCGCTGGTGGCCGAGGTGGCGAAGATGACGCTGCGCCACGGCACTGCGCCGAACCGGCCGCCGTTCTGGGGCGGCTTCCGAATCCGCCCGGTCGAGATCGAATTCTGGGCCGACGGCGCCTTCCGGCTGCACGACCGATTCCGCTGGACCCGGCCTTCCCCGGGGGAAAGCTGGACCGTCACCCGGCTCTACCCGTGAGAGTTGCCTGTCCGGACAGGTTTGTTTGCGTATGCAGCTTTTTGTGCTTGAACCTCTCCCGCGAAATCCGGCATTCCTTGGGCAGGGCTTATTCTGGGGAGAAGGCTCTTCCATGAGCGAAGATGATAAGGCCTTGCAGGTGTTGCAGGGCCGGGTGAAGTGGTTTGATCCGGCAAAGGGCTTTGGTTTCATCGTTTCCGACAGCTCCGACTCCGACATCCTGCTTCACGCGAACGTATTGCGTAATTTCGGGCAAAGCTCCGTTGCCGACGGCGCGGGAATCACCGTGCGCGTGCAGCAGACACAGCGCGGGGTACAGGCGGTCGAGGTCCTGAAGATCGACCCGCCCGAGGGCCTCGTCGTGCCCTTGGGCGAAGAAGCCGGGCAGATGTCGCCCGAAGAGCTTCTGGCCCTGCCGCTGGAGCCGTCTCGGGTGAAATGGTTCGATAAGGCCAAGGGATTCGGCTTTGCCAATGTCTTCGGCAAGCCCGAGGACGTGTTCATCCATATCGAGGTGCTGCGCGTTTCCGGCTTCGCCGATCTCGCCTCGGGCGAGGCGGTGGCGCTGCGGATCGCCGAGGGCAAGCGCGGGCGGATGGCGGTGCAGGTCAGTTCCTGGGAATCGGCCCTGCGCGGCCGGGAGGCGCAGGGCTGATGCGCGGACGGCGGCGGGCGGCGGGGCGCGGAATGCGGCCCCTGCTGGCCGCGGGCCTCGTGCTTTCAGCCGGCCTTGCCGCCGGCCCGGCGCTGGCCGCGCCGCCCTGTTCGCCCGGCCGGGTGGACATCCGCTGGGACGGCGGCGGCGAAAGCTTTGCCGTCGAGGTCGCCGACGATGCCGCCGAACGTGCGCAGGGGTTGATGTTCCGCGAAAGCCTCGATCCCGGGGCGGGGATGCTGTTCGTCTACGACGCGCCGCGGCGGGTCAGCTTCTGGATGAAGAACACGCTGATTCCGCTGGACATGATCTTCCTCGACGAGGTCGGGCGGGTGACAACGGTGCATTCCATGGCGCAGCCGCTGGACGAGACGCCCATCGACGGCGGCGAGGGCGTGCAATTCGTGCTTGAGATCAACGGCGGGCTGGCCGAACGGCTGGGCATTGCCCCGGGGGCCGAGCTGCGTCATCCGGCGATCTGGCCGGGCGCCGTCTGGCCCTGCGACTGATCTGCCGGAAAGAGCCGCTTCCCCTTTGCCCGGTTCCGCGCTAAGGGGGCGGCGTTCGGGGCGTAGCGCAGCCTGGTAGCGCGACGGTTTTGGGTACCGTAGGTCGGAAGTTCGAATCTTCTCGCCCCGACCATTTTCCTGTCACGCCGCGCAGAAGCGCCCTGCGTCCTGCCCTGACCCTGGTCCTGATGCGGAAACGCCGGACCACGGCGCATCGCCCTGCGCGGGCCGTCAGTCCGGCGGTCTTTCCACGGTCCCCTGCGGGATCGTTACGCCGCCGGGCCCGCAGGACCGTGCCATCGCCAGAAAGGTCTCCAGCGCGGGGCTTCTTTGATGCCGATGATAGATCGTGAAGATCTCGGAGATCGGCGGGTGGGGAAAGATCGGCCGGAAGACCAGCGGGCCCGCGGTCAGTTTCGCTATGCCGGCAGGCAGGATGCTGACCCCGAAGCCGGCCGCCACGAGACTGGGGATGGATTGCGCGTCGACGACCTGCTGGGACACCTTCGGGCGATGGCCGCCATGCGACAGGATCGTCATCATGTAGGTGGCGAAATCGGAACTGTCCGGCCGCAGGATCACATGCCGCTCGGCCCGCAGGTCCTCCATCGACAGCGAATCCTTCGCGCCCAGCCGATGGGCTTCGGGCAACAGGACGATCATTTCTTCCGTCCAGGCCAGTTCGTAGGCCAGATCGTCGTGGGCCGGGGCGGAGCGGTTGAAGATGACATCCATCCGGCCGCTGAGCAGGTTGTTGACCTGCAGGGCCGGCGCCTCTTCGTGAAGACGCACGGTGATGCCCGGATGGTCCTTGCAGAACTGAGACAGAAGATCGGCAAGGCCCGCCCGCAGGATCGAGCCGGTGGTGCCGATATCCAGTATCCCCTGCTGCCCGGCCAGAACCTCGCGCAGTTCCAGCAGGGCGCGTTCGTGCTGGGCCAGAATGCTGCGGGCGCTGCGTTCGAAGACCTTTCCCGCCAGTGTCAGCGATATCCTGCGGCTGGTCCTGTGGAAAAGCTCGGTCCCCAGGGACCGCTCAAGCGACTGGATCTGAAGGCTCAGCGGTGGCTGGGACATGTTCAGCCGCCTGGCGGCGCGGGTGAAGTTCAACTCTTCGGCCAGCACGGCGAAGCATTGCAACTGACGTATTCTCATATCAAAACCATATAGATTCTACACGAAACAATATTAGACTCGGATGACTTTCTGACCAAGACTCCCCCGCACCAAAAAAGCGGCGCAAGACAGCCGCATCTTCAGGGAGAATGGGAATGCCAAGCTGGACTCGATCTTTGTTCGGGCAGGTCTGCTTCGCGCTGGTTCTCGGCGTGGCCGCGGGGGTCATGGCGCCGGAATTCGCGGGAAGCATGAAGCCTTTGGGTGACGGCTTCATCAAGCTGGTCAAGATGCTGATCCCCGCCATCGTCTTCTGCGTCGTCGTCCATGGCATCGCCGGTGCCGGGGATATCAAGAAGGTCGGTCGCGTCGGTGTTCGCGCCCTCATCTATTTCGAGGTGATCACCACGATCGCCCTCATTCTGGGTCTCGCGCTGGCCTATATCTTCCAGCCGGGTGCAGGCATGAACATCGACACCAGCACGCTGGATGCCTCGGCCCTCGGCAGCTATGTGGACCGCGCCCATGAGGTCAGCGACGGCGGCACGATGGCGTTCCTGATGAAGCTGATCCCGACCACGGTCTTCAGCGGCTTCGCGACGGGCGACGTGCTGCAGGTCCTGTTGGTCGCGATCCTGTTCGGATGTGCCCTGTCCTTGCTGGGCGAGCGCGGCAAGCCGCTTCTGTCGCTGATCGAACTGGCCGGCGACACCACCTTCCGCATCATGTCCTTCATCGTGCGTCTGGCGCCGTTCGGGGTCTTCGGGGCCGTCGCCTATACGGTCGGCACCTACGGGATCGGCTCGCTGGCGCAACTGGGCTATCTCGTGGTGCTGTTCTATGCCGCCGTGGCGATCTTCGTGGTCGCCGTTCTGGGCCTCGTGATGCGGGTATCGGGTTTCAGCATCTTCAAGCTGATCCGCTACCTGCGCACCGAGATCGGCATCGTCGCCGGCACCACCAGCAGCGACAGCGTTCTGCCCCAGACCATGCGCAAGCTTGAACACCTGGGCATCAAGGACTCCACGGTCGGGCTGGTGGTTCCGACGGGCTATTCGTTCAACCTCGATGCCTTCTCGATCTACCTGACGCTGGCCGCCCTGTTCATCGCGCAGGCGACGAATACCGACCTGGCCTTCGTCGACCTGCTGACCATCCTCGGCGTCGCGCTGATCACCTCCAAGGGCGCCCATGGCGTTCCCGGCTCGGCGATCGTGATCCTTGCCGCGACATTGACCGCCATTCCGGCCATTCCCGCCATCGGGCTGGTGCTGGTGCTGTCGGTCGACTGGTTCATGGGCATCGCCCGCGCCCTGGGCAACTACCTGGGCAACTGCGTCGCCACCATCGCCGTCGCCTCCTGGGTCGGGGATATCGACCGCGACCGCGCCAGCCGCGTCCTGAACGGCGAACATATGGACAGCCTCGACATCCTGGAGGAAGACGAGCCGCTGAGCGCGCCGGTCGGGCAGGGGTGACCGGCCTGCAAGCCATCCGGCGGCAGCCCGCCATCCTTTCAGCGACATTCCGTGCGGGGCCGTTTGGCCCCGCATGCCATTCTGCGGCGCCTGTTTCGTGGATCCGGCGGTGTTCCGGCGCCGGAGACGCGGCTGCCGCTTGCCCTCGGCCTGTCCGAAAGCCATATCTTCAGCATGGATTTCCGTTTCGACAACACCTGGGCCCGCGACCTGCCCGGCACTTTCCTGCAGCAGGCGCCCGATCCGGCGCCTGCGCCGCGGTGTCTTGCCTTCAACCGGGGGCTGGCGGGGGAGTTGGGGCTGGATGCCGATGCGCTGGAGGCGGGTGCGGCGCGCTGGCTGTCGGGGGCGGAGGTTCCGCCGGGCGCCGATCCGCTGGCGCTGGCCTATGCCGGGCACCAGTTCGGCGGCTTTTCCCCGGTTCTGGGCGATGGCCGTGCGCATCTGCTGGGCGAGATCGTCACTCCGGGCGGCAAACGCTTCGACCTGCAACTGAAGGGCTCGGGCCGCACGCCGTTCTCGCGCGGCGGCGACGGCAAGGCGGCGGTCGGGCCGATGCTGCGGGAATATCTGGTGTCCGAGGCGATGCATGCCCTTGGCGTTCCCACCACCCGCGCGCTGGCCGTGGTGGCGACGGGCGAGGACATCTGGCGCGATGCGGGCCGCCTGCCGGGCGCCGTGCTGGCGCGGGTGGCGGCCAGCCATATCCGGGTGGGCAGCTTCCAGTTCCTTGCCGCGCGGGGCGAGGTGGAGAAGCTGCAGGCGCTGTGCGACTACACTCTGGCCCGCCACTATCCGGGGGTGACGGATGCGCTTGGCCTGTTCGACGCGGTTGCCGCCCGGCAGGCGCGGCTTATCGCGCAATGGATGGGGCTTGGCTTCATCCATGGGGTGATGAACACCGACAACATGGCGCTGTCGGGCGAGACCATCGACTACGGCCCCTGCGCTTTCATGGAGGGCTATGCGCCGGGCACGGTGTTTTCCTCGATCGACCGGCAGGGACGCTATGCCTATGCCAACCAGCCACTGATCCTGGGCTGGAACCTTGCGCGTCTGGCCGAGGCGCTGCTGCCGCTGATCGACCCGGACGGCGAAAGGGCGGTGGAGATCGCCAACGAAAGGCTGGGCGGTATTGCCGGGATGTATCGGGCCGAATGGCTGGCGGTGATGCGCCGCAAGCTGGCACTGGAGGGCGAGGACCCGGGCGACGAGGCGCTGGTGGAGGACCTGCTGAAGGCGATGGAGGGGGCGGACTGGACGCTGGTCTTCCGCCGTCTGGCCGGGGCGGTTGAGGGCGAGGGGCTGTTGCGGCCGCTGTTTGCCGACTTCACCGCCATGTCCGCATGGCTGCCCCGCTGGCGGGCGCGGCTGGCCGCCGATGCGCTCGTGCTGCTGCTTGCCGCCAACCCGGCGGTGATTCCCCGCAACCACCGGGTGGAAGAGGCGCTTGAGGCCGCGACTGCGGGCGACATGGCGCCGTTCCACGCGCTTCTGGCCGCCGTCACCCGGCCCTTCGAGGAGAACGAGGGCTACATGCTGCCCGCGCCTTCGGGCTTTGGCCGCTATGTCACCTTTTGCGGCACCTGAGCGAGAGGCGTTGACCTTGCGCCCGCCCGGGGGTTTCCTGTCGCCATGAACCCGCGTTCCGACATCCACGACCGGCTTGCCGCCTCGCTAAGGGCGGCCCGCAAGGCGCGCGGGCTGTCGCTGGATGCGGCGGCCAAGCTGTCGGGCGTGTCGCGCAGCATGGTGAGCCAGATCGAACGCGGCGAATCCTCGCCCACCGTCGCCACGCTGTGGAACCTGACGCAGGCGCTGCAGGTGGATTTCGCCGGGCTGCTGGAAGGCCACGCCCGCCCCGGCATCGAGGTCACCCGTGCCGGTTCCGCCCCTGTGATCGAGCGCGGCGGCGTCACCATCCGCATCCTGTCGCCTGCCGAGGCGGTGGGCGAGAACGAGGTCTACGATCTGGTCTTCGCCCCCGGCGGGGCGCTGGTCTCGGACCCGCACGGCCCGGGCTGCCGCGAGCATCTGACGGTGATCGAGGGACGGCTGCGGGTGGTCTCGGGCGGCGAGGCCGAGGATCTGGGGCCGGGCGACGTGGCGCGTTATCCGGCGGATCGGGACCATGAGATCGCGGCCGCGGAGGCGGCGCGGGCGATTCTGATCGTGCAGGGCAGTTGATCGGGCAGGGCCGGGGGCCAGCCCCCGGACCCCCGGGATATTTTTGAACAGATGAAGGGGGTTCCGCTTTGGCGGACGATATTCCGCTATCTTGACTTTTGCGTCGTGATGGTGGAATTTCCGGTAAGGTGGAGGAGGCGGCATGATGACGGATTCTGCGGGATTTCTGGATCACCTGTCCTCGGTCCTGAAGGGGATCGAGGCCGAGGGGCTGTTGAAGCGCGAGCGGCTGATCGAAGGGCCGCAGGGCGCATGGGTGACCATGGGCGGGCGGCGGATGCTGAACCTCTGCGCCAACAACTACCTTGGGCTGGCGGACGATCCGCGGCTGGTTGCGGCGGCGAAGGAGGCGATGGAGAGCCATGGCTACGGCATGGCCTCGGTCCGCTTCATCTGCGGCACGGCGGACCTGCACCGGGCCCTTGAGCGGCGGCTGGCGGATTTCCTGCAGACCGCGGATTCGATCCTTTTCGCCGCCTGCTTCGACGCCAATGGCGCGGTGTTCGAGCCGCTGCTGGGGGCGGAGGATGCCATCGTCTCGGACAGCCTGAACCATGCCAGCATCATCGACGGCATCCGCCTGTCGAAGGCGCGGCGCTATCGTTACGCCAATGGCGATCTGGCCGATCTGGAGGCGCAGCTTCGGCTTGCCCGCGACGAGGGCGCGCGCTTCGTCATGGTGGCGACGGATGGCGTGTTCTCGATGGACGGGTATTTCGCGCCCCTGGCGGAAATCCGGGCGATCGCAGACCGTTACGGGGCGCTCCTGATGGTGGACGACTGCCATGCCACCGGCTTCGTCGGGCCGCAGGGGCGGGGCACTCCGGCCCGGGCGGGGGTGAGGGCGGATATCCTGACCGGCACCCTGGGCAAGGCGCTGGGCGGCGCGCTGGGCGGCTATGTCGCCGGGCCGCAGCCGGTGGTGGACCTCTTGCGGCAGCGGGCGCGGCCCTATCTCTTCTCCAACGCGCTGCCGCCTGCGGTGGTGGCGGCGGGGCTGGCGGCGCTGGATATCGTGGAAGGGGCCGACGACCTGCGGGCGCGGCTGGCGGAGAATGCGCGCTACTGGCGGGCGGGGCTGGAGGCGCTGGGTTTCCGGCTCTTGCCCGGCGAACATCCCATCGTGCCGGTGATGCTGGGCGATGCGGTTCTGGCGCAGCGGATGGCGGCGTCCTTGGGCGGGAAGGGGGTGCATGTGGCGGGCTTCTTCTTCCCGGTGGTGCCGAAGGGGCAGGCGCGGATCAGGACGCAGATGAATGCGCGGCTGACGCGCGAAGATCTGGATTTCGGGCTGACGGCCTTCGCCGAGGCCGGACGGGAAACGGGGGTGTTGTCATGAAGGCCCTGGTCAAGGCGAAGGCGCAGGAAGGGCTGTGGATGCAGGATCGCCCGATGCCCGAGATCGGCCCGGACGACGTGCTGATCCGGGTGCGCAAGACCGGCATCTGCGGGACGGATGTGCATATCTGGAACTGGGACGACTGGGCGCGCCGCACGGTGCCGGTGGGGCTGGTTACCGGGCATGAATTCGCGGGCGAGATCGTGGAACTGGGCCGCGACGTGACCGACCTTGCGGTCGGCCAGCGCTGCAGCGGCGAGGGGCATCTGATCGGCAAGCACTCGCGCCAGTCGCGGGCGGGCAAGTTCCACCTTGACCCGGAGACGCGCGGGATCGGGGTGAACGAGCCGGGGGCCTTCGCCGAATACCTGCGGCTGCCGGCCTTCAACGTGGTGCCGCTGCCGGATGCGATCGACGACGAGATCGGGGCGATTCTGGACCCGCTGGGCAATGCCGTCCATACCGCGCTGAGCTTCGATCTGGTGGGCGAGGACGTGCTGATCACCGGCGCCGGTCCGATCGGCATCATGGCGGCGGCGGTGGCGCGGCATGTCGGCGCGCGGCATGTGGTGATCACCGACGTGAACCAGACGCGGCTGGACCTTGCGGCGCAGGTGGCGGATGTGGTGCCGGTCAATGTGGCGCAAGAGGATCTGCGGTCGTTCTTCCCGAAGCTGAAGATGGCGCAGGGCTTCGATGTCGGGATGGAGATGTCGGGCAGCCAGCAGGCGCTGGACCAGATGGTCGAGGCCATGGTGATGGGAGGGCGCATCGCCATGCTGGGCATCCCGCCGGGGAAATCGCCGGTGGACTGGAGCCGGATCGTCTTCAAGGCGATCACCATCAAGGGGGTCTATGGCCGCGAGATCTTCGAAACGTGGTACAAGATGATCGCCATGCTGGAGAACGGGCTGGACGTGCGGGGCGTGATCACCCATCGTTTCGGGGTGGACCGGTTCGAGGAAGGCTTCGCGGCGATGCGCTCGGGCCAGTCGGGCAAGGTGGTGCTGGACTGGGGGTGACCCCCGCAGGCGTCCCCGATGGCAAGGGGGGCGGACTTGAATTTTCCCGTGGCTTGAAGGATCGTGCTGCGCCGGGGAAGGTGCGCCCGGTGAATGTTGCTGCAGTGTGGAGTAAGAGATGGGTCGTTTCGAAGGCAGTGGCAACTATTTCCGCGAATACGCGGCCCGCACGGGCGACCGCGAACTGCACAAGTGGGAACACTATCTGGACGTCTACCCGAAGCTGGTCGGGCATCTTCAGGGAAAGGACATCTCGTTCCTGGAGATCGGCGTCTGGAAGGGCGGCTCGATCGACATGTGGCGCGGCTATTTCGGCAAGGATGCGCGGCTGACCTTCCTGGACATCGACCCCGCCTGCAAGGATCTTGCCCTGCCCGGAACGGTGGTCGAGATCGGCGATCAGGCGGATCAGGCATTTCTTTCCGGCATGGCCGACCGGCGCGGACCGTTCGACCTGATCGTGGACGATGGCGGACACAAGATGCATCAGCAGATCAACAGCTTCCGCGCGCTGTGGCCCCGGCTGAGCGACGGCGGGCTTTACGTCGTCGAGGATGTCCACACCTCGTACTGGCCGGGCTTCGGCGGCGGGTATCGCGAGAAGGGCAGTTTCATCGAATTCGCCAAGGACCTGATCGACCGGATGAACAGCTGGTATACCGATCAGGACGACATCTTCCCCGTATCGCCTTTGGCCAGCCAGATCGGATCGCTCCAGTTCCACGATTCGATGGTGGTGATCGAGAAGGTTCTGAAAGAGCCTCCGGTCTCGCTGAGGGCGAAGAACGGTACCGTCAAGCTGTCGCGCAAGGCGCTGACGGT
>CAYLSD010000014.1:40270-81516 GCA_964386345.1 uncultured Fuscovulum sp.
TCTCGCTGAGGGCGAAGAACGGTACCGTCAAGCTGTCGCGCAAGGCGCTGACGGTCCGCAACCGGCAGTCGATCTTCTGACGGGGGCCTTCCGGCGGAAGGCGGCATCCTTGTCAGGGACCGGGCGGCCGCTGACCGGATCGGGCATGACCGGACTGTCCAGCCCGAAGATGGCGCGGATATGCGGCGCGGCCAGCGTCCGCGGGGTCACGGGCGGGGCAGGGCGGGCGAATTTCGGAGTGGCGGCACATCGAGGCCCCGATTCCAGCCGGTGACCTGCCGGACGGAAAACGGCGGCCGTGTCAACGGCCGCCGCAGGTCAGGTGTCGCACTGCCGGTCAGGGGCTGTGGCGGTTGCCGCCCCTTCGTCAGAACCGGATCTGCGAGGTCAGGAAGAAGCTGCGGCCCGCTTCGGGATAGCCCGCCACCACCTGAACGTCGCGGTCGAAGAGGTTGCGCACCCCGAAATCGACCGAGGCCGTCGGCGTCACCGCCCAACTGGCGCTGAGGTTTGCCAGGCCGAAGCCGCCCATCCTGACATAGGTATAGGTCGGGCTGGCTCCTCCCGGCTGCCCGGCGGCGGGGTCCGACCAGCGCGGCCCGTAGATCTCCAGCGAGGGAGTAACGGTCAGGCTGTCGGTCGCCTGCCAGTCCAGCGCCAGATAGGCCTTGTGGCGGGGAATATCGGCGATCCGCAGGCCGATGATCGACGGATCGACGATGCTGGCGTCCAGATAGGTGTAGTTCGCCGACAGGTCGAGCCGGTCGTTCACCGCCCAGCTCGCCGCCACCTCAAAACCCTTGTAGACCCCCTTGCCGACGTTTTGCTGCTGAGACAGGGCACCCCCCAAAGGAACCGCCTGGATCAGGTTTTCCACGCTGCTGTAGAACAGCGCACCTTCCACCCGGACCGGACCGAGATCGTCGCTGTAACCAAGTTCGACGTTGCTCGCCCGCTCGGCCTTCAGGTCTGGGTTTGGTGTCATTGTGCCGAAACGGGTGCTGTAGCGATGGAACATGGTCGGAAAGCTGGTGCGGGACGAGATGCTGGCGTGGAACTCTCCGCCCGCATCCGGCGACCAGATCGCGGCAAGCTGCCAGTCCAGCGCCTCGGTCTTCGGCAGCCGTTCGCCCGCCACGGCGCGGGAGCGCTCCTGCACCTCGGCCCGGTTGAAACTGAGGCCGCCGACGATACGCAAAGTGTCCGATGCCTGCCAGCTGTCCTCGATGGCCAGGGAGAGGGTTTCCTCCTTGGTGCGCTGTTCGGTCGGGGCCGGCGGCGGGGTCAAGTCCGGGGTCGAATAATCAGTCGCCAGATGCACGTCGCGGCGGAAATGCAAGGCCATCTTCAGGTCATGCGCGCCCAGCGTCAGGCCGTATTCCGCGCTCGCTCCCAGCGAGTAGTCGTCATAGACGCTGTTAAAAGCGCGTCCCACGGTTTGGGAGTTGTGCAATGCATTGTCCCAGGCCGACAGCGTGTTGTCGAAGGTGTTGTAGTAGACCTTGGTCTTCACATAGCTGCCGCCGAGGTCGGTGTGGGAATAGAAGGCCAGGCTGGAGATGTCCCATTCCGGCCAGGTCCAGTCCCGCTGCGACCCCGAGGGCCGGGGGCCGGACCCTGTGTCCATAGGCAGCAGGATGCTGTAGGGTGCGTTCTTCGACCCGGTCTGCTTGGTGTAGCTGAGGACGTATTCGTCGGTGGCGTTCGGGGTGAAGCCGAATTTCAGGTTCACGCGCGTATCCGAAGTATCGGCATTGTCGCGCAGCCCGCCGTCCTCGTTCGGCACCGGCACGAAGTCCTTCGACAGCCAGAAGCCGTCGATCTCGCGCTTCATCCAGCTTGCCTGCGCATACCATCTGTCCTGCTTCGTCCCGAAGGACAGATAGCCGCTGCGGCCGCTGATGTTGCCCTGACCGCCCTCGATGCCGATCCGTGCCTCTCCCTCGAAAGCCTCGGTGGGTTTTTTCGTCACGAGGTTGATCGCGCCGCCCATGCCGCCCGGGCCGTTCAGAACCGAGACATAGCTTTTCTGCACCTGCACCTCGGACAGGTCGGGCGTCAGGAAGCGGCCGTAGTCCAGCCGGTTGTCGGCGGGCAGGTAGACGCGGATGCCATCGATCGACAGCGGGACGTGCCAGCGGTCGAAGCCGCGCACGAAGACCTTCGGCTCGTTCCGGCTGCCGCCGCTGGTGTTGATCGACGAGACGCCGGGCAGGGTGGCCAGCGTGTCGTTCAGCGTGGCGCGCCCGGCCTTCATCGCCTCTTCGCCGGTGACCTTGCTGGTGGTGCCGCCCTGGCCGTCTTCCTCCTCGCCGAGGTAGATGGTGCCGAGGACGAAGGTGTCCAGCACCGAGGTCTGGGCCATTGCGGGTGCCGAAAGAGCGGGGATGGTCATCCCGGCAAGGATCAGGCGGTGCAGCAGGGTGTCGGGCAGTCTCACTTGGTTTCTCCTCCTCTGTATGCGCAGCCTTCTGTGGCGGGCCGGCGAATCGTTATGTTCACAGAAACATATCCGATCCGGCAGGCAAGGCCCGATCCGCGCGGCGGCACCACCACTGTGCCTTCCCTGCATCGGCGGGCGCCCGCAGCTTCCGGCTTGAAAGCCGGGGATGATATGTCCCATGATACATATCGCGCCCTCGCCGGGAGGGAGCCCGACTCGCAGGGGGGGCCGAAATGGACATCCGATACGTCAGTTCCGATCAGGACCAGCAGACCAACCGCATCCTGTCCGAGGTGGCGGAGCGCGCCACCCGCGAAGGCATCCGCCTTGCCGGAACGGTGCAGCCCTCCGGCCCCGGCATGCCGCAGCAGAAATGCGAGATCGTGCTGCGCCTGCTGCCCGATGGCCCGATCCGCAACATCAGCCTGGACCTCGGCCCCGGCGCGACCGGCTGCCGGCTGGACGCAGGCGCGCTGGAACAGGCGGTGCTGGAGGTGCAGGACCGCATGGCCGGCGCACAGGGCCTGATCGTCAACAAGTTCGGCAAGCAGGAGGCCGCTGGCCGCGGGCTGGCGGACCTCATCGGCCAGGCCTGCGCCGCCGGTATCCCGGTGCTGGTCGGCGTCTCGCCGGAATGGCGCGAGGCCTTCCTGGCCTTCGCGGGCGGCACGGCGCAGCCGATCGCCGACGATGCCGACCGGGTGATGGACTGGCTGCGCGGCGCCTGCCGCGCGCAGGCGGCGTGATCCCAACCAGAACGGAGAAACAGCATGAAACTCAGCGCCCGGAACGTCTTGCGCGGCACGGTGGTGGAAATCGTCACCGGCGCCGTGACCAGCCATGTCAGGATCGACATCGGCGGCACCATCGTCACCGCCTCGATCACCAATACGGCGGTGCAGGAGCTGGGGCTGGCCGTCGGCAAGCCCGCCGCCGCGGTCATCAAGGCCTCGGACGTGATGGTCGGGGTCGATGACTGAGACGCTGGCCGATCCGCTGCGCCCGCATGAGGAAGCCGTGGCCCTGCCAGACAGCTTCGATGCGGGCCTGTGGTTCATCGGCCGCATCCGCACCCCATGGGCGCAGCGCAGCGACTGCCCGCATCGCGGCGACATCGAGAACGGCCCGCCCTGCCGGATCGAGGTGGACAGCCGATGGGCCGCCGCGCTGCACGGTATCGGCAAGCACCGCAACCTGCAGGTCCTTTACTGGATGCACCTGTCGCGGCGCGACGCCGTGCGGCAGAACCCCGCCTTCGCCGACAGTTCCATCGGCACCTTCGCCATCCGCTCGCCCCTGCGTCCGAACCCCGTCGCCTCATCCGTCGTGCGGCTTCTGGAGGTGGAGGGGAACGTGCTGACCGTGCGCGGCCTCGACTGCGTGGACGGAACGCCGCTGATCGACCTCAAACCCGAATTCGGAGCCCTCTGGTGCGACACCTCCCCCTGACTGCGCTGAAAGGCGCGATCCTTGCCGCGCTGACGGCCCTTCCGGCGCTGGCCTTCGATGGCCGCACCGTCACCGATGCCACCGGGCGCGAGGTGCAGGTGCCCGCGAACCCGGCGCGCGTCTTCGCCGCCGGGCCGCCCGCCTCGACGCTTCTCTACGTGCTGAAGCCCGAGGCGATGGTCGGCTGGGTCCGTGCCCCGCGCGAGGCCGATCTGCCCTTCCTGCGGCCCGAGGTGGCGGCGCTGCCGGAGCTGGGCCAGTTGACCGGCAGGGGCGATACGCTGAACCTTGAGGTGCTGTTGACCACCACGCCCGAGCTGATCGTCGACTACGGCACGGTGAACGACACCTACAAGGATCTTGCCGCCCGGGTGCAGGAGCAGTCCGGAGTGCCCTATGTGCTGATCGACGGCGGCTTCGCGGTCCTGCCGCAGTCGATCCGCCAGATGGGCGGCGTGCTGGCCGTGCCCGACCGCGCCGAGACGCTGGCCGCCTATGCCGAGGGCGTGCTGGCCGAGACCGACGCGCTGCTGGCGGAGATCCCCGAGGCCGAGCGCCCCAAGGTCTATCTCGCCCGCGGGCCGGAGGGGCTGGAGACCGCCACGAAGGGTTCGATCAATGCCGAGATCATCGAGCGGGTGGGCGGGCGCAACGTCGCCGAGGACGGGACGGGCAACCTTGCCACCGTCAGCCCCGAACAGGTGCAGGCCTGGGCGCCGGATGTGATCATCACCATCGACAGCGATTTCGCCGCCAATGTCGGCACCATGCCGGAATGGCAGGGCATCCCGGCGGTGGCGAACGGGCGCGTCTACCTTGCCCCCGCCGCCCCCTTCGGCTTCATCGACCGCCCGCCCTCGGTCAACCGGCTGATCGGGCTGAAATGGCTGGCGCACAAGCTCTATCCCGACCGGGCGGCGGGCGACCTGCGGGCCGATGTGGCCGGGTTCTACGACCTCTTCTACGGCGTGACGCTGGACGATGCCGAGCTTTCGGCGCTTCTGGGTGACTGAACGGTCGCTGGCGCCCCTGCTGCTGGCGGGCCTTGCCGCCGCGCTGCTGGCCGGGGTGGCGATCGGCCCCTTTCCGCTGTCGCTGCGGCAGATCGGGGCCGTGCTGACCGGCGGCGGAGATACGCAGGCCACCACCGTGCTGTGGAACATCCGCCTGCCGCGCGTCTTCGCCGCGGCGCTGGTGGGGGCGGCGCTGGCGGCGGCGGGGGCGGCCTACCAGACCGCCTTCCGCAATCCGCTGGTCTCGCCCGACATCCTTGGCGTTTCCGCAGGCGCGGGCTTCGGCGCCGTCCTCGGTATCCTTCTCGGCCTGCCCGTCCTGATGATCCAGTTGACCGGCTTCGCCACCGGCCTTGCCACCGTGGCGCTGGTGCTGTTCCTGTCGCTTTCCCTGCGCGGCGGCGGGCAGGTGCTGGTCATGGTGCTCTGCGGCATCGCCGTGGGAGCGCTGGCCGGGGCGGGCATCTCGCTGGTCAAGCTGCTGGCCGACCCCGAGCAGCAACTGCCCGCCATCACCTTCTGGCTGATGGGCAGCCTTGCCGGGGCCAAGCGCGCCGATGTCGCCGCCGCCCTTCCCGCCATCGTCGCGGGCCTGCTGCCGCTGGTCCTCTTGCGCTGGCGGATCGGCCTGCTGGCGCTTGGCGACGACGAGGCGAAGACGCTGGGGGTCGAGGCCACGCGCCTGCGCCTCCTGATCATCGCCTGCGCCACGCTGATGACCTCGGCGGCGGTTTCCATGGCCGGGGTGGTCGGCTGGATCGGGCTGATGGTGCCGCATATGGCCCGCCTGCTGACCGGGCCGCGCTTCGACCGGCTGCTGCCCGCCGCCGCCCTGATCGGCGCCGCCTTCATGGTGCTGGTCGACACCGCCGCCCGTTCCATCGCGCAGATGGAGGTGCCGCTGGGCATCCTGACCGCCGTCCTCGGCGCGCCGGTCTTCGTCTGGCTGCTGGCGCGGGGGTCACGCGGATGGGTGGAGTGACCCCGCTTCTGCAGGCCCGGGGCCTTGGCGTCGGCCATCGCGGCCGCGCGGTGCTGTCCGGCATCGACCTGTCGCTTGAACCGGGCCGGGTGCTGTGCCTTCTGGGGCCCAACGGTGCGGGCAAGACCACGCTTTTCCGCACCCTGCTGGGCCTTATCCCCCCGGTGGCGGGCGAGGTGCTGCTGGAGGGCCAGCCGCTGGCCGCCATGTCCCGGACCCGGATCGCCCGCGCGCTGGCCCATGTGCCGCAGGCCCTGAACACCCCCTTCGCCTTCCGGGCGCTGGATCTGGTGCTGATGGGCGCCTCGGCGCAGCTTGGCCCCCTTGCCCGCCCCGGAGGGACCGAGACCGCGCGCGCGGTCCAGGCGATGGAGGAACTGGGCATAGCCGGGCTGGCGGGGGAGGAGATCACCCGGCTTTCCGGCGGCCAGCGCCAGATGATCCTGATCGCCCGCGCATTGGCGCAGGGCGCGCGGACGGTGGTGATGGACGAGCCGACCGCCAGCCTCGACTTCGCCAACCGCATCCGGGTGGGGCAGGCGATCCGGGCGCTGGCCGGGCGCGGCACGGCGGTGATCCTGTCGACCCACGACCCCGACCAGGCCGCCGCCCTTGGCGACCACGCCCTGCTGGTCGGCCGGGGGCATGTGCTGGGCGACGGCCCGGCGCGCGAGGTGATGACGGCGGAACGCCTGTCGGCCCTTTACGACGTTCCGGTCCACCGCGAGACGCTGTCCGGCGGCGGGCTGCATTTCCGGGGCTGATGCGGGTCTTCGCCAGCGAGGCAGGGCAGGGGTGGAGGCCCGATGCCCCGCGGCGGGCTGGCCAGAAACCGGACCAGATCCCCGGAGGCAAGGGCCGGGGTGTTCGATGAATCCGTCTTTGCGCACTGGTGGGGGAGGTGCTGAAGGTCATCCACGCACTCGCCGCTGAAGACAGTTCGATGGTGCTGGCACATCGGCACTGTGGCCCGGAAGATATTCTGCGCCGGATCGGAATATGCGGCTGCCGATTTCAATGGCTGGCGCCAGGCCGAAGGGGGCCAGCAGGCCGCTGTGTCCTGTCGTCGGCTGGCCCTATTCCGATCTTCCGGGCCGCAGGTGGCGGTCTGTTCGCGCCATCCGCCTATCACACTGGATTCACGAGATGAATCCTTCCGAACCATTTGCCTGATAAAGCTGGCTTGATCGATACATTTATCTGATATACCGTTAATAAGGATAGCCAGCTCTCCTTGTAATTGTTTTTAACCGGCAATCACACGCCGCAGTGTTATGGGGGTGCCTGTTTGCGAATTGGTGTTGTGATCCCGTGCTACAAGGTCACCCGGCATGTCATTGGCGTGATTGCAGCCATTGGCCCCGAGGTCGAGGCGATCTTTGCGGTGGACGATTGCTGCCCCGAGGGCTCTGGCGACCTGATCGAGGCCCGGGTCTCTGACCCGCGGGTGACGGTTCTTCGGCATCAGGTAAACCAGGGCGTGGGCGGGGCGGTGCTCACGGGCTACCGGGCGGGACTGGTGGCCGGCCTGGATATCATGGTGAAAATCGACGGCGACGGACAGATGGACCCGGGCCTTCTGCCCCGGTTCGTCGCGCCGCTTGTCGCGGGAGATGCCGATTACGCGAAGGGAAACCGGTTCTTCTCGGTGACCGAGGTCCGGCGGATGCCCGCCGTCCGCCTGTTCGGCAATGCCTGCCTCAGCTTCATGACCAAATTCTCCTCGGGCTATTGGAGCGTCTTCGACCCGACCAACGGCTATACGGCGATTCATTGCCGCGCCCTTGAAGCCCTTGACCATCGGACCCTGTCGCGGCGTTATTTCTTCGAGACCGACATGCTGATCCGGCTTGGGGAATTGCGGGCGGTGGTCGTCGATATTCCCATGCGCCCCGTTTACGAGGACGAGGTCAGCGGATTGAAGATCGGCAAGGTCCTGGGCGAATTCCTGGGGAAACATATCCATGCCACGATCCGGCGGATCGTCTATTCCTATTTCCTGCGGGATTTCAACGTCGCCTCGATCAGCCTGCTGTTCGGGCTGGCCTTCCTGCTGTTCGGCCTGGGCTTCGGCACCTTCGAATGGGTTCTCTCGGTGCGCCGCGGGGAACCGGCGACAGTGGGGACGGTCTTCCTGGCGGCCCTGCCGATCATCCTCGGGGTGCAGATGCTGCTGTTCTTCCTCGGCTACGACACGAGCGCAGAGCCGAAGCGGCCGATCCAGCACCAGAGTGTCCTTGCCTCGCTTCTGCCGCAATGGAAGGACGAACCCGCCCCCACCGCACCTGCCTCCGGCAAGCGCCGGATGACCGTCGAAACGAAATGAGGTTTGAATGGCTCTTCCCTATGTCCTGACGATCATCACGGTCGTCCTTATCGCCACGGGCCAGATCCTGTTCAAGCTGACGGCGCAGCGGATCAGCGGGCGGCCGGTGCTGGAAGGGCTGGGCGATAGCGCCGTCCTGTTTCCGTTCATCGTCGCGCTTGGCATCTATGGTTTTGCGACGCTGCTGTGGATATTCGCCCTGCGGGAATTGCCGCTGGCGCGGGCCTATTTCCTGATGTCGCTGTCCTTCCTGATCGTTCCGGTCGTTTCGGCGCTGGTCTTCTCGGAACGCTTTACCCCCGGTTTCGCCGTGGGAGGAGCGCTGATCATCGCCGGAGTCCTGGTCACCCAATTGTGGAGCTAGGGCCGTGGAGCGTGGCGACGGCTCTTTCCTGCCGGCCCTGTTGACGGGAGGGCTGGGGTTCTTTGCCGGATGGACGGCCGGGTCGGTTCCGCTGACGCTGGCCGGTGCGCCCTTTGCCCTGCTCTGGATCAGCCTTGGCACGGCCCTGCTGGGCGCGGCCCTCGGGGCATGGTGCGGCCCCGCGCTGTGGGCCGCGTCCGGCACCGCAGCGCCCGGCTTTCGCCGGCCGGACTCCCTCTTGCCCTGGCTGGGCGGGGCAGGGCTTTTCCTGCTGGCGGCCGGCTATTTCGTGAAGACCTCGAATGCCCTGCCGCTCTGGGGGGTGACGCTGGTCCTGTCGGCGGCGGCGCTGCTGGCCTCGCGCCGGGCCCCGTTGCCCGCGCCGGGCGGGAGGCAGGCCGCGGCGGCCATCCCGCCCTGGGCGGTCGGTCTGCTGGCATTGGGCATCGTGGCGCTTTACGTCCTCCTGCACCGGCCGGACGCGGATGACTCCTTCTACCTGAACCTGCCTTTGGGCCTGCAGCAGTCCGCCGCCGGAATGATGGTCGAGGACAGCATGTATGGCGAGGCCGGCTGGCCGATCCTCGGCTCGAACTACCGTGTCGAGGCGCTGCCCACCCTTACCGCCGCGCTGGCCTGGGCCAGCGGGCTTTCCGTCATCGCCGTCGCCCATGGGCTGCTCCCTCTCCTTTGGTGCCTCGCCTGGGCGCTGACGCTGGCGGTGATCGGGCGCGCCGTGGCGGGAGAGCGCTGGTGGATCTTCGCCGTCCTCTCCATCCTGGCCACGATGGCCTTCGGCGGCACCTTGCAGACCTGGGGCACCCATGGCGTCACGCGGTTGTTTCACGGCAAGGGGCCGTTGCTGCTGATCGTCGTCCCGCTGATCGTGCATACGGTCCTGCTCGCGCAGCGGAACGTCATCCCGGTCCGGACCGCCTGGATCCTGCTGGCGCTTCTGGAAATCGCCGCGCTCGGGCTGACGGCGAATGCGATCTACATCGCCCCGCTGACGCTGGGGCTTGCCCTGGCCGCGACCTTCCTCCTGCGGCCCGACCTGCCGCGCAGCCTGATCCTGCTGACGCCCGCTGTCTTTCCCCTGCTGGCCGGGCTGTGGATCATGTTCCTCGATCCGCCGGTGGTCTCCGGCCATGGCAAGGACGTGCGGGACCTGTCCCTCTGGGACATGGCCTCGCGCAAGCAGACGCTCGCGCTTCTGCTGCTGATGGTCCTGGGGGCGGCGCTTGCGGCCCGCTTCGTGCCGCAGGCGCGGATCGTGACGGCCTTCGTGCTGGCCAGCCTGGTTCTGGTGGTGAACCCCGTCCTGTGGCCTTTCTTCGAGCGGAACGTGACGGGCGGTCTCAGCTTCAGGATCTGGTGGGCCCTGCCGGTGCCGATGCTGCTTGCCCTTGGCCTGACCTGGCTGTCCGCCGCCGTCCCGCGGCCGAACCTTGCCGCCGCGGGGGCCGGGCTGGGCCTGGCGGCGATGGCGTTTCTGCCCTCGGGCCTGATCGGCATGGACGGGACCGCGCTGAAGCCCTCGCTGCGCAAGCTGCCGCCCGAGGCCGAACTGGCGCGGCAGGTCGCCGGGATCGCCGGGGACACGAGAACCCTCGCCCCCGAGGCGATCGCAACCTGGCTGCCCGTGCTGGAGCCCCGTCCGCCGCTGGTGTTCTCGCGCCGGTTCTATCTCGACCACAGCGCCCAGGTCCTGCCCGCGGAAAAGATGGCGCCGCGCATCCTTCTGGCCGACTGGATCGACGGCCTCGCCGATCCTTCGCCCGATGAGGTCGGGCGGGCGCTGGCCGAACTCTGCGTCGAGACGCTGGTCCTGCCGCAGGCGCGGCCAGTCGAGTTGTCCGGCGCGACGCCGGTCGCGCAGGTCGGCGGTTATGCGGTTCTGCGACTGACCCCGGCCTGCCGGTAGGCCCTCGTCACCCTGAAAGCAGACCGGCGCCGGGGAACGGAACGCCGCGCACATGCACAGATGGGGTGCAACCGGTCCGCTCTGCAATGGCTATGGACATAAGTGTCCAAGATGCTATGATCCTTGACGCGCAGGGGGAGGTCGAGATGGAAAAGCGTGAAGCCGGTCGCCAGGGACGCGCGCGCCATCGCCGGGCAGGGGGCGCAGAAGGCGCGCGCCCGGCATCGGCCTATGTGCGGATGCGGAACCCCTTCACGCCGCAGTCGGCCTATTCGGAGGACGAGATCGCCGCCATCCATGACGGCGCCTTGCGGATCCTGGAAGAGCTGGGGTTGCGGGTACTTCTCGACGAGGCGCGCGAGATCTTCCGCAGCGGCGGCGCGCTGGTGGACGACGAAAGCCTCATGGTCCGCATCGGGCGCGACATGGTGGCCTCGGCCCTTGCGGCGGCCCCGCGCTCGATCCGCCTGCGCGCCGCAAATCCCGCCCGCGAGCAGGATTATGCCTTGGGCTCGATGCTGTTCATGGCCGGTGCCGGCTGCCCGAACGCCTTCGACCGTGAACGGGGGCGGCGACCGGGCGACCTGACCGGCTATCTGGAAACCCTGCGCCTGCAGCAAAGCTTCGACGTGATCCACATGCACGGCCCCTCGGTCGAGCCGCAGGACGTGCCGATCCATCTGCGCCATTATGCGATGATGAAGGGCCAGCTTGAGAACTGCGACAAGCCGATGTTCGTCTATGCCCGCGGACGGCACCAGGTCGAGGAAAGCTTCGAGATGATCCGGCTTGCGCGCGGGCTGGACGAGGCGGGTTTCACCGACGGGGTCTGGGCAAGCACGGTGATCAACTCCAACTCGCCGCGGCAACTGGACATTCCGATGTCGCGGGGGATCATCGATTTTGCCCGCAACGGCCAGATGACCATCATCACCCCGTTCTGCCTGGCGGGCGCGATGGCGCCGGTGACGGTGTCCGGCGCGCTGATGCTGCAACATGCCGAGGCCTTGGCGGGTATCACGCTGGCGCAATTGACGCGGGCGGGCGCTCCGGTTTCCTACGGCGGTTTCCTGTCGAACGTCGACATGAAGTCCGGCTCTCCCGCCTTCGGCACACCGGAACATATCCGGGCCTGCATCGGCTCGGGTCAACTGGCGCGGTATATCGGCCTGCCCTGGCGTTCGGCGACGGGGGCGGCGTCGAATACGGCGGATGCGCAGGGGGCGACCGAGACGGTGATGGCGCTTTGGGGCGCAGTTCTGGGCGGGGCCACGGTCACCGTCCATGCCGCGGGCTGGCTGGAGGGCGGGCTGACGCTGGGCTACGAGAAGTTCATCCTCGACATCGAAGCGCTGCAAACCATCGCCGAGCTTGCGCGCCCGGATCCGGCCGATGCCGACTCGCTGGGGTTCGAGGCGATCAGGGACGTGCAGCCCGGCGGGCATTTCTTCGCCACGGCGCATACGATGGAACGCTACCAGACCGCCTTCTACCGGCCGCTGGTCGCCGACCTGTCGAACCATGGCAACTGGACCGAGGCGGGCGCGCTGCGGGCGGACGAACGGGCGACGGCGATCTGGAAGCAGACGCTGTCCGGCTTCACGCCGCCCCCCGCCTGCGAGGACGTGGCCGAGCGGCTGGAAGGCTTCGTCCAGTCGCGGACCGAAGCGGGCGGCGCAAGGCCCGAGGATTGAATCCATACATATCTGTCCATGACAGGGCCCGGAATTGACGGGGCAGCCAGGCGGAAGGTGAAGGCATGAACTCTCGATATCGCGTAGTCATCATCGGCGGCGGCGTGGTCGGCGCCTCGGTCGCCTGGCATCTGGCCAAGCTGGGCTGGACCGACATCGCCATCCTGGAACGCAGCGTGCTGACCGCCGGTTCAAGCTGGCACGCGGCGGGCGGCTTCCATACGCTGAATGCCGACCCCAACATCTCGGCCCTGCAAGCCTATACCATCGACCTCTTGCCGAAGATCGAGGCGGAATCCGGCATCAGCATCGGCATGCACATGACGGGCGGCATTCTCATGGCGCGTGATCCCGACCGCTGGGATTCGCTGCGCGGCACCTATCGCGTCATGCAGTCGATGGGCATCGCCGACAACCACCTTGTCTCGCCCGACGAGATCAAGGCGCTTTGCCCTCTGGTGAACACAAGCGACCTGCTGGGCGGCATGGTGTCGGAGCGCGAGGGCTATATCGACCCCTCGGGCGTGGTCCATGCCTATGCCCGCGCGGCGAAGAACCGTGGCGCGGACATCATCGAGCACAACCGGGTGCTGTCCCTGACGCAGCTTCCCTCTCAGGAATGGCAGGTGGAGACCGAGAAGGGCACGATCCTTGCCGAGCATGTGGTGAATGCGGGCGGCCTCTGGGCCAAGCAACTGGGCCGGATGGTCGGGGTCGAACTGCCGGTCACGCCGATGGAACACCATTATCTGGTGACCGAGGCGATCCCCGAGATCGCCGCGCTGCCGCAGGAAATGCCGACCATCGTCGATCTCGACGGCTTTTCCTACATGCGGCAGGAGCAGCTCGGCATGCTGCTTGGCATCTACGAGATCGACCACAAGCACTGGCAGATGGATGGCGCCCCCTGGGACTACGGGATGGAGCTGATCCAGGAGGATACCGACCGCATCTCGGACGAGCTGTCGCTGGCCTTCCACCGCTATCCGGTGTTGCAGACCGCTGGCATCAAGCGGTGGGTCAACGGCGCCTTCACCTTCTCGCCCGACGGCAACCCGCTGGTCGGGCCGGTCAGGGGCCTGCGCAACTACTGGGTGGCCTGCGGGGTGATGGCGGGCTTCCTGCAAGGGGGCGGCGTCGGCAAGTCGCTGGCAGAATGGATGGTGCATGGCGAGGCGGAGGCCGACATCTTCGGCATGGACATCGCCCGCTACGGCGATTTCGCCGCCAACCGCGAATTCATCCGCCAGACCACCGGCCAGTTCTATTCGCGCCGCTTCATCATGACCTATCCGAACGAGCAACTGCCCGCCGGCCGCCCGCTGAAGGTGCCGGGCGCCCATGAGGGGATGACGGCGGCAGGCGCGGTCTGGGGCGCGAGCTGGGGGCTGGAGGTGCCGCTCTACTTCGCGCCTGCGGGCTTTGCCGAAAAGCCCAGCCTGCGGCGGTCCGATGCCTTCGGCATCATCGGCGCCGAGGCGCGGGCGGTGCGGGAAAAGGCGGGCCTCCTCGATATCACCGGCTTCTCCCGCTACGAGGTGACGGGCGAGGGGGCCGAAGCATGGCTCGACCGCATCTTCGCCAGCCGCCTGCCGAAGCCGGGCCGGGCGCGTCTGGCGCCGATGCTGGGGCATGACGGGCGGCTGAAGGGCGATCTGACGCTGCTGAACTGGGGCGACGGGTCGTGGTGGATCATGGGGTCCTACTACCTGCGCGAATGGCATATGCGCTGGTTTGCGGACCACATGGGCGAAGGCGTCGCCCTGCGCGACATCTCGGACGGCGTGACCGGCTTTGCGCTGGCCGGGCCGCGGTCGCGCGACATCTTGCAGAAGCTGACGCATCAGGACGTGGCGGCCTTGCCGTTGCTCGGCTGCACCCGGATGGACGTGGGCCTGATCCGCGCCCGCGTCGCCCGCATGTCGGTCACCGGCGAACTGGGCTACGAGATCAACTGCGGCGCGCTGGAACATGCCGCCCTGCGGCGTATCCTGCTGGAGGCGGGGGCGGAGCATGGCCTGACCGAATTCGGCTTCGCCTCGGCCAATGCGCTGCGGCTGGAGAAAGGCTTCGGCATCTGGTCGCGCGAATTCACCCAGGGCTACACGCCCGGCCAGACCGGGCTGGACCGCTTCATCGACTGGGACAAGAAAGGCTTCATCGGTGAGGCCGCCGCCCGGGCCGAACGGGATGGAAACCTGTCGAAACAGGTGCTGGTCACGCTTGAGATCGAGGCGAAGGACGCCGACGCCAGCGGCTACGAACCGATCTGGCAGGACGGCAAGCTGGTCGGCTACGTGACCTCGGGCGGCTATGGTCCCACCATCGGCAAGAGCCTCGCATTGGCCATGGTGGACCGTGCCGCCGCCGCAGCAGGCACCGTGCTTTCCACCCATATCACCGGCGAGGAATGCCGCGCCACCGTCATCCCCGGCTCGCCCCGAGATCCCGAGGGCAAGGCGATGCGCGGGTGAGGGGACCCGGATCGGGGCGTCACTGCCATTCCGGTTCGTCCTCCAGCACGATCTGGCGGTCGCTGGTGACGTAGTTGTCGGCGTGCAGGCGGGCGATGGGCTGGTAGGTGGCCGGGTCCACATAGCGTCCGCGCGCGTCCAGGCAGCGGTCCTGCACGAACATCTGCACCACGCGGCCAAGGACGATGGCGCGGCGCGGATAGTCGATGATCTGCTCGACCCGGCATTCCATGGCGCAGGGCGCCTCGGCGATGCGGGGGGCGGCGACCTGGCGCGAGGGCACGGCGGTCAGCCCGGCCATGGCGATCTCGTCGGTGCCGGGCGGATAGTCGCGTCCGGTGACCAGCATCGCCCCGGCGATCTCCATGTCCACCATATGCACCACGAACTCGCCCGAGCGGCGCAGGTTGGCGACGGTGTCCTTCGGACTGCCGTCCATCCGCGGCTGGATGCCGAGGATCAGGATCGGCGGCTCGTGCGAGAAGACGTTGAAGAAGCTCATCGGCGCGGCGTTGTGATTGCCGCCCTCGTCGATGGTGGAGACCAGCGCGATGGGGCGGGGACCGACGAAATTGGTCAGCAGGCGGTAGCGGTCCTGGTCGGGCAGGCGGGTGAAGTCGAAGTCCATGTCAGTCCTTTACCGCGTGGCAGGCGATGCGGGTGCCGTTCGGGCGGTCGCGCAGGGCAGGGCGCTCGCGCCGGCAGATCTCCATCGCCAGCGGGCAGCGCGGGTTGAAGGTGCAGCCGGGCGGCATGTTCAGCGGGCTGGGAATCTCGAAGGCCACCGGCTCGCGGTCGCGCTGCGGGTTGTCGACATCGGGCACGGTGGCCATCAACTGGCGGGTATAGGGATGGGCGGGGTCGTGGAACAAGATCTCTCCCGGCCCCTCCTCGACCATGCGGCCCAGATACATGATGCCCAGCCGGTCGGCCATGAAGCGCACCACGGCAAGGTTGTGGCTGATGAACAGATAGGTCAGCCCCAGCCGGTCCTGCAGATCCTTCAGCAGGTTCAGCACCTGCGCCTGCACCGACACGTCCAGCGCCGAGGTCGGCTCGTCCAGCAGGAGAAGGTCGCTCTCTCCGGCCAGCGCGCGGGCGATTGCGATCCGTTGCCGCTGGCCGCCGGAGAATTCATGCGGATATTTCGCCGCATCGCCGGGCGAAAGCCCTACGGTCACCAGCAGCTCCGCCACCCTTTCGCGCCGGGCGGCGGCGTCCATGCCCTTCGGCATCGGCTCGGCGATGGAGCGGCCGATGCGCCAGCGGGCGTTCAGGCTGCCGACCGGATCCTGGAACACCATCTGGATGCGCACCGGGCCGCCCTCCCGGCCCCGAAGCCGCACCTCGCCCTCGGTCGGGGTGTCCAGCCCGGCGACCAGCCGGGTGAGGGTGGATTTGCCGCAGCCGGATTCGCCGACGATGGCGAAGGTGGTGCCGGGATCGACGGCGAAGCTGACATCGTCCACCGCCCGGACGCTGCGCCGGGGCGCACCGGTCAGCAGCCGCTGGATCGCCGGGGCCGAAACGTCGAAGCTGCGCCCCAGTTGCCGGACCGAGACGAGAGGGGCCGCCGCCTCCATCACGGCGCCCCCGGCCCGGTGTAGCGCCCGCCCTCGGCGACGATCCGGCCCGCCTTGACGACCAGCGCGCGGGCAGGGCGGTCGACCAGCACCTGCGCCCGGTTCTCGCCCTCGACCAGCACGAGGCTGCCCTCGCAGCCGGGGCTCAGGCCGTAGCCCTCCAGTTCCAGCAGGTCGGCCCCGCGCGAGGTGCCCATCTCGAGGCAGGCCAGCAGTTCGGCGTCGGTGCGGCTCCAGTTGCGGAAGGAGAACAGCCAGCAGCGGTCCAGCATGTCGCCGTTGCCATGCGGGTTCCAGGTGTCGCGGATCGAATCCGAGGCCAGCGCGCAGGGCACGCCCCGGGCCGCAAGGTCGAACATCGGCGGGAAGGCGATCTCGCCCGGCACGGCCGAGATGATGCCGATCCGCAGCCTCGCCAGCCGCTCGATCATCGCCGAGACCTTGGCCGCGGGACCGTCGCCAAGGCAGAAGGCATGGCTGACGACGACCCTTCCTTCCATCCCCAAAGCCTCGGTCCGGTCGCAGATCAGCCCCATCTCGTAGAGGCCGAGTTCCCCCGGCTCGTGCAGGTGGATGTCGATCTTCGCTCCCTTGCGGTCGGCGATGCCGAAGATGGTGTCCAGATGCCCCTTCGGGTCGCCGTCGATGGTGCCGGGGTCGATGCCGCCGACGACCGAGCAGCCCTCGTCCATCGCGGCCTCCATCAGCGCGGCGCAGCCCGGGTCGATCATCATGCCGGTCTGCGGGAAGGCCACCAGTTCCAGCCCGACGGCCTCCTTCATCTTCTCCCATGCCGCCAGCACGCCCTGCACGTTGTCCAGCTTGTAGAAGGTCGAGATGTCGATATGGCTGCGGATATGGGTCGATCCCATGGCCACGCATTGCCGCATCAGCCGCCCGGCGCGGTCCTCGACGCTCCAGGGCAGGTTGCGGCGGATCTCGACCTCGTTGTCGATCATGGCGCGCAGGCCGGCGGGAACCTCGATCGGATGCCAGGGCAGGCCCCAGAGGATCTTGTCCAGATGGACATGCGGCTCGACGAGGGGCGCGATGGCGATGGCCCCCTTGCCGTCATGGACCGGGGTTCCCGCGGGGGCGGAGAGGTCCGGGCCCACGGCGGCGATGCGGCCCCCCTGGATCAGGATGTCGGCGGGCGGGCCGTCTTCGGGGCGGATATTGGTGATCAGCAGGTCGGACATGGGTGCACTTTCATTTCAGGCGCGGGTTCAGGGCATCCCTGAGCCAGTCGCCGAAGATGTTGACGGAGAGGACCAGAAGAACCAGCGCAAGGCCGGGGAACATGGAAATCCACCATTCGCCGGACAGAAGCAGGTCGTTGCCCACCCGGATCAGCGCGCCGAGCGAGGGCTGGGTGGGCGGCATCCCGAGGCCGAGGAACGACAGGATCGCCTCGGTCAGGATGGCGACGCCAAGGCCCAGGGTGGCAAGGATGATCACCGGGCCGAGGGTATTCGGCAGGACATGGGCGAACAGGATCTTCAGCCCCGGCACCCGCGACAGGCGGGCGGCGGCGGCATAGTCCTTGTTCTTCTCGATCATCGTGGCGGCGCGGACGGTGCGGGCGAACTGCACCCAGTCGGCGATGCCGATGGCGAAGATCACCACGTAGAACCGCGTCATCTCGCGCAGGTCGGGGGGCATCACCGCCTTGGCCACGCCGTCGATGAAGAAGGCGATCATGATGGTGGGGAAGGAAAGCTGCACGTCGCCAAGCCGCATGATCGCGGCATCGACCCAGCCGCCGCACCAGCCGGCGATCAGGCCCATGGTCACGCCGATGACCACCGACAGCAGCACGGCGGCGACGCCCACGGCGATGGATATCCGCATCCCGTAGAAGATGGTGGACAGCACGTCGCGGCCCTGCTCGTCGGTGCCGAGGGGATAGGTCATCGTCCCGCCGTCGATCCAGACCGGCGGCAGGCGCGAATCCATCAGGTTCAGCGTGGCCGGGTTGAACGGCGTGTGCGGCGCGATCAGCGGCGCGGCCACCGCGCAGAACACCATGACCAGCAGAAGGGCGGCCGCCACCATGGCGGGCGGCGACTGGCGGAAGCGCCAGGCCAGGTCGCTGTCCAGCGAGGCGCGGAGAATGGCGATGGTTCGGCTCATTTGCGGCGCATCCTCGGGTCGATGAAGAGATAGATCATGTCCACCGTCAGGTTGATCATGGCGAAACCGAAGCCGACCAGCGCCAGATAGGCCGCCATCACCGGGAAATCGGCATATTCGATGGCCTGCAGGATCAGGAGGCCGAGGCCGGGCCACTGGAACACCGCCTCGCAGACGATGGCGAAGGCGATCAGCGCGCCGATCTGCAAGCCCACCACCGTCACCACCGGCAGCAGCGAGTTGCGCAGCGCGTGGCGCAGGTTCACGGCGCGGTCGGGCAGGCCGCGGGCGCGGGCGAACTTGATGAAATCGGCGCGCAGCACCTCCTGCATCTCGCCCTGCACCAGCCGCATGATCATCGAGATCTGGAACACCGCCAGCGTCAGCACCGGCATCACCAGCGCCTTGCGTCCCGTGTCGGTCAGAAGGCCGGTGGACCACCAGCCGATGTTCACCACCTCGCCCCGGCCGAAGGCCGACAGCCAGCGCAGCTCGACCGAGAAGACCAGGATCAGCAGCATCCCCAGCAGGAACTGCGGGATCGAGATGCCGATCAGCGAGACCATCTGCAACAGCCGCGACAGCACGCCCTTGGGGCGCAGGGCGCAATAGACGCCCATCGGGATGCCGATGGTCAGCGCAAGCACGGTGGCGCAAAGGACCAGTTCCACGGTGGCGGGCATCCGTGACAGGATCAGGTCCATCACCGGCTGGCGGTTGCGGTAGGAGATGCCGAAATCGCCGACCACGGCGCGTTCGAGGAAATGCCAGAACTGCACCCATGCCGGCTGGTCCAGCCCCAGGGTGCGGCGCAGCGCCTCGCGCTCTTCCAGCGTCGCGTTGACGCCGAGGATGTTGTTCACCGGGTCGCCCAGGAAGTTGAAGATCAGGAACGACAGGGCGGCCACGACCAGCATCACCAGAAGGACGCTGCCCAGACGGCGGAGGACTATGGCGATCATCGCTGGCTTTCGGCTAGGGAGGGGGTTGCGCGCGCCGGCCATCCGGGAGCGGAGATGCCCGGCGCGCGCGGCCCGCCTCAGTTCATCGTGTAATACCAGAAGCGGGTGTATTCATCGCCGGGCACGATGGCATTCACCTTGTCGGTCATGCCCCAGGTCAGGAACTGCTGGTGCAGCATGATCTTGCCCACCTCGTCGCGCTGCGTCCTCAGCACTTCCGAGATCATCTCCTGCCGCTTCACGGGATCGTATTCCTCGCCGATCTGGATGATCAGCTCATCGACGCGGGTGTTGGAATAGCCTTTCGGGTTCCAGGCGCCCAGTTCGCCGGACGGGGTGTGAACGGTGGCGTTGAAGACGTTGTAGGGGTCGATGGTCGGCAGACCGGCCCAGCCCAGCATGTAGAAGGAATACTGGCCCGCGGGCAGTTCGGTGTCGTATTGCACGGGCGGGTGCATCGCCAGTTGCGTGGTGATGCCGATCCTGGCCAGCATCCCCACCGCGGCCTGGCAGATCTGCTCGTCGTTGATGAAGGACCCCGCCGGGCAATCCAGCGTCAGGGTGAAGCCGTCGCCATAACCGGCCTCGGCCAGAAGCGCCTTCGCCGCCTCGGGATCGAAGGGGAGGCGTTCCTCAAGCGAGGCGTCGTAGAACGGCATCTGCGGCGCAAGCTGGGTCGCCACCGGGCCCGAGTTGCCGCGCATGATCGACCGCTTGATCCCCTCGACATCCATCGCCATGGAAATCGCCTTGCGGACGCGGATATCCTTCAGCGGATTGCCCTCGACCCCGCTGCCGGGCAGGCTGTCGCTTTGCTGGTCCATGCCGAAGAAGATCGTGCGCAGATGCGGGCCGCGCATCACCTTCATGCCCGGCGTGGCCTCAATCCGGTCGAGATCCTGCGGGGGGGCGTTGCGGATGAAATCCACCTCGCCCGACAGAAGCGCCGCCACCCGGGTCGCGTTGTTGCTGATCGGCGTGTAGACGATCTCGTCCAGATTGTGCTTCTTCTCGTCCCACCAGTCGGGGTTGGCGGCAAGCACCGTCTTCACGTCGGGCTGCCGCTCGACCAGCCTGAACGGGCCGGTGCCGTTGGCCGTGGTCTGCATCGCGCCCCCGGCGTTGGAGCTGAGGTCGAGCGGCGTGGTCGCGCCGATCTCCTCCTGGAACTCCTTGTCCATGATGTACCAGCCGGCGAAGTCGTTCAGCACCAGCGCGTATTTGCGCTTCAGCTTGAAGTCGACCGTATGGTCGTCGACCTTGATCACCTCGGCGATGGGCTCCAGCAGGCCGGCGAAGGGCGACCCGGCATCCCCGGCGCGGTGGTAGGAGAAGATCACGTCATCGGCGGTGAAGGGGTTGCCGTTGTGGAACGTCACATCCTTGCGCAGGTGGAAGCGCCATTCGGTGTCCGAGACCGCCTCCCAGCTTTCGGCCAGCGCCGGTTCGATCTCCAGATCGGCGTTCCAGCGGACCAGTCCTTCGTAGACGTTGCACAGCAGGCTCAGCGCGAAGTCGTCGCGGGCGGCATGCGGGTCCATCGAGTTGATGTCCTGCCCCTCGGCGAAGCGCAGGGTGTTGGCCTGGGCTCCCATGCCCAGAGAGGCCAGACCGGCCGCGAGTATCAGGGGTTTGATGTAGTAACGCATACGGGTTTCTCCATGTTGGGTTCGTTTCTTGGTTTCTTCAGGCAAGGCTTCTTCAAACGGCCGGCGGCGCGGCGGTGCCGCCGGAGAACAGGTGACAGGCGACCTGCACCGCATCGGCGGTGACGGGCCGGGGAACTTCGGTGGCGCAGCGGGGCCCCGCCATCGGACAGCGCGGATGGAAGCTGCAGCCGCCGGGCCATTGGCCGGGGCGCGGCATCGAGCCCGCGATCTGCGGCAGCCGCGCCTCGCGCCGCGACAGCGAGGGGATCAGGCTCATCAGCCCGGTGGTATAGGGATGGCGCGCGGTGTGCAGCACCTCGGCCACCGGCCCGATCTCGACCAGCCGCCCGGCATAGATCACCCCCACCCGGTCGGCGATCTCGGCGATGACGCCCATGTCATGCGTCACCAGCATGATCGCCGTGCCATGGTCGCGCGCCAGCCGCCGCAGGAGGGCAAGGATCTGCGCCTGCACCGAAACGTCCAGCGCGGTCGTCGGCTCGTCGGCCACGATCACCTCGGGCTCGGCGGCGATGGCCAGCGCGATGACGATGCGCTGCCGCATCCCGCCCGAGAACTGGTGCGGATACTGGCCGAAGCGGTTGGCCGGATCGGCGATGCCCACCTCGGCCAAGAGGTCCAGCGCCCGCGCCCTGGCGGCGGCGGCCCCCAGCGGCAAATGGGCGCGGATCGTCTCGACCAACTGGTCGCCGATGGTCATCAGCGGGTCTAGGCTGGTCAGCGGGTCCTGGAAGATCGCGCCGATGCGCTTGCCGCGCAGGCGGCGCTGCGCCTCGCGCGGAAGGTCGTCGATGCGCGTGCCGTCCAGATGGATCGACCCCGCGGAAATGCGTCCCGGCGCTTGAAGAAGGCCGATCAACGCATTGCCGGTCAAGGATTTTCCTGCCCCGGATTCGCCGACGATCCCCAGCACCTCGCCCCGCGCCATGGTGAAGCTGACGCCCTCGATGGCGGGCACCGTTCCGCGCCGCGTGTCGAAGACGATGCCCAGGTCGCGAACCTCCAGCGCGGCGGTGGTCATCGGCCCGCCCTCCGGCCCTGCCTGCGCGATCTGCCTCTTGACGGCGACCGCACAAGATTGTTCAACAACATTGTATACATAGTATGGCCATCGCCACGGCGGGCCAGGAACGGGCGGAACCGGACGTGAACTTTACAGGTGAAAGCAACCGTGGCTCCAGACGTGGACAGCGGACGGACGAGCGGATCCATGGCGCGATCTATGCCGCCATCATCAACCACCAGCTGCGCCCCGCCACCCCCTTGCAAGAGGATGCCCTTGCGGCCGCCTTCGGGGTCAGCCGCACCATCATTCGCAAGGTTCTTCAACGGCTTGCGCATGAGAAGCTGGTGGTGATCACCCCCAACAAGGGCGCCCGCGTCGCCCGGCCGACCACCGAGGAGGGCCGGCAGGTCTTCGAGGCGCGCCATATCGTGGAAAGCGAACTGGTCCGCAAGGTCGCCCGCAAGCGGGACGAGCGGGGGCTCGACCGGCTGCGCGGCATCGTGGCCGAGGAAAGGAAGGCCCAGCTTGCCAACGACAAGCGCCGCCGCGTCCAGTTGTCCGGCGACTTCCATCAGGCGCTGGCCGAGCTGGCCGACAATGCGGTGCTGGCGGATGTCGTGCAGGAACTGGTCTCGCGCACCTCGCTGATCATCGCGCTTTACGAGGTGCCGGGGGCGGTGCCCTGTTCCTGCGACGAGCACAGCGAGATCATCGACGCGCTTGCCGCCGGAAACGAGGCGGCGGCGATCGAACGTATGACCCATCATCTCAAGCATATCGAATCCCAGGTGGATCTGTCGCAATCAACGGGCGGCGTGGACTTCAGGTCGCTGTTCGCCCAGTCCCTCCCGGACTGAGGGCGCATAGGCCGAAAGGCTGCCCGAATAGGTCTTCGGCAGCGGATAGGCGAGGTCGCCGTGCTTCGAGGTGCGCAGGCCCGCGCCGACCAGCGCCTCGGCGAATTTCACCGCCGCGGTCACGCCGTCGATCACCGGCACCGGCAGGCGCGCGCGCAGGTATTCGACCAGCCCCGCCATGCCCGCGCAGCCAAGGACGATGGCGCCGCAGCGGTCCTCGTCCAGCGCGCGCAGGCATTCGGCGAAGACGATCTCGTTCACCCGGTCGCCGGGCTCTTCCAGCTCCAGCACCGGCAGGTCGGTCGCGCGCACCCGGCGGCAGGCGGCCTGCATCCCGTAGTTGCGCACCAGCGCCTCCGAGATGATCCGCGTCCGCTCCAGCGTGGTGACCACCGAGAAGGAGGTGGCAAGGAAGGTCGCGGCGTGCATTGCCGCCTCGGCGATGCCGAGGACGGGCGCCTCGGTCAGTTCCCGGGCGGCCAGCAGCCCGGGATCGCCGAAGCAGGCGATGACATAGGCGTCGGCATCGGGATCGGCGCGCATCTGGTCGATCAGCCCGATGACGCTGATCGCCTCGTCGTAATGTCCCTCGATCGAGGCCGGGCCGGAAAGGGTGGCCACGGCGTCGATCCGGGTGCCGGGCGAAGCCACTTCCCGGGCCGCCCGGGCCATGGCCTCGGTCATGGCGGAGGAGGTGTTCGGATTGATCAGCTTGATGCGCATCATGTCCCTGCGGGGCGGTCCTTGCCGCTTTCATTGTATACAATAAGCCTTGCAGCCGGAACACCATCTGTCAACGCCGTTGTTGCATGCGGCGGTCGGTTGCCCGCTTGGCCCATGGCTGGTTGGTGATCTGCGGACAGAGAGGGCAATTTGCCGGATTTCTGTGCAATCCGAGCGTTTATACCATGCAAGCCGCTCGATTCTCCCATGTTTTTGCACCGGATCGTCGACGGGGCTTCGGCGGGATCATAGGGATCGGAAAAAGAATCGCTAGGCGTATGCCAATATTGGATACATAGTTGTGATCAAGATTCGTGAGTCATCGTATACAATGATGACATCCATTCTGAAGCCCGCCAGTGCGAAAGGAACGGAATGCCATCTGCTGCCACCCTTGATGTGCGCGATCTGCGCATGGGATTTTCTACCCCCGCCGGGATGATCGTCGCGGTCGAGGACGTGACGCTGTCGATCGGCAAGGGCGAGGTTCTGGCCATCATCGGCGAATCCGGCTCGGGCAAGACGGTGACGGCCATGGCCATCGCCCGTCTGCTGCCCATGCCCCCGGCGCGCTATCTGGCAGGTTCTGTCCGCATGGGCGAGGCGGAACTGCTGACGCTTTCCGAACGCGAGATGGAAGAGGTGCGGGGCCGCCGGATCGGCACCATCTTCCAGAACCCCCGCGCCTCGCTGGATCCCTCCTTCACCATCGGTTTCCAACTGGTCGAGACGCTGCGCCGGCACGATCCCGGGCTGGGCCGGGCCGCGGCACGGACGGCCTCGGCGCAGACGCTGCGCGAGGTGGGCTTCCCGGATGCAGAACGGGTGCTGGCCAGCTATCCGCACCAGTTGTCGGGCGGCATGTGCCAGCGGATCGCGCTGGCGATGACGCTGGCCTGCAAGCCCGAACTGCTGATCGCCGACGAGCCGACGACCGCGCTGGACGTGGGGGTCCAGGCGCGCATCCTGATGCTGCTGAAGCGGCGCAGCCAGGCGACCGGGCTGCCGATCATCCTGATCACCCACGATATCGGGGTGGTCGCGGCCATGGCGACGCGGGTGCTGGTCATGTATGGCGGCCAGCTTCAGGAAGAGGCGCCGGTGGGCGACCTTCTCGACCGGCCGCTGCATCCCTACACCCGCGCGCTGATCGCCGCGATCCCCGATCCCGACGCGCCGCGGGGCGAGCGCATCTTCATCGAGGGCGAGCCGCCGAACCTTGCCGATCCGCCGCCCGGCTGCCGCTTCGCCCCGCGCTGCCCGATGGCCGAGGCGCGGTGCCACAAGGTGCAGCCCGCCCTGCGCGAAGTGGGGCCGGGGCGGTCCGTCCGCTGTCATCTGGTGTGAGGGAGCCATGGAAAACCTGATCGAGATCCGCAATCTCTCCAAGACCTTCCGCATCCGGCGCGGCGGCTTCTTCACCCGCGAGACGGTGCTGAACCATGCCGTGCGCGACATTTCCATCGACATCCGCAAGGGCGAGATCCTCGGCTGCGTGGGCGGATCGGGTTCCGGCAAGTCGACACTGGGCCGGATGATCCTGCGGCTGATCGAGGCGGACAGCGGCAGCATCACCCATGGCGGGCGCGACCTGCGCCGCCTGTCGGCGGAAGAGTTGCGCCAGCACCGGCGCCGCGCGCAGATCGTCTTCCAGGACCCGCTGCAATCGCTGAACCCCCGCCGCACGGTGGCCGAGAACGTCGCCCGCCCGATGCTGAACTTCGGGATGGCCTCGGCCGCCGCGTCGCGCCGCGTCGATGACCTGCTGGAAATGGTGGGGCTGGACCCCCGGCAGGCGCACCGCTACCCGCATGAATTCTCGGGCGGACAGTGCCAGCGCATCGCCATTGCCCGCGCGCTGGCGCTGGAGCCGGAGTTCCTGTTCCTGGACGAGCCGGTCTCGGCGCTGGACGTCTCGATCCAGGCGCAGATCCTGAACCTGCTGCAGCGGCTGCAGAAAGAGCTGGGGCTGACCTATCTTTTCGTCTCGCACGACCTGAAGATCGTGCGCGAGTTCTGCGACCGGACGATGGTGATGTATCGCGGCAAGCTGCTGGAAAGCGGCGGCAGCGATCAGGTCTATCGCACGCCGCTGCATCCCTTCACCCAGGATTTCCTCGGCACCGTGCTGCACCTGCGCCGCGACGGCCTGTGGGAACGCGCCGCCGAACGCGCCGAGGATCTGGAAGGCGCGCCGCCGCCGATCGCCACCGAGCATTGCCCCTATGTCACCAACTGCACGCATCGGCTGGACCGCTGCATGAACGCCGATCCCGCGCTTCTGCCTGCGGGCGGCGGAAGGTCCGTCGCCTGTTTCCTCCACGACCCGCGGTTCGCCGCGCAATCCGAAGAAAACCACAAGCCCACCCCAACAGGAGTTCCCGCATGACCAGAGTTTCCCCGCTTCGAATGCTGCTCAAGGGTTCGGTGACGGCCCTTGCCTTCACGCTTGCCGCGCCCGCCCTTGCCGAGACCACCATCGTCATGGCGGTCGAGGCCGATTTCAGCCGCATGGACCCGGCCGCCTCGCGCACATGGAACACCTTCAAGGTGGTGCGCCACATCTTCGAAAGCTTCGTGGAAGAGGACCTGACCAAGGGCGGCGATGCCGTTCCCGAGATCGTCCCCGCCCTGGCCGAAAGCTGGGAGATTTCCGGGGACGGCACCTCCTACACCTTCCACCTGCGGCAGGGCGTGACCTTCCACGACGGCAGCCCGTGGAATGCCGAGGCGGCGAAGTTCAACCTCGACCGGATGACCAACCCGGATTTCGAATATTTCGTGCCGGCCTCGCCGGGGCTGATGGGCTGGGTCTGGATGGACCTTGCCGGCTATGAGGTCGTGGATGAATACACCTTCCGCATCGACCTGAAGCAGCCGAATGCCGAATTCCTGCGCCGCCTGACGGCGGGCGGGTCGGGCGCGCCGCGCATGGTCTCGCCCGAGGCGGTGAAGACCTGGGGCAACGACGGGATCGAGGACCATCCCATCGGCACCGGCCCCTTCAAGTTCGTCGAACGGGTGGTGGGCGAGAAACTGGTCATCGCCAGGAACGACGCCTACTGGAACCCCGAGCGGGTGCCGAAGGCGGATGCCATCGTCCTGCGCGGCATCCCGGAAGTGGTGACGCGCGAACTGGCGCTGATGGGCGGCGAGGTGGACATGATCGGCACGCCCTCGCCGGATTCGATCGAGACGCTGCAGGCGCAGGGGATGCAGATCGTCACCGGCCCGTCGCCCATGGTCTATGTGCTGTGGCTGAACACCAAGGACGCGCATTTCGGCGATGCCCGCGTGCGCAAGGCCACCTGCATGGCCATCAACCGCGAGGACATGGCCAGGTATCAGCGCAAGGGCTTTGCCATCCCGGCCTGGGGCATCCTGAACCCCGGCGGCCCGGGCTATGATCCGGCCTTCCGCGATTGCGACTACGATCCCGAAGGCGCGAAGGCGCTGCTGGCCGAGGCGGGCTACCCGGACGGGTTCGAGACGCGGATGGACTGGACCTTCGGCGGCGGGTCCGACGTGAACACCAAGGGCGATGCCGAATGGCTTCAGCGCGACTTCGAGAAGGTCGGCATCCGCGCCAGCATCGAGATGTTCGACAACAACACCTTCTGGGACATGATGTCGGCGGGGATGCGTGATGGCACCGGCCTGACCTCGGCCTCCTGGGGGGAAAGCACCTTCGCCTGGCTCGACCAGGTGGTGACGACCACGGCGCTGCCGCCAAGCTGCTGCAACTCGGGCTATTACGACAACCCCGATATGGACAGGCTTCTGTCCGAGGCGCGGGCCTCGGCCACGCAGGAGGCGCTGGACGGTAAGCTGCACGAGATGCGCGACATCATCGCGGCGGACATGCCCTTCACCACCTATTACGCGGCGAATTCGGTCTATGCGCTGGCGCCCAATGTCTCGGGTTTCGTGCTGGCGCCCCAGCACTGGTTCGACCTGACCGGCCTGACCAAGGAATGACGCACCCGGCCGCCCCCCGCATCCGCGCGGGGGCGGCCCTGTCCCTGTGCCCCGAGGCCCCGCCATGAACCTGACCCTCTTCGCCCTCGGCCGGCTTCTGTCGGCGATCCCCGTGTTGATCGGCGTGACCATCGTCGTCTTCCTGTCGGTGCAACTGGTGCCCGGCGACATCGCGCTGTCGATCCTTGGCCGCATGGCTTCGCAAGAGCAGCTTCAGGCCCTGCGCGAAAGCATGGGGCTGGATCAGCCGATCGTCGTCCAGTACCTGCGCTGGTTCGGCGCGCTGATGCAGGGCGACATCGGCATCTCGCTGGCCCAGCAACTGCCGGTGGCGCAGATCCTGGTGCCGAAGATCTGGAACTCGCTGATCCTGATGGCGGGAAGCCTGGTCATGGTGCTGGTCTTCGGCTTCCTCCTGGCCGCGCTGTCCGCCCCGCGCTTCCGCAGCCTGACCGACCGCGCCGTGGTGGCGCTGACGCTGGTTCTGGCCAGCCTGCCGGTCTTCTGGCTGGGGATCGTCGCGCTTTACCTGCTGGCCTTCAAATGGAAGCTGTTCCCGATCTCCGGCATGTACAACATCGTCAATCCGGGCGGCTTCTGGGACCTCATGCACCATATGGTGCTGCCGGCCAGCGTGACCGCGGCCTCCTCCATCGCCGTGGTCGCGCGGGTCACCCGGTCGCGCATGATCGACGTGCTGAACGAGCCCTATATCCTTGCCGCCCGCGCGCGCGGACTGACGCGGCGGCAGGTGGTGCTGCGGCACGGGGTCAGGAACACGCTGCCGACCTTCGCCAGCATCGGCGGCCTGCAGATCGGCTACCTGTTCGGCGGGGTGGTCTTCACCGAGATCATCTTCAACTGGCCCGGCGTCGGGCTGCAGCTTTACGACGCCATCCTCGCCCGCGACATCCCGATGATCCAGGGCTGCGTGCTGGTCGTCGCCACCGTCTTCGTCCTTGGCAACATGCTGTCGGACATCACCGTCCATGCACTGGACCCGAGGAAGGGCTAGGCCGATGACCATTGCCGCCGCCAACACCACCCCCGCCGCCCGGCGCATTCCCCGCCGGTCGAACCTCTACTTCGTCTGGCGCGGGGTGCTGGGCGATCCGGTCGCCCGCATCGCCGCCGCCATCATCGCGGGCATGATCCTTGCCGCGGTCTTCGCGCCGTGGATCGCGCCCTGGCCGCCGAACGAGGCCAACCCCGAACTGCGGCTGATGCCGCCGGGCACTCCCGGGCACCTGCTGGGGCTGGACAACCAGGGGCGCGACATCCTCTCGCGGCTTCTCTACGGCGCGCGGCTGACGCTGCTGTGCGGCATCCTGCCGGTGCTGATCGGGGCGGCCGTCTCGGTTCCGCTCGGCCTGCTGGGGGCATGGTATCGCGGTCTCGGCGCGGTGATCATGCGGGTGATGGACGTGCTTTTCGCCTTCCCGATGGCGCTGCTGGCGATCCTGCTGGCCGCCCTGATGGGGCCGGGCATCGCCAACATGATGATCGCGCTGGTCGTCACCCTGATCCCCTACAACACCCGCGTCGTCTATGCCGCCGCCTGTCTTGAACGCGAGCAGGCCTATGTCGAGGCCGCCCGCGCCATGGCCACGCCCGACATGAAGATCCTGCTGGTCGAGATGCTGCCGAATGTCGTCGCCGCCTCGGTGGTCTATTCCTGCACGATCATCGGCGCGGTGGTGATCACCGCCGCCGGGCTGTCGTTCCTGGGCCTCGGGGTCCAGCCGCCCACCGCGGAATGGGGCATCATGACCAGCGAGGGGCGCAGCTTCATCTTCAACGCCCCGCATATCGCCGCCATCCCGGGCCTGGCCATCACCATCCTCGTCATGGCCTTCAACCTGCTGGGCGACAGCCTGCGCGACAGCCTCGATCCGCGCACCCGCCTGCGCCTCGTCCGGCCCGCCAAGGAGAAATGATGACCACCATCTGCACCGTCATCAGGAACGCCACCGTCCTGACGCTGGACGAAAGCGACCGCCTGCACCCCGATGCCGATCTGGTGATCGAGGGCGGGCTGATCCGCGCCGTGGGGCAGGGGGCCGCCGCCTCGGCCCCGCCGCATGCCACGGTGATCGACGGCACCGGGCAGCTTGTCATTCCCGGGCTGGTCAACGGCCATTTCCACTCGCCCGGCAATTTCATGAAGGGCGCGCTGGAGAACTGGCCGCTGGAGCTGTTCATGCTCTACGAGGTGCCGCCGCTGATGGACCGGCTGGCCACGCCGCGCTTCGCCTATGTCCGCACCATGCTGGGCATCATCGAGATGCTGAAGCAGGGCGTGACCGCAGTGCATGACGACTGCTTCTACGTCCCCGTGGTGACCGAGGACGAGGTGGATGCCGTGATGCAGGCCTATACCGATGCCGGGATGCGGGCCACCGTCACGCTGGACCAGCCCAACGTGGCCGAGACGGCGAAATATCCCTTCCTGTCCGAAATCCTGCCTGCCCCCCTTCGCGCGCGGATGGAGGCGGCCCCCCGCATGACGGACCGCCAGCTACTGGACCATTACGCCCGCTACATCGACCGCTGGCACAACCGTGCCGGGGGCCGGCTGCGCGCCGCCGTAAGCTGCTCGGCCCCGCAGCGGGTGACGCCCGACTATTTCCGCGCCCTCGGCCGCATCGCGCAGGAGATGGACATCCCCTACGACATGCACATCCTCGAAACCCGGCTGCAGCGGGTGCTGGGGCAGGTGAATTATGGCAAGTCGCTGGTCCGCCATGCCCATGACATGGGCGTGCTGACCGAGCAGGCCATGGTCATCCATGCCATCTGGATCGACGACGATGACATCCGGCTGATCGCCGACTCCGGCGCCTCGGTTGCGCACAATCCGGTGTCGAACCTGAAGATCGGCAGTGGCATCATGCGCTGGCGGCACTTGCGGCAGGCGGGGATCAACGTCTGCCTCGGCAATGACGAGGCCAATACCGACGACGGCATCAACCTGTGGACCGTCGGCAAGGTGGCGGGGCTGATGCACAACGTCACCGACCCCGAATTCCGCAACTGGATCACCCCGCAGGAGATCCTCGGCGCGCTGACCCATGCCGGGGCGCGGGCGATGCGCCTGCCGGTGCCCACCGGCCGCATCGCGCCCGGCTGGCAGGCCGACCTGACGATGCTCGACCTGTCCACGCTGCCCTTCACGCCCCTGAACGACATCCGCCGCCAACTGGTCTATTGCGAGACGGGCGGGTCGGTCCGCACCGTTCTGGTGGGCGGCGAGGTGGTGGTGAGGAACGGCCGCCTGACCCGGGTGGACGAGGTGGCCTTGCTTGCCGAGGCCCGCGCCAGCGCCGCCGAATTCGCCGACTACATGGCCCGCTGCACCCGGGCCGCCGACGAACTCGCCCCCCATTACCGCGCCATGTATGACCGCGCGCTTGCCACGCCCGTGGGCATGGACCGCTGGGCGCTGCCGGATTCCGCGAAGAAAGGACTGCTGCAATGACCACCACCCGCGTCCGCGCCCGCTATGTGATCGCCTGGGACGGAACGGCCCACCGCACGCTGCGGGACGGCGAAGCCGTCTTCCGCGGCGATACGATCATCTTCGTGGGGCGGGGCTACGAAGGGCCCGTGGATGCCGAGATCGACGGCGGCAATGCCGTCCTCGGCCCGGGGTTCATCGACCTGAACGCGCTTGGCGATCTGGACACCACGGTGCTGGCCTTCGACAACCAGCCCGACTGGGCCAAGGGCCGCACCTGGCCCGAGGACTACGTCGCCTCCGGCCCGATCGAGATGTATTCGGACGAAGAGCAGACCTTCAAGATGAAGTATGCCTTCGCCCAGTTGATCCGCAACGGCATCACCACGGCCCTGCCGATCACCTCGATGTTCTACCGCAAATGGGCCGAGACCTACGACGAATTCGCCCGCTCGGCCGAGTCCGCGGCGGAACTGGGCATCCGCGCCTATCTCGGCCCCTGCTACATGACCGGGGTCGAGGTGGTGCGGCCGGACGGCAGCTTCCATACCCATTGGGATGAGGAACGGGGGCTGAAGGGCCTTGCCGATGCCGAACGCTACATCCGCACCTTCGACGGCGCCCACGACGGACTGATCCGGGGGATGCTGGCCCCCGACCGGATCGAGAACTGCACGCCCGAGCTGATCCGCCGCTCCGCCGCCGTCTCGGCCGAATACGGCGTGCCGGTGCGGCTGCATTGCTGCCAGTCGATGGACGAGTTCAACTCGGTGGTCGCCCGCTACGGCATGACGCCCGTCGAATGGCTGAAATCGCTGGACTTCCTTAGCGAGCGGTCGCTTCTGCCGCATGGCGTCTTTCTCACCGGTCACAGCCAGGTGGCGCGGCAGGGCGATGACGTGGGCATCCTTGCCGCCAGCGGCGCCACGCTGATCCACTGCCCTCTGGTGCTGTCGCGCTACGGCGGCACGATGGAAAGCTTCGCCCGCCTGCGCCGCGCCGGCATCCGCATCGGCCTTGGCACCGACACCTTCCCGCCGGACATGGTGGAGAACATGCGTCTCGGCATCAGCCTCTGCCGGGTGGCCGACCATTCGGTAACGGCGGCCTCGGCGGCGGATTTCTACGATGCGGCGACGGTCCATGCGGCGGATGCCCTCGGCCGGTCCGACCTCGGGCGTCTGGCGGTGGGGGCGAAAGCCGACATGACGCTTTTCGACCTGTCGGATTTCGCCATCGGGCAGGTGATCGATCCGATCCAGACCATGATGCTGTCCGGCACCGGGCGCGACTTCCGCACCTCGATCATCAACGGCCGGGTGGTGATGCGGGACCGCCAGTTGCCCGGCGTCGATCTGGACGAATGGAACGCCCGGGCGCAGGCGCAGTTCGAGGGGCTGATCGCCAAATATCCCCTGCGCACGCTGAACCATCCGCGGGTCGAAGAGATCTTCGCCCCCAGCTACAGGTTCCTTGACGACGGGGCATAGGCAGGCCCCGGGCGCCTACGGGCGCCTATCCCGCCAGCCTTGTGTAAAGCCCGCCCTGCGACAGCAGCGCGGCATGGCTGCCCATCTCGCGCACCTCGCCCGCCTCCATCACCACGATGCGGTCGGCGTTGCGGATGGTGCCCAGCCGGTGGGCGATCACCAGCGTGGTGCGGCCCTGCGACAGCGCCTCAAGCGCGGCCTGGATCTCGCGCTCCGTCTCGCTGTCCAGCGCGCTTGTCGCCTCGTCGAGGATCAGGATCGGCGGGTTCTTCAGGAAGGCCCGCGCGATGGCGACGCGCTGTTTCTGCCCGCCCGACAGCATGACGCCGCGCTCGCCGCACATCGTATCCAGCCCCTCGGGCAGGCTGCGGATCAGCGGGCCGAGCTGGGCCTTTTCCGCCGCCGCCATGATCTCTTCATCCGACGCGCCAAGGCGGCCGTAGCCGATGTTCTCGCGCAGGGAGGTGCCGAACAGGAACACGTCCTGCGACACGATGCCGATCTGGTTGCGCAGGGTTTCCAGCGTCATGGCCGCCAGCGGCAGCCCGTCCACGGTGATCCGCCCGGCATCCGGCTCGTAGAACCGCGGCAGCAGCGCCAGCAGGGTGGACTTCCCCGCGCCGGAGGGGCCGACGAAGGCCACCGTCTCGCCGGGGGAAACCACCAGCGAGACATGGCGCAGCACCGGGCGGCTGGCGTCATAGGCGAAGGAGACATCCTCGAAGGCGATGCGGCCCTGCAGGGCGGGGGCGGGGCGGGCCTCGGGGGCGTCGGCGATCTCGGGCTCGGTCGCCAGCAGTTCCTGATAGCGGCGGAAGCCGGCGATGCCGCGGGGATAGGTCTCGATCACCGCGGCGATCTTGTCGAGCGGGCGGAAGAAGACGTTGACCAGCAGCAGGAAGCCGACGAAGGCCCCGGTCGTCAGACTGCCCTGCATGACGAAGCCCGCGCCGAAGACCATCACCACCACCTGCACGAAACGCAGGCCCATGTAGTGGATGGCCGAGGATTTCGCCATGATCCGGTAGGCGTCCAGCTTGGTGGCGCGATAGGCGCGGTTGTCCTTCTCGAACAGCTTCGCCTCATGCGCCTCGTTGGCGAAGGCCTGCACCACGCGGATACCGCCGACCGTCTCTTCAAGCCGCACGTTGAAATGGCCGACGCGGGAATAGATGTCCTGCCAGGCCCGTGTCATCCGCGTGCCGTAGATCACCACCAGCCAGACGGTGACCGGCACGATCACCGCCGTCGTCACCGCCAGCACCGGATGCAGCCAGAGCATCAGAACGAAGGCGCCGACGAAGGTCATCACCGCGATGAACAGGTCCTCGGGGCCGTGATGGGCGACCTCGCCGATCTCCTCGAGGTCGCGGGTGACGCGCGCCACCAGCTTGCCGGTGCGGGCATGGTCGAACCAGCGCCACGACAGGCGGGTGAGATGGGCGAAGGCGCGGCGGCGCATTTCGGTCTCGATATTGATGCCCAGCATGTGGCCCCAGTAGATGACCACGATCATCAGCCCGGTGTTCAGCGCATAGATCGCCAGCAGGCCCACGGCGGCGGCGATGGTCAGCGACCAGTCGCCCAGCGGCAGCAGGCTGTCGATGAAGAAGGTGATCGCCAGCGGGAACGACAGTTCCAGCAGCCCCGAGGCGACGGCGCAGCCGAAGTCCAGCCAGAACAGGCGCAGGTGCGGGCGGTAATAGGCGAAGAACTGGCGCAGCATCGGTCTTGTCCTTGGGGTCTTTCTGGGCGCCCGAAGGCGTTTCGCTGGGGCCTTGCGGCTATTCGGGCAGGGCGAAGAGTCGCTCTCCGTCCTTGCCCCCTTGTGCCTGAACCTGCATCGGGAGGCCATAGACCCGGGCAAGGGCTTCGGGCGTCATCAGGTCGGTGACCGGGCCTTGCAGCACCAGCCGCCCGTTGTCCAGCGCCACCACCCGGTCGCAGAAGCGGGCGGCCATGTTCACGTCATGCAGCACGATCACGGCGGACAGGCCGGTCTGGCGGCACATGTCCCGCACCAGCCCCAGCACCTCGACCTGATGGGCCACGTCCAGCGCCGAGGTGGGCTCGTCCAGCAGCAGCGTCCGCGCGCCCTGCGCCAGCATCATGGCGATCCATCCGCGCTGGCGCTCGCCGCCCGAAAGCGTATCGACCAGCCTTTCGGCAAAGGGGCGCAGCCCGCAGCGGTCGATCGCGCCTTCGACGGCGGCATGGTCCTCGGGCCGGAACCGGCCAAGGGCGCCGCGCCAGGGATAGCGGCCAAGGGCGACCAGTTCGGCAAGCCGCATCCCCTCGGCCGGGGGCGTGACCTGCGGCAGATAGGCGATGGATCGGGCAAGCTCCCGCGGCGCCCAGTCCGCCAGCGCACGCCCGGCATGGGTGATGGTGCCCGCATCGGGCCGCAACTGGCCCGCGATCAGCTTCAGCAGGGTGGACTTGCTGGAGCCGTTGCGGCCGACCAGCGCGGTGACGGCGCCCTCGGCGATCTCAAGCGTCAGCCCGTCGATCAGGCGGCGGCCGGGGACGGTCAGGGTCACGCCGGACAGGGTGAAAAGCGTCATGCCGCGGTTCTCCGCATCAGGGTCAGGAACAGCCAGGGCGCGCCGGCCAGGGTGGCGACAAGGCCCAGCGGCAGGTCATAGGGAAAGGTCGCGGTGCGGGCGCCGAAAGCGGCCACCCCCATCAGCAGCGCGCCGATCAGCCATGTCCCGGCGACGAAGGGCAGGGCACGGACAAGGCCGAGGCTGCGCGCCAGTTGCGGCGCCATCAGGCCGACGAAGCTGACCGGCCCGACCAGCAGCGTCGCCGCGCCGGTGGCAAGCCCCGCCAGCAGGATCAGCAGGAGGCGCAGCCGCGCCATCGGCAGGCCGAGGGCACGCCCGACCTCGGGGCCGAGGGGCAGGATCTCCAGCCATCTCGCGGCGGCAAGCAGGGTGGCCAGAAGAGCCAGCGCCAGCGCGGCCAGTGCGGCGGCTCCGGCGGGGGTGACATTGGTGGCGCTGCCCGCCAGCCAGCCGAGGATCACCCAGGCCCGGCGGTCGTCCGAGGCCATGATGGCGCCAAGCACCGCCGAGGCCAGCGCGCCGATGGCCAGCCCCGCCAGCAGCAGGCGTGCGGGCGCAAGGTCGGCGCGCATCGCATGGGCCGATAGCGCGGCAAGGGCCAGCGCGCCCCCGGCGGCGGTGCAAAGCGCCAGTGCAAGCGGGCCGGGCGCCGGGAACAGGAAGATCGCGGCGGCATAGCCGAGCGCCGCGCCGCCGGTCACGCCAAGGACCTCGGGCGCGGCCATCGGATTGGCGGTGAGGCGTTGCAGCAGCGCGCCGGAGCCTGCCAGCAGCGCCCCCGCCGACAGCGCGGCAAGGATCGAGGTGGCGCGGAGCGGCAGGAAGGTCGCCCGCAACTCGGGCGCGATCAGGCCCCAGCCGTCCGTCCCGCGCCCTCCGAACAGGGTCAGCGCGGAGAGCGCCAGCACCAGCGCCGCCACGACGGCCAGCACAAGGCCCGGACGGCGGGCGCGGCGGGACAGGTGGTCCCCGGCCTCGGCCCGGTGCGGCACATGCGCGGCCATGCGGGGCAAGAGCCACAGCAGCAGCGGCCCGCCGATCAGCCCGGTCAGCGCGCCGGTGGGCAGCGACGGCCCGCCCGCAGCCGCCAGCGCCAGCAGTGCCCCATCGGCCAGCGACAGCAGCAGCGCCCCCGCCAGCGGCGACAGCAGCAGCCTTGCCCGCATCGTGCGCGCGCCAAGGCTGCGGGCGATGGCCGGGGCGGCAAGGCCGACGAAGCCGACCAGCCCGACCTCGGCCGAGACCAGCGCCGAAAGGCAGACCGCCAGCAGGATCGTGCCCATCCGCAGCGGCGCAAGACCCAGGCCGAGGCCCCGCGCCCCTTCGGCCCCCAGCGACAGCACCATCAGCGGCCGGGCCAGCAGGGCGGCCAGCGCCAGCCCGGCGGCCAGCGCCAGCGCCAGATGGGCCGATCCGCTCCAGTCCTGTTGCGCCAGAGACCCGCCGTTCCAGATCACCAGCGACAGGAGGTAATGCCCCTGCGCCAGCGTCAGCGCGGTGGCTATGGCCGAGCACAGCATCCCCGCCAGCATCCTGGCGATGGTCACGGTGACCGGCGCGAAGCCCCGCCGCGCGCCAAGCGCCAGCACCGGCAGCGTCACCGCCGCCGCGCCGGCCAGTGCCACCGGCAGCGCGCCGCCAACCAGAAGGCCGGGGGCAAGGATGGTGGCCATGACCAGCGCCAGTTGCGCGCCGGAGGCGGTGCCCAGCGTGGTTGGGTCGGCCAGCGGATTGCGCAGCACCGCCTGCATCAGCGCTCCTGCCAGCCCGAGGCAGCCCCCCGCCAGAAGCGCCACCACCCCGCGCGGCATCAGGCCGAAGGCCAGCAGGATCTGGCCGGTTTCCATCGCCTCGGGATGCCAGGGCAGGGCCGGCCATTGCGCGAAGGGCAGGGCGGTCCGCGCGGCGAAGGTCCAGAGGGCCAGCGCCAGCAGGGCGGCAAGGAGGGGCAGTCTCATGCGGCCCCCTCCAGCACTGCGGCCAGTTCGCGGGCGAAGCGCAGGGCCGAGGGCAGGCCGCCGAAGGCGTTGATCTCGGGCAGGCGGTGGACATCGCCGCGGCGCACGGGGGCAAGGCTGTTCCACAGCGCGCCGCGCTCCAGCGCCCGGGCGGCCTGCGGGGGGATGTCGCCGATCAGGATCAGGCGGGCCTCGGTGAATTCCGCCAGCCGCTCGATGGGGACGGGGGCGTAGAAGGCGAAGCGGGTGCCCTCGGCCCAGGGATTGGTCAGGCCAAGCGCCTTGAGCGCGCCGCCGTAGAGGCTGTCATGGCCGAAGATGCGGACATGGCGGGCGTCGCCGATCTCGATCAGCAGGCATGGGCGGGAGATATCCACGCGGGTGGCCAGCGCCGAAAACTCGGCTTCCGCGGCCGCCAGCACCGGGGCGGCGGCGTCCGGCGTGCCAAGCGCCTTTGCCAGGTCGGACAAGAGCGCCATGACCTTGGGCAGCGGCGGTTCGCCCGGCACGTAAAGAGCGCGGGTGAAGACCGGGGCGATGCGCTGGAGCTGCGGCTCGGCGAAGGCATAGTAGCTGGAGGACAGGATCAGCGCGGGGGCCGAAAGGCTGAGCGCCTCGAGGTTCGGCGCGCCGCGCAGGCCGAGGTCGACGGTTCCGGCGGGCGGCGGCAGGGGCGCGACCTTGCGGTAGGCGAGCAGTTCGGCCATGGCCTCCGGCGGATGGCCAAGGGCCATGGCGGTTTCGGCCATGGCCCAGTCGATGGCGGCGATACGGGGCGCCGCCGCCCGGACGGGCCGCGCCCCGCCCGCCGCCAGGGCCGAGGCCACGGTGGCAAGAAGGGCGCGCCGCGTCACCATTTCCAGCTGAGGTTCGCCTGAAGGTTGCGCCCGTCGCCGATGTAGGAGGAGTTGAGCCCCACCGCCGAGACATAGGCCTCGTCCGTGACGTTGTTCAGGTTCACCCGCAACTCCATTCCGTTGTCCCAGGCATAGCTGGCGCCGAGGTCCAGCAGCGTCACCGCCTCCAGTTCCATGGTATTGGCGTCCGAGGACCAGCGCTTGCCGATGTGGCGCAGGCCGCCGCCCAGCGTCAGGCCTTGCAGCGCGCCGGTCTGGACCTCATGGGCAAGCCAGAGGCTGGCGGCATGGCGCGGCGTGTTCGCCAGTTCGTTGCCGTCGTTGTCGCCGGTGATCCTGGTCGAGGCATAGGTATAGGCCGCCTTGCCCGACCAGCCGTTGCCCAGATCGGCCACGCCTTCCAGCTCCAGCCCGCGGATCTGCGCCTCGCCGATCTGGCGCAGGCCGCTGATGGTGCCGCCGCCGGGCAGGGTGGTGGTGACGGTGGTGTTGCGGTCGGTCTCGCGCAGATCGTAGATCGCCGCGGTGAACAGCCCGTCGAAGCCTGTGGGTTGGTATTTCACCCCCAGCTCCCATTGCGCGCCATGGGTCGGTCTCAGCGGGTTGCCGTCGATGTCGAAGCCCGGTTGCGGCAGGAACGAGGTGGCATAGGCCAGATAGGCATGGACGCCGCTGTCCCAGACATGGCCCAGCGAGATATGGCCGGTGGTCTGGTCATCGGCGCGGGTGTAATCGGTGAAGCCGCCGAAGTTGTTGGCGCTGCTGCCCGACTGGTCGGTCCAGTCGTGGCGCAGGCCCAGCGTGGCGCGCCAGTTGCCCCAGCTCATCTCGTCCAGCGCGTAAAGCCCGTATTGCTTGGCGTCGACGATCTTGTTCGCCTCATACCAGGGTGCGGCGATGGTCAGCCCGCCGTAGACGGGCGCCAGATAGTCGATCGTCCCGGTGTCCGAAAAGCCGGTATAGGCGTTTTCCCTAAGCTTCTGCACGTCGAGGCCGAAGGTCAGGGCATGTTCCACCGCGCCGGTGGTGACGCTGCCCGCCAGCCGCAGGTCGAAGGCGAGGGCGCGGAAGTCCTCGTCCTGGGTGATGACGCCCCGGTTGATGACGGTAGGGACATCGGTGGGGGCGCCGAGATAGATGTTCTGGTAGGTCCAGTCGAAATAGGTGTAGCGGAAGGTGCCGTTCAGCTTCCAGCCGTTGCCGAAGTCATGCGTCAGCCCGAAGGAAAGTGTCGACATCTCGCGGTCCGAACTGTTCAGGTCTTCATCGGCGAAGTTGAAGCCGCGCAGGTCGTCCAGATCGTAGACGCCGACGAAGGTGTCGGGCACCCCGGTAGGCGAGATCGGAGCGTCGTCGTGGCGGCTGACCATGAATTCCAGCTCTGTCATGTCGGACAGCGCGTAGCTGGCCGACAGGCCCAGATAGGCGCGTTCGTTGTCGATCCCCTCCACATCGGTGTGGCCGTTGCCGACCTTGCCGGTGACGCGATAGGCGAAGCGGTCGTCCACAACCCGGTTTGCGTCGCCATAGACCGACCATGAGCCGTTGGTGTCCAGCCCGAAGCCAAGCTCGGTGAAGTCGCCGTCGGCCTGGGCACGCTTCTGCACCATGTTCACCAGACCGGCGGGCGTGCCCGCGCCATACAGCACCGAGGCCGGGCCGCGCAGCACCTCGACCCGCTCGATCCCGTACATCTCGAAGGCCGGGGCGCTGGTCGGGAACTGGGTCGAGCGCATCAGCCGCAGCCCGTCGAGGAACTTGTCGTTCTCGAGGTTGAAGCCGCGCAGGTAAAGGCTGTCGAAGCGCGGGTCGTTGCCGTAGTTCTCGGCGATGATGCCGGCGGAATAGGTCAGCGCCTCGGCCAGATTGGTGGCGCCCTGCGCCTCGATCTGCGCCAGCGGCACGACCGAGACCGCGGCCGGGGTTTTCACGATGGGCGTGCCGGTCTTCGTCGTCGCGGCGGCCTTGGCGACCGGGCCTTCCAGCGGCGCGGTCGGGTTTTCGGTGCCTTCCAGCGTGATGGTGCCGAGGAAGGTGGTGCGGCTGTCGCCCTCCTGCGCCAGCGCGCCGGTGGACAGAAGGGCGGTCAGGCTGGCGCCGAGGAGCAGGGGTCTGGTCGGATGCGGCATGGTCGGGTCCCGGAAATTAAATCCCGAGCGTTTAACTCCAGAATTCAGCGCAGGTCTTGAACCAGCCTCTGGGGATTTGTCTGCGGCACCGGGATTCCCGCACGCCGCCAGGCCGAGGGCGGCATCCCGTGGGCGGCACGGAAGGCGCGGGACAGATGCGCCTGGTCGGCGAAGCCCGTGGCATGCGCGATCTCGGCCAGCGGCAGGGCAGGGTCCTCGATCATCGCACGGGCGGCGTCGAGCCGCAGCCTTGCCTGCCAGCGTTGCGGCGTCTCGCCGGTCTGCTGCCGGAAGCAATGCGAGAACCAGCTTTCCGACAGGCCCGCCGCCTGCGCCAGTTCCGCCACGCAGACATGGCGGCCGAGGTTGGCGCGCAGGTGGCGCTCCACCGCCGCCATCTGCCAGGGCGCAAGGCCGCCGGTGGCGGGCGCGTCTTCCGGCGGCGCGGCGAAGATCTCGCCCAGCATCGCGCCCAGAAGCCCGTCCAGCATCATCTCGCCCCGCCGCGGCGTGGCGACCTCGGCTGCGGCAAGGCGGCCCAGCGTGACAAGGCCGGGACTGGCGGCGAAGAGGCGGGGTTGGCTGAGGTCGGCGCGCACCCCGCCTGCGGCCAGCCGCCGCTGCAGGGCAGGGGTGTCGAGGTGGAAATCCAGATGGGTCATGTCGCGGCCCTCGTCCATCCGGCTCCACAACGGCACGCCTGCGGGGATGAAGAAGGCCTGCATGCCGTGCTGTTCCGGCGCGGTCTCGGCCAGCCGCAACGCCATCGGCGGAGGGGCATCGTCAAGGAAGACCACCACCCGCGGGTCGGGCGCGATGTAGAAGCCGCCGCCGCCCGCCTCGCCATGGACGCGCCAGACATCGGCGACGGCCCCGCCAAGCCGCCGCCAGGCCAAGGGCGCCAGCGTGCGCAAAGCGTGGGTGCGCGATTGCATTCTCGGCCGGAACTCGGCGCTGGCCCGCATGTCAGGCAACCTTTCCTCGGGGTCTGGTCCGGCGCGCCTGACATCGTATCGCGGGGCGTTGGAGGCGGACAGGTCTTCGCCTTATTCTGACTATTTGCATCAGGATATGCAAGAGGCGTTCCGCTTCCCGGGGGCCGCTGCAGCCGGCACGGAACGGGTAAAGGCCGGGAACCGGCGCGGGTAGGGCGAGGCCCGCCCGCGGCCTTCCGGCCGCCACGACTTCGCCATGATCCGGCCCCACA
>CAYLSD010000014.1:81616-88017 GCA_964386345.1 uncultured Fuscovulum sp.
GAGGCCCGCCCGCGGCCTTCCGGCCGCCACGACTTCGCCATGATCCGGCCCCACAGGCACCGGAAACCGGTCCTCCAGGCATCTGCCGCCCCGAAACAAGCCCCAATCGCGCCCCGTTGCCGCCATGCGGGCCGGTTAATCCCGATTTGACACAAGTTTTCTGCGAAGGCTCGGCATGGCACCGGAACTGAGGACCATTCTCTTGGGAAGCTTCCCGCGCCGGGCTGCGCCTGCCTGCCTGTCCGCCGGATCGGAGGGCTAGGCCATGGCGACGACCTTCAACTGGATCTATCTGGGAACCGGGCCCGAAATCGACCCGGTCGAAGGCAATTCCAACGCCGAGAATGCGGCAGCCCTGGTCGGGAACACCTACGGCTCGTCCGGCGACCCGCTTTACACCCACATCACCAGTGCCACGATGATCAACCGGGGCGGCACCGCCGATGCCCTGGACATGAACAACACTGTGGCGAACGACCAGTTCACCACCAACATCGGCTCGGGCTCCGTCACCTATACCTTCGATGGGCTGACGAACTACCATGCCACGATCACCTATGCCGACGGCACCACCGCCACGGTGACGGCGGTGATCGTTCAGTCCACCACCGGCGAGCTGTTCCTTGCCCCCGAGATGGTGGCGAATGCCGATACCACGGCCTATGAGGCCAAGCCCATCGTCTCGATCACCGTGACCGGGGTGGAAACCTCGACCAACGCCAATTTCGGCATCGACCGCTATGTCACCGGCTGGGATGACGGCTGGGTCGAGGGCACCTCCGGCAACAACCTGATCAACGCCTCCTACATCGAGCCGGTCGGGAACGGCTCGGACCGGATCGACAACAACGACGGTATCAATCCGCTAAGCCCGAACGACGACAGGATCCGGGCGGGCGCAGGCAACGACACGGTCTATGCGGGGCTGGGCAACGACCTGATCTACGGCGGCACCGGCAACGACGTGCTGTATGGCGAGGCCGGGGATGACACCATCTACGGCGAGGAAGACAGGGACCTGATCTACGGCGGGACGGGGAACGACCTGCTTTACGGCGGGGCGGCCAACGACACGCTTTACGGCGATGCCGGCAACGACACGCTTTATGGCGATGCGGGCAATGACTCTCTGGACGGCGGCGCCGGCGATGACGTGCTTTACGGCGGCGACGGCCTCGACACGCTTCATGGCGGTGACGGCAACGACCTGCTGGACGGCGGGATCGGTAACGACCGGCTTTACGGCGGGGCGGGCCATGACACGCTTTACGGCGGCGACGGGGCGGACAGTCTGGACGGCGGCGACGGCAACGATACCCTTTACGGCGGCGCCGGTATCGACACCCTTCTGGGCGGGGACGGCGACGACTATCTTGACGGCGGCACCGAGAACGACCTGCTTTATGGCGGGGCGGGCAATGACACGCTGCTGGGCGGCGATGGCGCTGACCGGCTGGAGGGCGGCATCGGCAACGACCTGCTCTACGGCGGGGCGGCCAACGACACGCTTCTGGGCGATGCCGGCAACGATACGCTTCATGGCGACGCGGGCAACGACTCTCTGGACGGCGGCACTGGCGATGACGTGCTCTATGGCGGGGCGGGCGTCGATACCCTTCTGGGCGGGGATGGCGACGATTATCTGGACGGCGGCACCGAGAACGACTTCCTCTATGGCGGCGCGGGCAGCGACACGCTTCTGGGCGGCGCGGGCCATGACCACCTTGAGGGCGGTGCGGGCAACGACCTGCTCTACGGCGGCGACGGCAACGACACGATCTATTTCGGCGAGGGCGACGATACCGTCTACGGCGGTGCGGGCGACGATCTCATCGACGATGCCGCCAGCGCCCTGCTTTCGGGCAACGACCTGATCTATGGCGGCGCGGGCAACGACACCATCTGGTCGGGCTATGGCGACGACGTCATCCACGGCGACGAGGGCAACGATGTCCTTTACGGCGAGGATGGCAACGACACGATCTACGGCGGCGATGGCAACGACAGCATCGACGGCGGCGCGGGCGATGACGTGCTCTACGGCGGGACCGGCCGCGACACGATCCAGGGCGGCGCCGGACGGGACGCCATCTACAGCGGCGGCGGCAGCCTGATCTATGGCGGCGCCGATCAGGACACCATCTACGGCGGCATCGGCGACACCATCGACGGCGGCGGCACCGGCATCGACGAGGATGTGCTGGACCTTTCCGCCTGGGGCTGGTCCCGGGTGCGGATCCACCAGGATGCGCTGAACCCCGAGAACGGTTATGTCGAGTTCCTCGACGCCTTCGGGGCGGTGATCGGCACGCTGCAGTTCACCGACATCGAGACCATCATCCCCTGCTTCACCCCCGGCACCCTCATCCTGACCGACCGTGGCGAACGCGCCGTGGAAAGCCTGCGCGTCGGCGATCTGGTCGCCACCCGCGACGGAGGGATGCAGCGCGTGACCTGGGTCGGCTGCAAGCGGCTGGACCTTGCGCATCTGGTGGCCAATCCGGCGCTGCGCCCGGTGCTGATCCCGGCGGGCGCCTTCGGCCCCGGGCAGCCCGCGCGCGACATGCGTGTCTCGGCGCAGCACCACATTCTGGTGCAGGGCCCGCGCGCCGAGATGCTGTTCGGCGAGGCCGAGGTGCTGGTTGCCGCCCTTCACCTTTGCGGCCACATGGGCATCCGGCAGGAACTGAGCCCCGGCATCGACTATATCCACGTCATGTTCGAGACCCATCAGATCCTGCGCTCGGACGGGATCTGGAGCGAAAGCTTCCAGCCCGCCAGCCGGATGGTCGGCAGCATGGACCACGACCAGCGGCGGGAAATCATGGCGCTGTTCCCGGAACTGGAAGAGCGCGGCGTGGCCTTCCCCGCCGCGCGTCTGGTGCTGAAGGCGCATGAGGCGCAGGTGCTGCTAGCCGCCTGAGGCGCGGAAGGCGGCCCAGTCTTCCGGCGTGTCGAGGTCCAGCACGGCATGGTCCCCGGGCAGGGCGGCCAGCCGCAGCCGGGCGCGGTTGGCCTTCAGCACCGAACGCCCGCCCTCGTCGCCGGTCAGCGCCATCAGGGCGGGGAACAGGTCGGCGGGGAAGAGGACCGGATGGCCCTCGCGCCCCTCCGCCGTGGCGCCGCGCAGGATCAGCCCGGGCGTTTCCGCCCATCGGTCCAGCATCAGCGACAGGTCTTCGCCGGTGATCCCCGGCATGTCGGCGGGCAGGATCAGCGCGGCGGGTGTGCCGCGGGGCAGGGCGGCGATCCCGGCGCGCAGGCTGGCCGCCATGCCCTCTGCCGCCTCCGCCGCGATGATGGTCTGCACCGCCAGCCCGTCCAGCGCCGCCGCCCTTGCGGGCCGGTCGGGCGGCAGCACCACCGCAACCGGAGCGCCGGTTGCAAGGGCGCGCTCCGCCACCAGCCGGAGCAGGGGGCGGCCGGAGACGGGCTCCAGCAGCTTGTCCCGCCCCTCCATCCGGGAGGAGGCTCCGGCGGCGAGGATCAGGACATGCGGCTTCGGCATCTGCGTGGTGGCCCCTGGTTTTGGACGAAGATCAGGTCAGTCGCGCATGCGTCCGCCGTCGTCCCAGATCGGCGCCAGATGGACGGTGGCGCGGCGGCGTTCGCCGAGGATCTCGATCTCGCAGTCCAGCCCGTCCTTCACCGCGTCAGTCGGCAGGAAGCCCATGGCGACCGACTTGCCGGTCCAGTGGCTGAACCCGCCCGAGGTGCAGAAGCCCACCACCGCGCCGTCCAGCCAGATCGGCTCCCAGGCCACCACATCGGCGTCCTTTGCATCGACGATGAAAGAGACCAGCCGCCGCTTCGGCCCCGTGGCCTTTTCCGCCACGGCCGCCGCCTTGCCGATCCAGTCCGCCGCCTTGTTCCAGGCGATGAAGCGGTCCAACCCGGTTTCCATCGGCGTATAGTCCGGGCTGAACTCGCGCCCCCAGCTGCCGAACCACTTGTCCAGCCGCAGGCTCATCATCGCCCGCATCCCGAAGGCGCGCAGGCCCATGTCGCGCCCGGCTTCGTTCAGCACCTTCCACAGGTGCTGCACGCTCATGTTGTCGCAGAAGATCTCATAGCCCAGGTCGGCGGTGTAGCTGACGCGCTGGACGATGCAATTCGCCATGCCGATGGTGAGGCGCTTCACGTCCATGAACCGGAACGCCTCGGCCGAGACATCCGCCCGCGTCACCTTCGCCAGCAACTCGCGTGATCCCGGCCCGGCGATGGTGAAGCCCGACCGGCTGTCGGAGATGTTCTCCACCGTCACGCCGGGCGCCGCGTTCTGTTCGAACCAGCGGCTGTGCCAGCCTTGCGCGCCGTAGCTGGCGGTAAGCTGGAATTCGGTCTCGGACAGGCAGGAGACGGTGAAATCGCCGATGATCTTGCCGGAATGGGCCAGCATCGGGGTCAGGCTCAACCGCCCCGGCTTCGGAATGCGGCCCGCCATGATCCGGTCCAGCCAGGCGCGGGCACCGTCGCCCTTGACCAGATACTTGCCGAAGTTCTGCAATTCGTTGATGCCGACGCCCTCGCGCAGCGCCCGCACCTCCTGCTTCGTCGCCTCCCAGGCGTTCGAGCGCTTGAAGGTCGGCTCCTCCAGCCGCGGCTCGCCGGGCAGGGCGAAGTAGTTCACCACTTCCAGCCCGTATTGCTGGCCCCAGACCGCGCCCATGGCGTCGAAGGTGTCATACATCGGCGTCTGGCGGAACGGGCGGGCGGCGGGGCGTTCCTCGTTCGGATAGCTGACCGAGAAGCGCATCTGGTAGTTCTCGATCACCTTCGGCACGGTGTAGCCTGCGCTCGTCCAGTTGCCGAAGCGCGCCACGTCGAAGCCGCGCGGATCGCGCTCCACCTCGCCCTCGATCATCCATTGCGCCAGCGCAAGGCCCATGCCGCCGCCCTGGCTGAAGCCTGCCATCACCGCGCAGGCCGACCAGTAGTTGCGCAAGCCCGGCACCGGCCCGATCAGCGGGTTGCCGTCGGGGGCGAAGGTGAAAGGCCCGTGGATCACCCGCTTGACGCCCGAGCGTTCCAGCACCGGGAAACGGCGGTAGGCGAAATTCACGCTGTCTTCGATCTTGTCGAACTGCTCGTTCAGCAACTCATGGCCGAAGTCCCAGGGCGTGCCGTCCACCGACCACGGCTCGCAGGGCTTTTCGTAAAAGCCGATGCAGAGGCCGCGGCCTTCCTGCCGCAGGTAGGATTCGCCGCCCGGATCCATCACATGCGGGAATTCGCGGCCGGATTTCAGGATCTCCATGACCTCCGGGATGTCGTCGGTCACCAGATACTGGTGCGCCATCGGCAGAAGCGGCAGGTAGACCCCGGCCATGGCGCCGATCTCGCGCGCCCAGAGGCCGCCCGCGTTCACCAGATGCTCGCAGGTGACGGTGCCCTTCTCGGTGACGACCTCCCAGCCGTCCCTGGTCGGATTGGTCTCCAGCACCCGGTTGTGCAACACGATTTCCGCCCCGCCCATCCGCGCCGCTTTGGCATAGGCATGGGTGGTGCCCGAGGGGTCGAGGTGGCCGTCCAGCGGATCGTAAAGCCCGCCGATGATGCCATCCAGATTGACCAGCCCGTCGGTCAGCTTGCGGATTTCGTCAGGCCCGACGATCTCGGTATCCAGCCCCATGTAGCGATGCTTGGCGCGCTCGGCCACCAGCTGGTCGAAGCGCGCCTGGTTGTCGGCCAGCGTCACGCCGCCGACATGGTGCAAGCCGCAGGACATGCCGGTGATCGCCTCCAGCTCTTTATACAGCCGGATGGTATAGCCCTGCAGGGCGGCCATGTTGGTGTCGCCGTTGATGGTGTGGAAGCCGCCCGCCGCGTGCCAGGTGGAGCCGGAGGTCAGTTCCGACCGTTCGATCAGCATCACATCCGACCAGCCCAGCTTGGTCAGGTGATAGAGAACCGAGCAACCGACGACCCCGCCGCCGATCACCACCACACGCGCATGGCTTTTCATGGGAACCCCCTGCAATCCGTTTTCGGCACCATGGCGGGGCAGGGGCGGTGAGGCATGAAGGTTTACGACAGGAAATGTCGCAGATGTCTTCCGGCTTTCATCTGTTCATAAATATCCCACGGGCGCGCGGGGGTGTGAAACCCCCGCTCCGCGGCCCGAAAAGGGCGCTTACTTCTCGGGGATCAGCCCCTTCGGCGCGAAGCGCATCACCACCAGCAGCACCGCCCCCAGCGTCAGCAGACGCATATGCGCCGCGGTGTCCTTCAGGTGCTCCTTCAGCGCGCCCGAGGGCAGGCCGGCGGTGATGTAGTCCATCGCCTGCGGCCCGAGGAACTCCACCGCCAGATAGAGCCAGCCGATCAGCAGCCCGCCGAGGACAGAGCCCCAGTTGTTGCCCGAGCCGCCGACGATCACCATCACCCAGATCAGGAAGGTG
>CAYLSD010000015.1:0-13003 GCA_964386345.1 uncultured Fuscovulum sp.
AATCGCGTGGCGGTGCCGAGTTTGTTTGGCGAAGGCGCGTGCCTTCGCCATGACGCAAGGGTTCAGTTGCACCGGCCGGGACCATAAGTCCCGGCCAGCGCCCACCCCGCCCTCGGCGGGCGCTTCTCGCCCGCCGGGTCGGGCGCTGGCCTACCCCGGTTTCTTGCTGACAGGTCTACAGGGTGAACCGTCGCGCACGGGCGGGGGCGAGGCAGTGCCTCGCCTTCTCCCGCCCGGTGAGTCGGCTCCACATCACGCCCAGAAATGGCGCCGCGGTTTCCCGCCCGCGGCCTTGCGCCCACTGGACCTTCGCCGCGCAATCGGCCATACCAGCCCCAACGGAACGGAGGTTCGCCCGATGTATTTCCTCAAGCGCCTGCTGACCTGGTGGAACAGCCAGACCATCGGCACCCAGCTTTTCACCGCCCGCAAGGGGCAGAAGGTGGGCGAGGACGATCAGGGCAACGCCTATTACCAGACCGCCGACGGCAAGCGCCGCTGGGTGATCTTCAAGGGCGAGATGGAAGCTTCCCGCGTGCCGGCCGACTGGCACGGCTGGCTGCACCACACCTGGGACGAGCCGCCGACCAGGGCGCCGCTGCCCCACAAGCCCTGGGAAAAACCGCATGTCGAGAACCTCTCGGGGACCGAGCTGGCCTATGCGCCGCCCGGCTCCATCCGCCGCAGCCAGCCGGTCGAGCGGCGGGACTACGAGGCGTGGCAGCCCGAATAATGGCCGGGTCGCGCGCTGAAATTGCCGCCGGCGCCGCCGTGCTGGCCGTGGCCGCAGCCTTCGCCGTCTATGCGGCCAAGGGGGCGGGACTGACCGCGGGCCGCGGCGACAGCTATCCGCTGACCGCCAGCTTCCGTGCGGTGGACGGGATTTCCCCGGGCTCGGACGTGCGGCTGGCCGGGTTGAAGGTCGGCACCATATCGGCGCTGAAGCTGAATCCCGAAACCTTCATGGCCGATGCGGTGATCGACATCCGCTCCGACATCCGCCTGCCCACCGACAGCGCCATCCTGATTTCCTCCGAGGGGCTGCTGGGCGGCAATTTCGTCGAGATCATCCCCGGCGGCGCGCTGGAGAACCTGGAGCCGGGGGAGGAGATCGAGGATACGCAGGGCTCGGTCTCGCTGGTTTCGCTGCTGATGAAATTCGTCGGTAGCGGCGGCAAGTCCGAAGACGAGGCCGCTGCGCCATGAAGCGGCTGGCGCTGGTCCTTGCGCTGGCGGCCGCACCCGCCGCGGGTCAGGATTTCTCCGATGCGCCGGGCGGCGTGCTGCGCTGGCTGGACAAGCTGACCGGCCAGACCGGCGACATGGAACTGTCGCGGGGGCAGTCGGCCTCGAACGGGCGGCTGACGATCCAGCTGGACGCCTGCCGCTACCCGTCCGACAACCCGGCAGCCGATGCGCAGGCGCATCTGACGGTGATGGATGCCACGCGCGCCGAACCGGTGTTCTCGGGCTGGATGCTGGCTTCCAGCCCCGCGCTGTCGGCGATGGACCACCCGCGCTATGACGTCTGGGTGCTGCGTTGCGTGGTGCCGGGTTACGCCCCGCCCGAGGCGGCCGAGGAAACCGAAGACAGCACCGACGAGACCGAAGGGCAATAGCCCGGCGGGTCGAAGGTTGCGGGCAGGGCGATGGCCTCGGCCAGCCGCCGGTGATACCCGGCGCGCGGGATTTCCACGGCGCCGAGGCCGGCCAGATGCGGGGTCAGGAACTGCGTGTCGAACAGCCGGAAGCCGCCTGCGCGCAGCCGGTGGACCAGAAAGGCCAGCGCCACCTTCGACCCGCCGCTCTGTGCCGAGAACATCGATTCGCCGAAGAAGGCGGCGCCGAGGGTGACGCCATAGACGCCGCCCGCCAGTTGCCCCCCCGACCAGACCTCAAGACTATGGGCATGGCCCCTGCGGTGAAGCTCCAGATAGGCGCTGCGGATGGGGGCGTTGATCCAGGTCTCGTCGCGGGCGGCGCAGGCGTCCACCACCGCTTCGAAGGCATAATTTGTTCGAATAGTGAAATTCCATCGCCTGATCAGCCGGGAAAGGCTGCGCGATATGTGGAATTCGTCCAAGGGGAAGATACCCCTGCGGCGCGGGTCCACCCAATGGACCTGCGGATCGTCACGGCTTTCGGCCATGGGGAAGATGCCCATGGCGTAGGCGCGCAGCAGGATGTCCGGGTCAAGCACCGGGTCCATCGGCAGGGTCCTTCGCGGGACTGTGCGGATTCCATCCGGGAAATTCACGGGCGGCGCAGCCGGAGCCACGCCGCCGGAAGGTCAGCCGAAATTCGCCGCCAGCCACTTTTCCAGCCAGTGGATCGAGTAGTCGCCCTTCTGGATGTCGGGCTCTTCCAGAAGCGCGCGGAACAGCGGAACCGTGGTGTCCACCCCGTCTACGATCAACTCGCCCAGGGCACGCGACAGCCGGGCCAGCGCCTCGTCGCGGTCGCGGCCGTGGACGATCAGCTTGCCGATCAGCGAATCGTAATAGGGCGGGATGCGGTAGCCGTCATAGAGCGCCGAATCCATCCGCACGCCAAGACCGCCGGGCGAATGATACTGCGTCACCTTGCCGGGGCAGGGGGCGAAATTCGGCATCTTCTCGGCATTGATCCGCACCTCGATCGCATGACCATGCACCTTCAGATCCTTCTGCACGAAGGACATCGGCAGGCCCGCGGCCACCCGGATCTGTTCGCGCACCAGATCGACGTCGAAGACGTATTCGGTGACGGGATGTTCCACCTGAAGGCGGGTGTTCATCTCGATGAAGTAGAACTCGCCGTCCTCGAACAGGAACTCGACGGTGCCGGCGCCGATATAGTTGATCTTCGCCACCGCATCGGCGCAGATCCCGCCGATCCTTGCACGCATTTCCGGCGTGATCGCCGGGCCTGGGGCTTCCTCGAACACCTTCTGGTGGCGGCGTTGCAGGGAACAGTCGCGTTCGCCCAGATGGACGGCCTTGCCCTTGCCGTCGCCGAAGACCTGGATCTCGATATGGCGCGGGCGCTGCAGGTATTTCTCGATGTAGACCTCGTCGTTGCCGAAGGCGGCCTTGGCCTCGCTGCGCGCGGTGCGGAAGGCGATTTCCAGCTCCGCCTCGGACTTCGCCACCTTCATGCCGCGGCCGCCGCCGCCCGCCGTGGCCTTGATGATCACCGGATAGCCGATGCCTTCCGCCACGGTCTTCGCGGTCTCGAAATCCGCCACCCCGCCGTCGGACCCCGGAACCACCGGAATCCCCAGAGATTTCGCGGTTTCCTTGGCGGTGATCTTGTCGCCCATGATGCGGATATGTTCCGCCGAGGGGCCGATGAAGGTGATGCCGTGATCCTCCAGCGCCTGCGCGAAGGCGGCGTTTTCGGACAGGAACCCATAGCCCGGATGCACCGCCTGCGCCCCGGAGATCTCGCAGGCCGAGATGATCGCGGCCTTCGACAGATAGCTTTCGGAACTGGGGGCGGGGCCGATGCAGACCGATTCATCCGCCATCCGCACATGCATCGCGTCGGCATCGGCGGTGGAATGCACCGCGACCGACTTGATCCCCATCTCGCGCGCGGCGCGGATCACCCGCAGGGCGATTTCTCCCCGGTTGGCGATCAGGATTTTCTCGAACATCCCCGGGCCCTTACTCGATGATCATCAGGGGGGCGCCGTATTCGACCGGATGGCCGTCCTCGACCAGGATGCGCTTCACCGTGCCGGATTTCGGCGCCGGGATGTGGTTCATCGTCTTCATCGCCTCGATGATCAGCACGGTCTGGCCTTCGGAAACCGTGGCGCCCACCGTCACGAAGGGGGCCGCGCCGGGTTCCGCCGCCAGATAGGCGGTGCCGACCATGGGCGAGGTCACGGCGCCCGGGTGCTGGCTGGGGTCTTCCGCCGCCGCCGGGGCTGCTGCGGGTGCCGCCGCCGCAGGAGCCGCTGCCGGGGCCACATGGACCGGCGCCGCGGCCTGCACCACCGTCACCTGCTTGACCACGCGGACCTCAAGACTGTCGTCCTCGCCGTATTCGCGCTTCACCGACAGCTCGGTCAGCTCGTTCTTGTTCAGCAACTCGGCCAGGGCCGAGATGAAGGCGACGTCCGCGTCGGGGGAATGTTTGCTCATGCCGTCCTCTGTTTGGCTTTTACTGCCGGGTCTTGGCGCTGAACGCTTATAGGCCAGCCCGCCAAGGGTGAAAAGCGCCCATTCCGGGGGCAGGGGGCCGAAACTTTCTATCCGTTCCAAAATTTACCGTTTGATAAAATTTCGGACCTGTGAGACGATTCGACCAAAGCAAGCCATCAGAGCAAGCCGCAGGGAGGCGATACGCCAAATGCCGAACAGCCCGCTGACGCCAGGCATCGTGCCGGCGCGTCTTTCCCCCGACATCATCGCCCGCAACTTCGCCGACCACGAGCCGCCCTTCGACCTGCACGAGGCGCGGGTGGCCGCCGACCGCTGCTACTTCTGCCACGACGCGCCCTGCATGACGGCCTGTCCGACCACCATCGACATCCCGCTCTTCATCCGCCAGATCGCCACCGGCACCCCCGAGGCGGCGGCAAGGACGATCTGGAGCCAGAACATCCTCGGCGGCATCTGCGCCCGCGTCTGCCCGACCGAGACCCTGTGCGAAGAGGCCTGCGTGCGCGAGGCTGCCGAGGGCAAGCCGGTCGAGATCGGGCGGCTGCAACGCTTTGCCACCGATACAGCCATGGCCAGGGTTGCGCATCCCTTCACCCGGGCTCCTTCCACCGGGAAAAGGGTTGCGGTGGTGGGCGCGGGTCCGGCCGGTCTGGCCTGCGCCCACCGTCTTGCCATGAAGGGCCATGAGGTCACGGTGTTCGAGCGGCGGCCGAAGGCCGGGGGGCTGAACGAATACGGCATCGCCTCCTACAAGGCGACGGGCGGCTTTGCCGCGCGCGAGGTGGAATGGCTTCTGTCCATCGGCGGCATCACCCTGCGGACCGGGGTGGAACTGGGCCGCGACATCACGCTGGACGTGTTGCGGCAGGATTTCGACGCGGTCTTCCTCGGCCTCGGTTTGCAGGGGGTGAACGCCCTACGCGCCGAGGGGGAAGAGAAGGAAGGCGTCCGCAACGCCGTCGATTTCATCGCCGAGCTGCGGCAGGCGGGCGACCTGCGCGCCCTGCCGGTGGGCCGCGACGTGGTGGTGATCGGCGGCGGCATGACGGCGGTCGATGCCGCGGTGCAGTCGAAGCTTCTCGGGGCCGAGAACGTCACCATCGTCTACCGCCGCGGGCAGGAGAGGATGTCGGCCTCCACCCATGAACAGGACCATGCGGTGCAGGCGGGCGTGCGGATCATCCACAACGCCGCCCCCGTCCGGGTGCTGGGCGGCGGCCATGTCGAGGCGGTGGAATTCGCCTATACCGAGGACGGGCCGGAGGGCCTGCGGCTCTTGCCCGAGACCTTCCGGCTGAAGGCCGACCAGGTGTTCAAGGCCATCGGCCAGACGCTGACCGGCGTGCCGGAAGGCGCGGCCCTGCAAGGCGGCAAGATCGCCGCGACCCCGGCGAAGGTCTGGGCAGGCGGCGATTGCCGGCTGGGCGGCGAGGACCTGACCGTCACCGCCGTCGCCGAGGGCCGGGACGCCGCCGAGGCGATCCACGCCCATCTGGCAGCCGCCTGATGGGCGCGATTTCTCCTTGCCTCCAAGGGCTTCCCACGCCAAACCGGACTGGGGCAAGGAAGTGGCATGGACGCGATAGCGCAATTCTTCATCGGCTGGATCGAGCGGAACCAGGCCTGGCTGCCCTTGATCATGCTGGTCTTCGCCGCCGCCGAGACCACGGCCTTCCTGTCGATCCTGATCCCCTCGACCGCCGTCCTCGTGGCCGTGGGCGCGATGGCCTCGACCGGGGCGGTGTCCTTCTGGCCGCTCTGGGCCGGGGCCGCCGCGGGCGCGCTGATCGGCTCGACCTTCAGCTACTGGCTGGGGCGGCACTACGGCCGCGCCGTGCTGGGGATGAAGCCGCTGTCCAACCATCCCGAGATGGTGGAAAAGGCCCGCGCCGCCTTTGTGAAATACGGGCCCGCGACGGTGCTGATCGGGCATTTCCTGACCGTGCTGCGTCCGGTGGTCTTCCTGCTGGCGGGCATGACGGACATGCGGCTGCGGCGGTTCATGTTCTGGAACCTGCTCGGCTGCGCCTCATGGGCTTTCCTGATCCCGAAACTCGGCCAGTTCGGTGGCGACATCCTCGGCTGGCTCTGGTCGCAATTCGCCTGAACGTCCGCAGGCGGGGTGAACCCCGCTTTACATCCCTTCTCCCAGCTTGTCGCAAGGAGGCCCGTGATGGCTGACCTCACCTCCAATTTCATCGGCATCAAATCCCCCAATCCGTTCTGGCTGGCCTCGGCCCCGCCGACGGACAAGCAATACAATGTCGAGCGCGCCTTCGAGGCCGGATGGGGCGGCGTGGTGTGGAAGACGCTGGGCGCCGAAGGTCCGCCCATCGTCAACGTCTCCGGCCCCCGCTACGGCGCGATCTGGGGGGCGGACCGCCGCCTTCTGGGGCTGAACAACATCGAGCTGATCACCGACCGCCCGCTGGAGGTGAACCTGCGCGAGATCAAGGAGGTCAAGCGCAAGTGGAAGGACCGGGCTCTGGTGATCAGCCTGATGGTCCCCTGCGAGGAGGATTACTGGAAAGCCATCCTCAAGGCCATCGAGGATACCGAGGCCGACGGCGTGGAGCTGAACTTCGGTTGCCCGCACGGCATGGCCGAACGCGGCATGGGCTCGGCTGTGGGGCAGGTGCCGGAATATATCGAGATGGTCACCCGCTGGGTGAAGCAATATTCCCGGATGCCCTGCATCGTGAAGCTGACGCCCAACGTCACCTCGATCCTGCCGCCCGCCATGGCGGCCAACCGGGGCGGGGCAGACGCGGTTTCCCTGATCAACACCATCAAGTCGATCACCAATGTCGATCTGGATAATTTCTCGCCCTTCCCGATGATCGACGGCAAGGGCAGCCACGGCGGCTATTGCGGCCCGGCGGTGAAGCCCATCGCGCTGAACATGGTGGGCGAGATCGCCCGGCATGAAGAGACGCGGGGCCTGCCGATCAGCGGCATCGGTGGGGTGACCACCTGGCGCGACGCGGCGGAGTTCATGGCGATGGGGGCGGGCAACGTGCAGGTCTGCACCGCCGCCATGACCTATGGCTTCAAGGTGGTGCAGGAGATGATCTCCGGCCTGTCGGAATACCTGGACGAGAAGGGCATGGCGCTGTCGGACCTGGTGGGCCGGGCGGTGCCGAACTTCGTCGAATGGCAGCACCTGAACCTGAACTATGTGACGAAGGCGCATATCAACCAGGACGATTGCATCAAATGCGGCCGCTGCTATGCCGCCTGCGAGGACACCAGCCACCAGGCCATCGTCATGTCGCCCGAGCGGGTGTTCACGGTGAAGGACGAGGAATGCGTGGCCTGCAACCTTTGCGTCAACGTCTGCCCGGTGGAGGACTGCATCACCATGGTGCCGATGCAGAAGGGCGTCATGGACCCGAGGACCGGCCGCAAGGTCGGCGATTTCGCCGACTGGACGACGCATCCGAACAACCCGATGGCGCAGGCGGCGGAATAGGCGAAGGATAATCTTCGCCGAGGGAGTGATGCCATTGGCCAGCCCCTCGGATCTCCGCTTGCCGCCTTTCCGCCCGCGGCAGGCGGCCCGTCACGCCACCGGATCGTTCAGCGGGTTCAGCCCCGCCACCAGCGAGGCCATTTCATAGGCCCTCTGCGCCGCCATGGCACGTGCGCGTGCGCTTTCCACCGCGAAGCCGTGGTCCGTGACCGGCCGGTCCCGCGCCGCATCGCTGCGCGATGTGCCGGCGGCCGGAGCCACGGCCCGCTGCAATTCCGCTGCCGCCGCACGTTCCACGCGGGCGCCTTGCGTGGCGGCCGCGCCGCCCGTTTCCATGCCGGCCGTGGACGGCGGTATTCCCGGCGTCTGCACCGACGGCCGGACGGCTGAGACAGGTCCCATATCCGTCACCCCAGTCAAATTGCCCCACAGGCCGGAGCATAGCAGAAAGCCCGGGTCCTTTCCCCCGCAAAGCCCGTGGCATTCGATCCGTATCCTACGGATCCCGGCGCGGCTCCAGCAGGCGGCGGAACAGGGTGTCGAGGAAACTTCCGGCCTCGGCAAAGGGGTCGTGGCCGGGGCCGAGCACCAGCCGGACCTGGGCGTCGAAATCGGCGTAATGCTGGGTCAGCGCCCAGATGGAAAAGATCAGGTGGACCGGATCGACCCGGGCGATGCGGCCTTCGTCCATCCAGGCGCGCAGCACCGCGGCCTTTTCCTCGACCAGCGCCCGCAGATCGGTCTCGATCACCCCCGCCAGACGCGGCGCGCCCTGGATGATCTCACCGGCGAAAAGGCGGCTTTCGCGGGGATAGTCCCGGGCGAGGTCCAGCTTGCGGCGGACATAGGCCAGCACCTCGGCCACCGGCTCGCCCCCCGGGTCCATGGTCTTCAGCGGGTCGAGCCATGTGTCCAGAAGCCCGGTCAGAAGCGCGCTGTGGATGGCTTCCTTCGAGGGGAAATAGTAAAGCAGGTTCGGCTTGGACAGCCCCGCCACCTCGGCGATCTGGTCCAGCGTGGCGCCGCGGAAGCCATGGGCGGAAAACACCTCGAGCGCGGCGTCGAGGATGGTCTCGCGGTTCTTCCGCTGGATACGGCTGCGCTGTGCTGTCATCTGGCCCCCTGTTTCCGGGATGCCCATCCTTCACGCATTGCCGCCCGGATTCAAGGCTTTGCGGGGGCGCAGACCTCTGCTTCGTCTTCGACTTGCCGTCGCGGGCGATAGCGGGGGCGGCTCAGAACCTGGCCAGAATCGCCTCGATGGCGCGGACGGCAAGGCGGTGGTCCTCGACCTGCGGCAGGCCGGAGACGGTGACGCAGGCGACCACGCCCACCCCCTCGACCCGGATCGGCACCGCGCCGCCATGGTCGGCGTAGCGTTCGGCCGGCAGGCCGTGCTTGGCCAGCGTCTCGCCCCGCTTGCGGTGGCGGATGCCGATCTGCAGCGAGGCCTCCTGGAACATCAGCGCGGTGGCCGATTTGCGGGCGGCCCAGAGGCCGTTCATCGGGGCGGAGCCGGGAAGGGCGGCGTGGAACAGGCAGCGGTCGGGGGTCTTGATGTCGATCACCACCGGCAGATCCTCTGCCTGCGCCAGTTCCACCAGTTTCAGACCGAGCGCCAGCGCGGTATCCTCGGCAAAGCGGGGGAAGGTCAGGCGGCGGGCTTCTTCGGCCAGGTCGGCAAGGGTGGGGGTGTCTGTCATCGGCGATCCTTGTTCTGGCTCTGATGGTTCCCGATATAATGGCAAAACTGATCCGGTTTTCGACGAAAATCGGTGAATGGCCTGATTTTCTGCGAAAATCAGTCAGGGCCGGTCACGCCGATGCCGCGCAGGATGATCGCCTTCACGCTTTCGGTGGCGGCCTTCCACTGCCGGTCGTTGAAGGAGCGTCCGCCGTTCAGCGTCTCGATCTGGTGGCCGAAATCGGCGTAATGCTGGGTGGTGGCCCAGATCATGTAAAGCAGGTGCCGCGGGTCGATGGGCGCCATCCGCCCCTCGTCGATCCAGCGCTGGATCGCCTTCACCCGCCCCTCGGTCCAGTCGCGCAAGGTGCCTTCCAGATAATCCTGGATCACCGGCGCGCCATGCATCACCTCCGACGCCCAGACCTTCGATCCGAAGGGATGGTCGCGGCTGATCCGCATCTTCGCCTCGATATAGGCGCCGATGCCGGTCCCAGGGTCGGCGGCGGTGTCGAAGCTGTCGGCGGCGTGAAGCCAGATGTCGAAGATGTTGCCGACCACGCGGCGGTAGAGGTCTTCCTTGGTGGCGAAATAGTAATGCAGGTTGGCCTTGGGCAGTCCGGCCATGTCGGCGATCAACTGCATGGTGGCGCCGCCGAAGCCTGCCTCGGCAAAGACCTTTTCGGCGGCCTCAAGGATCACCCTCTCGTTCTCGCGCCGGATATCGGTGCGGCGAGAGGCCTTAGAGCGCGGAATTTCTGCGGCATCGTCCATGGGGGCGCGGGAATGTGTTGACCGGATGGTCAGGTTGTGGTCGCGTATCCCTTGACCATACGGTCAGGAAAGGATTCGCCGCAAGGCATGTCGGACACCGGACCGAAGGGCGCGCAAGATGCCCGGAACGATAGGGAGAGCAAGCTGATGCCAGCACCCGGAGAGAACCTGCGGATCAATCCCGAACGGCTGTGGGACAGCCTGATGGAGATGGCCAAGATCGGTCCCGGCGTGGCGGGGGGCTGCAACCGCCAGACCCTGACCGATGCCGATGGCGAGGCGCGGCATCTCTTCGCGGGATGGTGCAGGGCCGCGGGTATGGCCATGGGTGTCGACAGCATGGGCAACATGTTCGCCACGCGGCCGGGCGAGGACCCGGACGCCCTGCCGGTCTACATGGGCAGCCACCTCGACACCCAGCCGACGGGCGGGAAATACGACGGCGTGCTGGGGGTTCTGGGCGCGCTGGAGGCGGTGCGCACGATGAACGACATGGGGCTGCGGACGCGGCGCCCGATCGTGGTGACCAACTGGACCAACGAGGAAGGCGCGCGGTTCGCGCCCGCCATGCTGGCAAGCGGGGTCTTCGCGGGCATCCATACCGAGGACTACGCCAAGGGGCGGACCGATCCGGACGGCAAGGTCTTCGGCGAGGAACTGGCGCGGATCGGCTGGGTCGGCGACGAGAAGGTCGGCGCCCGCAAGATGCACGCCATGCTGGAACTGCACATCGAGCAGGGCCCGATCCTTGAGGCCGAAGGCAGGACCATCGGCGTGGTGACGCACGGGCAGGGCCTGTGGTGGCTGGAGATCACCCTGACCGGGAAGGAGGCGCATACCGGATCGACGCCGATGAATATGCGGGTGAACGCGGGCCTCGGCATGGCGCGGATCACCGAGCGGGTGCACCAGATCGCCATGAGCCACCAGCCGAATGCGGTGGGCGCGGTCGGGCAGGTGAAGGTCTCTCCGAACTCGCGCAACGTCATCCCGGGCAAGGTGGTGTTCACCGTGGACATCCGGTCCCCCGAGCAGGCCAAGCTGGATGCGATGAAGGCCGAGGTGATCCGGGCCGCCCATGCGGTGGCGGCCGAACTGGGGCTGGGCTGCGGGATCGAGGAGGTCGGGCATTTCGACCCCGTCACCTTCGACCCCGGCCTTGTGAAGGTCGTCCGGCAATCCGCTGAAAAGCTGGGCTATTCCCACATGGACATCGTCTCCGGCGCCGGGCACGACGCCTGCTGGATCAACCGGGTGGCGCCGACGGTGATGGTGATGTGCCCCTGCGTGGATGGGCTTTCCCACAACGAAGCCGAGGAGATTTCCCCGGAATGGGCGGCGGCGGGGACGGATGTGCTGCTGCATGCGGTGCTCGAAGTGGCGGAAGTCGTTTCCTGAGGCCGGCCCCCGGGGCGCTGCCCCGGACCCCGGGATATTTTTGAACAGATGAAATCAGGGAGCGATATGATGGCTTCTACGGTGATCAAGGGCGGAACGGTCGTCACGGCGGACCTTTCCTATGAGGCCGACGTTCTGGTCGAGGGCGGCGTCATCACCGCCATCGGGCCGGGGCTGAAGGGCGACACGGTGCTGGATGCCACCGGCTGCTACATCATGCCCGGGGGCATCGACCCGCATACCCATCTGGAGATGCCCTTCATGGGCACCTATTCCACCGACGATTTCGAAAGCGGCACGCGGGCGGCGCTGGCCGGGGGCACCACGATGGTGGTGGATTTCGTGCTGCCGGGGCAGGGACAGGGGCTGATGGATGCCGCGCAGATGTGGCACAACAAGTCGACCCGGGCGAATTGCGACTATTCCTACCACATGGCGGTGACATGGTGGGGAGAGAAGGTCTGGGACGGCATCGCCGACAGCATCAAGGCCGGCATGACCAGCTTCAAGCATTTCATGGCCTACAAGGGCGCGCTGATGGTGAACGACGACGAGTTGTTCGCCAGCTTCCGCCGGATCGGCGAACTCGGCGGCCTTGCCATGGTCCATGCCGAGAACGGCGACGTGGTGGCGGAACTGACGGCGAAGCTTCTGGCCGAGGGCAACACCGGGCCGGAGGCCCATGCCTATTCCCGCCCGCCGCAGGTGGAGGGCGAGGCAACCAACCGCGCCATCATGATCGCCGACATGGCCGGGGTGCCGCTCTATGTCGTGCATACCTCCTGCGAGGAAAGCCATGAGGCGATCCGGCGCGCCCGGCAGCAGGGCAAAAGGGTCTGGGGTGAGCCGCTGATCCAGCACCTGACGCTGGACGAAAGCGAATATTTCCACCCCGACTGGGACCATGCCGCGCGCCGCGTGATGTCGCCGCCGTTCCGCAACAGGAAGCATCAGGACTCTCTCTGGGCCGGGTTGCAGTCGGGCAGCCTTTCGGTGGTGGCAACCGACCATTGCGCCTTCACCACGGCGCAGAAACGCTTCGGCGTCGGCGATTTCTCGAAAATCCCCAATGGAACCGGGGGCCTTGAGGACCGGATGCCGATGCTCTGGACCCATGGCGTGGGCACCGGGCGGCTGACGCCGAACGAATTCGTCGCGGTGACCTCGACCAATATCGCCAAGATCCTGAACTGCTACCCGAAGAAAGGCGCGGTGCTGGTGGGGGCGGATGCCGATCTGGTGGTCTGGGACCCGGAGAAGGAGAAGACCATCACCGCGGGCAGCCAGCAATCGGCCATCGACTACAACGTCTTCGAGGGGCAGAAGGTCAAGGGCCTGCCGCGGTTCACCCTGACGCGGGGCATGGTGGCGGTGAACGACGGCAAGGTGCAGACGCAGGAGGGCCACGGGAAATTCGTCGCGCGCGAGCCGCGTCCGGCGGTGAACCGCGCACTTTCGGCCTGGAAGGATCTGACGGCGCCGCGGCCGGTGGTGCGGACGGGTATTCCGGCGACGGGGGTGTGA
>CAYLSD010000015.1:13103-83396 GCA_964386345.1 uncultured Fuscovulum sp.
TCTGACGGCGCCGCGGCCGGTGGTGCGGACGGGTATTCCGGCGACGGGGGTGTGACTTGTTCGCCGTTACAATGATCTTGCGGGGCAACAGGAAAGGTTATCCGGCGTGAAGGACACTCTCAGCCAGCCGGTCATCGAGGCCAAGGGTCTGGACCTCGTGTTCCAGACGGCGGACGGGCCGGTGCATGCCCTGAAGGATGTGAACCTGACCGTGGGGAAGGGGGAGTTCGTCAGTTTCATCGGGCCAAGTGGTTGTGGAAAAACGACTTTCCTGCGTTGCATTGCGGCATTGGAGCGCCCTACGGGCGGCACGCTGACCGTCAACGGCATGACGCCGGATGAGGCGCGGCGGAAACGGGCCTATGGCTATGTGTTCCAGGCGGCGGGGTTGTATCCCTGGCGGACGATTGCCGGGAACATAAAATTACCCTTGGAAATCATGGGCTTCGACCGCAGGGAACAGGATGCGCGGGTGGAGCGGGTGCTGGAGTTGGTGGAGCTGAAAGGCTTCGGGCGCAAGTTTCCCTGGCAACTCTCGGGCGGGATGCAGCAGCGGGCCTGCATCGCCCGGGCGCTGGCCTTCGATGCCGACATCCTGTTGATGGACGAACCCTTCGGCGCGCTGGACGAGATCGTCCGCGACCGGCTGAACGAGGAAGTGCTGAAGCTTTGGGCGCGCACCGGGAAAACCATTGGATTCGTTACGCATTCCATCCCGGAGGCGGTCTATCTGTCCACAAAGATCGTCGTCATGTCGCCTCGTCCGGGCCGGATCACCGATGTGATCGACAGCCCGCTGCCGAGGGAAAGGCCGCTGGATATCCGCGACAGCCGGGAGTTCATCGAGATTTCCCACCGCGTCCGCGAGGGGCTGCGCGCGGGGCATTCCGATGATTGAGCGGGTGCAGCGGAAACCGGGTGGAACATGCCCGCCGCAGGGGCTGGAATCCGTCTGGCAAACGTCTGGCATCCGTCTGGCAATGCAGGTGCGGCATCGCGCCCGGCGTGACGCGGCCGGGGGCGGGCGATGAGGCGGAGGGGGCATGGCGCGCAAACCACCCCCCGCACCGAAGCTTCCGCCGCCCACGGCGGGGCAATGCTGGGCCGAGTTCCTGAAATGGGCGCTGGGCGTGCCGCTGCTGGTGGCGGGCGGGCTGGCGCTGATCTTGGCCGCCTATTGGGCGGTGGGGGACGCGCTGTCGCTGCGGGCCGAGGGCGACATGATCGGCAGCCTGATGTGGCTGGGGCTGCTGGTGCTGCTTTATCCGCCGGGGCTGGTCGTGCTGGTGCTGGACCTGCGCGACGGGCTGCGGGCGGCGCGGGAATGGCGGGCGATGCCGGAGGCCGAGCGGACCGCGGCGCTGGAGCGGCAGGCGGCGGAGGCCCCGCCCGCCCGCAAGCGCCGGACGAAGCGGCGCGGAGAGGGGACGGGATGAGATATGGCATGAAGGCGGTCGCGCCGGAAAGGGGCCGGGGATGAGCGGGACCGCCATGCTCTCGCTGGGGCTTGCGACCGGCATCTTCCTTGCCGCGGCCTCGGCCCTGCGCAGCTATGCGATGCAGGGGCAGGTCTGGATGATCCTGACCTCGCTGGCGCTTTACGCCCTCGGCAACCTCGTCATGGTCCGGGTGATGCGCGACAGCGGCATGGCGGTGGCGATCTCGGTCTCGGCGGTGCTGCAACTGGCGCTGGCGACGCTGGTCGCCGTGGTCTTCTTCGCCGAGCGTCCGACCGGCCTGCAATGGGGCGGCATCGCGCTGGGAACGGCGGCGGTGGCGATGATCGTCTGGCCGACGGGGAGGGCGGGATGAAACGCGCCGCCCCCGTCCTGACCGTCCTCGCCGCGCTGGTCGTGCTCTGGTATGCCGCCTCGGTCTGGATGAACTCGACCTGGGTCTATGATCAGGCGGCGCGGGCGGGGGAAAGCCCCACGCTGATGGAGGTGATCCCGCAGACCATGGCGCAGGACCGGCCGCTGCTGCCGCCGCCGCATCAGGTGGCCGCAAGGCTGTGGGAGGGGCTGGCGGGACAGGCGATCACCTCGAAACGGTCCCTTGTCTACCATGGCTTCGTCACCTTCCGCGGCACCATGGCGGGCTTTGCACTGGGGATCGTGCTGGGCGTGGGCCTTGCCATGGCCATCGTGCGGTTCCGGGTGATGGACATGAGCGTGATGCCCTGGGCGATCATCAGCCAGACCATCCCCATCGTCGCCATCGCCCCGATGATCCTGGTGATGACCAACCAGCTTGGCATACAGGGGCGCGAGGTGCCGAAGGCGATCATCGCCAGTTATCTGTCGTTCTTCCCGGTGCTGGTCAGCATGGTCAAGGGCCTGCGCGCGCCCGACCAGATGCAGCTTGACCTGCTGAAGACATGGGGGGCGAGCGAGGGGCAGACCTTCTGGAAGCTGCGGCTTCCCGCCTCGATGCCCTATTTCTTCGCCTCCTTGAAGGTGGCGGTGGCGGCTGCGCTGGTCGGCACCATCGTCGGCGAACTGCCCACCGGCGCGGTGGAGGGGCTGGGCGCAAGGATGCTGCTGGGCAGCCAGTATGGCGAGCCGCTGATCACCTGGGCCGCGCTGTTCGCCAGTGCCATCCTTGCAGGCATCCTGATCCTTGCCGTCGGGCTGGTGGAGCGGCTGGCGAACCGCCGGATGGGGGTGGTGGGATGAACTGGCTGTTCCTCATTTTCGCCCCCGCCAACCCCGAATGGCTGATTGCTGCCGTCACCGTCTGGCTCGTCCTTTGGCTGACGAATGTCAGGCTGGCGCGGGTCGGAGGCCGGGCTTCGCGCTTGGGCATTCCGGTTCTGTTCGGGGTCGCAGTTCTGGTCCTTTGGGAGGGGATCGTACGGGCCAACGACTTGTCGCCCGTGATCCTGCCTGCCCCGACTGCGATTGCGTCGAAGATTGCGGTGTCTCTGCCGATCCTCTGGGCCGATTTCGTGCAGACGGTGGTGAAGGGCGCGCTGTCGGGCTTCGTGATCGGCACCGCTGCCGCCTTCGTCACCGCCGTCATCGCCGACCGGGTGCCCTTCCTGCGCGAGGGGCTTCTGCCGGTGGGCAATTTCGTCGCCGCCTTGCCCATCGTCGGCATGGCGCCGATCCTGGTGATGTGGTTCGGCTTCGGCTGGCAGTCGAAGGCGGCGGTGGTGGTGGCGATGGTGTTCTTCCCGATGCTGATCAACGTGGTGGCCGGGCTTGCCGCCAGCGAAAGGATGCAGCGCGACCTGATGGCGACCTGGGGCGCCAGCTACTGGCAAAGCTTGTGGAAGCTGCGGCTGCCCGCGGCGATGCCCTTCATCTTCAACGGACTGAAGATCGCGGCCTCTCTGGCGCTGATCGGCGCCATCGTGGCGGAATATTTCGGCAGCCCGGTGGTGGGCATGGGCTTCCGCATCTCGACCGCCGTGGGTGTGCTGAACATCGAGCTGGTCTGGGCCGAGATCGCGGTGGCGGCGCTGGCGGGATCGGCCTTCTACGGGCTGATCGCGCTGATGGAGAAGGCGGTGACCTTCTGGCATCCTTCGCAAAGGAACTGAAACCCTGACCCGGAGGACGAACCATCCGGGCGGCAACATGGAGGTGAGACGATGAAGAGGATCCTGACGGCCGGAGTGATGGCGCTGATGGCGGGTTCCGCCGGCGCCGAGGACGTGACCCTGCAACTGAAATGGGTGACCCAGGCGCAATTCGCCGGCTATTACGTCGCCAAGGACAAGGGCTTCTACGAGGAAGAGGGGCTGAACGTCACCATCAAGCCGGGCGGGCCGGATATCGCGCCGGAACAGGTGATCGCCTCGGGCCAGGCCGATGTCATCACCACCTGGATGCCCGCGGCGCTGGCCGCCCGCGAACGCGGCGTGCCGCTGGTGAACATCGCGCAGCCGTTCAAGAACGGCGGGCTTGAGTTCACCTGCCTGAAGGAGATGGGCGTCGAGACCACCGCCGACTTCCCCGGCAAGACCCTGGGCGTCTGGTTCTTCGGCAACGAATATCCGTTCTACGCCTGGATGGCCAAGCTGGGCCTTGCCACCGATGGCGGCGAGGGCGGGGTGACCGTGCTGAAGCAGGCCTTCAACGTCGATGCGCTGTTGCAGAAGCAGGCGGCCTGCATCTCGGTGATGACCTACAACGAATACGGCCAGGTGCTGGATGCCGGGATCACGCCTGACCAGCTTGTGACCTTCAACTACCGCGACGAGGGCGTGGTGGTGCTTGAGGACGGGCTTTACGTCATGGAGGACCGGCTCGACGATCCGGCCTTCGCCGAGACCATGGCGAAATTCGTCCGCGCCTCGATGAAGGGCTGGAAATATGCCGAGGCGAATGCCGGTGAGGCCGCGCAGATCGTCATCGACAACGACGAATCGGGGGCGCAGTCGCTGGCCCACCAGCAATACATGATGTCCGAGGTGGCCAAGCTGACCGCGGGCGGCAACGGCGCGCTGGACCCGGCGGATTTCGACGCGACGGTGGCCTCGCTGCTGGCGGCGGTCTCGCCCGAGAACCCGGCGATCACCAAGGCGCCGGAAGGCAAGGCCTGGACGCATGAGATCACCGACAAGGCGCTGGCGGAGTAATCCGGCGGGATCTTGACGGGGGCGGGCGGGGGAGACCTTCGCCCGCCTTTTCCATGCGGTTTCTTAACCTTTGGCTGCTTTGCTGCCGGTGGCAGGCAAGGGGGCGCGGGTGAGGCTGATCGGATGGATGCTGGCGGTGCTCGGGCTGGCGGGGCTGACAGGGCTGGTCTGGCGCGAGGGGCAGGGCGGCCCGCCGCGGTTCCTCTTCGCCATGCCGGGGCCGCAGGAGGAGGCGGCCTATTGCCTTGCCGTCTCGGAACGCATCCGCGAGATCACGCGGGGGACCGGCCGGCAGGGGATGGAGCTTCATCTCGACGAGCAGATCGCCTTCTGGCGCGCCCGGGCCGGATCGGCGCTTGGCCATGGCCGCGAGGCGCTGGCGCGCGACAGCAATGCGCCGGGGGTGAACGAACAGGCGCATCTGCATCTGGCGGTGCAGGATTGCGCGCTGCGGGCGATCAATTTCTACGGCCACCGCTTTCCCTCGCTGGAGGCGGCGGGAAATTGAGCGGCTTCGCCGCAAGCCTTTCGTCTCGCCTCTGCGCGCAAGCGCGCAACCGGCTCGGGCGTGCCTCCGGCGGGGATATTTTCGAACAGGTGAAATCAGCAAGACGCCTTCAGCGTTTCATCTGTTCATAAATATCCTCTGGGGGTCCGGGGGGCGAAGCGCCCCCGGCTTGCGGCGCTTGCGGCAAAAGGCCCTGTCCGCCGCGATTGCTTTGCCGCGCGCCTTTTGTAAAGTCGATGTAAATTTACATCCGCGGGCAGGGAGGGCGGCATGGCGATCACGGCATTGACCGGCACCCGGCTGCGCGAGCGGCGGCTGGCGCTGGGGCTGCGGCAGGCGGATCTGTCGCGGCAGGCGGGGATTTCGCCCTCTTACCTCAACCTGATCGAGCACAACCGGCGCAAGGTGACGCCGGAGGTGCTGGCGCGGCTGGCCGCGGCGCTGGGGCTGGAGGCCGAGGCTTTGGCCGGGGGCGCCGGGCAGGCGCTGGCCGAGGACCTGCGCGCCGCCGCCGCGGGCCTGCCGGGGGCGGCGGCGGAACTGGACCGGCTGGAGGATTTCGCCGGGCGCTTCCCCGGCTGGGCGGCGGTGACGGCGGGGCTTCAGGCGCGGGCGGGGCAGCTTGAGCGCGCGGTCGAGGCGCTGAACGACCGGATGACGCATGATCCGCACCTGTCGGCGGCGCTGCATGAATTGTTGTCGGCGCTGACCTCGGTGCGGGCCACGGCGGAGATCCTGGCCGAGACCGGAGATCTGGACCCGGGGTTGCAAGCCCGCTTCCACCGCAACCTGCATCTGGACAGCGAGCGGCTGGCGGGCGGGGCCGAGGCGCTGGTGGCCTATCTCGACGGCACCGGCGGCACGGGGGCCGCGCGCGAGCAGGGCCTTGCCGCGCCGCAGGAAGAGGTGGAGGACTGGCTGGCCGCGCAGGGCTGGCATCTGACGGCGCTGGAGACCGGCGATCCGGCGGGGCTGGCGGCGCTGGAGGAGGGCGTCGCGGGGCTGGCCTCTTCCGCCGCGCGGGAACTGGCGCGGGCGCATCTGGCGCAGGCGGCGGCGGATGCGGCGGCGCTGCCGCTTGCCCCCTTCGCCGCGGCGCTGAAGGAGGGGCCGGACCCGGCGCGGCTGGCGGCGCATTTCGGCACCGATGTGATCCGGGCGATGCGGCGGATGGCGCTGATGCCGGGGGCGGAGGCGGGGTTCGTCTCCTGCGATGCCTCGGGCACGCTGACCTTCCGCAAGCCCTGCCTCGGGTTCCCGCTGCCCCGCTTCGGCGCGGCCTGTCCGCTCTGGCCGCTTTATGCCGCGCTCGGGCGGCCGATGCAGCCGGTCAGGGCGCAGGTGCAGACGCCGGGGCCTTCGGGCGCGCGCTTCACGGCGCTGGCCTTCTGCCAGCCGCGGCTGGCGGGCGGTTTCGCCGGGCCGGAACTGCGCGAGGCGGCTATGCTGATCCTGCCCGATCCGGGGCCGGTGCAGCCGGGGGTGCTGGGGATCGGATCGACCTGCCGGATCTGCCCGCGCCCGGACTGCCCGGCGCGGCGGGAGCCGACGATCACGCGGGAAGGGGTGTAGGCCCCGCATCGCGGTTTTGACAGTCGCACCGGATCGTCGGATAGTGGGCGCCGAGCGGCCCGGGAAAAGGGCCGGGGAGGGAACAGCGCAGGATGGGCAAGCAGGTGCTTCTCATCGAGGATGAGGAGAACATCGCCGAGGCGATCCGCTTCATCCTGTCGCGCGACGGCTGGCAGGTCGTCCATCTGGCGGAAGGCAAGGGCGCGGCCAGCCGCGCGGCCGAACTGATGCCGGATGTGGTGATCCTCGACCACATGCTGCCCGGCGCTTCCGGCCTTGAAATCCTGGCCGAACTGCGGGCCCGGCCCGCCACCGCGCATCTGCCGGTGCTGATGCTGACCGCCAAGGGCCAGCCGCGCGACCGAGAGGCGGCGGAACGGGCGGGCGCCGACCGCTTCCTGGCCAAGCCCTTCGCCAATGCCGACATCCTGGCCGAGGTGCGGGCGCTTGCCAAAGGCGAGGCGGGCGCGGCATGAAGCGCCCGCGCCGCCCGATGTTCCTTGCCCGCATCCCCTACCGCCGCCGCCGGCTGCGCGATGCGGCGCGGCTTCTGCCGGTCTTCGGCGCCTTCCTCTTCATCCTGCCCGCGCTCTGGTCGCCGCCGGGTGAGGGGCAGCGGCTGCTTTCCGGCGACGTGGTCTATTTCTTCATCGCCTGGGCGATCCTCGTGCTGGCCGCCGCCGCCTTCGCCCCCGGCCTTTCGGCCGCCGAGGACGAGGAAGAGGAAGACTGAGCCGATGCCCTTCAACGTTCTGGTCCTGGCCTGCCTTGCCTATGTGATCTTCCTGTTCTCGGTGGCCTTTCTGGTGGAGCGCCGGGCGGGGCTGGGGCAGTTGGGCTGGCTGCGCTCGCCGCTGGTCTATACGCTGTCGCTGTCGATCTACTGCACCGCCTGGACCTTCTATGGCGCGGTCGGTTACGCTGCCCGTTCGGGGCTGGAGTTCCTGACGATCTACCTTGGCCCGACGCTGGTCTTCATCGGCTGGTGGTGGCTGTTGCGCAAGCTGGTCAGGATCGGGCGGCAGCACCGCGTCACCTCGATCGCCGACCTGATCTCGTCTCGCTTCGGCAAGTCGAACAGCCTGGGGGTGGTGGCGACGCTGATGGCGGTGGTGGCGGCCACGCCCTATATCGCGTTGCAGCTTCAATCGGTGGTGCTGTCCTTCGGCGTCTTCGCCAGCGCCACGCCGGATGGGGCCACCCCGCCCGATGCGGGCCGAACGGCGATCTGGGTGGCGGCGGGGCTGGCGCTTTTCACCGTGATCTTCGGCACCCGCAACCTTGATGCGAAGGAACAGCACCACGGCATCGTCACCGCCATCGCGGTCGAGGCGGTGGTGAAGCTGGTGGCGCTGCTGGCGGTGGGCGTCTTCGTGGTCTGGGGGCTGGCGGGCGGCATCGGCCCGATGCTGGAGCGGATCGACGCCTCGCCGCTGTCGGGCTGGACCATGCAGCCGGGGCGCTGGACGGGCCTGCTGTTCCTGTCGGGCGCTGCGGTGATCTGCCTGCCGCGGATGTTCCAGGTGATGGTGGTGGAGAATGCCGACGAGGGGCACCTCGCCCGCGCAAGCTGGGCCTTCCCGGCCTATCTGCTGGCGATGAGCCTGTTCATCGTTCCCATCGCGGTGATGGGGCTGGAGCGGCTGCCCGAGGACGCCAATCCCGACATGTTCGTCCTGACCCTGCCCCTGTCCGAAGGGCAGGGGGCGCTGGCGATGCTGGCCTTCCTTGGCGGGTTTTCCAGCGCCACCTCGATGGTGATCGTCGAGGCCATCGCGCTGGCGACCATGGTGTCGAACCATATCGTCATGCCGGCCTGGCTGCGGCTGCGGCCCTCGGCGGCGATGGCGGGGGACCTGCGCGGACTGGTGCTGAACGCGCGCCGCATCTCCATCGCCGCGGTGATGGCGATGGGCTACGGCTACCACTATGTCAGCGGCGGATCGGGGGCGCTGGCGGCGATCGGCCTGATCGCCTTCGTCGGCGTGGCGCAGTTCCTGCCCGCGATGATCGGCGGCATCTTCTGGCGCGGGGCCACGCGGTCGGGCGCGATGGCGGGGCTGGTGACCGGCTTCTTCACCTGGGCCTATGCGCTGTTCCTGCCCTCTTTCGGGCCCGACGCCATGCTGTCCGCAGCACTTCTGGCCGAGGGGCCGGCGGGCATAGGCTGGCTGCGGCCGCAGGCGCTGTTCGGGGTGGAAGGGATGGACCCGCTGATCCATGCCGTCTTCTGGTCGCTGATGCTGAACGGCACCGCCTTCTTCGTCGTCTCGGTCCTGACCTTCCCCGGGCCGGTGGAGCGGTTGCAGGGCGCGGCCTTCGTCAACGTCTTCGGCGACCAGCCCGGCAGCCCGCGCCGCTGGAGCCGGGGCGAGGCAGAGCCGGAGCAGCTTCTGGTCATGGCGCAGCGCCTTCTGGGCGAGGACGAGGCGCAGGCCCTGTTCGAGACCGAGGCGCGGGCGCAGGGCAAGACCCAGACCCTGCTCCCCGATCCGACGCCGGAATTCATGTCGGGGCTGGAGCAGCGGCTGTCCGGCTCGGTCGGGGCGGCAACGGCGCATGCGATGATCAGCCAGGTGGTCGGCTGGGCCACGGTCTCGGTCGAGGACCTGATGGCGGTGGCCAGCGAAAGCGCGCAGCGGATGGAATATTCGGCACAGCTTGAGGCGCAGCGCGAGGAACTGGCCCGCACGGCGGGCGCGCTGCGCGAGGCCAACGAGAAGCTGATGCGGCTGTCGGTGCAGAAGGATGCCTTCCTGTCGCAGATCAGCCATGAGCTGCGCACGCCGATGACCTCGATCCGGGCGTTCTCGGAGATCCTGACCGAGGGCGACCTGCCGCCCGAGATGGTGGCGCGCAACGGCCGCATCATCCACGAGGAGACCAAGCGGCTGACCCGGCTTCTGGACGACCTGCTTGACCTGTCGGTGCTGGAGAACGGCAAGGTCAGCCTGACGCTGGGGCTGGCCAACCTGCGCGAGATGATCGACCGGGCGATCCAGGCGGCCGAGCAGGTGAAGCCCGAGCGCAACTTCACCTTCCAGCGCGACCTGGCGGCGGAAAACCTGTTCATCCGCACCGATGCCGACCGGCTGACCCAGGTCTTCATCAACCTGATCTCGAACGCGCGGAAATATTGCGACGCGACATGGCCGGAAATCCGCATCAACGTGCGGATGCGGGGCGGGCGCGTGGTGGTCGACGTGATCGACAACGGCCGCGGCATCCCGAAGGAGGCGCAGTCGACGATCTTCGAGAAATTCACCCGCCTGCCCAACGAGGCGCGGGCCAAGGGCGCGGGCCTCGGCCTGGCGATCTGCCGCGAGATCGTGGCGAATCTCGGCGGCTCCATCGCCTATCTGCCGGGGCAGGGAGGGGCCGCCTTCCGGGTGATCGTGCCGCTGCGGCTGGACCGCATGGCGGCATGACCGGGCCGGGGTTAACCCTTCGGCAAGGGGGGCCGGCCTAGGGTGGGGCAGGGTCGCGATCCGGCCCGTGGTCAGCCCGGAGCAGGTCCGCATGAACGACATCATCCGGCGCAAGATGGCGCGTGCCGTCCCGGCAGGGGGCGAAGGAAGTCCGGGGGCCGACCACGGCTGGCGGCTGGCCTTCGCCCGCGCCGCGCGCGATTGCACGGGGCTTCTGGTCGAGGTGGCCTCGATGGGGCTGCACCGCCGGTCCCTTGCCGAACTGCTGGAACTGCCGCCCGACCGGGCGCTGCTGGCGCTGCTGGACGGGCCGGAGGGCGGGCTTGGCCTGATGGCGATGTCGGCCGGGGTGATGGCGGCGCTGATCGAGATGCAGACCACGGGCCGGGTCTCCGCCAGCCCGCCGCCGCCCCGCCGCCCGACCCGCACCGATGCGGCCATGGTCGCCACGACCATCGACCGGGCGATGGAGGAACTGGATATCCTGCTGGCGGAAGAGGCCGATCTGGTCTGGGCCGGGGGCTTCCGCTACGCCTCTTTCCTGGAAGATCCGCGGCCCTTGGGGCTGTTGCTGGAGGACCAGCCCTACCGCGTCCTGACGGCGGATCTGGTGCTGGAGGGCGGTGCGCGGCAGGGCGGGCTGATCCTTGCGCTTCCGGCGGAGGGGAAGGGCCTTCGTCCGGCCCTGCTGCGCCCCCGGCCCGAGAAGGAGGGCGTGGCCCCCGGCTTCTCGGCGGCGCTGGAGGGGGCGGTGATGGGCGCGGGCTGCGTGTTGCAGGCGGTGATCGGGCGGATGGTGCTGCCCTTGCATCAGGTGATGGCCCTGCAGGCGGATCAGGTGCTGCCCTTGCCCGATGCCGCGCTGGACCGGATCGGGCTGGAGGCGCTGGACGGCCAGCGGCTGGCGCGGGCGCGGCTGGGCCAGAACAAGGGGATGCGGGCGCTGCGGCTGGTGCAGGAGGCTGGCGCGGGCATGCCGCCGGGCGGAGGCGCGGCGACCGATGCCGCGGAGGACGGGGGATTGCCGGAGGGTGACGGCCCCGCGCCGGACTTCGGCCTGCCGATGGACCCGGGGGAGGGGCTGCTGGCGACCGGGTAGGGCGGGGCGGCTTTTCGGCGAAAAGCCGGGGCCGGGCCGGAGCCGCATTCACGACGGCAGCCCCCGGCCGCGCGGGCGGGTTCCGCTGTAGACCTGTCAGCCCGAGACCTTGGGAGGCCAATGCCCGCCGGGTTGGCCGGATGGGGGAAACCTGCGGGACGTGGCGAAGGCGAGGGCCTTCGCCGGACAGGGCTGGCTGCCGATCCGGCCCGGCTGCCCTGCCGTCAACCCTTCTCGGCCAAAGCCTCGATCTGCGGCCGCAGGTGTTCGAGGTTGTAGCCGAAGCGGGCCGGGATGCCGATCAGCTCATCCGCCGGGCGGCTTCCCGCCTGCGCCAGCGCCCAGACGATGGAGCAGCGGTTGCCGCTGGCGCAATAGGCGAAGACCGGGCCGGGCGCCTCGGCCATCGCCGCGGCCTGCGCCTGCACGTTTTCCAGCGTCAGCGCGCCGCCGATCACCGGATTGGCGATGAAGCGCAGCCCGAGCGCCTCGGCCGCGGCCCGCATCACCGGCGTGTGCAACCCGTCCGGGATCTCGCCGTCCGGGCGGTTGTCGATCACCGTGGTGAAGCCCGCCGCCTTCACGGCGGCCAGATCCTCGACCGCGATCTGGGGCGAGACGGCGTAGTCGGGCGTCAACCGGCGGATATCCATGGCGCGGGGTCCTGTTCCTTGCATGTGGCGCGACCATAGCGGCCGGCCCGGCGCCGCGGAAGACCCCGGGCGCGGCTTGACCTGCGTCAAGGCGGCAGGGGGCGGCCTCGTGCCATGATTTCGACATCAGGACGAAGGGGATATTGCCGATGACTGCCATGCCGAAGATGCCGGTCGCCCAACGCAAGGCCGCGATGGAAGCGCACCTTGCCGATCTGAAGGCGCGGCTGGAAGCCATCGAGGCCGAGCTTGATTCGCATGACGAACAGGATTGGGAAGAACTGGCGATCGAGCGCGAGGGCGACGAGGTGCTTGAGGCGACGGGCCTTTCGGGTCTGGCCGAGATCCGCATGATCGAGGCGGCGCTGGCGCGGATCGGCGCGGGGGAATACGGCGCCTGCACACGCTGCGGCGACGAGATCGCCGAGGCGCGGCTGGACGTGCTGCCCTGGACGCCCTTCTGCCCGGCCTGCGCAGGCGCAGGCGTGCGGCAGGGGCGGTGACATGAGGAAAGGAGGCCGGAAATGACGACGACTGCTGAACGGTTGACGGTTGCGCGCGAGGCCGCGGCGCGGGAGATCACGGCGAAAGTGGCCGAAGGGCAGGCGCAGCAGCAGGTGGCGCTGTCGCTTCTGCTGGCCGAGATGACGGCGCTGTCGGCGATGATCCCCGGCCTGCATCCGCAGGGCCTGCGCACCGAGGCCGAGGTCGAGGCCGATTTCGACAACATGCCGGTCTGAGGCCGCGGTGGCCTGAGGCGCTTGCCAAGCCCCGCTGCTTGGCTTTTTACTGGCGGCAAGGGAAAAGGGCGGCCGGAACGGACCGGCCCCGCCCGCAGGGGCAAGCATGGCGTCAGCCGGGGAAGAGGTCCGCGCCGATCTGCGCGAGGGCGACGGGGTTCTGCTGGTCACTCTGGACCGGCCGCCCGGCAATGCGCTTGTCCCCGCCGTCCGCGCGCGGCTGATGGAGATTCTGGCCGAGGCCCCGGCGCGCGGCGCGCGGGCGGTGGTCCTGTGCGGTGCGGGGCGCAACTTCTCGGCGGCGACTTCGGTGGATGCGGGGGTGGATGCGGGCGGCGGCGTGCCCTCGCTGGCCGAGTTGTGCCGGCTGGTGGAGGACTTGCCCCTGCCGGTGGTGGCGGCGCTGCAGGGCGCGGTGATCGGACCGGGGGCGGAACTGGCGCTGGCGGCCCATGCCCGGGTGGCGCAGGCCGATACGCGTATCGTCTTTCCCGAGGTGGGCCTGGGCCTTGTGCCCGGCGGCGGCGCGACGCAGCGCCTGCCGCGGCTGGTCGGCGCGGCCGAGGCGCTGCGGATGCTGCTGCGCGCCGAGCCGCTGACGGGGGCCGGGGCGCTGGCCGCCGGGCTGGTCGATGTGCTGGCCGAGGGCGATCTGGTCGAGGCCGCCGTGGCGCAGGTCTTGTCGATGCCGGGGCCGCGTCCGGTGCGCGACCGGGTGGAGGGGCTGGTCGATGTGCCCGCCTGGCTGGAAGCCGTGGCCGCGGCGCGGGCCGAGGCTGCCCGCGGCATCCTGCCCGCCCCGCCACGGATCATCGACTGCGTCGAGGCGGCGCTGGTCCTGCCCTTCGAGAACGGCCTGGCGCTGGAGGTGGTGGTGCGGGAGGATCTGGAGGACAGCGAGGAATCGCGGGGCCTGATCGCCGCTGCCCTGGCCGAGCGGCGGGCGGCGGCGCTGCCCCCTGCCGTGGCGGCGGAGCGGCCGAAGGCGGTGGCGCGGCTGGGGCTCGTCGGTGCCGCGCCGCAGATGGCGCCCCTGGCGCTGATGGCGCTGGCGCAGGGGATGAAGGTCGCCTGGGCGGATCCGGACGAGGCGCGGCGGGCGGCCAATCTGCAATGGATCGCCGCGCGGCAGGAGGCGGAGCTGAAGGCCGGCCGTCTGGCCGCGGCGCAGCGCGATGCCGACCGGGCGCGGCTGTCGGCGCTGGCCGATCCGGCGGCGCTGCCCGTCTGCGATCTGGTGATCCATGATGCCGCCGGTGAGGCGCTGGCGCGGTTGTCCCGCGCCATGCCCGCCGCGCCGCAACTGGTGACGGGCGGGACCGAGGGGGCGATGGGCCTGTCTCTGGCGCCCTCGGCCCGGCTGGCCGAGCTGTCGCTGCCCCCGGCCGCCGCCCCGGCGCAGGTGGCGGTGGCGGTGCAGTTTCTGCGGAGGATCGGGCTGGTGCCGGTGCTGGAGGGCAAGATGCCCGTCCTTGGCCGCCGTGTCGCGGCGGCGGGGCGGACGGCGCTGGCGCGGATGCTGGCGATGGGCGTGCCGCGGCGAGTGCTGGCCTCGGCGCTGGACGGATTCGGCCATGCGCTGCCCGAACTGGCCGATCCGGTCGAGCCCGCGCCGATGCGCGCCATGGCCGAGGAGGAGGTGCTGCACCGCTGGCTGGGCGCGATGGCGAACGAGGGGCTGCGGCTGCTGGACGCAAGGGTGGCGCTGCGGCCTTCCGACATCGACCTGGTGCTGGTCTCGGGCTTCGGCTTCCCGCGCTGGCGGGGCGGGCCGATGCACCATGCGGCGCGGCGCGGGCTGATGGTGCTGCGGCGCGACCTGCGGGCCTGGGCGGGCGAGGATGCCGGCCTATGGTCGCCGCATCCGCTGATCGACCGGATGATCGCCGAGGGGCGGCGGCTTGCCGATCTGGAGGGGTAGGGCGGGCTTGTCCGGTTGCCTTGGCGAAGGCCATCGCCTTTTCCCGCCCGGCCTGAGGTGGGTATTGCCTACCCGAGGAAGATCCCCAGCACTACCAGCATCAGCCCGAGCGCCGAGACCGCCAGCGCGCCCATGTTGACGACGACCACCCGCTGCAACTCGGCCCGCATCGCCTCGTCCGGCAGGCCCGAGCGGCGGGCTTTCAGCGCGCGCAGAACGCAATAGACCAGCCCGCCGATCCCGCACAGCGACACAAGGGCACCCGCCCAGACCAAGGCCTGCATCTTCGATCCTTCCCTGCGCTCCCCCCTGCCGTCGCTAGCCCGTCGCGGCCCCCTGCGCAAGCGGCAACTCCGGGCCGCCGCCCCAACGCGGGGCTTGAACACCCCCGGCGGGGCAGGCTATCACCCGGGCCTCTGCCCCCAGCATTGCCGGAAGGACGCCATGGCCGACGCGAATGATCCCTACACCGTCACGGCGGACGAGTTGCGCCAGTTCATCGAGCGGTTCGAGCAGCTGGAGTCCGAGAAGAAGGACGTGGCCGAGCAGCAGAAGGAACTGATGGCCGAGGCCAAGGGCCGCGGCTACGACACCAAGGTGATGCGCAAGGTCATCGCGCTGCGCAAGCGCAAGCCCGAGGAGATCGCCGAGGAAGAGGCGGTGCTGGAAATGTACAAGGCCGCGCTCGGGATGAACTGAGGGGGGGCCTGCGCCCTCCCGGTCGTTCAATCCTCCGGCGGAAGCAGGTCCGGGTTCCAGACGATTTCCCACAGATGCCCGTCTGGGTCGCGGAAATAGCCCGCATGGCCGCCCCAGAACGTGTCCTGCGCCGGTTTGACCACCTCGGCGCCTGCCCGGACTGCCGCCTGCATGATCCCGGCAACCTCTTCCCGCCGCATCACGTTGTGCCCGATGGTCAGGGCGGTCGGACTGACCGGCCGCATCGGCAATCCGGTATCGTGGGCGATGTCGGCCTGCGCCCAGAGGGCCAGCTTCAGCCCGCCGGAGAGGTCGAAGAAGGCCACCGCGCCATGCTCGAACTCTTGCCCGACGATGCCTTGTGTGGGCAGGCCGAGCCCGTCGCGGTAGAAGGAAAGCGATCGTTCCAGATCGGCGACGCCGAGCGTCAGGACGGAGATCCGGGGTTTCATGTCATACCCTTTCTATCGGCCCCCGCACCGCGCGGGGGTCTTGATAGTCTTGGGCCGTTGGCTTCCAACGGAAGGACCCGCGAAGGGCGGGGGCCGGGCCAACCTTCCCGGGCCTAACCTGTTTCAGACAGGCAGAGGATAGGGCGGCGGGCAGGGGCGGTCAACGGCGGCGGTGTTCCGCGTCCCGGCTCTCGCGTTGCTTGAAGGCGGCGCGCCCGGAAGGTTTGCTTTCGGCGCCGCTGATCCGATTGGGGGCTTTGCGATGGATTGCGGCCTTGGCGCAGGTCATGAACCGTCCGGGAGACGCCAGCTGTAGCTGGTGATCATGATGTTCACCTTGTCGGAGTGGCCCCGCACTTTCTCTACGACTACCTCGAGCCGGGCGATACCATTTGCGGGCTCGCCGGACCAGCCTTCGGCTACGAACGTGGCCGCAGAACCGGTTCGTTCCTGCGTATGAAACACCGTGATACTGTTTACAGGGTGGAAACAATACCGCCCGCACGGAGCATAGCGCGGCGTTCCACCAGCGCAAGGAGCCGTCCGAACCATCGCGGGATGCCGGGTCCGGCCCCCGTCACGCCGAGAGGAAACCCACCTCCGGGATCGCCCTGATCCGCTCGATGTCCTCGTGGTAGGCGGTGGTCATCGCATCCACCATTTCCGGCGTCCAGCCGGGCATCTCGAACTGCATCTCCACCCGCTCGGGCAGCGAGAACTTGTCGAGGAAGGCCGAGGTGATGCGGCGGCGCTGGCCCACGCTCTGCGGCGGGTGGGTGGTCAGGTAGTTGCGCATCCGGGCCAGCCCGTCGGGCGTCATGATCCCGGCCAGAAGCTCGTCGGCATCCTCAAGCTCGGTGTCGGGCGCGTGGCCACCGACGGATTGCAGCACCTCGGGCCAGATCAGCGGCGTGTCCTCGTCGGCCCAGATCACCAGCGGCACGCCGGGGTTCTGCGTCACGATCTGGTTGATCACGTCGGACCAGCGCAGCGACATCGGATCCGCGTTCTCCATGAATTCCGCATGGCTCTTGCCCTTCTGCTTTTCGAAAAGCGCGGGCAGGAAGGTGGCGGGGTTGCGGATCGCCAGATGGAACTCGGCCTCGATGCCGGGGAAGATCTGGGTGAAGGCGCGGATGCGTTCGCCCGCGAAGGCATACATCGTGCCGCGCAGCACCCATTGCGGGAAGGAAAGGAAGCTGTCCCATGACAGGATCAGCCGGTCGGCGGCGTCCTCGTCCATGATCTGTTCGAGGACCAGCGCCTGGGTCTCGACGGTGGCGGCGGCGCCGCGCAACTGGACGGCGGTGTCGCGCAGGAGCTTGCGGTAGCGGGTGGGCGAGGGGACGACGATGCCCTGCCCGGCCAGTATGGCGCGGTTCTTCAGGAGGCAGCGCACGAGGCGCTCTTCATCGGTGCAATGGGCGCCGAGGTGGTAGACGATGCGCATGGAAGGTTCACTGCCCGGTCTTGTATCGGCCCTGCGGGGCCATTGCGCGCAACTATATGGGCAGTCGGCGGGCAGAAAAAGCGGATTTCTGTCAAGATCGGGGGGGCGGGCCCGCATTGGTCCCGCGGGTTCGACGGGAGGGGTTGGCGAAGGCCGGTGCCTTTGCCGGCGCAGGGCGGTTCCGCCCAGCCGGCCGGGCCTCAAAGGCCCGGCCAATCCCGGCCCGCCTGTTGCGAACCCTGCCGATCCGGCCTAGGGATGGGCCGATATGCCCAGCCAGAGCCCCCCTTCGCAGGACCCCGCCCCCCGGCACAGGACCGGGACATGGCGCCTGCCGCGGCCCGATCCCTGGACCCTCGGCGCCCTTGTCATCGCGGCGCTGGTGCTGGCGCCGGTGGTCTCGGTGGCCTGGATCGCCTTCCACCCGACCGAGAACATCTGGCCCCATCTTTCCGCGACCGTGCTGCCGCGCTACCTGCGGACGACGCTGATCCTGATGGCGGGGGTGGCGGTGCTGACGGCTGCCGTCGGGGCGGGGGCGGCCTGGCTGGTCGCGGTCTACGATTTCCCCGGCCGCCGGTGGCTTTCGCTGGCGCTGGCCTTCCCGCTGGCGATCCCGGCCTATGTCGGGGCCTATGCGCTGGTCGACATGCTGGACTATGCCGGGCCGGTGCAATCCGCCCTGCGCGCCGCCTTCGGCTGGCAATCGGCGCGCGACTACTGGTTCCCGCAGACCCGGTCCCTCTGGGCGGCGATCCTCGTGCTGTCGGCGGCGCTTTATCCCTATGTCTACATCCTCGCCTGCGCCGCCTTTGCCGAGCAGTCGGGCGCGATGTTCGAGGTGGCGCGCGCGCTGGGGCAGGGGCCGGGCGGGGTGTTCCGCCGGGTCGGCCTGCCGCTGGCCCGCCCCGCCATCGCCGCGGGCGTGGCGCTGGCGCTGATGGAGACGGTGGCGGATTACGGCACGGTGCATCACTTCGGCGTGCAGACCCTGACCACCGGCATCTTCACCACCTGGCTGGACGGCGGCAATGCCGGGGGGGCGGCGCAGATCGCGGGCGTGGTGCTGACGCTGATCTTCCTGCTGGTGGCGCTGGAGCGGATCTCGCGCCGCGGCGCCCGTTTCCATGCCGGGGCGCGGGCGCAGCGGCCGGTGGAGCGGCAGCGGCTGCACGGACCCTCTGCCGCGCTGGCCTTCGCCGCCTGCGCCGCGCCGGTGCTGGCGGGTTTCGTGCTGCCGGTGGCGGTGATGCTGTGGCATGCCACCCGCGCGCCGGACCAGTGGCTTGCGCCGGGCCTCCTGAAGGCGCTGGCCAATACGCTGACGGTGGCGGGGCTGGCCTCGCTGGCCACGGTGGCGGCGGCGGTGTTCCTGGTCTACGGCATAAGGCTGGCGGGGCGGGGTGCCGCGCGGCTGGTGCTGCCGCTGACGACGCTCGGCTATGCCACGCCCGGCGCGGTGCTGGCGGTGGGCCTCTTGTTCCCGCTGGCGGCGCTGGACCACCGGCTGGCCGACGGGATCCAGGCGCTGACCGGCCATGATCCCGGCCTGATGATCACCGGCACCGCCTTTGCGCTGGGGCTGGCCTATCTGGTACGCTTCTTCGGCGTCGCGCAGGGGGCGGTGGACGGCGCCTTCGGCCGGGTCTCGCCCTCGCTGCCGATGGCGGCGCGGTCGCTGGGGCGCACGGCGGGAGGGGCGCTGGCGGCGGTCCACCTGCCGCTGATGCGCCGCTCGGTGCTGGTGGCGCTGCTGGTGGTCTTCGTGGATTGCGTCAAGGAACTGCCCGCGACGCTGCTGCTGCGGCCCTTCAACTACAACACCCTTGCGACGCGGGTGTTCGAGCTTGCCTCGCTGGAGCGCCTGTCCGAGGCCGCCCCCGCCGCGCTCCTGGTGATGGCGGTGGGGCTGGTGGCGGTGGCCGTGGTGGCGAAGGGCGAGGGGCGGTAGGCGGGCGGCTGGCGCCAGCGCTATGCGCTGCGGGTTCCGCTGGCCGGGCCTGAGAGGCCAGCCCTGCGTCAAACCCTTGCGCAAAGGGCCGGATCGGCGCTATGGAACCCCCGTGCCCTTATAGCTCAGTTGGTAGAGCATCTGATTTGTAATCAGGGGGTCGGGGGTTCAAGTCCCTCTGGGGGCACCAGCCACAGCCATCCTTGCGTCTCTCCGCCGCCTTCGCGCGGCATTTTGCCGTGGCTTGCGCGCCCTGTTGCGCATTCCTGAGTGATTTGATAGGGAATGCCGCGATCGAGCCAGCCGCCAGATCCCCCCCCCTGGCGGAAAGGCCCGACACCATGTCCCATTCCCACGATCATTCGCCCTCGGACGACGCGATGCCGCTGGCCCTTCTGGGGCTGGACGGGTTCGAGACCGGCCTTCTTGCGGTGCTGCGCCACTTCCTGACCGCCTTCACCCGGCCCGAGACGCAGGCCTGGCAGACCGCCTTCGCCATCGCCACCGAACGCTGGGGCGAGGCGAAGGGGCCGCAGGTCGCCGCCGGTGGGCTGACGCTTCTGCAGGTGTTGCGCCGGGCGCGGCGGCGGGCGTTCAACTATGCCAATCCGATGTGCACGGGCTGCCGCGAGCAGGTGACGGGCGACGAGGCGCAGCTGATGCGGATGGTGCAGGCGATGCGCCGCGACCGCGCCGACCTGGCCCGGCCCGAGGTGCTGGCGCTGACCGAGGGCACGATGGACCCGGCGCTGATCCGCACCGGCCTGTCCTTCGCCGCGCTCCACCCGGCGGAGGATGCCGATTTCGACCCGCTGCCCATGGCCGAGCGGTCCGCCCCGCGCAGTCGTGCGCATCTGCGGCTGGTGCATTAGAGTCCTGTCCGTTTCCTTGGCGAAGGCGCGTGCCTTCGCCACGTGCTGCGGGTTCCGCTGAACCGGCCGGGCCTTCAAGGCCCGGCCAGCGCCCGACCCGCCCTCGGCGGGCGCTGGCCTCTCCGGGTCTCTGGCTGACGGGCTTACAGCGGAACCCATTCGCACGGGCGGGGCGAGGCAGCGCCTCGCCTTCTCCCGCCCGGCCCCTCTCCCTTCCCTTGACGAAAGGGCGGCCCGGTGGGACCCTGCCTGCGGCGCAACCAGCCGCCCGCCAACAGGGAGAACGCCCATGTGCAACGCCTGTGTGATCGAAAGCGTCAAATCCAACATGCTGTCGCGCCGCGCGCTTTTCGCCGGGGCCGCCGCCACCACCGCCGCGGCCGTGGCCAGCGGCCTGGCCTCCGCCCGGCCCGCGCTGGCGCAATCCCCGGGCAGGGTGGTCGACCTGACCCATGCTTGGGACGGCAGCTTCCCCACCTTCGACGGCAACCCCGGCATCCTTTACGAACCCGCGGTGAAGTTCGAGGAATCGGGCTATCAGCTGTGGAAGCTGACGATCTACGAACATTCCGGCACCCATATCGACGCGCCGCTGCATTTCAGCGCCGACGGCGCCTCGGTCGCCGATCTGGCGCCGGAAAGGCTGGTCTGCCCGCTCTGCGTTCTCGACCTGGCCGCCAAGGCCGCCGAGGATGCCAATTGCATGGTCGAGCCCGCGGATATCGAGGCCTGGGTCTCGGCCAATGGCGAGATCCCGGCGGGCGCCTGCGTGGCGATGCACACCGGCTGGGCCGCCAAGGTCGCCAGCCCCGAGTTCCGCAACACCCCGGACGGCAACTTCGCCTTCCCCGGTTTCTCGAAGGCCGCGACCGACATGCTGGCGGGGCTGGACGTGGCCTGCATCGGCGTGGACAGCCTGTCGCTCGACCCCGGCAACTCGGCCGATTTCGCCGTGCACAACAGCTGGCTGCCCGGCGGGCGCTTCGGCATCGAATGCCTGGCGAACCTGGACCAGTTGCCCGCCACCGGCGCCACGGTCTTCATCGGCGCGCCGAAGCACAAGGGCGGCACCGGCGGGCCTGCCCGGGTGCTGGCGGTGGTCTGATGGCGACCCTTCCCCTCTTGGGCGACGAAGAGGCGGGGGCCGAGGCCCTCGCCATTTTCGACGACATCCGCGAGAAGCGGCAGACCGATCACGTCAACAACTTCTGGCGCGCGCTGGCCCATGACCCGGCGCTGCTGCGCGCGACATGGGAGCGGATACAGGCGACCATGGCTCCCGGCGAACTGGACCCGCTGGTGAAGGAGCTGATCTATGTCGCGGTTTCGGTGGCCAACGGCTGCGGATATTGCGTCCATTCCCATACCGCCGCCGCCCGGGCCAGGGGCATGACGCCCGGGATGCATGCGGAACTGCTGGCGGTGATCGCCATGGCCTCGCAGACCAACGCGCTGGCCACCGCCTTGCAGGTGCCGGTGGACGAGCGTTTCCGGGCCTGACGCCCCCTTTACGCCCCTGCCGCAAGCCGCTAGCCATGGGGCAAAGGGCAGGGGCATGACATCATCACCGTTGACGGAAGCCGCGGCCGGGCGCGCGGAACCCGAGGGTGGGGCGGCGGCCTCCACCTCCCGCCCTGCCAATGCCGCGATCTGGTATGCGCCCGACGGCTACGACCCGCAGTCCAAGGGCATCAACGGCCGCCGGGTCGCGGGGGAAAGCTTCCTGCGCGGCTTCTTCGCCCATGCGCAGGCCGAGGAGTTTCTCTGCCTGACCCATGGCCCGGGCGACGAGGCGCATTTCCGCGCCTTCGCCGCGCGCGAGGGCGTCACGAAGCCGATCCGCGGCCTGCGGCTGAACAGCCCGGCACAGATCGCGCCGGTGGATGTGGTCAGCTATCCCGCCCCGCTTCCCGCGACCGAATGCTGGCGGCGGGCGCCCTTCGGAGCCGCGGCCTATGCGCTGTGCGGAATCACCCATACCACCGCCACCAAGCCGACGATGCAGGGCATGTTCGACCTGCGCGCCGCGCCGCAGATGCCGTGGGATGCGGTGATCTGCACCTCGCGCGCGGTGCTGCATTCGCTGACGGCGCAGATGGACCTGACCGACCGTTTCCTGGCCGGGCGCTTCGGCGGACAGGTTCCGCCGCGGCCGCTGATGCCGGTGATCCCGCTGGGCATCAATACCGGCGATTTCACCCCCGACGCAGCCGCCGGACAGGCGCTGCGCCAGCGGCTGGAGATCGGCCCCGGCGATGTGGCCTGCGCCATCATCGCCCGCCTCACCCCGGAAGAGAAGTTCGACCCGCTGCCGCTTTACCTTTCGCTGGCCCGTGCGCAGGCGGAGGCGGGCAGGCGCTTCCACCTGCTGCTTTGCGGCCAGTTCCCCGACGACCGTGCCCGCAAGATCTTTGTCGACGGCGCGAAGGGCATGATGCCGGAGGTGGGCTTCCACCTGCTGGACGGCGCAGATGCGTCGGTGCGCAAGGCCACGCTCTCGGGGGCAGACATCTTCCTTTTCCCCATCGACAACGTGCAGGAGACCTTCGGCCTTGCGCCGATCGAGGCGATGGCGGCGGGCCTGCCGCTGATCGTCTCGGACTGGGACGGGATGAAGGATACGGTGACGGCGGAGGTCGGCCTGCGGGTGGCGACCGAATGGCCGCGCGGCGCCCTGACCCTCTATCTGGGCGAGCGCCATTTCGGCGGCACGGATTCCTATGCGCAATATCTCAGCCAGCTTTCCGCGCTGACCCGGGTCTCGGTGCCCGGGCTGACGGCGGCGCTGGTGGCGCTGGGGACGAACCCGGAGTTGCGGGCGAAGATGGGCCGGGCGGGGCAGGCACGGGCAAGGGCGCTTTACGACTGGTCGGCGGTGATCCCGCAGATGCAGGCGCTGTGGGCCGAACAGGCGGCGATGGTGGCGCGAGCAAGGGAGGCGGGCGCGCCGCCGCCGCTTCATCCCGCGCAACTGCCGCCCGCGCCTGCGCCGGGGGTGTTCTTCCGCGCCTATCCCACGGTGCAGGGCGCGCCGGACGACCGCCGGTTCCGCGCCCGCCCGCGCGGCGACCGGCCCGGGCTGGAAGAGACGCTGGACCTGCGCGACTATGAAAGCCTCAGGCGGCTGTTCGAAAACCGCGACCGCACCGGGGCCGTATTGGCCGCGCTGGATGGTGCAGGCGCGGAGGGGGCCACCGTGGCCCAGCTTGCCTCGGCTTCGGGCGTTCCTGCGCGCGCTGTGACGCGCGTGCTTTACTGGCTGATGAAATACGACTTCGCGGAGTGATCCCATGGCCGATACGTCCCGCACCATCCTGATCACCGGCGCAGGCGCCGGGATCGGCCGCGCCACGGCGCGCCTGTTCATCGCCAAAGGCTGGCGGGTGGCGCTTCTGGGCCGCAACGACGCGGCACTGGTGGAAACCGCGGAAAGCGACGAGGCGCTGATCCTGCCCGCCGATGTGGGCGATCCCGCCGCGGTGGAGGCCGCCTTCGCCCGGGTGGAGGACCGCTGGGGGCGGCTGGACGTGCTGTTCAACAACGCGGGCATTTCGCTGCCCGCCGCGCCCATCGACGAGATCCCGGTCGAGGACTGGCTGCAGCTTTGCCGGACCAACATCACCGGCATGTTCCTTTGTGCCCGCGCCGCCTTCGGCCTGATGCGGCGGCAGAGCCCGCAGGGCGGGCGGATCATCAACAACGGCTCGATCTCGGCCCATGCGCCGCGGCCCGGATCGGCGCCCTATACGATGTCGAAACACGCCGTCACCGGGCTGACCCGGACGCTGGCGCTGGACGGGCGGCGCTTCGACATCGCCTGCGGCCAGATCGACATCGGCAACGCCCTGACCGGCATGGCCGAGGCCTTCACCCGCGGCGTGCCGCAGGCGGACGGCGCGATCCGGGCGGAGCCGGTGATGGACGTGGACCATGTGGCGCGGACGGTGCTGCACATGGCGGAACTGCCGATGGACGTGAATATCCCCTTCGTCACCGTGATGGCGCGCGACATGCCGTTTATCGGGCGGGGGTAGGCTGGGCCCTTCATCCGGGCCGGGCGGGAACAGGCAAGGCATTGCCTCGCCCCCGCCCGCGCGTGTGGGTTCCACTGTAGACCTGTCAATCCAAGACCACGAGAGGCCAGCGCCTGACCCGGCGGGCGAGAAGCGCCCGCCGGGTCAGGCGCTGGCCGGGACTTATGGTCCCGGCCGGTCCAGTTGAAAGGGCAGCGCGTGGCGAAGGCGGGGGCCTTCGCCAGATGAACCGGGGAAAGCCGTGCGTCCCCTATTCCCCGCCCTTGCAGAACATGTCGTAGACCAGGCTGATCGTCCGCAGCACCTTCGGGTCCTGGATCGAGTAATAGATCGCCTTGCCCTCGCGCCGCGTCGCCACCAGCCCTTCCAGCCGCAGCCGCGCCAACTGCTGGCTGACCGCCGCCTGGCGTGAGGCGAGGCGCTGTTCCAGCTCGGTCACCGTCTTCTCGCCGCCCGAGAGGTGGCAGAGGATCATCAGCCGCCCCTCGTGGCTCAGCGCCTTGAGGAAGGCCGCGGCGGCGGTGGCCTGGGCGATCATCTCCCCGGCGGGCAGGCCACAGGCGTCGTCGGCCTTTTCGGGGGCAGGGGCGTCATGCTTCATCATGCACAGCTCTGAATATCTGCGTCCGTGCCAACCTAGCACGCGGCGCCGGACTTGGCGAGGGAGCGGCCCCTTGCCCTTCGCCCCGCGCCGGGGCAATCCTTCGCGCCAAAGGAAAGGTTCCGCCGATGATCCGTCATTCCGCCTTCACCGCCCCCGGCCGTTTCTGGCGCGGCAACCTGCACACCCATTCCACCCGCTCGGACGGCGTGCTGAAGCCCGAGGAGGTCTGCCGCCGCTATCGGGCCGAGGGTTACGACTTCATGGCCCTGACCGACCATTTCGTCGGCGCCTACGGCTATCCCATCGTCGACACCGTCCCCTTCCGCACCGAGGGCTTCACCACGATCCTCGGCGCCGAGCTGCATTCCGGCGCGATGGCGAACGGCGAGCTGTGGCATATCCTCGCCGTCGGCCTGCCGGCGGATTTCGCTCCCTCCGACAGCCCGGACTTCCGCCCGAAGCCGGGGCAGGAAAGCGGGCCCGAGATCGCCGCCCGCGCCGTGGCGGCGGGGGCCTTCGTCGCCGTGGCCCATCCGCAATGGTCCGGCCTGACGCTGGCCGATGCCCGGACCATCGAGGCCGCTCATGCGGTGGAGATCTACAACCACGGCTGCGCCATGGGCTGCGACCGGCCCGACGGCGCGGCCATCGCCGACCTGCTGCTGACCGAGGGCCGCCGGCTGACCCTGATCGCCACCGATGACGCGCATTTCTCGGAACCCGACCATTTCGGCGGCTGGACCATGGTCAAGGCCGAGCGGAACGAGCCCGGGGCGCTGCTGGATGCGCTGAAACGCGGCGATTTCTATTCCTCGCAGGGGCCGGAACTGCGGGATGTGCGGATCGAGGGCGGCAAGGTGGTGGTGGAATGCTCCGCCGTGGTCTCGGTGGTGGCGCTTGGCCATGGCACGGGGGCGAAGGCGGTGCACGGCCACTCGCTGACCCGGGCCGAGGTGCCGCTGGCCCGGCTGAACAATTCCCCCTGGGTCCGCGTCTCGGTGATCGACGCGGCGGGGAAAAGGGCGTGGAGCAATCCGATCTGGCTGTAGGGCGGGGTTTCCCCCGCCCTCCGCCTCAGTTCCCGAGGATTCCGGGCAGCCGCAGCCCATGGTCGCGCGCGCAATCCAGCGCGATGTCGTAGCCCGCATCGGCGTGGCGCCAGACGCCGGAGGCCGGGTCGTTCCACAGCACCCGCTCCAGCCGCTTCGCCGCCTCGGGCGTGCCGTCGGCAAGGATCACCACGCCCGCATGCTGGCTGAACCCCATGCCGACGCCGCCGCCGTGGTGCAGGCTGACCCAGGTCGCGCCCGAGGCCGTGTTGACCAGCGCGTTCAGCAGCGGCCAGTCGGATACGGCGTCCGAGCCGTCGCGCATCGCCTCGGTCTCGCGGTTGGGGCTGGCGACGGAGCCGCTGTCCAGATGGTCCCGCCCGATCACGATCGGGGCCTTCAGCTCGCCCGAGGCCACCATCTCGTTGAACATCAGCCCGGCGCGGTGCCGGTCGCCGAGGCCGATCCAGCAGATCCGGGCGGGCAGGCCCTGGAAGGCGATCCGCTCGCCCGCCATGTCCAGCCAGCGGTGCAGATGGGCGTTGTCGGGGAACAGCCGCTTCATCGCGGCGTCGGTCTTGCGGATATCCTCGGGGTCGCCGGAAAGGGCGCACCAGCGGAACGGGCCGATGCCCTTGCAGAAGAGGGGGCGGATATAGGCGGGGACGAAACCGGGGAAGGCGAAGGCATTGTCGAAGCCCTCGTCCTTGGCCACCTGCCGGATGTTGTTGCCGTAGTCCAGCGTCGGGATGCCGTCGTCCCAGAAGCCGGCCATCGCCTCGACATGCACCCGCATCGAGGCGCGGGCGGCGGCCTCCACCTCGGCAGGGGCGGTTTCCTGCTTCGCCCGCCAGTCCGCCACGCTCCACCCTGCCGGGCAGTAGCCGTGCAGCGGATCATGGGCCGAGGTCTGGTCGGTCACGATATCGGGCCGCGGCCCGCCCGCCCGCATCCGGGCCAGCAGTTCCGGGAAGATCTCGGCGGCATTGCCCAGCAGGCCGACCGACTTCGCCTCGCCCTTCGCGGTCCAGCCGGCGATGAGCTGCAGCGCCTCGTCCAGCGTCTTCGCCTTGGCGTCGAGGTAGCGGGTGCGCAGGCGGAAGTCGATGCGGGTCTCGTCCACCTCGACCGCAAGGCAGCAGGCCCCGGCCATCACCGCCGCCAGCGGCTGCGCGCCGCCCATGCCGCCAAGGCCGCCGGTGAGGATCCATTTCCCTTTCAGGTCGCCGCCGTAATGCTGGCGACCGGCTTCGGCGAAGGTCTCGTAGGTACCCTGCACGATGCCCTGCGTGCCGATGTAGATCCATGACCCGGCGGTCATCTGGCCGTACATCATCAGGCCCTTGCGGTCCAACTCGTTGAAATGCTGCCAGTTCGCCCAGTGGGGTACGAGGTTCGAATTGGCGATCAGCACCCGCGGCGCATCGGCATGGGTGCGCACCACGGCCACCGGCTTGCCGGACTGCACCAGCAGCGTCTCGTCCGCTTCAAGGTCCTTCAGCGTGGCGACGATGCGGTCGAAATCCTCCCATGTGCGGGCGGCGCGGCCGATGCCGCCATAGACCACCAGCTCATGCGGGTTTTCGGCCACGTCGGGATGCAGGTTGTTCATCAGCATCCGCATCGCGGCCTCTCCGGCCCAGGTCTTGGCGGTCTTCTCCGGGCCGGTCGGCGGGTAGATGTCGCGCAGGTTGTGGCGGGGGTTCGTCATGTCGGGCTCCTGTTCCGGTGGGGCCGCCGGGGGTTTCACACCCCCGGACCCCCGTGGAGTATTTCAACCAAGATGAAGGGCGGGGAGGGCGACGCCCGAGGCCGTCGAGAGGCGGCTTGCAGCCACCAGCGCGGCGGCACGGGCAAGGTCGGGGGCGAGGTAGCGGTCGTCGCCGAGTGCGGGGACTTCGGCCCGAAGCGCCTTCACCGCAGCCTGCAACGGGGCCGAGGTCTTCAGCGGCGCCCGGAACTCCACCCCCTGCGCGGCGCAAAGCGCCTCGACGCCCAGGATGACATGCAGGTTCTTCGCCATCCGCCGCAGGCGGCGGGCGCCATGGGCGGCCATGCTGACATGGTCCTCCTGATTGGCGCTGGTGGGGGTGCTGTCGATCACCGTCGGATGGGCGAGGTGCTTGTTCTCGCTCATCAGCGCCGCCGTGGTGACCTCGGCGATCATCAGGCCGGAGTTGAGGCCGGGCTTCGGCGTCAGGAAGGCGGGCAGGTCGAAGGAAAGCGTCGGGTCCACCATCAGCGCCACCCGGCGCTGCGCGATGGCGCCGATCTCGGCCATGGCCATGGCGATCATGTCGGCGGCGAAGCCCACGGGTTCCGCATGGAAATTGCCGCCCGAGACGATCTGGCCATCGGAAAGGACGAGCGGGTTGTCGGTGGCGGCATTGGCCTCGGTCTCCAGCGTGCGGGCGGCCATGCGCAGCACGTCCATCGCCGCGCCGGTGACCTGCGGCTGGCAGCGGATGCAATAGGGATCCTGCACGCGGGTGTCGCCCTCGCGGTGGCTTTCCCTGATCTGCGATCCGGCGAGCAGGGCGCGCATGGTCGCCGCCGCCTCGATCTGGCCGGGATGGCCGCGCAAGGCGTGGATTTCCGGCTCCAGCGGGGCGGTCGATCCCATGATCGCATCGGTGGACAATGCCGAGATGGTCAGCGCCTCGCAGGCGGCGTCCCAGGCGGCGAAAAGGCCGGAAAGGGCGTAGGCGGTGGAGAACTGGGTGCCGTTAATCAGCGCCAGCCCCTCCTTGGGGCCGAGGGTCAGGGGCGTCAGGCCGCAGCGGCGCAGCGCCTCGGCGGCCGGAAGGGTTTCGCCTGCAAGCGTGGCCTCGCCATGGCCGATCATCGCGGCGGTCATATGGGCCAGCGGCGCGAGGTCGCCGCTGGCGCCGACCGAGCCCTGGTCGGGCACGACCGGGGTGATGTCATGGGCCAGCATCGCCTCGAGCATTTCCACCACCTCGGGCCGGACGCCCGAGGCGCCGCGGCCAAGCGACAGCAGCTTCAGCGCCATCATCAGCCGCGTCACCTCGCGCGGCATCGGATCGCCGACGCCGCAGCAATGCGACAGGATAAGGTTTTCCTGAAGCTTTGCAGTATCTTGCGGAGCGATCTTCAGGCTGGCCAGCTTGCCGAAGCCGGTGTTCACCCCATAGACCGGGATGCTGCCCGCGGCGGCGGCGGCGATATGGGCGGCGGCGGCGGCGATGCCGGGGCGGGCCGTGTCGTCCAGCCGGGCGGCGCAGCCCTCGTGCAGGATGCGGCGCAGTTGCGGCAAGGGCGTCGCGCCGGGGATCAGGGTCAGGGTGTCAGGCATGGAGACGGCCTCCGAAGATGCGGGCATGGGGCGCGGCCCAGCCGATGCGATAGGACAGGTCGGCGGGCTGATCGGCGTTCCAGATCACCAGATCGGCAAGCTGGCCGGGGGCGATGGTGCCGCGATCCGCAAGGCCGAGGGCGCGCGCGGCATGGGCCGTCACCCCCAGCAGCGCCTCTTCCGGCGTCATGCGGAACAGGGTGCAGGCCATGTTCATCGCCAGCGGCAGGCTGGCCACGGGCGAGGTGCCGGGGTTCAGGTCGGTCGCCACCGCCATCTTCACGCCGGCCTTGCGGAAGGCGTCTATCGGCGGCGCCTGCGTCTCGCGCAGGGTGTAGAAGGCGCCGGGCAGGATCACCGCGACGCTGCCCGCCGCGGCCATGGCGGCCACGCCGTCCGGGCCGATATATTCCACATGGTCGCAGGACAGCGCGCCGTGGCCTGCGGCGAAGACGGCGCCCTTCAGGTCCGACAATTGCTCGGCGTGCAGTTTCACCGGCAGGCCGAGGGTGCGGGCCTCGGCGAAAAGCGGCTCCAGTTCCCCGGGCGAAAAGGCGATGCCTTCGCAGAAGGCGTCCACCGCATCGGCCAGCCCCTCCGCATGGGCGGCGCGCAGCGAGGGGATCGCCACTTCGGCGATGTAGGCCCTTGGCTGGCCTTTATATTCCGGAGGGATGGCATGGGCGGCAAGATGGGTCGTCACCACGCGGACGGGACGTAGCGCGGCCACCCGGCGGGCGGCGCGCAGCATCTTCAATTCGGACTCCACCGTCAGGCCGTAGCCGGACTTGATCTCGATGGTGGTGGCCCCGGCGGCGATCATCGCGTCGATGCGGGGCAGGGATTGCGCCAGCAGATTGTCCCCGGAGGCCTCGCGCACCGCCCGCACGGTGGAGAGGATTCCGCCGCCCGCCTTCGCGATTTCCTCATAGCCGGCGCCGTTCAGCCGCGCCTCGAACTCGCCCGCGCGCGATCCGGCATAGACGGCGTGCGAATGGCAGTCGATCAGCCCCGGCGTGACCAGCCGCCCGCCGCAATCGACCACCTCGGCACTCGCCGCGGCGATATCGCCGACCGCCGCGATCCGGTCGCCTTCCACCAGCACCGAGCCGCGGGTCAGGCCGTAGCCGCCGTCCATCGTGGCGATCAGGGCATTGGTCAGGAGAAGGGTCATGGCGCTTGCGCTTTCCGCTGAGTCGGGTCTAATATGTCTATACATAATCTTCTCGTCAAGGATGAAGCCATGCTCCTGCACGCCGCCTCTGCCCTGTTGCCCGACGGCTGGGCCAGCGATGTCCTGATCCGGGTCGAGGGCGGGCGGATCGCCGGGGTGACCCCGGGCGCGGCCCCGCAGGGCGAGGCGATTCCGGTTCTGCTGCCCGCGCCGGTGAACCTGCATTCGCACACTTTCCAGCGGGCGATGGCGGGGATGACCGAATACCGCAGCGCCGGGCAGGACAGTTTCTGGACATGGCGGCGGCTGATGTATCGCTTTCTCGACCACCTCTCGCCCGATGAGGTGCAGGCGATCGCGGCGATGGCGATGGTCGAGATGGCCGAGGCGGGCTATGCCGCGGTGGCCGAGTTCCACTATCTGCACCATGCTCCGGGCGGGGTGCCTTACGCCAACCGCGCCGAGATGGGCCTGCGCATCGCGGCGGCTGCGGCGGAGACCGGGCTGGGGCTGACGCTCTTGCCGGTGGCCTATCAGCAGGGCGGGTGCGACGGGCGTGCGCTTTCTGGTCCTCAGTTGAGATTTGGAAATGATCTTAACGGGTTTCAGGATATTCTTGAGAAATCACATGAGGCGGTGAAGGCGCTTGCCCCGGATGCCGTGCTCGGCCTCGCGCCGCATTCGCTGCGCGCCGTTCCGCGCGAGGTGCTGGCCGAACTGCCCGGGCTTCTGGATGGCCCGATCCATATCCACATCGCCGAACAGGTGGCCGAGGTCGACGAGGTCCGGGCCGCTTTCGGCGCGCGGCCGGTGGAATGGGCGGCCGCGAACCTGCCGCTTTCCCCGCGCTGGTGCATGATCCATGCGACGCAGATGACGCCCGCCGAGACCGCGGCTCTGGCGGCGACCGGGGCCGTTGCGGGCCTGTGCCCCGAGACCGAGGCGAACCTCGGCGACGGCATCTTCGACGGTGCGGGATGGGCGGCGGCGGGCGGGGCCTTCGGCTACGGCACGGACAGCAACATCCGCATCACGCTGGTGGGCGAGGCGCGGATGCTGGAATATTCGCAGCGGCTTGGCCTGAAGGCGCGGGCGGTGCTGGCAACCGACACGGCTTCCACCGGGCGGCGGCTTCTGGAAGGTGCGGCGAAGGGCGGTGCGCAGGCAGGAGGACGTGACGCGGGCGCGATCCGGCCCGGGGCCTGGGCCGATCTGATGGCGCTGGACACCGAGGCGCTGGCGCTGGAGGGGCGGCAGGGCGACCAGTTGCTGGACGCCTGGATCTTCGCCGCGCCGGAAGCGCCGGTGCGCGACCTCTGGTCCGCCGGGCGGCGGCTGGTGGCGGGGGGCCGCCATCACGCCCGCGAGACGGTGGAGGCGCGGTTCCGTGCGGTGATGAAGGGCCTGAGGGCGCGGCTGTGAGCCTGGGCTGGGAAGACCTGCGCGAGACCATCGGCGCGCGGATACGCGCCCGCGAATGGCCGCCCGGCGCGCTGATCCCGGCCGAGGCGCAGCTTGCCGCCGATTACGGCGTGGCGCGGGCGACGGTGAACCGCGCGCTGCAATCCCTGGCCGAGGACGGGCTGATCGAGCGGAAGAAGCGCGCGGGAACGCGGGTCGCCGAACTGCCCGCCCGCCGCGCCCGGCTGGAAATCCCGGTGATCCGGCTGGAGGTGGAGGGGCGGGGCACCGCCTATGGCTTCCGTCTTACCCATGATGCGGAGGAACCGCTGCCTGCCGATGTGGCGCAGCGGATGCGGCTGCCCGAGGGCACCCGCCTGCGCCATCTGACCACGCTGCATCTGGCCGACGGTGCCCCCCATGCGCATGAGGACCGCTGGTTGAACATGGTGGCCCTGCCGGAGGCGGGCGATTTCGGCGGGCTTTCGGTCAACGAATGGCTGGTGGCGCATGTGCCCTTTCAAGGCGGCGAACTGGCCTTCCTTGCCGCGCCCGCAGGGGCGGCGGAGGCGGCGGCGCTGGAGGCCGCGCCCGGCGCGGCGCTTCTGGTGACGGAACGGGTGACCTTCGGGCCGGAAGGGGCGATCACCCATGTCCGGCTGTGGCACCGGCCGGGGCATCGGGTGGAGACCACGCTCTGACGCGGGCGGTTTCCGCGCGGAAATCGTTCCCGGAAATCGCGCGATTTCCGGGGCTCAGTCGCCGTCGCCGTCCTTGCCCGCCAGCCGCCGGAACACCACCCGGCGCAACCGGCGGTGCAGCGGCGCGATGCGGTGGCGGATGTGCAGCGCGGCATAGACCGGCTGGCGCAACACCGGCGCATCGGCCACCCGCTGCACCTTGCCCGCCTCCACCAGCTCATCCGCCGTCCTTTCCAGCACATAGCCGGACCCGCCCATCGCCATCAGCAGCGAGACGACCGAGCCGGACTGCCCGACCGAGACCGGGGCCGAGGCCAGGTGCGGGGTGACCTGATGGTGCATCTTCTCGAAGGCGGGCGAGAAATGGCCAAGGACGAAGCGGTCCGCCGTCACCTCGGCCAGCGTCGCTGCATGGGTCGAGACCATGTGATAGGCCACGTCGCCCACGCTTTCGAAATGCAGGTCGGGGTGGGGCTTGGGGCTGAACATCACCGCGAAATCGAGGATGCCGGTCAGGAGGTCGGCGCACATCTGGTTGGAATAGTCCGGCTCGATGTAGAAGGTGGTGTCCGGCACCGCGCGGCGGAACCCCGCCACCCAGCCGCCGAGGTAAAGTGCGGCAAGGTCGTTCTGGATCCCCAGCCGCACCAGATGCGCCGTGGTCTGCGGCACCTGGATGCGCCGCTTCGCCTCGTTCCATTCATGGCGCAGCGTGCGGGCATGGGTCTCGAACCGCCTGCCCTCGGGCGTGAGGTCGGTCCCGGCGCGCGAGCGGTCGAAGAGCCGCGAGCCGACCGCCTCTTCCAGCGCGGCGACCCGGGCCGAGACGGTGGACTGGGTGATCCCCAGCCGTTCCGCCGTGCGGTGGAAGCTGCGGGTTTCGGCCAGATCGAGGAAGGTGTCGAGAAGTTCGATCTGCATGGTTGTGCCCTGTGGAAAACGCCGGGGGTTTCACACCCCCGGACCCCCGTGGAGTATTTGGACCAAGATGAAGTCGTGATCGGTTCCTTCGATCAATACTGGGCCGGCCGGCGAATTGAAAGGGCGCGCGCGGAGGAGGATACTGCGCGGGATTGGCAGGGAGGCGGGGATGGCGGAATTCGCAAGCGCGCGGGTGGTGATCATCGGGGGCGGCGCGGTCGGCGTGTCGGCGCTTTACCATCTGGCGAAGGCCGGCTGGACGGATTGCCTGCTGCTGGAGAAGAACGAACTGACCGCCGGAAGCACCTGGCATGCGGCGGGGAACGTGCCGACGTTTTCGTCGAGCTGGTCGATCATGAACATGCAGCGCTATTCGGCCGAGCTTTACCGCGGCCTCGGCGCGGCAGTCGATTACCCGATGAACTACCATGTCACCGGCTCGGTCCGGCTGGGCCACAGCCGCGAGCGGTTGCAGGAATTCCAGCGCGTCGTCGGCATGGGGCGCTATCAGGGGATGGATCTGCAGATCCTGTCGCCGGACGAGATCACCTCGAAATACCCGTTCCTCGAGACGCATGACCTGACCGGGGCGCTTTACGATCCCTATGACGGCGACATCGACCCGGCGCAGCTGACGCAGGCGCTGGCGGCGGGCGCGCGGCAGATGGGCGCGCGGATCGAGCGGTTCTGCCCGGTGGAGGGCGTGTCGCGGGTGAACGGCGAATGGGTGTTGCAGACGCCGAAGGGCACGGTGCGGGCCGAGATCGTGGTCAACGCCGCTGGCTACTACGCCCGCGAGGTGGGCAAGATGTTCGGCCGCGACCTGCCGATGATGGTGATGAGCCATCAATACATGCTGTTCGACACCATCCCGGAACTGGAGGCCTGGTCGAAGGAGGCCGGCCACAAGCTGCCGCTTCTGCGCGACGTGGACAGCAGCTACTACCTGCGGCAGGAGAAGAACGGCTTCAACCTCGGCCCCTACGAGGGCAATTGCCGCGCCCATTGGGCGACGCCGGACGATCCCTTCCCGCAGGACTTCAGCTTCCAGCTTTTCCCCGACGATCTGGAGCGGCTGGAGTGGCATATCAACGACGCCATGGCGCGGGTGCCGCTTCTGGCCAAGGCGGGGCTGTCGAAGGTGATCAACGGCCCGATCCCCTATACGCCGGACGGCAATCCCTTGCTCGGCCCGATGCCGGGCGTTCCGAACGCTTTCGAGGCCTGCGTCTTCACCTTCGGCATCTGTCAGGCCGGGGGTGCGGGCAAGGTGCTGGCGGAATGGGTGACCGAGGGCGCGACCGAATGGGACATGTGGTCCTGCGACCCGCGCCGCTTCACCGGCTTCGAGGATCAGGATTATTGCGTGAAGAAGGGGATGGAGGTCTACGGCCACGAATACGCCATCCATTTCCCGCATCACGTCTGGCCCGAGGGGCGGATGAAGAAACTGTCCGCCGTGCATGACCGGACCGCCGCGCTGGGGGCGCAGTTCGGGCCCTACAACGGCTGGGAGCGGGCCTTGTGGTATGCGGCGCCGGGCGATGACCTGTCCGAGGCGGCGCAGCGGACATGGGAGCGCGAGGGCCCGTGGTTCCGCGCGGTGAAGGCGGAATGCCAGGCGGTGCGCGATGCCGCCGGTATCCTCGACCTGCCGGGGTTCAGCCGGTTCCGGCTGACCGGGGCAGGGGCGGCGGAGTGGCTGGGCTGCCAGATCACCGGCAAGCTGCCCTCGGTGGGCCGCCTCGGGCTGGCCTATTTCGCCGACGGAAAGGGCCGAATCGTCACCGAGATGTCGGTGGCGCGGCTGGGCGAGGATGACCTGCTGCTGATCACCGCGGCGACGGCGCAGGTGCATGACGGCGACTGGCTGCGCAGGCATCTGGCGCCGGGCCTGTCCCTGGCCGATGAGACGGCGGACTGGTCCACCCAGATCCTGACCGGGCCGAAGTCGCGCGGGATTCTGGCGGCCTGCTCGGATGCCGATCTGGCGAGGGGCTGGCTGACCCATCAGACGGCGCGTATCGCCGGGGCCGAGGTGCGGCTGATGCGGGTGAGTTTTGCCGGGGAGCTGGGCTGGGAAATCCACTCGCGGATCGCGGATACGGGCGCGGTCTGGGATGCGGTGATGGCCGCGGGCGCGCCTCTGGGGCTGAAGCCCTTCGGGATGTTCGCGCTGAACTCCCTGCGGATCGAGAAGGGCTATCGGGCGTGGAAGGGGGATCTCTCCACCGATTACACCGTGCTGCAGGGCGGGCTGGAGCGGTTCGTCGACTGGTCGAAGCCCGATTTCCGCGGCAAGGCGGCGCTGGAGGCCGAGAAGCAGCGCGGGGTGGTAAAGCGCTTCTGCACGCTGGTGATCGAGGCCGGTGATCAGGACCCGCCCTACATGTCGACGATCTGGCACGATGGCAAGGTGGCGGGCGAGGTGACCTCGGGCTACTGGGGGCATCGGGTCGGGGCCTGCATCGGCCTTGGCATGCTGCGCGCCGATCTGAACCGGCCGGGGCAGGCGGTGGAGGTCGAGATCTTCGGCACCCGTTATCCCGCCGTGGTGCAGGAGGATGCGCCGCTGTGGGACCCGAAGAACGAGCGTATCCGCGCGTGACGGCGGGCGGAGCCGGGGGCCAGCCCCCGGACCCCCGGGATATTTGTGAACAGATGAAAGATCAGGGTCATGGCTGATATTCCCAGGCAGGCGCGGGCGGTGGTGATCGGGGGCGGCGTCTCGGGCTGCTCGGTGGCCTATCATCTGGCCAAGGCGGGCTGGACCGATGTGGTGCTGCTGGAGCGGCGCAAGCTGACCTCGGGCACCACATGGCACGCGGCGGGGCTGATCGGGCAGTTGCGGGGCAGCGCCAACATGACGCGGCTGGCGAAATATTCGGCCGACCTCTACGTCAAGCTGGAGGCGGAGACCGGGGTTGCCACCGGGATGCGGCAGGTGGGCTCGATCTCCGTCGCGCTGACGAAAGAGCGGCATGAGGAACTGCTGCGGCAGGCCACGGTCGCGCGGATCTTCGACGTGGAGGTGCACGAGATTTCCCCCGCCGAGGCCAAGGCGAAATATCCGCATCTGAACATCGACGGCGTGGTGGGGGCGGTGGCGCTGCCGCTGGACGGGCAATGCGACCCGGCCAATATCGCCATGGCGCTGGCCAAGGGCGCGCGGATGCGCGGGGCGAAAGTCGTCGAGGGCGCGCTGGTGACGAAAGTCACCACGGCGGCGGGGCGCGTCACCGGGGTCGATTACGTCATCGACGGCGCGCCGGGGCATATCGCCGCCGATGTGGTGGTGAACTGCGGCGGCATGTGGGGCCGAGACCTCGCTGCGCAGAACGGCGTCACCCTGCCGCTGCACGCCTGCGAGCATTTCTATCTGGTGACCGAGCCTGTGGCGGGGATCGACCCGAACCTGCCGGTGCTGCGGGTGCCGGACGAATGCGCCTATTACAAGCAGGACGCCGGCAAGATGATGCTGGGCGCCTTCGAGCCGAAGGCCAAGCCCTGGGGCATGGACGGCATCCGCGCCGATTTCGAATTCGACACCCTGCCCGAGGATTGGGACCATTTCATGCCCATCCTCGAAATGGCGACCAACCGGATGCCGCTGTTCCAGACGGCGGGCATCCATACCTTCTTCAACGGGCCGGAAAGCTTTACCCCCGACGACCGCTACTATCTGGGCGAGGCGCCCGAGGTGCAGGGCTACTGGATCGCCGCCGGGTATAATTCCATCGGCATCGTGTCCTCGGGCGGGGCGGGGATGGCGCTTGCGCATTGGATCACCGAAGGCGAGGCGCCCTTCGACCTCTGGGAGGTCGACATCCGCCGCGCCCAGCCGTTCCAGAGGAACCGCAGCTACCTGAAGGAGCGGGTGAGCGAGACGCTCGGCCTGCTTTACGCCGACCATTTCCCCTACCGGCAGGTGGAGACCGCCCGCGGGGTGCGGCGCAGCCCGATCCATGATCACCTGAAGGCCCGCGGGGCGGTCTTCGGCGAGGTGGCGGGCTGGGAGCGGGCGAACTGGTTCGCCGACCCGGGGCAGGAGGCGGAATACCGCTATTCCTGGAAGCGGCAGAACTGGTTCGGCAACCAGAAGGCCGAGCATCTGGCGGTGCGGCAGGGCGTCGGTCTTTTCGACATGACCTCCTTCGGCAAGATCCGGGTCGAGGGGCGCGACGCCTGCGCCTTCCTGAACCGCATCTGCTCGGCGCAGATGGACGTGGCGCCGGGGCGGATCGTCTATACCATGTTCCTGAACGAAAAGGGCGGGATCGAGGCCGACCTGACCGTGACCCGGCTGTCGGAAACCGCGTTCCTGCTGGTGGTGCCGGGGGCGACGCTGACCCGGAACCTTGCATGGCTGCGGGCGCATGCCGGGGACGATTTCGCGGTGATCACCGATGTGACGGCGGCGGAATCGGTGCTGTGCGTCATGGGGCCGAAGGCGAGGGACCTCATGTCCTCGGTCTCGCCCGGAGATTTCTCGAACGCCGCGCATCCCTTCGGCGCGGCGCGGGAAATCGAGATCGGCATGGGTCTCGCACGCGCCCATCGGGTGACCTATGTCGGCGAACTGGGGTGGGAGCTTTACGTCTCTGCCGACCAGACCGCCCATGTCTTCGAGGCGCTGATGGAGGCGGGCGAAAGCCATGGGCTGAAGCTTTGCGGGCTGCATGCGCTGGATTCCTGCCGGATCGAGAAGGCCTATCGCCACTGGGGCCATGACATCACCGACGAGGATCATGTGCTTGAGGCGGGGCTGGGCTTCACCGTTTCCCGCAAGAAGGCCGGGTTCATCGGCCGCGAGGCGGTGCTGCGGCGCGAGGAGGCCGGGCTGGAGCGGCGGATGCTGCAATTCCGGCTGAAGGACCCCGAGCCGCTGCTGTTCCACAACGAGGCGGTGGTGCGCGACGGCCGCATCGTCGGGCCGGTGACATCGGGTAACTACGGCCATTTCCTCGGCGGCGCGGTGGGCATGGGCTATGTGCCCTGCAAGGGCGAGAGCGAGGAGGAGGTTCTGGCCTCGGCTTACGAGATCGAGGTGGCGGGGGTGCGGCACGAGGCCGTCGCCTCGCTGGCGCCGATGCATGATCCGAAATCGGAACGGGTGCGCATGTGACCGCCGCCGGGGGGCCGTCTGCCCCCCGGACCCCCGAGGATATTTGAGGACAGGTGAATGGGCAGGGATCTTTCGGCGCGGCATGAAGCCTTCCACAGCCTGCATCAGGCCGGGTGTTTCGTCATCCCCAACCCATGGGACCGGGGCTCGGCGCGGATGATGGCGGCGATGGGCGCGCAGGCTCTGGCGACATCCTCTGCCGCCCATGCCTTCACGCTGGGGCGGCCGGACATGGGCGGGGTTTCGCGGGACGAGGCGCTGGCCCATGCGGCGGACTTGCTGGCGGCGACCGCGCTGCCGGTCTCGGGCGATTTCGAGAACGGGTTCGGCGATGCGCCCGAGGTGGTGGCCGAGACGGTGCGGCTGTCGGCCGAGGCCGGGCTTTCCGGGATTTCGGTCGAGGACACGCGGATGGAAGCGGGCCATCCGGCCTATGACTTCGACCTGGCGGTGGAGCGGGTGCTGGCAGGCGCCGCGGCGGCGCGGGCGCTGGGCCGGCCCTTCGTCTTCTGCGCGCGCGCCGACGGGGTGATGAACGGCGCCTATGATCTGGCCGAGGGGATCAGGCGCTTGCGGGCCTTCGAGGCGGCGGGCGCGGACCTGCTTTATCTGCCGGTGCCGCCGGGCAAGGCGGAACTGGCGCAGGTGCTGGCCTCGGTGACGAAGCCGGTCAATGCGCTGGCGGCGGGGCCTCTGAAGGCGCTGACGGTGGCGGAACTGGCGGCGATGGGGGTGCGGCGGATTTCCACCGGCAGCCAGATCGCCCGCGCCACCCATGCGGCGATCCGCGATGCGGTGGGGCCGATGCTTGGGCAGGGGAGTTTCGCCGGGATCGCCGGGGCGGCCTCGGGCGACGAGATCGACGCGCTTCTGATGCGCGGCGCGGGATGAGGGGGAGGTCCGGGGGTTTCCACCCCGGACCCCCGGAGAGGATTTGTGCCAAGATGAAAGGGCATGCGGGATGAGCGGGATCGGGGAAGTCTGTGCGCCCGAGGCGGCGCGGCGGTCGGCGCGGGCCGGAGGGCGGGCGGCACGGGTGGCGGCGCGGGCCGCACCTCTGGCCGAGGACCTGCGGCCGGTGCGGCCGGGCCTGCCGGGCGGGCAATACAAGCCGCTGACCGAGGACGGGGTGAAACAGATCCATGCCGCGGCGCTGGATGCGCTGGAGCAGATCGGCCTCAGCCAGGCCCCGCCCTCGGGCGTGGAGCTGTTGACCGGGGCGGGGGCGGTGCAGGGCGACGACGGCCGCATCCGTTTCCCCCGTGCGCTGGTCGAGGACATGCTGGCCGTGGCGGCGCGCGACATCACGCTTCATGCGCGCGATCCGAAGCACGACCTGCTGCTGTCCGGCACCAATGTGCATTACGGCACGGCGGGGGCGGCGGTGCATATCGTCGATCCGGTGACGCTGGACTACCGCGATTCCACCGCGCAGGACCTGTATGACGCGGCGCGGCTGGTCGACAATCTCGACAACATCCATTTCTACCAGCGCACCATGGTCTGCCGCGACGTGCTGGACAACAAGGAGATGGACCTCAACACGCTTTACGCCTGCCTTGCCGGGACGAAGAAGCATGTGGGGACCAGCTTCTTCGACCCCTCGCATGTCGCCGATTGCTTCGAGATGCTCTACATGGTCGCGGGGTCCGAGGAGAAATGGCTGGAGCGGCCTTTCGTCAGCAATTCCAACTGCTTCGTCGTGCCGCCGATGAAATTCGCGGAAGAAAGCTGCAAGGTGATGGAGGATTGCGTCCGGCGCGGCATGCCGATGCTGCTGCTGTCCGCCGGGCAGGCGGGCGCCACCGCCCCCGCGCCGATCGCGCTGGCCATCGTGCAGGCGGTGGCGGAATGTCTGGCGGGGGTGGTCTATGTCAACGCCATCAAGCCCGGCGCGCCTGCGATCTTCGGCACCTGGCCCTTCGTCTCCGACCTGCGCACCGGCGCCATGTCCGGCGGCTCTGCCGAACAGGCCCTGCTGACCGCGGGCTGTGCGCAGATGCACCATTTCTACGGCCTGCCGGGCGGCGCGGCCTCGGGCATTTCGGACTCGAAGCTGCCGGACATGCAGGCCGGGTGGGAGCAGGGGATCACCAACTCGCTTGCCGGTCTGGCCGGGCTGAACATGTGCTACGAGGCGGTGGGGATGCATGCCTCGCTTCTCGGCTTCTGTCTGGAATCCCTCGTCCTCGGGGATGATCTGCTGGGGCAGGCGATGCGGCTGGTGCGTGGCATCGACGTGACGCCCGATTCCACCAGCCTCGACGCGATGAAGGAGGTCTGCCTCGGCGGCCCGGGCCATTACCTCGGCTCGGACCAGACGCTGAAGCTGATGCAGACCGAATACATCTATCCCAAGGTCGGCAACCGCATGTCGCCCAAGGAATGGAACGAGGCCGCGAAACCGCTTCTTCTTGACACGGCCATCGCCCGCAAGAACGATATCCTTGCCAAGGCCGGTTGCGTGGTGGACCCTGAGGTCGACCGCGCCATCCGTGCGCGCTTCAACATCTATTTCAAATGAGGGCGACATGATCCCGCAGAACATGACGAAATTCTACATAAACGGGGAATGGGTCGAGCCGCTGTCGAAGACCCGCGTCGGGGTGGAGAACCCCGCGACCGAGGAAATCGTCTGCGAAGTCGCCCTCGGCAATGCCGAGGATGCCGACCGCGCCATCCAGGCCGCCCGCGCCGCCTTCGACGGCTGGACGGTGACGCCGGTGAAAGAGCGCATCGCCCTGGTGAAGCGCATCCTGGAAATCTACAACGAGCGTTACGAGGATTTCGCGCAGGTGATGTCCACCGAGATGGGCGCCCCCATCACCTGGGCGCGCGAGGCGCAGGCCTGGGCCGGGCAGGTCCATATCGAGGCCACGATCAAGGCGGGCGAGGAATTCGTCTGGGAATCCATGCGGGGGTCCACCAAGATCGTCTACGAAGGGATCGGCGTCTGCTCGCTGATCACGCCGTGGAACTGGCCGATGAACCAGATCGCCTGCAAGGTGGCGCCCGCGCTGATCGCCGGTTGCACCATGGTGCTGAAACCGTCCGAGATCGCGCCGCTGTCGGGGGTGCTGTTCGCGCAGGTGCTGCATGACGCGGGCGTGCCGAAGGGCGTGTTCAATCTGGTGAACGGCGCGGGGCCCGAAGTCGGCGCCCGCATGTCGGAGCATCCGGAGGTGGACATGGTGTCCTTCACCGGCTCTACCCGCGCCGGGACGGCCATCGCCGCCGCCGCCGCGCCGACGGTGAAGCGGGTGGCGCAGGAACTGGGCGGCAAGTCGCCGAACATCATCCTGCCGAGCGCGAATATCGCCGAGGCCGTGGCGGCGGGCGTCACCGCCGTGATGTCCAACACCGGCCAGTCCTGCGACGCGCCGACCCGGATGCTGGTGCCGCGCGACCGCCAGGCCGAGGCTCTGGCCGTGGCGAAGGAGGCCGCCGAGGCCATCGTCACCGGCGATCCGCGCGACGAGGCGACGGGGCTTGGCCCGCTGGTGTCGAAGTTGCAGTTCGACAAGGTGCAGCGGCTGATCCAGGCCGGCATCGACGAGGGCGCAACGCTTGTCACCGGCGGCACCGGCCGTCCGGCGGGGCTGAACCGCGGCTGGTTCGTGCGGCCCACCGTCTTCGGCGACGTGGTCAATTCGATGACCATCTCGAAGGAAGAGATCTTCGGGCCGGTGCTGGCGATCCAGCCCTATGACGACATCGACGATGCGGTGAAACAGGCCAACGACACCGTCTACGGCCTTGCCGCCTATATCGCCGGTCCGGTCGAGGACGCCAAGCCCGTCGCCCGCCGCCTGCGCGCCGGCACGGTGAACCTGAACTACCCTGACTGGGACACCTCGGCGCCCTTCGGCGGCTACAAGCAATCGGGCAACGGCCGCGAATATGCCGACTGGGGCATCCACGACTTCTGCGAGGTCAAGGGTATCGTCGGCTGGGGCGCGTAATCGAAATCCGCGCGGATTTCGTAACGATTTCCGCGCGGAAATCGCTGGGGGGCTGCCATGCACTACGGCTACATCGGCCTTGGCAATCTGGGTGGCCATCTTGCCGCCAGCCTGATCCGCGCGGGCCATCAGGTCACGGTCTATGACCGCAATCCCGCCCATGCCGAACGCCACCGCGATCTCGGGGCGCAGGTCGCGGGTTCCGTCACCGAACTGGCGGGGCAGGTGGACCATGTCTTCACCTGCCTGCCCAGTCCCGCCGCTTCCGAGGCGGTGCTGGCCGAACTGCTGACCGGTCTTCGCCCCGGCGCGACATGGATCGAGAATTCCACCTTGGGCCGCGACGACGTGCTGCGGCTGGCGGGGCTGGCCCGCACCTGCGAGGTTCGGATGATGGAGGCTTCCGTCACCGGCGGCGTCCATCTGGCCGCGCGGGGCGAGATCACCGTCCTTGTCGGCGGCGAGCAGGAATTGTTCGACCTGCACCGCCCGGCCATCCAGGCCATGGGCAAGCGCATCTTCCATATGGGCCCCCTGGGCTCGGCGGCGGTGATCAAGGTCATCACCAACATGCTGGCCTTCATCCATCTGGTCGCCGATGGCGAGGCGCTGATGCTGGCCAAACGCGGCGGGCTGGACCTGAAGACGGCCTGGGAGGCCATCGCCGCCTCGTCCGGCAGCAGTTTCGTGCATGAGACCGAAGGCCAGTTGATCCTGAACGGCAGCTATGACGTGGGCTTCACCATGGACCTTGCGCTGAAGGACCTCGGCTTCGCCATGGGCTTCGGGCGGGAATTCGGCGTGCCGCTGGATCTGGCGGCGGCGGTGCAGCAGACCTTCCTGCGCGGCAAGGCGGTCTATGGCGGGGCGGCGCAATCGACCGGGATCGTCAGGCTTCTGGAAGATGCGCTCGGCACCGGCCTGCGGGCCGAGGGCTTCCCGGCCCGGCTGGAATGAGAGAGAGAATGACCGACACCGCCGAGAGCCGCGCCGCCCGCCTTCTTCACCACCGCAAGCCCGGCCTCGCATTGGGCGACCCGGTGGTGCCGCCGATCACCGCCTCGGCCACCTATCACCTGCCGCATACTCAGGGCGCGCCCTTCGTCTATGGCCGCAACGGCATGCCGACATGGGAGGCGGTGGAGGCGCAGCTTGCCCTGCTGGAAGAGGCGGAGACCGTCACCTTCCCTTCCGGCATGGCCGCGATCTCGGCGGCGCTGTTCGCCACGCTGAAGGCGGGCGACCGGCTGGTGATCCCCTCGGACGGCTATTACGTCACCCGCATCCTGTCCGAAGGCTTCCTCGCCCCCCTTGGCGTCACCGTGACCCAGATCACCACGACCGATTATGCAACGGCCGATTTCACCGGCGCGTCCGTGGTCTACCTGGAAACCCCCTCCAACCCCGGTCTGGACGTGCTGGACATCGCCGCGGTTTCCGCCCGGGCGCGGGCGGCGGGGGCGCGGGTGATCGCCGACAACACCACGATGACGCCGCTTCTCCAGCGCCCGCTGGACCTAGGCGCCGATCTCGTGGTCGCCGCCGACACCAAGGCCCCGGCGGGGCATTCGGACGTGCTGTTCGGCCATGTCGCGGGCCGCGATGCCGCGCTGATGGCGCGCGTCCGCGACTGGCGGCGGATGGCCGGGGCGGTGCCGGGGCCGTTCGAGGCCTTCCTCGTCCATCGCGGGCTGGAGACGCTTGAGGTCCGGCTGGAACGGATGTGCGCCAGCGCCGCCACCATCGCCGAACGGCTGGCGGCGCATCCCAAGGTGCGGGCCCTGCGCTATCCCGGCCTGCCCGGCGATCCTTCCCACGGCGCGGTGGGCGGGCAGATGGCCAATGGCGGCTTCCTGATCGTGTTCGAACTTGCCACCGCGGGCGAGGCCGAAGCCTTCCTCTCCCGCTGCCCGCTGGTCGAGCAGACCACCAGCTTCGGCGGCACCCATACCGCGGGCGAGCGCCGCGCGCGCTGGGGCGATGCGGTGGCCGAGGGCTTCATCCGGCTTTCGGTCGGGGTGGAGCCGGCGGGGCCGCTCTGGGCCGCCATCGAAGAGGCGCTCGGCTGACGGAAGCACCGGAAATCGCGCGATTTCCGGTCCGGTTTCCGCGCGGAAACCGGCTGCTTCAGCCGGTCGCCTTGCCGTCGAAATCCGCCGCCGAATGGCGTTCCGGCACCTGCCCGTCCTCCGGCCCCCAGGAACGGTTGACCATGCGCCCGCGGATCACCGCCGGGCGGGCGGCGATCTCGGCGGCCCAGCGGATCACGTTCCCGTAGCTTCCGGCATCCAGGAACTCCGCCGCCTCATAGGTCTCGTTCCGCACCACCGCGCCATACCAGGGGAAGATCGCCATGTCGGCGATGGAATAGTCCTTCCCGGCGATGAAGGGCCGCTCGGCCAACTGCCGGTCCAGCACGTCCAGCTGCCGCTTGGCCTCCATCGCATAGCGGTTGATCGGGTATTCCTGCTTGGTCGGGGCGTATTTGTAGAAATGCCCGAAGCCGCCGCCAAGGAAGGGCGCCGATCCCATCTGCCAGAACAGCCAGTTCATCACCTCGGTCCGCGCGGGGCCATGGGCGGGCAGGAAGGCGCCGAACTTCTCGGCCAGCCAGACGAGGATCGAGCCGCTTTCGAAGATCCGCGCGCCGCTCTCGCGGTCCAGCATGGCGGGAATCTTGGAATTCGGGTTCACCTCGACGAAGCCCGAGCCGAACTGGTCGCCCTTGCCGATGTCGATCAGCCAGGCGTCGTATTCGGCAGGGTGGCCCGCCTCCAGCAGCTCTTCCAGCAGGATGGTGACCTTCTGCCCGTTGGGCGTGGCCAGCGAGTAAAGCTGCAACGGGTGCTGCCCGACCGGCAGCGCCTTGTCATGCGTCGGCCCGGCGACGGGGCGGTTGAGCGAGGCGAAGGCGCCGCCCGAGGGCTGCTCCCATTTCCAGACGCGGGGCGGGGTCCATTCGGTATCGGCCATGACGGTTCTCCTGTTCGGGGTCAGGATAGCCGGGCGGGCCGCGAGGGCAAGGTTCAGAACTGTGCGATCAGGCGCAATGCCTCTGCGCGCGGGTCGGCAAGGGGGGCGCGGTCCTCGCCGGGGTGGTGGCGGGCGCGGGTGGCGGTTGGCATCGGCTGCGGCGTCAGGATCAGGACGCGCGGGCCGGTTTTCGCGGCTTCCGCCTGCCAGTTGCGCGCCATCTGCATCTGCGCGGCCTTGGTCAGCCCATAGGCGGCGGAATAGCGGTTCCCGGCCGCCGGATCGTCAAGGAAGACCGCCGTGCCGTCGCCTGCGCGCAACAGCGGATCGACCATGCCGACAAGGAAGGTGGCGGCGCGCAGGTTGGTGGCGACCGACTTGTCGAGGTCCTTCATGTCGATCGAGGGCGCGGGCGACAGCGCCGTGACATGGATCGCCGCATGGACCCAGAGTTGCAGCCCGCCCCAGCGGTCGTGGACCTGCCGGCAGAGGTGGCGCATCGCATCCTCGTTTGTCACGTCCATCGGCGCCAGCGTCAGCGCCCCCGCGCCGGGCAGTTTCGCCGATTTCACCCTGTCGTCCAGGTCCTCCAGCCCGCCCACGGTGCGCGCCACGGCCACCACCTGCCAGCCCTGCAGCGCCAGTTGCTCGGCCATGGCGAAGCCGAGGCCGCGCGAGGCGCCGGTGACGAGGGCGGTTTTCTGGGGCATCGTGGTCTCCGGTTCCGGGCGTGGGACCCCCGTGGGATATTTGAGGACAGGTGAAGGGGCAAGGGCCGGATCAGCGCCCTTTTGCCGCGATCTCGGCCTGGCGGGCGCGGATGATCGTCTCGACCAAGCTGTCGGGCAAGGGGTGGCCGGGCGTGAAGAGAACGCCGGATTTCGAGGTCTTGAACGGGGCGCAGTCGATGGACGGGACAACGCTGCCGGAATGCGGGTAAAGGCCGAGATGCTTTGCGAAGGCGGCATAGCCCGCGACCATGCGGCCCTTCGGCCCGGGCTGACGGAAGCCGGGCATGGCGTAGGACATGCATTCGATGTGGTCCGGGAGAAGGCGGACAAGGGTTGCCCGCAGGGCGCGCAGCGCGGCCTGCTGGTCCGGGGGCAAGACGGCGAGATAGGCTTCGACCGCGGCAGGATCGCCGGTCATTCCGCCGCTTTCATGCGGAAGCCTTCCTCGATCTTGTCCGAGGGCGCGACGGGGTAGTCGCCCGAGAAGCAGGCGTCGCAGAAGCGGGGGGCCTGCGGGTCGCGGCCTTTCGCCTCGCCCGCCGCGCGGTAAAGGCCGTCGAGCGAGATGAACCTCAGGCTGTCCACCCCGATCCAGTCGCGCATCTCGTCCTCGGACATGGTGGCGGCAAGGAGTTTCGAGCGTTCCGGCGTGTCCACCCCATAGAAGCAGGGCCAGGCGGTGGGGGGGCTTGCGATGCGGAAATGCACCTCGGCCGCGCCGGCCTCGATGATCATGTCCTTGATCTTGCGGCTGGTGGTGCCGCGCACGACCGAATCGTCCACCAGCACGATCCGCTTGCCCTTCACCAAGGCCCGGTTGACGTTCAGCTTCAGCCGCACGCCCATGTTGCGGATCTGCTCGGTCGGTTCGATGAAAGTGCGGCCCATGTATTGGTTGCGGGTGATGCCCAGGCCGAAGGGGATGCCGCTTTCGGCCGCATAGCCGATGGCGGCGGGGGTGCCGCTGTCTGGCACCGGGCAGACCAGATCGGCCTCGACCGGCGCCTCGCGCGCCAGTTCCACGCCGATCTGGCGGCGGGTCTCGTAGACCGATCTTCCGCCGATGATGCTGTCGGGGCGCGAGAAATAGACCTGCTCGAAGATGCAGAAGCGGGATTTGGCCGGGGCGAAGGGGCGCGAGGACAGGACCTCGCCGTTCTCGATCACCACCATCTCGCCGGGATCGACCTCGCGCACCAGTTCGGCGCCGACGATGTCCAGCGCGCAGGTCTCCGAGGACAGCACCCAGCCTTCGCCCAGTCGGCCGAGCACCAGCGGGCGCACGCCAAGCGGGTCGCGCACGCCGATCAGCTTGGTCCGGGTCATGGCGATGACGGAGAAGGCGCCTTCCACGGCGCGCAGTGCGTCCTTGATCCGCTCGGCCAGCGTCTTCTGCATCGAGCGCGCCATCAGGTGGATGATGCATTCGCTGTCGGACGAGGACTGGAAGATCGCGCCGCGCTCGATCAGTTGCTTGCGCAGCGCGGCGGCATTGGTGAGGTTGCCGTTGTGGGCGATGGCGCAGCCGCCGATGGCGAATTCGCCGAAGAAGGGCTGCACGTCGCGGATCGCGGTATGGCCCTTCGACCCGGCGGTGGAATAGCGCACATGGCCGATGCCCAGCGAACCGGGCAGGGTGGCCATCACGTCGGGCTTGGTGAAGGTGTCGCGGACATAGCCGAAGCGGCGGGCCGAGTTGAAGCCCTCCACCGGGTCATAGGTGACGATGCCGCCTGCCTCCTGCCCGCGGTGTTGCAGGGCGTGCAGGCCGAGGGCGACGAAATTCGCTGCATCGGCAAGGCCGATGACGCCGTAGATCCCGCATTCCTCCTTCAGCTTCTCGTCGTCGAAGGGGTGGGCGAGGAAGGGGCGCGTGGCGGAAAGCAAGGGCGGCCTCCGAATCCTTTGGGCGGGATGCGCCTTCCTTTAGGCCCTGCGGCGGGCAGAGTCACGCCCTGCCGTGCAGTCAGTTCGCGGGGGCCTCGGGGGCGGGGGCGCCCGCCTCGGGTGTGCAGACCATGGTCAGGTCGTTGTAGCGCGCCACGATCCAGCCCGGCGCGTCCGAGGGGATCGAGCCGTCGATCGAGGCCTGGAAATTGGCGAAGACCTTGGCGGTGCGGGAATTGTCGATCATCGGGACGGACTGGTTCGACAGCGCCCGGTCCCAGACGATGAAGGCCACCGCGATCAGCAGCACGCCGCGCGCCACGCCGAAGACGAAGCCGAGCGCCTGGTCGATGCCGCCAAGCGCCGAACGCTGCACGACGGATGCGAAAAGCGGGGTGAAAAGGGCCATGACGATCAGCCCGATGGCGAAGACGCCCGCGAAGGCCGCGATCACTGACAATTCGCAGCTGTCGTTCAGGAAGTCGCCGACCACCGGGATTTCCTTGACCAGCGGCATGGCGGAGGGGGCGAAGATGAAGGCGACCACGGCCGCCCCGATCCAGCCGACGATGGCCATCAGCTCGCGCACCAGCCCGCGTGAATAGGCCAGGATCGCCGACAGGATGATGACCAGCGCCGCCCCGCCGTCGACCGCGGTAAAGTTCTCCATCGTCCACTCCTCAAGGCGCGCGCGTTTCAGCCGGCGCCGAACATTTCACCCGTGAAGGCCGCAAGATCGGCCATCTCGCGCAACTTCATCCCCGCGCCGCCCGCGGATTTCGAGCGGGCCGGAACGGTCGCCTGTGTGAAACCAAGTTTCGCCGCCTCTTTCAACCTGTTTTCGGTCTGGCCCACCGGGCGCAGCGCGCCGGAAAGGCTGATTTCGCCGAAAAGCACCATGTCGGGCGGGATCGCCACATCCTCGCGCGCACTCAGCAGGGCGGCGGCGACGGCCAGGTCGGCGGCGGGTTCGGTGATGCGCATGCCCCCGGCGACGTTCAGGAACACGTCCAGCCCGGTGAAGGGGATGCCGACGCGCGCCTCAAGCACCGCGAGGATGGTGGAAAGCCGCCCGGAGTCGAGGCCCACCACCGTGCGGCGCGGCGTGCCGAGGTTGGACGGCGCGACCAGCGCCTGGATCTCGGTCAGCACCGGCCGCGTGCCCTCGATCCCGGCGAAGACGGCCGATCCCGGGGCAGGGGCATCGCGCGCGGACAGGAACAGGGCGGAGGGGTTGGTGACCTGCTGAAGCCCGTTCCCGGTCATCTCGAAGACGCCGATCTCGTCCGCCGGGCCGAAGCGGTTCTTCACCGCGCGCAGGATGCGGAACTGGTGGCCGCGCTCGCCCTCGAAGTAAAGCACGGTATCGACCATGTGCTCCACCACCCGCGGCCCGGCGATCTGGCCCTCCTTGGTGACATGGCCGACAAGGATGACGGCGACGCCGCGGCGCTTGGCGAAGGTCACCAGCTCATGCGCGGCGGCGCGGACCTGGCTGACCGAGCCGGGCGCGGCCTCCACCGTGTCCAGCCACATGGTCTGGATCGAATCGATCACCGCAAGGGCGGGCCGTTCGGCATCCAGCGTGGTCAGGATGTCACGCAGCGAGGTCTCGGCCCCAAGCTGGACGGGGGCCTCGGTCAGCCCCAGCCGTTGGGCGCGCATACGCACCTGCGCGCTGGCTTCCTCACCCGAGATATACAGGCATTTCAGCCCCTTGCGGGCGAAACTTGCCGTCGCCTGCAAGAGAAGCGTGGACTTGCCGATCCCCGGATCGCCGCCGACGAGGATGGCCGAGGCCGGAACCAGCCCGCCCCCCAGCACCCGGTCCAGTTCCTCGATGCCCGAGGATGCCCGCGGCGGCGGCGCCTCCTCGGTGGACAGGTCGGTCAGCGGAATGGTGCGGCCCTTGGCGCCAAGGGCCTTCGGCCCGGCGGAAAGCGGCGCTTCCTCGATGATGGAATTCCACGCCCCGCAGGCATCGCATTTGCCCGACCATTTGGGAAAGCTCGCGCCGCAGGCGGTGCAGGTGAAGCTGGCGGCGGCCTTGGCCATGATGTCCCTTCCGTTCCGGGGGGCGAGCATAGGCAGCGCCGCGCCGGGCTGCAAGGAAGAGGGGGCGCCGCCCCGGGGCGAGCCGTCAGACGCTGCGCGGCGGCAGTCCCCAGCCTTCGGCGGTCAGTTCCAGAGACCGGCGCCGGGCCTCGACGTCGAAGATGTCGGTCAGCATGATCAGTTCATCCGCCTGCGTCTCTTCGGCGATCCGCGCCAGCCCGTCGCGCACCTGATCCGGGTCGCCCACCACGGCGCAGGACAGCATCCTGCCGACCTGCATCCGTTCCTGCGGCGTCCAGTAGTCGCCGATGTCCGGGATCGGCGGCGGCGACAGGCGGCGGTCGTTCCTGAGGATGCTGCAGAAGCTCATCTGCGTGGTGGTGAAAAGGCGCTTCGCCTCGGCCTCGGTCGGCGCGCAGATCGCGTGGACGCCAACGGCGGCATAGGGGGCGGCAAGGTGCTTCGACGGCTTGAAGCGGCTGCGGTAGAGATGCAGCGCCTCGTGCAGGTAGTCCGGCGCGAAATGGCTGGCGAAGGCATAGGGCAGCCCCAGCTCCGCCGCCAGCATCGCGCCGAAGTTGGACGATCCCAGCATCCAGAACGCCACCTCCGCCCCCGGCGCGGGCCAGGCGCGGATATAGCCCGGCTCATCGGCGGGTTCGAACCAGTGCATCAGCTCCATCACGTCGTCGGGAAAATCCTGCGCCCGGTTCGGAGCGGTGCGGATCGCGCGCAGCGTCGCCTGATCGGTGCCGGGCGCCCGGCCGAGGCCCAGGTCCACGCGGCCGGGGAACAGCCGCGCCAGCGTGCCGAACTGCTCGGCGATGATATAGGGCGAATGGTTCGGCAGCATCACCCCGCCCGCGCCCAGCCGGATGCCCTTGGTGCGCTGCCCGGCATGGGCCAGCACCACCGAGGTCGCCGCCGAGGCGATGCCCTCCATGTTGTGATGCTCGGCCACCCAGTAGCGGGTGAAGCCGAGGGCATCGACCAGCGCCGCGGTCTCCTGCGCCTCGGCCAGCGCCTCGGTGGCGTCGCGCCCCTCGCGGACGCGGACCAGATCCAGCAGCGACAGGCGGGCGCGGTCAGCCATGGGAGGCCCTCCAGGACAGGAAGATCGACCCGAGGATGCAGGCGGTGAAGAGGTAGAGGCCCCAGGCGACCTCGACCGTCACATGGCCCGCGCCCTTGGCGATGACGATGTATAGCGCGATCAGGAACACGTCGGCCATGGCCAGCTTGCCCAGCACATGCAGAGCGGGCAGGGTGCGGGGCGACAGCAGGTCCCAGTGGACCAGCGCCAGCCCGATGGTCTTGGCATAGGGCGCGAAGATGGCAAGGAAGGTCACCGCCAGCGCCAGCGGAATATCGGTGCGCCACAGGCTTTGCAGCCCGGTGGCGACGCTGATCTCGTCCATGCCGAAGATCGGCAGCAGCGCTGCCCGCATCAGCGGCGCGAACCATGCGACGGGGAACAGGACCAGGAGGCAAAGGTTCAGATAGCGCATCCGCCTTGGGTGCCAGCGCGGCAGGGCGGCGTCAAGGCGGGGGCGCTCAACCGCCGTGCGGCCAGGCGCGGATCACCGCCACCCCGCAGGCCACGAGGATCGCCACAAGATGGGTGATCACCAGCGCATGGCCCCAGACCGGCGCCGGCCGGTTGATCCAGACATGCCGCGCCCAATAGCCGGCCAGCCCCAGCCAGCCCAGCATCGACGCCGCCCCGGACAGTTGCTGCAGCACCGGGTCGGCGAAGCGGAACGGCAGGAACAGCCAGACCGTCAGCGCCCCGGCCCAAAGCGACAGCCGGCGGTTGCCCGTCTCATGCTCCGCCGCGCCAAGCACGCCGGAAAGCGTGATCGTCGCGGGCAGGGTCATCAGCAGCCAGTGCATCACCGGCGAGGGGGTCAGGAGCAGCGAGAGGAAATCCCCGCTCACCGGATAGCCTCGATCGGCCCCTGCGCGCGGCCATGGATGAACTGCTGCACGTAAAGGTCTGGCGTGGCGTCCATTTCCGCGACCGGCCCGGTCCAGCGGATCACCCCGCCGTGCAGCATCGCCACCCGGTCGGCGATGGCGCGCACCGAGGACATGTCATGGGTGATGGTCATCGCGGTGGCGCCCATCTCCACCACGATCTCGCGGATCAACTCGTTGATGACGCCGGACATGATCGGGTCGAGGCCGGTGGTCGGTTCGTCGAAGAAGATGATCTCCGGCTCCGCGGCAATGGCGCGGGCAAGGCCGACGCGCTTCTGCATCCCGCCCGACAGCTCCGAAGGGTAGAGGTCGGCCACCTGCGGCCCAAGCCCGACGCGGCGCAGCTTCTCCACCGCGATCCCGCGCGCCTCTTCCTTCGGCCGCTTGAGATGCCCGCGCATCAGCCGGAAGGCGACGTTTTCCCAGACGCGGAGCGAGTCGAACAGCGCGCCGCCCTGGAACAGCATCCCGAAGCGGGCGAGGAACGGGTCGCGCTCGGCCCGGGTCACGTCCTGCCCGTCCAGCGTGATCGTGCCGCCGTCATGGCGCACAAGGCCGAGGATGCATTTCAAGAGCACCGACTTGCCCGTGCCCGAGCCGCCGATCACCACCATGCTGCTGCCCTTCGGGATCACCAGATCGACGCCCCGCAGGACGTGGTTCGGGCCGAAGGACTTGGTGACGCCGGAAAGCTCGATCATGCCGAGAAGAACACCTCCGTCAGCAGGTAGTTGGCGGCAAGGATCAGCACCGAGGCGGCGACCACGGCGGATTTCGTTGCCGCGCCAACGCCTTGCGCGCCGCGGGCCGAGTTCATGCCGTGGTAGCAGCCCATCAGCGCCACCAGGAAGCCGAAGACCGCGCCCTTCACGAGGCCCGAGCCGATGTCCCAGAATTCCAGGAAATCGACGGTGTTCTTCAGATAGGTGACCGAGTTGAAGTCGAGGCGGCTGATGCCGACCAGCCAGCCGCCCATGATGCCGATGGCATCGCCCGCGCCGACCAGAACCGGCACCGTCAGCGTGGCGGCCAGCAGGCGCGGAACCGTCAGGTATTTCATCGGGTTGGTCGACAGGGTGACCAGCGCGTCGATCTGTTCCGTCACCTTCATCGTGCCGATCTCGGCGGCGATGGAAGATGCCACCCGCGCCGCCACCATCAGCCCGCCAAGCACGGGGCCAAGCTCGCGCGCCATGCCGATGGCGACGATCTGCGGCACCACCGCCTCGGCGTTGAAGCGGCTGCCGCCCGCATAGATCTGCAGGGCCAGCGCGCCGCCGGTGAAGATCGCGGTCAGGCCGACGACCGGCAGCGAGAACCAGCCGATCTGCATCACCTGCTGGCCGAACTCGCGCCAGTAGAACGGCGGGCGCAGCAGATGGCCAAGCGCGGAGGCGGCGAAGATCGCCACCCGCCCCACCTCGGCCAGTGCTGCAAGGACGGGGCGGCCGATGGCGGCCAGAAGGCCCGTCAGCGCCTCAACCACGGGATTCGACATAGCGGCGCTGGTAGCGGGCGCCGAGGCCCGTCAGAAGCTCGTAGCCGATGGTCCCGGCCGCATCGGCCAGTTCGTCCACCGACTGGTGCGGGCCAAGGATGTCCAGCACCTTCGGCATCTCGCGCAGATGGGTGACATCGGCGGTGATCAGGTCCATCGACACCCGCCCGACCAGCGGGCAGGGCGTGGCCCCGTCCCAGAGGATCGCGTTGTTCGACAGCGACCGGATCAGCCCGTCGGCATAGCCCGCCTGAAGCGTGGCGATCACCGCCGGGGTCTCGGCCTCCCAGGCGCAGGAATAGCCGACCGCCTCGCCCACGGCGACCTCGCGGGTCTGGATCACCGGCAGCGACAGGGAAACCACGCGCTGCGCGGTCTCGAACGGGCGGCCACCGTAAAGGCCGATGCCGGGGCGGGTCAGGTCGAAATGGTATTTCGGACCCAGAAGGATGCCGCCGGTGGCCGCGAAACTGCGCGGCAGGCCGGTGCCGTCGGTCATCTCGTGGAACATCTCCAGTTGCTGGAGGTTCATCGGATGGTCCGGCTCGTCCGCGCAGGCAAGGTGGCTCATCAGCATCACCGGCCCGGCTTCCAGCAGGATCGGCGCCACCGCCTGCCATTCCAGCATCTCGATCCCCAGCCGGTTCATGCCGGTGTCCAGCTGCACGCCGAAGGCATGGCCGGGCAGGGCCTCGAGATGCCGTGTGATCTGCTCAAGGCTGTTCAGCATCGGCGTCAGGTCGAGGTCCGAGATCATCTCGGTATCCCCGGCCATATGGCCCGACAGCACGTTGATCTGCGGCCCGGGGCCAAGCGCCTGCCGCACGGCGGCGCCTTCCTCGGAAGCGGCGACGAAGAAGCGCCGCGCGCCCGCCTGCGCCAGCGCCCGCGCGACCCGCGGCACGCCAAGGCCATAGGCATCCGCCTTCACCACCGCCCCGGTCTGCACGCCCTGACCCGAAAGCCGGTCCAGCGCACGCCAGTTGGCGGCAATCGCATCGAGGTCAATGGTAAGGGTCGCTGTGGCCATGAGCGGTGTTTGCGGCCCAAGGGGGGCCGGGTCAAGGGGGAATTCCTCCCCTTGCCGCAGCCCTGCACGGGTGTCGCGGAAAGGCGTCAGCCCCGGCGCGGGGGGCAGGGCGGGAGCATCCGGGGCCAGGGCGAAAAGGGGCTTCACCCTGGCGAAAATGCCGGACCCGGCTGCCGGTATCAGAACCCCACGTCCGGCCCGCCCTCGCCCTGCCAGGGCTTCGCCAGATTGCCGAAGCGGGTGAAGCGGCCCTCGAAAGACAGTTCCACCGTGCCGATCGGGCCGTGGCGCTGCTTGCCGATGATCACCTCGGCCTTGCCGTGGCATTGCTCCATCATCTGCTGCCAGGCGGCCATCTTCTCAAGCTCGTGGTCGGCGGGTTTCTCGCGTTCGCGGTAATATTCCTCGCGGAAGACGAACATCACCACATCGGCGTCCTGCTCGATGGAGCCGGATTCGCGCAGGTCGGAAAGCTGCGGCCGCTTGTCGTCGCGGCTTTCGACCTGACGCGACAGCTGCGACAGCGCGATGACCGGGATGTTCAGCTCCTTGGCGATGGCCTTCAGCCCCTGGGTGATCTCCGACACTTCCTGCACCCGGTTCGCCTCCGACGCCCGGGACGACCCTTTCAGCAGTTGCAGGTAGTCGATCATCAGCACGTCCAGCCCATGCGTCCGCTTCAGCCGCCGCGCCCGCGCCGCGACCTGGCTGATCGGCAGGGCGGGGGTGTCGTCGATGTAAAGCGGACAGGTCTCAAGATCCTTCGCCGCATCGACGAAGCGGCGGAACTCGCCCTCCGTCATGTCGCCGCGGCGGATCTGTTCGCTCGGCACCTCGGACGCCTCGGACAGCACCCGCGCCGCCAGTTGCTCGGCGCTCATCTCCAGCGAGAAGAAGCCGACGCAGCCGCCCTCCACCGCGCCCTCGGCCCCGTCCGGCTTGCGCCCGCGGCGATAGGCCTTGGCGATGTTGAAGGCGATGTTGGTCGCCAGCGAGGTCTTGCCCATCGAGGGGCGCCCCGCAAGGATGATCAGGTCGCTCTCGTGCAGGCCGCCCAGCTTCTTGTCGAGGTCCACGAGGCCGGTCGAAATCCCCGCCAGCCCGCCGCCGCGCTGGTAGGCGGCATTGGCCACGTTCACCGCATCGGTGACGGCCTTCAGGAAGCTCTGGAACCCCCGCTCGGCCACGCCCTGTTCGCCCAGCTTGTAAAGCCGCTGCTCCGCCTCGGTGATCTGCTCGCGCGGCTCGGAATCGACTTCCACCTTCTGCGCCCGGTCCGAGATGTCGCGGCCCAGCTGGATCAGTTCCCGCCGCACGGCGAGGTCATAGATCATCTGCGCATAGTCGCGCGCCGCGAAGGCCGAGATCGCCGAGCCCGCCAGCCGCACCAGATAGGCCGCGCCGCCCAGTTCCTTCAGCCCGGCATCGTCCTCCATGAAGGCTTTCAGCGTGACGGGCGAGGCCAGCGCGTTCTTCTGGATCCGCGCAGCGGCGATCTCGAAGATGCGGGCATGGACCGGGTCGAAGAAATGTTCGGCCCGGATCAGGCTGGCGATGCGGTCGTAGATGTCGTTGTTGACGAGAATCGCGCCCAGCAGTTGCTGTTCGGCCTCGATGTTGTGGGGCAGGGCCTCGGCCGTCCCGGCCGGGGCCGGAACCGATGCCTGCCGCAAGGTTGCAACGTCGCTCATGCCTCACCCCTTTCACCCGCGCGTCTGATGCGCGCTTTGCCCGGCCCTGGGCAAGTCCGATAAGCCTGTGGAGAAGCCGGAGGATAACCCGGCCCGCCCGAGTCGGCGAAGGGTTTTTGCCCTTGTCCGATCAATATCTGGTGGGGCGCCGCGCAGGGTCCCACCAGAGACGCGGCGCCGACTCGGTGCTTGTCCCCAATGGCTCCACAGGCTCGCCCCCCGGTTTTCCGCCGGAACCTTGCGTCAGCCCTTCCGCGCCTCCTGCCAGGCGCGGGGGGCTTTCAGGAACTCTTCCACCCCCGCCAGCGTCTCGGCGTCGAAGGCGCCCTGCGCCCGGGCCTCGGCCAGCATGTCCCACCAGGTGCAAAGATGGATCAGCTTCACCCCATGCTCGGCCAGCCGCGGCTCGGTCTCGGGGAAGATGCCGTAGTAGAAGATCACCGCGGTATGGCCGCAGGTGGCGCCGGTGTCGCGGATCGCATCCACGAAGGACAGTTTCGAGCCGCCGTCGGTGGTCAGGTCCTCGACCAGCAGCACCCGCTGCCCCTCGGTCATCGCGCCCTCGATCCGGGCATTGCGGCCGTAGCCCTTCGGCTTCTTCCGCACATAGGTCATCGGCAGCGCCAGCCGTTCGGCCACCAACGCGGCGAAGGGGATGCCCGCGGTCTCGCCGCCCGCGATGTTGTCGAAGGCCTCGAACCCCGCCTCGCGCATCACGGTGACGGCAAGGAAATCCATCAGCATGGAGCGGATGCGCGGGAAGCTGATCAGCTTGCGGCAGTCGATATAGGTGGGGGAGGGCAGGCCGGAGGCCAGGGTGAAGGGCTCGCGCGCGTTGAAATGCACCGCGCCGATCTCCAGGAAGGCGCGGGCGGTCAGGCGGGCGATCTCTTCTTTCGGCGGAAAGGCGGCGGGGATCATGGCGGTCCTTCTGGTTCTGGGTGGCCCGAGTTTTCGTCGAAAACTCGTGTTACTGATTTTCGGCGAAAATCAGCTTTCGACGTGCCAACGCACGGGAAAGCCGGGGTCGAAGACGGTGACGGGCCCGGCCTCGGTCAGGATCTTGGCCGGGAAGTGCTGCGCGGCCTCGTGCTTCACCAGCCGGATGCGCGCCTCGTTCGGCGGCAGGCGGTAGAAGGCCGGGCCGTGCAGGCTGGCGAAGCCCTCCAGCCGGTCGAGCGCGCCCTCTTCCTCGAACACATGCGCCAGCAGCGGCATGGTGTTGGTGGCGGTGAAACAGCCTGCGCAGCCGCAGGCATGTTCCTTCAGCGCATCGACATGCGGCGCGGAATCGGTGCCGAGGAAATAGCTCGGGTCTCCCGATGTCGCGGCCTTGCGCAGGGCCAGCCGGTGATGCTCGCGCTTGGCGACCGGCAGGCAGTAGTAATGCGGCTTGATCCCGCCGACCAGGATATGGTTGCGGTTGATGATCAGGTGATGGGTGGTGATCGTCGCGGCCAGATTTGCCCCGCCTTCCGCCGCATAGGCCGCGCCCTCGGCGGTGGTGATATGCTCCATCACCACCCTCAGCTCCGGCAGGCGGCGGCGCAGCGGGTCCAGCACCGTATCGATGAACACCGCCTCGCGGTCGAAGATGTCCACCTCCGGCGCGGTGACCTCGCCATGGGTGCAGAGCGGCAGGCCGATCCCGGCCATTTTCTCCAGCACCGGCATGACGTTGTCGAGATTTCTTACACCGGAATGCGAATTGGTCGTTGCCCCGGCGGGATAAAGCTTCACCGCCTTCACCAGCCCGCTTGCCGCAGCGGCAGCCACATCCTCCGGGTCGGTGCCCTCGGTCAGGTAAAGCACCATCAGCGGCTCGAACACCGCGCCTTCCGGCAGGGCGGCAAGGATGCGCTCGCGGTAGGCGGCGGCGTCCTTCGCCGTCACCACCGGCGGCACGAGGTTCGGCATGATGATGGCGCGGGCGAAATGGCGCGTTGTCTCGGGCAGGACACCCTTCAGCATCGCGCCGTCGCGCAGGTGCAGGTGCCAGTCGTCGGGGCGGCGGAGGGTGATCTGTTGCATGATCCCGCCCTAGCGCATCCGCGCGCGCGGTGCCAGTGGCAGGATGGTCCTGCCGCCACGGGACGGACTGTCCCGGCCTATCCCTGCGCCGTCACTTCCGCCAGCCGGTCGGCGAAGTCCGGCGCCGGCAGCCGCCGGGTGACCGAGCGGCAGATCATCGCCTCCAGCCCCGGCCGCTCCTGCGCCGCCGCCCGGGCAAGGAGCGTCCGCAGATAGGGCATCCAGGACCGGCGCGACCGCCAGTGCCGGGCAAAGCCCGCGGGCGTCAGCGTGCCCGCCATCGCATCCTCGACCAGCTTGTCCAGGATCTGCATGCCGGCCAGCGCCTGCCCGGCGGTCTCTCCGGTAAGGCGGGCCTTCAGCGAGGTGACCCAGGGCGCGCGGAAAAGTGCCGCATGCATCGCATCTGGCGCGTGCAGCGGATCGTGCACCAGCCAGACCTGCCCCGCGCCCTCGGTCATCTCTGGCGCGTAGCCGTAGCGCGAGCGGAAATCCAGCCGCCGCGCCGCGATGTCGCGCCGGTCCCAGCCGGCGATTTCCGGGTCCTGCGTGGCGCGTGGCGCGATGGCCAGCACCCTGCACCCCGGCGCCGTCACCGCATAGGCGCAGGCGGCATGGCCCGCCGGACCCTCGCCCATGAACAGCACCTGGTCGAAATCGTCGAAGAAGGCATCGTCCACCAGCCGGTCGAAATAGCCCCAGACCGCGCGGTCGCGCCACCAGGTCCTGCCCTCGGCGATCAGGGTCAGAAGCGACCAGCCCCGCTCCCTGCACATCGCATAGGCTTCGGGCAACTGGCCCTCGCGGGCGCGGATGGTTTCGGCCTGCTCGAAGGTCACCAGCAGGATGGCGCGGTCCTCGGCGAAGAAGGCCCAATGCCTGCCGCCCAGGGGTTCCAGATAGCCGTCGTCCTCGGCGATGGCGTCCATGGCCGCCAGCCAGCCGTCATCGCCCGCCGTCCCGTCCGAAGGGGAATCGGCTGCATCTGCGGAGATTTCGGTCATGACTGGGCACCCGGACGGAAGGCGAAAAGCGGGGAAAAGCGGTAGCCGCCATTGTCGCGGTTTCCCGGTGGGCGGGCAAGGACGGATCGGGCCGGACGGGCATGCGAACCGGCAACAGTCCGTTCGCGGAGAGGCAACGGAGGGGGCAGGGGGCAGCCCGCCTCTCCCCCTTGGCGAAGGCCCCCGCCTTCGCCATGCGATGCAGGTTCCGCTGCCCCGGCCGGGACCATCAGTCCCGGCCAGCGCCCGCCCCGCCCCCGGCGGGCGCTGGCCTCTCCGGGTCTCGGGCTGACATGTCTACAGGGTGCACCCATCCGCACGGGCGGGGGCGAGGCAGCGCCTCGCCTTGTCCCGCCCGCCGGCCTGTGCGGCAAGCCCTTGAGGAAGCCTGCTCCCTCCCTCCGATCCGGCCTATGACGCGGACGACGCTTCCTGCGACCGATCTGCCCCGCCCTCGGCCTGCCGTTTCAGTCGGGCAAGCAGGCTGGCCGCATAGGCGGCATAGGGGCCGATCCAGCGCTCGTGGATGCCGTGGATCGGCAGCGCGTCCAGATGGTTCCAGCGCTCGCGCCCCCGCCGTTCCGCCAGCACCAGCCCGGCCGTCTCCAGCACGGCCAGATGCTGCATCACCGTGCAGCGGTCCAGCTCCGGCAGCGCCGCGCAAAGCGCGCCGGTGGTCATCGGCTGTGCCTTCAGCAGGTCCAGCATCCGCCGCCTTGTCCGGTGGCCAAGCGCCCGGAACAGCGCATCGTCGAGATCGTCGGTTGACATGTTATAGATTTATAACATTATGGATCCCGCCGCAAGAAGGAGGTGACTCGTGAAACCGGAACTGGAACCGAAATTCACCGTCGGCGGGCGCATCGCCAAACCCCTCGCCGAGGTGTTCGAGGCCGTGGTCGATCCCGGCAGCCTGTCGCAGTTCTTCACCACCGGCGGCGCCAGGGGCCGGCTTGTCGCCGGAACCGAGGTGACATGGGATTTCCACGACTTCCCCGGCGCCTTTCCGGTGCGGGTGATCGAGGTGGTGCCGAACGAGCGGATCGTCCTGTCATGGCAGGGCGACGGCGGCCTCTGGACCACGGTGACCATGACCTTCGCCGCCCTCGGCCCCGGCCGCACCCATGTCCGCATCGCCGAGGAGGGCTGGCGGATGGACCCGGCCGGGCTGAAATCCTCGTTCGGCAATTGCGAGGGCTGGACCGGGATGCTCTGCGCCATGAAGGTCTGGCTGGAGCATGGCATCAACCTGCGCGACGGTTTCTACAAATAGGAAGCAGGGCAGGGGCGGGTTGGCCCGGTTTCCCTGGCGGAGGCGCGTGCCTTCGCCACGTGCTGCGGGTTCCGCTGAACCGGCCGGGACCATCAGTCCCGGCCAGCGCCCGCCCCGCCCATGGCGGGCGCTTCTCGCCCGCCGGGTCGGGCGCTGGCCTCCCGGGGTTTCTTGCTGACGGGTCTACAGCGGAACCCATCCGCACGGGCGGGTGATTCGGCGGATGACTCCGGCCTGCGGGGCAGGGCTTCATGCCAGACGGATGCCAGACCAATGCCAGACAGATGCCAGACGCATTGTCCGGGCCTTTCCGGCGCCTCATCCATGAGCCGCCGGAATGAATGAACGGACCGCGCGCCGGGATGCGCCGCCGGCCCGACAGTCCCCCGGACCGGAGGGAACGGAAAGCCCGGCACAGCCAAAGGAAAAGGGCCGCCGGTTCCCCGGCGGCCCTTGGGCGGCGGTTCGCCCCGCCATCTTTCCTATCCTCAGAAGAACGCCTGCAACCCGGTCACGGCGCGGCCCAGGATCAGCGCATGGACGTCATGCGTGCCCTCGTAGGTGTTCACCGTCTCAAGGTTCACCATGTGGCGGATCACCTGGAATTCCTCGGAAATCCCGTTGCCGCCATGCATGTCGCGGGCCCAGCGGGCGATGTCCAGCGCCTTGCCGCAGTTGTTGCGCTTGATGATCGAGATCATCTCCGGCGCCGCATTGGCCTCGTCCAGCAGCCGCCCGACACGCAAACAGGCCTGAAGCCCCAGCGAGGTCTCGGTCAGCATGTTGGCCAGCTTCAGCTGGAAAAGCTGCGTCTGCGCGATCGGCTTGCCGAACTGCTTGCGGTCAAGGCCATATTGCCGCGCGGCATGCAGGCAGAACTCCGCCGCGCCCATCACGCCCCAGGCGATGCCGTAACGCGCCCTGTTCAGGCAGCCGAACGGCCCCTTCAGCCCCTCGACATGCGGTAAGAGGGCGTCCTCGCCCACCTCCACATTGTCCATCACGATCTCGCCGGTCACCGAGGCGCGGAGAGAGAGCTTGCCCCCCACCTTCGGTGCCGACAGACCTTTCGTGCCCTTGTCCAGCACGAAACCGCGAATCTTGCCGCCATGGGCCTCGGACTTGGCCCAGACCACGAAGACATCGGCGATGGGGGCGTTCGAGATCCACATCTTGGACCCGTTCAGCACATAGCCCGACGCCGTCTTCTTCGCCGTGGTCTTCATCCCGGCGGGGTCCGAGCCCGCATCCGGCTCGGTCAGGCCGAAGCAGCCGATCCATTCGCCAGAGGCCAGCTTCGGCAGGTATTTCCTGCGCTGCTCTTCCGAGCCGTAGGCATAGATCGGATACATCACCAGGCTGGACTGCACCGACATCATGCTGCGGTAGCCGCTGTCCACCCGCTCCACCTCGCGCGCGATCAGCCCGTAGGAGACGTAGGAGGCGCCGAGCCCGCCGTATTCCTCGGGGACCGTCACGCCCAGCAGGCCCATCTCGCCCATCTCGCGGAAGATCGCCGGATCGGTGGTTTCCTCACGATAGGCGGCGATGACGCGGGGTTGCAGCTTTTCCTGCGCGAAGGCGCGGGCAGCGTCGCGCAGCATCCGCTCGTCCTCGGTCAACTGCTGGTCCAGCCGGAACGGGTCTTCCCAGTCGAAGCGCGACAGGTCGGGGGCGTCCTTGGGCTTGAGTTTCGGCTTGTCGGTCATCGGGGAAATCCTTTCTGTCCGCGGGGCAGGGAAAATCTTCATCCTTTTCATTGCACGATTCGCCCTGCGGGACTATCGAAAGCTTGTCCGATGATGATGAGCAAAGGTAATACATGTTCCCCCGCCGCCATCTGCCCTCGATCCCTTCGCTTCTGGCGCTGGAGGCGCTGGACCGCCTTGGCACCGCCACCGCCGCCGCGCGCGAGCTGGCGCTGACGCAGGGGGCGATTTCCAAGCAGTTGCAGGTGATGGAGGACCAGCTTGGCGTTCCGCTGGTGATCCGCGAGGGCAAGCGGCTGGCCCTGACGCCCGCCGCGCGGGATTTCGTGGCCGAGGCGCGGAAGGCGCTGCGCATCCTGTCGGACGCCTCGCTGACCCTGCGGGCCAATCCGCGCGGCGGCACGCTCAGCCTGTCGATCCTGCCCGCCTTCGGGATGCGCTGGCTGGCGCCCCGTCTCGCCGCCTTCGCCCGCGCGCATCCCGAGGTGACGGTGAACCTGTCGACGCGCCTGCGCCCCTTCGACTTCGCCGAGACCGGCTTCGACGCCGCCATCCACTACGGCCGCAAGGACTGGCCCGGGGTTTCATATCTGAAACTCATGGATGAACAGGTCCTCGCCGTCGCCGCCCCCTCCCTCCTCCCCCATCCCCCCCCACAGCCCCGCGCCATCCTCGACTTCCCGCTGCTGCAACTGGACAGCCGCCCCGGCGATTGGTCGCGCTGGCTCGCGCGGCATGGCGAGGCCGACATCCGCCCGCCCGCCATGCTGTTCGACCAGTTCTCCACCATGGCGCAGGCGGCGATCCACGGCCTTGGGTTGGCGTTGATGCCGGTGTTCCTGATCGAGGAGGATCTGGCCGCGGGCCGGCTGGTCCCGGCCTTCGGCGGGCCGGTGCCCGCGCTCGGCTCCTACTACCTCGTCTGGCCGGGCAATCGCCCGGAACGGGCGGCGCTGGCCAGCTTCCGCGACTGGCTCTGCCGGACCGAGGCGCTTTCCCTGCCTTGACCGGCGGAACCCCGCCCCGGTTGGCGGGTTGTTATGGCATAGCGGCGCGGGCCGGGCTTAGGCTTCGGCCTGTGACCATACCGCCCGGGAATCGGCCCGGACCAAGACAAAGGACATGGAATGCGCAAGCTTCTGACCTGCACCACCGCCCTTTCCGTCGCGCTCTCCTCGGCGCCCATCATCCCCGCCCGCGCGCAGAGCCTTGCCGAGGACGGCTCGATCGTCGGGCCGGACGGGGCGGTGCTCTGCGTGCCGACGGCGGATGCCCCCTGCGACCTTGACGCGATCACGCAGATGCTGCGCGACGCCGAAGCCGCCGCTGCCGCAGAGGCAGAGGCCGAGGCGGCACGGGTAGCCGCGGAAGAAGAGGCCGCCCGCGCGGCCGCCGCTGCCGAGGAAGAGGCTGCGAAGGCGGCTGCCGAGGCCGAAGCCGCCCGTGTGGCGGCAGAGGAAGAGGCGGCCCGCGCCGCCGCTGCGGCGGAAGAAGAGGCGGCACGGGCTGCCGCCGAGGCCGAAGCCGCGCGCGTTGCCGCCGAGGAAGAAGCCGCCGCCGCTGCCGCCGCCGCCGAAGAGGAAGCGGCCCGCGCCGCTGCCGAGGCCGAGGCCGCGCGTGTGGCAGCCGAGGCCGAAGCCGCCGCCGCCGCTGCTGCGGCAACCGAGGCCGCCGAAGAGCCCGCATCCGAAGCGGCGGAAGACCCCACGGTCGCCGAGCCTGCCGTCGAGCCGGAACTTGCCATCGACCCGGCGGAGGAGCCCGCAGCGGAAGCCGAAGCCGTGGAAGAAGCCGCCGGTCCGGCGGAAGAACCTGTCGCGGAGCCTGCGGATGAAGCCGCACCCGCGGAAGATACCGCCGCCGCCGAAGACCCGGCGGTGACGGACCCCGCCCCCGAGGCCGTGACCGAAGTCCTGCCGGAAGCCGAGCCCGTGGATGTGCCGGTGGTGTCGGAAGAAGCGGCGGTCTCGCTGGAAAGCATCCTTGCCGCGCCGACCGTCACAGAGGAATCCGTCGCCGCCGAAGACGGCACGGCCGAGGCCGAAACCGCAGCCGAAGCCGTCGTGCCCGAGGCCGCGGTGGTCGCCCTGTCCACCTCGGGCGCCGCTGAGGGCAGCGAGACTGCGGCCCCCGCCGCCGATCCGGTGGCCGTGGTCAGCGAGATCATCTCGGAAAGCATGACCCGCACCTCGGACCAGGAATTCGCCCCGGCCCCGGTCGCCGTTTCGGGCGGCAAGAAATCCGGCCTTTCGGACCTTGAGAAGGTGGGGCTTCTGGCGCTTGGCGCGCTGGTCGTCGGTTCGGTGATCAGCCAGGGCAACAAGGACGCCAAGACCGTCGTGTCGAACTCGGGCGACCGGGTGGTGGTGCAGAACCCCGACGGCAGCTACTCGATCTACAAGGACGACGACGCCGTGCTGCGCCGTCCCGGCGTGCAGACCACGACCGAGACCTACCGCGACGGTTCCACCCGCACCGTGGTGCAGCGGGCGAACGGCACGCAGGTGGTGACGATCCGCGATGCCTCGGGCCGCGTGCTGCGGCGTGCGACCTATGACGGCTATGGCAACGAGGTCATCCTGATCGACGACCTCTACCCCGAAGAGCGCATCGACATCACCCGCCTGCCGAAGCCGCGGGCGGACCGGGTGACGATCTCGACCTCGGGCGGCGATGCCGCGCTGAAGGCGGAGCTGGCGGCGCTTGAGGCCGAAAGCCTTGGCCGCAAGTTCAGCCTGCGCCAGATCCGCGAGATCCGCGAGGTGCGGGCGCTGGCGGCGATGATCGAGGTGGACAGCATCACCTTCGATACCGGCTCGGCGGCGATCAAGGCGACCGAGGCGCGCAAGCTGGCCGATATCGGGCGGCTGATGCAGGAACTTCTGGCGGCGAACCCGCGCGAGGTGTTCCTGGTCGAGGGCCATACCGATGCCGTGGGTTCGGCCGCGTCGAACCTGTCGCTGTCGGACCGGCGGGCGGAATCCATGGCGCTGGCGCTGACGGAATATTTCGACATCCCGCCGGAAAACCTCGTGGTGCAGGGCTATGGCGAATCCGAGCTGAAGGTGGAGACCCTGGCCGACGAACGCGCCAACCGCCGGGTGGTGGTGCGGCTGGTGACGCCGCTGATGCGGACGGCGGAACTGCGCTGACGGTGCCGTGGCGAAGGCGCGTGCCTTCGCCACACCGCAACGGTTCCACCTGAACCGGCCGGGCCTTCAAGGCCCGGCCAGCGCCCGCCCGATCCTTGGGTGTAGCCCCAGCCTTTTGCCTCTGGCCGCCCCGCCGCCCCTGCGGCATCATCGGCGGAAAGGACAGACGGATGACCGAAACGCCCCCCGACCATGACCGCATCGTCGAGACGGCCCTGGACTGGCATCGCCAGGGCCGGGGCGCCGTGCTGGCGACGGTGGTCGAGACCTGGGGTTCCGCTCCGCGTCGGGCGGGCAGCCAACTGGCGGTCTCGGGGCAGGGCGAGATCATCGGCTCGGTCTCGGGCGGCTGCGTCGAGGGCGCAGTCGTGGCCGAGGCGCTGGAAGCCCTGCGTGATGGCCGCCCCCGCCTGCTGACCTATGGCGTCAGCGACGGCACCGCCTTCGCCCTCGGCCTTGCCTGCGGCGGCACCATAAAGGTGATGGTGGAGCCGGTGGGGCGGGGACAGGGCCTGCCCGAGGCGATGCTGGCCGACCTGGCCGAGGCCTGCGCCGCCCGCCGTCCGCTGGCGCTGGAGGTGCGGCCCGGCGACTGGAGCCGCAGGCTGGTGCGGCCCGGAGAGGATGCCGCCGCCGATGCCCGCTTCCGCGCCGACCGTTCGGGGATGGAGGAGGACGGGCGTTTCCTCGCCATCCACAACCCGGCCCTGCGGATGATCGTGGTGGGCGCGGTCCATATCGCGCAATTCCTGCTGCCGATGGCGCGGCTGGCGGGCTACGATCCGCTGCTGGTCGATCCGCGCGGCGCTTTCGCCTCGCAGGTGCGCTTTCCGGGCGAGACGATCCTGGACGACTGGCCGGACGAGGCGCTGGAGCGGCTGGCCCCCGATGCCCGCACCGCCGTCGTCACCCTGACCCACGATTCCAAGCTGGACGATCCGGCGATCCGCGCGGCGCTGGCCTCGACCTGCTTCTACCTGGGCTGCCTGGGGTCGAAAAGGACCCATGCGCAAAGGGTGGAGCGGTTGCGGGGCGAGGGTCTCACCCCGGAGCAACTGTCCCGCATCCATGCGCCGGTGGGGCTGGATATCGGCGCCGCGACACCGGCGGAAATCGCGCTGGCGATCCTGGCGCAGGCGACGCAGGCCCTGCGGCGGCAGGCCCCGGAATGAAAACGGGGGCCGCGATGGCCCCCGAACTCCTGTCGAAAATTCGCGCCCTTACCGGGGTGCGATCATCATCACCATCTGCCGGCCTTCCAGCTTCGGCATCGCCTCGACCTTGCCGTTCTCGCCGACATCGGCTGCCACGCGGTTCAGAAGCTCCAGCCCCAGTTCCTGGTGCGCCATCTCGCGGCCGCGGAAGCGCAGCGTGACCTTGACCTTGTCGCCCTCGCCCAGGAACTTCAGCACCGAGCGCATCTTGACATCGTAGTCATGGGTATCGGTCCCGGGACGGAACTTGATCTCCTTGATCTCGATGACCTTCTGCTTCTTGCGCGCCTCGGCCTCTTTCTTCTGCGTCTCGTATTTGAACTTGCCGAAGTCCATGATCTTGCAGACCGGCGGCTCGGCATTGGGCGAGATCTCGACGAGGTCCAGACCCGCCTCCTCGGCCATGGCCATAGCGCGGGCGGGGGTGACCACCCCCACGTTTTCGCCATCGGCGCCGATCAGGCGGATTTCGGGGGCGCGGATGCGGTCGTTGATGCGCGGGCCGGAGTCGCGGTTGGGCGGCGGCGCATTGTGCGGGCGACGGGCTATGGTGGTGGTCCTTTCGGCTGTTGTCGGAAAACGTCGGCAATCTACGCGCAAGGCGGGCCCGGTTCAACCCCGCCAATGCAGTGCAAATGGGCCGATTGCCGGGTAAATCCCGGCCTGACGCGGGTTTTCCGGCCGGATGGACTTTTCAAACGGGTCCGGGGGTGGCATATGCCACTGCATCCGGCTCAACCGGCATGGGAGATTGTCATGAACAAGAGCGTTATCATCGGTGCCATCGTGGTCCTTCTGGCTGCGGGTGGCTACTATCAGTTCAGCTACAAGCCGGCTCAGGAAGCCGCCGCTGCCGCCAAGGCGGCCGAGGAAGCCGCCGCTGCCGCTGCCAAGGCTGCCGAGGAAGAGGCCGCCGCCGCTGCCGCTGCTGCTGAGGAAGAAGCCGCTGCCGCCGCCGCTGCCGCGACCGAGGCTGCCGGGGATGCCGCTGCCGCCGTGGAAGAAGGCGCTGCCGATGTCGCCGAAGCCGTGGAAGGCGCCGTGGACGATGCCGCCGCCGCTGCGGGCGATGCTGCCGAAGCTGCGGGCGAGGCGGTCGACGATGCCGCTGCCGCTGCTGGCGATGCGGCGGAAGCCGCCGGCGATGCCGCCGCCGACGCGACCGAGGCCGCCGGCGATGCCGCTGCCGCTGCGGGCGATGCCGCCGCTGCCGCTCTGGACCCGGCCAACTTCAACGCGGATTCGGTGATCGCGCTGATCGACGGTTCCTCGCTGGACGATGCGGCCAAGGCCACGCTGAAGACCGCGGTCGAGGCTGCCAAGGCCAACCCGGCGCTGGCCGCCGACACCATCGCGCAAGTGCGGGCTGCCCTGGGGCTGTGATCCCTCCGGCCCGTCCGGGCCGAAAGCAAGGGCCGCGGGGAACATTCCCCGCGGCCCTTTGCATTTCAGCCGATGGTCAGCCGCGACGGCGGCTCAGATCCCGTCGCCGACGAAGGCCTTCTCGACCACGAATTCCTTGGGGTCGGAATTGGCGCCCTCGCGCAGGCCGAAGCCTTCGAGGATCGCCTTCACATCGACGTTGAAGGCAAGGCTGCCGCAGACCATCGCGCGGTCCTCTTCGGGGTTCATCTTCGGCAGGCCGAGGTCGGCGAAGACCTTGCCCGAGGACAGGTTGTCCGTCACCCGGCCCATGTGGTGGAAATCCTCGCGGGTGCAGGTGGGGTAGTAGAGCAGCTTGTCACCCACCATCTCGCCGATCAGCGGGTCGTCCTTCAGGCTTTCCACCAGCTGGCGGCCGTATTCCAGTTCGGCCACCTCGCGGCAGGTGTGCATCATGATGACCTGGTCGTATTTCTCGTAGGTCTCGGGTTCGCGCATCAGGCTGGCGAAGGGGGCGAGGCCGGTGCCGGTGGCAAGGAACCAGATCCGCTTGCCGGGCAGCAGCGCGTCATGCACCAGCGTGCCCACGGGTTTCGGCCGCAGGATGATCTCGTCGCCCACCTTGATATGTTGCAGCTTCGAGGTCAGCGGGCCGTCCGGCACCTTGATCGAATAGAACTCAAGCTCCTCGTCCCAGGCGGGCGAGGCGATGGAATAGGCACGCAGCAGCGGCTTGCCGTTGTCGCCCAGAAGGCCGATCATCACGAACTCGCCCGAGCGGAAGCGCAAGCTGGCGGGCCGCGTCACCCGGAAGGAGAACAGCCGGTCGGTCCAGTGCTTCACCGAGGTCACGGTCTGGGCATCGGGCAGGTGCGGCTTGGCGGGCCGCTCAAGGGGGGCGTTCATCGTCACGGCCTCTGTCGTCATCGGGCAGGCTTCCTTCTAGGGCAGGGCGGGGCGCAAGGAAAGCCCGCCGCTCTGCGGCATCTTATTCGCTGCGGTGAATATGTCAGGCGCGCAGGCGGGACTGGTAGTCGTGCGCCTTCCAGTCGGCGCGGAACTTCCACTGGTCCTCGGGCTGGCGGGCGGCGATCTCGTCGGGAATCTCGGCCCCGTCGAAGCCGACGCGGCGGATCATCGCATATTGGTCGGCGATCACCGGGCCGAGGGCCAGCAACTGCCCCTTGTAGCCCATCATCCGCAGCCGCCGCGCGATGGTGAAGGCGCGGCCGTCCGAGAAGGCGGGGAAGGCCACCCGGATCAGCGCCAGCCGCGGAAGATGCGGCTCCAGCACCACCGGGTCGTCGGTGTTGACGAGGTCCAGCTCGGTGGTGGCTTCGGTCAGCTCTGCCAGCGGCGTCAGGCTGCGGTCGGGGGTGGGGGCAAAGCCGGTATCGGTGACGATCACGCTCATGCCGCGTTCTCCTGATTGGTGCGGACGGGTTTGCCGCCGACGAAATGGATGCCGCATTCGGTCTTCTGCTGCCCGCGCCAGCGGCCCGAGCGGGGGTCCTCGCCGGGCTTCACCGGGCTGGTGCAGGGGGCGCAGCCGATGGAGGGATAACCCTTGGCCACCAGCGGATGGCGGGGCAGGCGGTTGTTGACGATGTACTCCTCAAGGTCCTCGCGGCCCCAATGGGCCAGCGGGTTCACCTTGATGCGGAAATCGCCCTCGTTCTCGAAGAAGTCGATGGTGCCGCGGTCGGCGTTCTGGAACCGCTTGCGCCCGGTGATCCAGCCGTCGAACTTGGCCAGCGCGCGTTCCAGCGGCTCCACCTTGCGGACATTGCAGCAGGCATCGGTGTTGAACTGGTGCAGCGTGCCGTCGGGGTCCTCGAAGCCCACCCGCGCCGGATTGGCCCGGATGGTGCGGATGTCGCACAGGTGCAGGCTTTCGGCCAGTTCGCGCTGATAGTCCAGCGTCTCCTGGAACAGCATCCGCGTGTCGATGAACAGCACCGGGGTTTCCGGCGCGATGACCGAGACGAGATGCAAGAGCACCACCGATTCCGCCCCGAAGGACGACACAAGCGCCACCCGGCCCAGATCGTCGTCCTTCAGCGCATGCTCCAGCACCGCGGTCGCCGAATGGTGGCGGTAGCGCGCGTTCAGCGCCGCCACACGTTCCGCCACCGGCCCGGAATGCAGCCCGCCCAGATCACGCGGCATTGCGGTCGGCCTCGCCGTAGAGCGCGGCCTTGAACGGCTCCATCCCCAGCCGCCGGAAGGCTTCGAGGAAGGTCTCTTCCGGGCTGCTGCGCAGGTCCAGATAGCTGCGCAGGATACGCTCCACCGCCGGGACCACCTGGTCGTAGGCGAAGCCCGGTCCGGTCTTGTCGCCGATGGCCGCCGTCTCGGTGCCGTCGCCGCCAAGGGTGATCTGGTAGTTCTCCACCCCCGCGCGGTCGAGGCCGAGGATGCCGATATGGCCGACATGGTGGTGGCCGCAGGCGTTGATGCAGCCC
>CAYLSD010000016.1:0-42188 GCA_964386345.1 uncultured Fuscovulum sp.
GCCGCCAGCGACGAGCCGGAAGAGGATTGACCATGCCGCAGACGGATATTGCATCGCCATTGCCTGATGTTTCGTCGTTCTGGATCGGCGCGCCGCTTTCCTATATCGAGATCGTCTGCCTGGCCTCGTTCCGCGATGCGGGGCATTCGGTAACGCTTTACGGGCTCGACGAGATACGGAATGTCCCCGAAGGGATAAAAACCGCCGATGCCGCTGCCCTGCGTAAACCGGGGTTCGAGGTCGGCAATCGGCTGCGCCATCATAATGCCGTTTATTCCGATCTGCTGCGGCTTGATATCATCCGGCAGACGGGCGACATCTGGGTCGATACCGACGCTTATTGTCTTCGGCCGCTGGATCTTCCGGATAAATACGTCTTTGGATATGAGCGTGCGAACGGCGGCCAGAATATAGCCAACGGCATTCTGGGGCTGCCGCAGGATTCCCCGGCATTGCTGAAATCCATGGCCTTGATGACCGACCCGGCGCCCGTTCCGCCGTTCTTCGACCGTGCCGAGCGCGATCGTCTTGACGCCCTGCGCAAGGAAGGGCGGACCTGGGGGTTCGAAAACCTCACCTGGGGCGCCAGCGGTCCGATGCTGCTGAACCATTATCTGCAGGAAACGGGCGAGATCGAACATGCGCTGCCTCCCGATGTTCTTTATCCCGGGCCGCGCGCGTTCCGCCGCCCGCTGCTGCGTGTTCCTCCGCAGCTTGATCGTCTGGAGACGCCCGAAACGCTGTCGGTTCATATCTTCGGCAAAACGAAACGCTTTCTGCTCATGGAACATGATGGCCTGCCGCCGAAGGGCAGCTATCTGGATCTGATCTGCCGCAGGCATGGTATCGACCCGCGTGAATTTCCAATTTCCGAAGATGAGCTGAAACACAGCGGACGGGAAAAGATCTGACGGCGGAGCCCGGTATTTCCTGCCGGAACCACCTGTGTCACGCCGGCCCCGATATATCCGTTCGCAGCCGGTTCCGGGAAAGGCACGGGTTGACGGCGCCCATGCTTATGGCGATTGTCGGCGCGTGTAATAACGATTGGCGGAGCCCGACTCCTGTGCAGACTGGCATCCTACCGGCTTGGGCCGGATTTTCGATCCGCGGTGGAACCGGACGCGCTGGTTGCAGCCTTGCCCCGCCGCTGCTTCCGGGAAACTGCCCCGGCCAAACGGCAAGGTGATCTGAGCGATGCTGGAAGGCAAGGATGTCCTGATCCTCGGGACCATGAAGAACGAGGGGCCCTATATCCTCGAATGGGTGGCCCATCACCTTTCGGTCGGCGTCGACAGGTTCATGATCTTCACCAACGATTGCGATGACGGCACCGATCTGATCCTCGACCGGCTGGCCGCCCATATCCCGATGCGCCATCAGCCCAACCCGAAATCCTTGTTCGCCGACAGGGGCAACTGGCAGGTGATGGCGCAGCGCTATGCCCGGCTGTTCAACGATTACAAATCGGCGGGCTGGATCTATACGACCGATGTCGATGAATTCCTGCAGATCGCCCCCGGCGACGGAACGCTGGAGGATTTCGCCGCCGCCGCGGGACGGTTCGATGCGGTCTCCTTCACCAGCATGCCTTTCGGCAGCAACGGCCTGATCGCGCTTGAGGACCGTCCGGTCATGGAGCAGTTCACCCGTGCCACGAAACCCTATGCGAAGCTGCGCAGGGAAGGGACGCCGGTCACGAACGCGATCAAGACCATGCTGCGCAACTCGGTCGATTTCGACATGCGGCGCAATCACCGCCCGCTGCACAAGGGCTTTTCCGCCGCCGGGCTGCGCTGGGTCGATGGCAGCGGCAACGATCTGGATGCGGAGTTCACCGAGGGCAAGGCGAAGGCGGTCAATCCGCTGGTGACGACCGATCTGGCCTGGTTCAATCATTACGCCATCAAATCGGCCGAGGCCTTCCTGGTGAAGATCGACCGTGGCGACGTCGCCGGAGTGGACCGGCTGGAGAAAAGCCTGAGTTACTGGCAAAGCTACAATCGGGAAGGGGACGAGGACCACCGGGCCACCGTGCTGCGGCCCCGGGCCCGGACGATCCTTGACGGCTTCATGGCCGATCCCGTGCTGACCGAACTGCATCAGCAGGCCTTCGACATCCACAAGACCAAGGCCGTACGGCTGCGGCAACTGCCCCAGAACCAGGTGTTTCTCTCTGGCTGAGACCCTCCCAGGGGTTCAGCTTTCGGTGAGAACGATCTCTTGCCCCAGCCGTGCGGCAAGGTCGGCCCGCTCGGCCTCGATCTCTTCGGCGGTGCAGTTGCTCCAGCCCCGATCCGAGGCGATATAACCGCCATTGGCTAGGGCGGCGCCCAGAGAGGGAAAATCGAGTTCGGCATAAATCTCGCTCATCTGCGAGATCTTTGCCCCCTCGAACTTCCAGAGCCGGCCGCTCAGCTTGTCGAAGACATCCGGCTTCCGGCCCGAGAAGGCATCAAACTGCAAGAGGAAATCATCGACCGTATTGCCGGGACGGCGCAGAACGATGCCGATCCGGTTCTGCGGGCCGGTGAAGAACGCTGCCAGATGTAGCGCCGATGAATCGCTTGAGAGAAGCTTGCTTGCGGCCTTGTATTGCGCGATCTGCTCTTCGATCGAATAGTCCTGGGGGTGAAAGATCCGGTAGCCCTCGGCCTCAAGCAGCGCCTCGATCCGAGCTTCACCGAAATAGCGGCCGCGTTTGGAAAACAACCGGCTGCGCGAGATGTAGATCTTTTCGGCCCCTTCGGGGCGAATGGCCTTGCCGAAAGAGCTATGGATGAAAGCGCGGTAGTCGGGGCTGCCGGCAATCATGGGGCCGGTGCCGAAGCCCTGCGGCGCCAGAACCAGGCGTTCCACCCGGACCGGTCCGGTCGGCGCCTCGGCCTGGCGAAAGCGGGACGAGAACATTTCCAGCAGCGGCTTCAGCGGCTCGACGAAGCGGCGCGGGCGGTTCAACCGCTTCTTGGGCAGGAAGAGCACGCCGTCGATCCCCTCCGGAAGATGATCGATGCCCCAGAACCGGCTGGTCGATTCCACCAGGAAATGCCCGAAATGCTGATAGAGCATCCCACCATACAGCCAGGTTCCCCCAATCATCTTCCCTTCGGCGTCGGGCAGTGGGCCGGTGGGTTCGACTGTGACCGGCAGACCCGGTGCGCGCCAGCATTGCCCGGACGGCAGGTAATTGCCATCGGCGTCATAGACACCGGCCGGGCGGGCGATGCCCTTCCCCTTCCCGCGAACTGCACCCTCGCCGAATGGCACGACCAGCGCGTTTGCGACGATCCGCAGCCCGGAGGCCTGGGATCGAGTATGATCGAAAGCCATGAAGCACTCATAAAATGGTGGTGTATTCTTCGAGCGAAACGATGCGACGGACGGAGTCCGAGCGCAAGGGGCGCCGTCAAGGAGCAATGGGTTAGAGCACCGCGGGCTTCCGGACAAAGCAATCGGGGTGGTCGCGGAGACCGAATTGGTCTTGGCCTGCCCGGTTCCCGTCGGCCAGTCCAGTCCTCACGCGGCGGGATTTTTCTTCGCTGGCCCCCGCTTTCTTTTCACCAGTTTTTTCTTTGCCATCAGGCTGCTGACCTGTTCGAAGGTCCTCTGGTCGATGGGGATGAGACGGGGGATGTCCCAGCGGGACGGGTCGGACAGGTCGAAGGCGGGGCGCAGGAAGGTGACCAGTGTTCCCCTTGCGTCGAGCCCCCAGATCAGCCGATGCGGCCTGCTGGTCAGGATGTCGATGGCATGGGTGGTCCGGCAGGCCCAGAAGTCGCGCGGCGAAAGCGGTGTCTCGACCTCGGCAGGGCTGGCCTCGCGGTATGAGAACGCGATGCGGCTGCGGATGCGCCGGGGCTGGTCTTCGTCCATCACCTCGGCGTGGAACCTGCCGAAATGACTGGTGAGGACCAGGGGGGCCTCTCCGTCGAAGGGCAGGTAGGAGAAACGGGTGCTCCGGGGCGCCTCGTCCGATGCCTCGGCCGGGTTGGTTGTCCGGGTTGGGGTCTCCAGCATGTGCAAAGCCTCCGGTTTCGACAGGTTGATTTCGCGTGGTCCGCGCCGCCCGTTTCCCGGCGGCGCGGCGGGTTCAGGCGATGCGTTGAAGGGCCCCCAGCCCGAGGCGGGGTGTGAAGGCCGGCAGCCGGGTCCCGGGTGGCGGGCCTTCGGGCACGGGCGCGTCGGCCCCGGCGAAGCGGAAGTCGACGGGGTGGAAGCGCAACTCCACCTCCCGGCCCCCGGCCGAGAGGAGAAGGCGGGTCAGCGGTTCGAAAGGGAACTGGTCGGGCAGGCCGGCGGCGGCCTCCGGCAAGGGCAGCGGCAGAAGGGCGCGGCCGGTGAAGGCAAGGCAGGTGTCTGTGGCCGGGGGGTGGAAGGCGGGGGCAAGGCCCGTGTCATCCTCGGTGAAGACGGGCAGCAAGAGGGCGTCTTCCCAATCCAGTTCGGCGATCGCCAGCAGCGGAACCGGGCCGGTGTCGAGGGCGGCGCGGCGCAGCATGAAGGCGCCGTAGGTGGTGATCAGCCCGCCATCGGTCAGGGCGGTGGCCGGATCGACAAGCAGGGCCCGGGTGCCGTTGCAGTGGCGGGCGGCCGCCCGGATCAGGCCGTCCCAGCCCTCGGGCCCATTGGCGGGGTCGGACAACTGGACAAGCTGCACCGGATGGCCCGTTGCCGCATGATGGGCCTGCAACGCCCGATGCAGCTGGTCGGCGATGGCCGCGGTGTCGTGATACCCCTCGGGCGCGACCATCAGGATGCGGGCCGCCCCGGCGTGAAGCGCCTCTTCCGCCGCCCATGCGATCAGGGGCCGGCCATTGAACACGGTCATCTCGGGCGCATCGCGCCCCACCGGGCGGCCCGGCTTGCCGATGGGCAGGATGGCGTCGATGACATTCGTCATTGTCATTGCGCCCCCACGCTGGCGAGGTTGTCGGCCGAGGCGGCGGCGCCGGTGATGGTGTTCAGAAGCTTCTGGACATTGCGGATCGGCGCTTCGCTGACATAGACGGTGTCGGCATTGCGCAGGCGGAAGTTGCGGGCGGCGAAGATGCCCGCAGGGGTCGAAAGGTCGAAGCGGATCACCACGCGGTCGCTGTCGCGGCCGCCGGGATCGGTCGAGCGGAAGACGAAGACGCCCCTGGCGCTGGCCATGTTGCCGTTCAGCCCGCCGGCATCGCCCAGGAGGTCGATCAGGCGGTAGTCGTGGCGCGGCACCGGAATGCGGGTCTGCCCGCCGGTGGCGCCCAGGACGGTGATCGTGCGGTCGTCCTTGACCAGGGTGATGCGGTCGCCGGGGCGCAGCGCGACGTCCTGGCGCGGGTCCTGGGCGATCAGGGACAGCCGCGCCTCGCCGCTGGTCTTGCCGCGCTCCAGCCGCACGACGATCTCTTCCAGCGGCCCGGCGGCGCCCCCGGCGCGGGCCAGCATCGCCGTCAGCCGCTGGCTGGACACCTCGATCGGATAGACGCCCTGTGCCGTCACCGCGCCAAGCACGCTGACGCTGGCGCCCGAGCCCGGCACCCGTTCAAGCGAGACCTGCGGGTTCGGGGTCTGGGGCTCCAGCGCGGCGGCGATGTCCTGACGCAACTCCTCGACGGTGCGGCCCGCGGCGCGGATCTGGCCGACATAGGGCACATGGATCTTGCCCGATTGCTGCACCTGCAGTTGCGGCAACTGGAAGATGCGGTTGCCGCCGGTGGCGAAGACGCCCTCGGAGACGTTCTCGATCACCAGCAGCAAAAGCTTGTCGCCGGTGGCCAGGACGTCGGTGTTGCCCACCCCCGCCGACAGGAAGGCGGCCGGGAAGCCCGGCTCGCCCGCCAGCGCGTTCGAACTGCGGACATAATCCTCGCCCTCGATCAGGGTGAACTGCCCGTCCTCGGCCGAGGATTTGCTGACCGTCGCCGAGAAGGTCGGGCCAAGCTGCGGCAGGCCGCAACCGGCAAGAAGGGCCAGCAGCAAAAGAACCGGGGCTGGCCCGGGCAGAAGACGGGGTGTCATCGAAATTCCAGCGCCGGTCATGGATGCCCGGCCCCAAGCCGGCTGCGCGCCCCGCCCCGCAGCCGGCGCAGGCTGCGGATGCGCAAGGTGTCATCGGCGGATACGTCAAGAAGGCCACTCGTCACCGATACGTTTGCACTCGTATCCGCCGATGCCCCTGCCGGGGTGGGGGCCCCGAGCAAGGATTCTATCATTCCCCATTCCGCCATCACGCCGACCCGCAGCGGACCGCGCGGCAGCAGGCTTGGCACCTGGGAAAGCGGCCCGGCTGCGACCCAGCCGAGCTGCACTTCGCGGGTGATCGGCGCGCTTTGCGCCTGCACCGCGATATGGAAACCATCGCAGCCGATCCGCTCCGCCTCGACCCGCAGTCCGGCCTGGCCAAGGGCGAAGGCCGTCACCTGCGGCAGCGCCGAGAAGGTTTCGAGGAAACGGATCTGCAAAAGCACGCGCGGCGGGGCCGCGCCGAGGAATTCCTCCGGGCAGGGCGCAAGGCGCACAAGGCCGAAGACAAGGTCGCGCTCGCCCGCCGAGGGCATCCAGTATTGCTGTTCGGAAATCGGACTTCTCCGGGATTGCGGCCGGCCGAGCCACAGCGTCCGTTCGCTGGGAGCGGGCGCCGCAGGGGCGGGTTCGTGGCGCGAGAAGAGGCGGCCGAAGCTAAACATCGCCCCGGCCTTTCCCGGCCCGGCCCCGGGCCGCGGCCTTCCCCGTCAGCCCGGCCCGGGTGGCCGCCGCAGTGCCCTGCCAGACCTGCGGCGGCCGCCCTCCGCAGGCCGGCAGCGGGCCAGGGTGCCAGACCCCTGCCGTCCTGCCGTCAAGCGGAGGGTATTCCCGGAACGGGCGCATCGCGGCCTAGGCCCCCATCCGCACGAAACCGCTGCGGATATCCGGGCCGGCTCCGGTCCAGCTGCGGATCGTCGCCGAGATATGCTGGCTGATCTGCTTCTTCCAGACTGCCGCGGGCAGGGCTTCAAGCGATTGCCCGCCCGCCGCCGCCACCGCCGCCGGCATGTCGGCCTCGATCCGCTCGGGGCCCGCCAGAACGGCGCCGGTCTTGCGGTCGGTGATCGTCAGGTCGAAGGCCACCGAATGGACGCCGGTCCCTGCCGGGGCGTCGAAATAGGCCTTGGGCGTCAGCGAGTGGAAGCGGCGCAGCGTGACGGTGGCGACCACGTCCTGCTTGCCCTTCAGGCCCGCGAAGCCCTGCTCCACGCCCTGCCTGACGATGGCGGCGACCTGTTCGGCGCGGTTGCCGGGCTGGTCGCCGTGCCACACGATGTCGGCGCGGGGAATGAAGCTGTTCTGCTCGGTGGTGGTCAGGCCCACCGGGGCGACGACCCGCACATCGGTCACCCGCCAGTCCGAACGGGCCGCGGCGGGGGCGGCGGTGTCATAGGTGGTGGCGAAGGTCCTGCCGCAGGCGGCGACCGTCAGACCCGCCAGCAGCACCACCGCGATGCGGGCCCCCCGCTTGAGATACTCGGACATGTTACATTCCATTCCTGTTGTGGGTTGATGAAAGGGATGCCGCGGCCGGTGCGGCCCGGCGGCGCGGCAATGCGTTGGTCAGGGCGGCAAGCAGAAGCCCAAGGCCGCCGCAGGCCGGAACGCAGGCCAGTGCCGCGGCGAAGCCGAAGCCCTCCCGCACCAGCAGCACGGCCAGCACCACGCCCACCGCCTCGCCTGCCAGCGCGAAGACCAGAAGCCGGGCCAGGCCGCCGCCCGAGGGCGGGCAGGAGATCGAGGTCCTATCCATGGGCCGTCACCGGCAGGCGAAGCGCATTGTCGGGCCGCGAAGCCGCCCGGCGGCGGGCGAAGATGCCGCTTTCGGCAAGAACCCGATGGGCATAGTCGTTGAGCAGGGGCCGCAGCAGCGCGGCCGACGCCCCGGCATCGGGGCCGTGGGTGATCACGGGAACGCCGCTGCACAGAACGGCCGCCGCGCGGTCCAGCACGATCCTGAAGAACCGGCCTGGCGCGTGGCTGCAGCGCCGGATCGCCCCGCCGTTCTGCAGGCTGGCGGCGCGCGCCAGCACCTCGGGCCGGGAAAAAAGCGCGGCGATCAACCAGCCCGAAAGCAGGATGAACTGACCGCCGCGCAGGCAGATCTCGGTGGTCGCACCTAGGGCTGGCGGTTCCACCAAAACCACCCCGGGATCGCAGGACCCGTCCGGCAGGATTGCGGATGCCATGACGACGGGCCGGTGTTCTCCCTTCAGGGTCTCGACAAAATCTCCGGGCGCCAGATCGGCGACGCGGACCGGCCCGCGCGCCGTCGCCACCAGCCCCTCGGCGGGCAGGCCCTGGCCGCAGGACGGATAGTCCCCTTCGATCAGGCGGCTGCGCCGGATCTCCATCACGCCCCCTTCCCGGACAGGCCGGGCCGGGTTTGCGCCGTGGCGCGGGCGGGCAGGGCGCCGAACAGCTCCGCCGCATCCGGCAGCGGCAGCAGCACGCCCTCGACGCAGGCATTGCAGGGACGTTCCGGCACCAGCACGAACAGCCGCGCCGGGCTGGCCATCGGGGTGCCGATCTTCCAGGCCGGGTCGAACCGCAACCCGGGCACCGAGGCCGGGCCGGACCGCCCGGTCACCGCCACCGGCTGCTGCGGGCTGACCAGCAGGTCGCGCCGCGGCCGCGCCGGACCCAGTTGCCCGGCGCCGATCCGCACCAGCCTGTGGCCGGGAAGCGTGTTCTCGCGGCTGAGGATGTCGACGATCTCAAGGTAATCGTCGCGCAGGGGATCGTAGATCACCCCGCCGATCTCCAGCCGCTCGACCGCGACCGCAGCGCCGCTGCGGCGGATCTGCACCGTCATGCCCCGGGCGATCATCTCTGCCTCAGGCCGCCAGGGTCTTGCCGTTGGCGGCAAGTCGCGCGGCAAGACGGCGGGCGCGGCGGCCCGGAACCAGCAGGCGTGCCGGATCGGGCAGCGCGTCGTGGTCCAGCTCGGCCAGTTGCGGGAAGATCTCCAGGATCTCCGCCCGCGACTCGGCAGGCACCGAACGCAGCGCCTGCGGCCCGGTGAACAGGCTTTCCGTCGCCGCCCCGTTCGAGAACACCACCTGATGCCGGTCCAGCAGGAAGTGCCAGTATTCCACCCCGGCCAGATCCTCGGCCACCTCGATGCCCGGCAGCGCGGTCAGGTGCTTGGCCGCGGCCAGAACCTCGCGCTCGCCGAACATCCGCTCGGCCACGGTCGAGACGATCAGAACCCGGTGCTGCGGCGAGACCAGAAGGTCGGTCGAGGGCAGGTCGTTGCCCAGCGACCCCGCGGCGATGCGGATCGGGCGCAGATGCGGCTGCGCCTGCAACGCGGCGGCGCTCAGCCCGGCCTTGCCGATCCAGCGCACCGGCTGGAACCCGTCGTCGCGCGTCAGCACCCGTTCGCCCTGACGCAGTTCCTCGACCGGCACCTCGCCCTGTTCGGTGGCGATCAGCGTGCCCCGCGTGAAGCAGGGCATGATGATGTGCTCGATCTCCGAGAAGGTGAAGCTCTGCCCGGCGTCCGGCCCCTTCAGGATGTGGACGGTGCCCGCCTCGTTGTTGCCGCCGCCATAGACCACCGAGTAGTCTTCGTCCTTGACCCCCATGTCCGACAGGTCGAGCACGTCGATGTCGCCATCGCCCGGGTCCTCGCCGCCGACGATGACATCCCCGCCCCGGAAGACCCCGCTGAAGGTGTCGTTGCCAAGGCCGCCATACATCTTGTTGCTGCCTTCGCCGGCGATAAGGATGTCGTTGCCCGCGCCGCCGTAAAGCGTGTCGTCGCCGATGCCGCCGTCCAGCAGGTCGTCACCCTCGCCACCGTCGAGCAGGTCGTTGTCGCGGTTGCCGAAAAGCCGGTCGTTGCCCTCGCCGCCGTAAAGCGTGTCGTTGCCGTCGCCGCCGCGAAGCGAATCGTCGCCGGCGTCGCCGTAAAGCAGGTCCTCACCGGCTTCGCCATGGGCGTAGTCGTTCCCGATGCCGCCATAGATGGTGTCATTCCCGGTGCCGCCAATAAGCCAGTCGTTGCCGGCGCCGCCCTCCAGCCAGTCTTCGTTCCCGCCGCCATAAAGCGAATCGTCGTCCGCGCCGCCATAAAGCGAGTCGTTGCCCGCATCGCCGTTAAGCGTGTCGTTGCCCGCATCGCCAAAGAGGCTGTCGTCGCCGATGCCGCCGCTTATCGAGTCGTGGCCGAGGCCGCCGCGAATCGTGTCGTTGCCCGCGTCGCCCCAGATGGTGTCGTCCCCGGCGTCGCCCTGGATGCTGTCGTCGTGGTTGCCGCCATAGATCTTGTCGTCGCCGTCGCCGCCGTAGAGGCTGTCGTTATTGTCGCCGCCGTAGATCTCGTCGTTTCCGCCGTGGCCGTAGATCGAGTCGTTCCCGCCCTCGCCATAGAGGATGTCGGCGCCGTCAATGGAGTCCCAGCTCGGCAGGCCCACGCCGCCCAAGATGTAGTCGTCGCCGGTGCCGCCGTAGACCGTGTCTCTACCCATGCCGCCGTAGATCGAGTCGTTGCCGGCTCCGCCGGCTAGATAGTCGTCGCCGCCCACGCTAGATAGGCCGGAGTCGCCATAGATCGTGTCGTTGCCGTCGCCGCCGAAGAGGCGGTCGTTGCCCGGGCCGTCGCCGCTGCTGTCGCCATAGAGCAGATCGTCGTCGAGGCCGCCATAGATCTCGTCGTTGCCGGCGCCGCCTTGGATCGTGTCGAAGCCTTTTCCGCCGTAGAGCCTGTCGTTGCCGGCGCCGCCGATGATGCTGTCGTCGCCGCCCACGATGGAGCTGGCCCCATCGCCATGGATCACGTCATTGCCGTCCTCGCCCCAAAGCGTGTCGTTTCCCTGCTTGCCCTCGATATAGTCGTCGCCACCCCCGCCGAAGATGACGTCATTTCCGTCGAGCGCGGCATCGGGGGCACCGGTCGCGCCGCCGTAGATGGTGTCGTTGCCACCGTAGCCGGAGATTACATCCGCGCCGCTAGTGCCCGAGAGGACGTCGTTGTTGTTGGTGCCAGATACAGTTGCCATGTTGCTCGTCCTTCTGAAGTCAAGGCCATGCGGCACTGCCGATTGGCTCAGGCGCGGAATTTGCCGGGCTGCGGAAAGGCCGCGTCCGGGCATGTGATTTCGGCGACCATAGGTGCTGCGGCAGGCCCCGGCAGGCGCCGAGTCCTGAACATGCGTACGATTGTCGTGGGCGGCATTTCGTGGCGGATGAACTGTAGAAACCGGCGCCATGGGTGGCGGTCAAACCCTTTGCCTGCTTGCATATTTGGCGCCGGATGCGATTCATGCCGCAGGCCCCGCCGCAACTTGCGCCGGGCTGCGCCAGGGGCAGCGGACGCCGCGTCAACCGCCATCCGCGCCTGTCTTGCCGTGATGTGCCGAAAAGGGGGGGCGGGTCAGCCGTGCTGCGCGCGGCGGTTCCACCGCGCGGCGAAATCCGACCGCCTGCCGCGCGCGACGGGCAGTTCGGTGCTGTCGTCCATGATGACGATCATGCTGTCCTTCTGGATGTCGACCCGGGCGATCCCCGCCCATGACACCCAGTGCGACCTGTGGATGCAGTAGCCCAGGTCCTCGGGCACCTGTCCCAGGAAATCGCGGATGCGGCCGCGCAGGAAATGGGCGTCGCCGCCGAACAGCGAGACCGAGATGTAATGCTCTTGCGACATGACCGAGCGGATGAGCCGGGCCGAGAACCGCCGGTCGGAAATGACGATGACGGGCGCGTCGTCACGCTCGGCCACCGGCTGCGGCGCGGGCGGTGCGGGTGCGGGTGCGGGCGGAACCGGCGCCGGCTGCAGCCGGATGGATGATGCCCCCGGCACGAATCCCGGTATCGGCAGATGGTCCAGCCTGTCCTCCGCCTGCCCGCCCCGGGGGTGCAGATCGGGCAGGACGAAGATGCCGAACAGCACCTCCAGCCCGGCGAAAACCGCGAAATGGAAGCCCCAGAGCATCAGCGTATCGGCCGTCGAAAGCCGCGGCCCGTCGAAGATGGCGATGCATTTCTCACCCAGGAAAGAGGCGAGGAACGAGGTCACGAGGACCAGCCAGATCGTGTGGAACCGGCGGATGCGAAGGCGTTGGCCGAACCGGATCAGGAAGGCGAAGGCGGCGAAATAGATGGCGAAAACCATGCCGCCCATCGCCGCGATGATTGATATGGATTGCCATTTCTCCAGGCTGGCGTGCGATTGATAGGGGCCGGTGAAGACGAAGAACAGGATGCAGAAGATCATGAAGATCTGGAACGGATGGCTGCGGACCAAGGTGCGGACGAAGCCGGGGTAAAGCTGGATGGAGGATCCGTTGCTGAATATGGCTGTCGTATGGGCCGGTGTTTCCATATCATGGCTCCGATTTGCGCATGTCATCTCGGCGCGCGCAGGCGCGGGGAAAAGGCTCTGATTGGGCATCGGACTCTCTGGCCAGGCGGCACCCGGCATCCGGCGAGACGCTGTCTCGCGCCGGGAATGGACCGCAGGTTTGAATGTTCACTCGACATACCAGCACAGAGTTACAGGGCTGGCCGCCGCGATTGCGGTCCGGCCTGCCTTACCGAGGACGCCTTCTAGTGAATCGGCGACACAAGGACAGACGGTGTTTCGTGGAAGGCGTTTCACGACACGCAATCTGCGACGGTAGTGCGGCCTATCGGACAGGCATCACGCCTTCCGAAAGGAGGTCTCGGGTTCGAACCTCAATAGTAAACGTAATTTTCTTTTGGGTGTCAACCCATGCCCGAAAGGCGGCGCGACATTCCTTTCAGGACCGCGAACCGCAATCGGTGAAAAAGCCGCTTGCCACGGCGTGACGCGCCGCTTTCCGGTCAGGCCGTTGCTTCGGCGATGTAATTTGCGGTCATCAGATCCAGATGCGCGCCGCCGCCGTTCTTGGCGATGGTGATCTCCTCGGCCGAGCGGCGGGTGAAGAGCGCCGGGTCGTCGTAGAAGTCGGCCAGCACGTCGGCCTCGGTGATCGCGCCGGATTTCAGCGGCGCCATCAGCTCGCCGATATGGTGGACGGTGGTGGCGCGGGCGTCGACGAACAGCCGCGCGCGGCGAATGGCCGCATCGTCCACCTCGCGCATGTCGGGACGGTAGGCGCCGATCAGGTCGAGGTGCTGGCCGGGCCGCAGCCACTCGCCGCGGATCAGCGGCTCGGTCGCCATGGTGCAGGTGCAGATGATGTCGGCCTGCGGCACGGCCTCCTCAAGCCGCGTGGCCACCTGCAACCCCAGCGGCGTGGCCATGCTGGCCGCCGTCTGCACCTGCCGCGACCAGACGGTGAACCCGGCATCGGGGAAGATCGAGCGGTAGGCCTCTACCATCGACCGCGACACCGCCCCCGCGCCGACCAGCAGGATCTTCCGGCTGTCCTTGCGGGCAAGGCGGCTGGCGGCCAGCAGGCTGTCGCCTGCGGTCTTCCATTTCGTCACCAGATGGAAATCGACCAGCGCCCGGAACTCGCCGGTGATGTCGTCGAACAGCGTCACCGCGCCGTGGATGGTGGGCAGGCCGCGGGCGGCGTTGCCGGGCACCACCGTCGCCACCTTGACCAGCGCGCCGATGCCGTCGATCCATGTCGCCCGGTCCAGCACGGTATCGGGCCCGCGGTAGACGAACAGGTCCTTGATGTCGGGCTTGGGCCTGCGGTGTCCGGCCTCCAGCGCGGCCAGCAGGCCCGGCCATGTCAGTTTCGCCTCGGCCTCCGGCCCGATGATGCGCGGTGTCACAGCCCGGCCTCCTGTGTGGTCAGCAATCCCTCGTCCACCAGCCGCCCGGCCCATGCCTGCCAGCCGGTGAAAAGATGCGTGCGCCAGCCGCGCGCGGCGGCGGCCTCGATGTTCTCGGGTTTGTCGTCGGTGAAAAGCAGGTCCCCCCCGGCAAGTCCGGTGCCGTCCTCCACCGCCGCATAGATCGCCGGGTCCGGCTTGACCAGCCCCAGACGCCCCGAGACGAAGGCGCGGTCGAAGTCGCGCAGGAAGGGAAATTCCCGCAGGGCGATGTCGAAGGTCTCGTCGCCGAAATTGGTCAGGGCGAGGGTGGGGATGCCGCGCGCCTTCAGCGCCCGCAGCGTGGCGACAGAGCCTTCGATCACCGGCCGCACCATCTCCAGCCAGTGGTCGTGCCACCACAGCACCTGCTCGCCCCAGCCCGGGTGCTCCGCAGCCAGCGCCTGCAGCGAGGCCAGGAAGGGCGCTCCGCGGTCGATTTCCAGGTTCGCGGCATGGATCGGCACCGCGTCGAAGAAGGCGCGCCGCCGCGCCTCGCCCAGGCGGCTGTCGTAGAAGGCCTCGGGCTGCCAGCCGATCAGCACATTGCCGATGTCAAAGATCACCGCTCGGGGCCGCGACATCCTGAACCTTCCTGCGCACCGTTTCCCGCCAGAGTGTATAAAGCCCCGCCCCGCAGATGAGCGCAATCCCCACCCAGGCGGTGGTGTCGGGCCATGTGCCGAAGACCAGCACGCCCCAGAAGATCGCCATCGGCATCCCGACATATTCGAACGGGGCGACCAGCGCCGCCTCGGTGGTGCGGTAGGCCTGGCTCATCATCAGCCCGCCGATGCCGACGGCGAAGCCGGTGCCCAGAAAGGCCCACCAGTCCCCGACCGGCGGCAGGACCCAGGGGCGGAACAGGAACTCCCATGTGCTGCCGGGGGCCTGCGCCAGATGCCCGTCGCCGAACCAGAGGCCCATCCCGCCGCTGACGATCAGAAAGCCGACCTGCACGTAGAAGGACAGGGTGGCGGCGCTTTCCGTCTCGCGCATGTGGCGGGTCAGCATGTGGCTTGAGGCGTAGCAGAAGGCCGAGATCAGGACGAGGATGGCGGCGGGCTGGATCACCCCCGATCCGGGGCGCGTCATCACGATCACCCCGGCCATGCCCACGGCGACGGCGGCCCAACGGCGCGGGCCGACCTGTTCGTGCAGGAAAAGCGCCGACATGGTGGTGACGATCAGCGGCGCGACGAAGGCCGTGGCGACGGCATCGGCCAGCGGCATCAGCGACAGGCCGACGAAATAGGTCAGGTTCGAGCACATCACGATGCAGACGCGCAGCAGATGCGCGCCCCGGCGGCGGGTCTTCAACTGCCGGAACCCGCCGGGGGACAGGCCCATCACCACCAGCACCAGCGCCATGCCGATCAGTGCCCGGATCAGGATCACCTGATGCAGCGCATAGCCGGTGTCGGCCAGCGCCTTGATGGCAAGGTCGTTCATCGACAGCACGATCCCGCCGCCAAGGGCCAGAAGAATTCCGCTGGTGGGATGGGAGGCAGGGCTTGAGACAGGCGAGGACATGCGGGGCATCCAATCCCGGCGCCGCCGCGAAAGCGCGTCATTCCGCGACATGCGGCGTCGGTCCGGGACGGATCTCCATTCGGTATCGCCTTGCCCGCCCAGTCTGGCGAAGGCCATCGCCTTCGCCACGTCCTGCCGGTTCAACCCAACCGGCCGGGACCATAAGTCCCGGCCAGCGCCCGCCCCGCCCCCGGCGGCTCTGGCCTCGCAGTGTCTTGGGCTGACAGGTCTACAGGGTGAACCGCCGCGCACGGGCGGGGTGAGGCAGCGCCTCGCCTGTTCCCGCCCGGTCAAGCGCCCGATACCGCGATCCCCCTACCGCCGCAGCACCCGGTCCAGTTGATCTAGAAAACGCGAGCGGTCTGCCTTGGAAAAGCTGCGCCCGCCGCCCAGCCGGAACGGATCGGCGCTGCGCAGGTCGGCCATCAGGTCGCGCGTGGCAAGGACCTGCCCGATGTTGGCGCGGCTCAACTCCTGCCCGTCGGGCTTCACCACCGCCGCGCCGTTCTCGATCACCCGGGCGGCCAGCGGGATGTCCGAGGTCACCACCACGTCGCCCGGCCCGGCATGGTCCGCGATCCAGCGGTCGGCCTCGTCCAGCCCGGACCCGACATAGACGCTTTCGACCAGCGGATTGGCGCTTGGCCTGATGCCGCCGTTCGACACCAGCACCATGCGGATGCGCAGGCGGGTCGCCACCCGCTCGGCCTCTTCCTTCACCGGGCAGGCGTCGGCGTCGATGTAAAGCGTCACCCCCTCAGCGCCTCGGCGTGGAAGGCCACATGGTCCGGCATGAAGGTCGAGACGAAGAAGTAGCTGTGGTCATAGCCCTTCTGCATCCGCACCGTCCCGCCCTGCCGCCGCTCGGCCATCGCCGCGGACAGCGCTTCGGGCTTCAGGAGGTCGATGAACTGGTCCGCCGTGCCCTGGTCGATCAGCATCGGCCCGTCGAAGCCGTATTTCCGCATCAGCAGGCTGGAGTCATGCGCGGCCCAACCGGCCTCATCCTTGCCCAGATAGGCGGTGAACTGCTTGCGGCCCCAGTCGCTGGCCACCGGGTTGCAGATCGGCGCGAAGGCCGAGACGGAACGGAAGCGTCCCGGAAAGCTCATGGCGATGGTCAGCGCGCCGTGGCCGCCCATCGAATGGCCGGTGATCGCCTGCGCCTCCTCGGCCAGCGGGAAGGCCCCGAACAGCAGCTTCGGCAATTCGTCCGTCACATAGTCCCACATGCGGAAATGCGGCGCCCAGGGGGCCTGCGTGGCGTTGACGTAGAAGCCCGCGCCCTGGCCCAGGTCATAGGCCGGGTCGTTCGCCACCCCTTCGCCGCGGGGGCTGGTATCGGGAAAGACCAGCGCGATCCCGGCTTCCGCCGCCCAGGCCTGCGCGCCCGCCTTGGTCATGGCGTTCTCATGCGTGCAGGTCAGGCCCGACAGATACCACAGCACCGGCACCGGCCCGTCCTCGGCCCCCTCGGGCAGGAACAGGCCGAAGGTCATCTCGCCCCCGGTGGTGGCGGAGGCATGGGAATAGACTCCCTGGACACCCCCGAAACAGCGGTTTTCCGAAATCGTCTTCATGTCGTCTCCAGCAATGCGATCACCGCCGTCACCGTCAGGACGGATAGGGCGGTGGAGATCAGGATGGCGGTCGAAACCCGTTGTGGCGCGACCCCATAGGCTTCGGCAAGGATGAACACATTGCCCGCCACGGGCAAGGCTGCCGCGGCGATCATCACGCCTGCGGCATAGGGTTCGACCGGAAAGAGCAGCAGCGCGGCCACGGCGACGGCGGCAGGGTGCAGCACCAGCTTGGCGAAGGAAAGCCATGCGGCGATCAGCGGCCGGTCCGGCCTGCGGCCCGCCAGCGAGGCGCCGATGGCGAAAAGGGCGCAGGGCGTGGCGGCGGCGCCGAGCAGCGTCATGTAGTCCTGCACGGGCGGCCAGAGCTGCCGCCCCGTCGCGCCCCAGGCCATGCCGAGCACGGTCGAGACGATCATCGGGTTCTTCAGCAGGCCGACGGTCAGTACGCGCAGGGTATCCGGCCCGACGCGGCCCGAGCGGAAGAGGGTGATCAGCAGCGTCAGGACCGAGGAAAAGACGATCAGGTCCACCGCCAGCACCAGCAGCACCGGCCCCACCGCCCCGGGGCCAAGAAGCAGCACCAGCATCGGAATGCCGAGGAAGCCGACATTGCCGATCACGCCGGTATGCGCCTCGAACAGCGCCGCCTCGCGCCCGGTGCCGCGGAGCAGGCCGACGGTCAGCACGATGGCCCAGACAAGGCCGGTCGCCAGCGTATAGGCCAGCACGAAGGGCAGGCTGAAGATTTCGGCCAGCGACAGGTTGGCGGCGAAGCCGAACAGCATGGCGGACAGCGCGAAGTAGAAGACGAAGCGGGTCAGCTGGCCCGTCGCCTCGGGCGAGAGCAGGCGGAAACGGGCGGCAAGGAAGCCGGTGCCGATCACGGCGAAGAAGGGCAGGGTCTTGAGCAGGATCGCCAGCATGGGGCCGTCCTGTCATGCGATGGGGGAAAGGGCAAGGCAGGTGCCGTTCGTCTGGCAGGATGCCAGACAAATGCCAGACGTTTGCCAGACCGATGCCAGACGGTTTCCAGACCGGCCTTTGGCGGTTGCGCCGCCTCACCCCCCGCCGATCAGCACCCCCGCCGCGAAGACCAGCGCACCCCCCAGAACCACTTGCAGCGTGGCCCGCAGGAAGGGCGTTTCCATATAGCGGTTCTGGATCCAGGCGATCGCCCAAAGCTCGACGAAGACCACGGCGATGGCGATGGCCGTGGCGGTCCAGAAGTCGGGGATCAGATAGGGCAGGGCGTGGCCAAGCCCTCCAAGCGTGGTCATCACGCCCGAGGAAATGCCGCGTTTCCAAGGGCTTCCTCGGCCCGACAGCACGCCGTCGTCATGCGCTGCCTCGGTGAAGCCCATGGAGATCCCCGCGCCGACCGAGGCCGCAAGGCCGACGAGGAAGGTCGTTCCCGTGTCCTGCGTGGCGAAGGCGGTGGCGAAGATCGGCGCCAGCGTTGAGACCGAGCCGTCCATCAGCCCCGCCAGCCCCGGCTGCACCCATGTCAGGATGAACTGTCGCCGCGCGGTGGCATCCTCGGCCGCCTTTTCCCCGGCGCCCAGATTGGCATCCTCCAACGCCTCGGCCCGCCTGTCATGCCCGGCTTCGGCGGCGGCCAGATCGCCCAGAAGCTTGCGGGTGGCGGCATCCTGCGTGCGGCCCGCGGCGCGGGTGTAGAAGGCGGCGGCCTGCTGTTCCATCGCCCTCGCCTCGCCGCGGATGGTGTCCAGCGACAGGTTCGCGGCCAGCCAGACCGGGCGGCGGGCGTAGAAGCCCGCCACATGCTCGCGCCGGATCAGCGGGATGACCTCGCCGAAGCGGCTGCGGTGCAATTCGATCAATTGGCGGCGGTGGCCGTCCTCTTCCGCCGCCATGCCGGTGAAGACCGCTGCCGTGGCCGGGTAGTCGGCCTGCAGGCGCTGCGCATAGCTGCGGTAGATGCGGGCATCGTCCTCTTCCGACGAGATCGCCAGCGCCAGCACCTCCTGTTCGGAGAGTTCGTGGAACCTGCGGCGGGAGGCGAGGGGAGAAAGCATCGGCCGGACCTTCTTTAGAATGGTTCTAAAATAGACTTTCCCGGTCCCGCCGCAAGGGGCCTCAGGCGAAGATCCGCCGCCGGGTGCTTCGCCCAGATCCCCTGCGCTTCGTGTCCCGGGCTTGGGATGGCGGCGATGCCGGATTCGGCGGCGGCAGGGCGCAACGACTCAGTTGACAAACTGAACGGTTCAGTTCATTTATGTGGAAAGTGAACCGAACGGTTTAGGAGAGCCGCCATGAAGAAGACCCTGATCGCCTCTGTCGCCGCCCTGCTGCTGGCCGCCCCCGCCATGGCGCAATCGCTGGACATTCTGTTTCCCCGGCTGACCTGGCCCGAGGACGTGACCGTCTCGACCAAGGGCTGCGAACCGGCAGCCGTCTGCATCCTGTCCAAGTGACCCCGCCGCTTGCCCCGGCTTCCCCGGCTGATCTATGGTCGGCGGCAAGCACCGGGGGGCAGATGGAAGACGGCGAGATCCGCAGGGGCCGCAAATACGACCAGGTGCTGGACGGCGCCCGCCGCATCTTCCTGCGCGACGGTTTCGACGGCGCCTCGGTCGACGACATCGCCCGCGAGGCGGGGGTGTCGAAGGCCACGCTCTACAGCTATTTCCCCGACAAGCGGCTGTTGTTCACCGAGATCTGCAACACCGAATGCCGCCGCCAGGCCGAGGAGGCCGAGGCCGCGCTGGACTATTCCGCCCCGGTCGAGGAGATGCTGACCTTCGCCGCCACCCGGATCGCCGGTTTCCTGATGTCGGATTTCGGCCGCAACATGTTCCGGCTGGTGGTGGCCGAGGCCAGCCGCTTCCCCGAGATCGGCCGGGCCTTCTACCGCAACGGCCCCGGCCTGATCCACGACAAGCTGGTGCACCACCTGCGCCACATGGTCGACAAGGGGCTGCTGCGGGTCGAGGATGTGGACCTTGCGGCGGACCAGTTCGCCCAGCTGTGCAAGGCGCATATCCATGAAAAGCTGATCTTCGGCCTTGCCGACGAGATCACGCCCGAGGACGTTCAGCGCACGGTGCGGGGCGCGGTGGAGCTGTTTCTGGCGCGTTATGGGGTGGAGCGCGAGGCTTCCTGAAGGATCGCCGCTGGCCCGGTTGCTCGGTAGCGGACCATCAATTCGCCTGCTTCGGATGTTCTGAAATCGAAAGCGTTCAGGGATCGCAGGAAGTCCTCGGTCGAGGCTTTACCATAGGTTGCCGGATCGAAGGTCTCGGTTCCCTGCCGAAGGCAATGTCCCACCCAGGCCACGGTTCCCCATTGGTCTGGTCTGTTGGAGTGGCTCAGTATGTCCTTGACCCGGGGTATGGCCCGGGTGGCGGGGATCAGCTTGGGCAGTTGTGGTGCAGCATCGGTCTGCTTCAGCAATGCAAAGTCATAGCAAGCGGTGCGGAAACTCTTGGGAGCGGTTTCCCGGCCCACCCCGATCACCCGCTTGCCCATCTCGCGCAGCTGTTCCGCCAGATAGCTGAAATCGCGGTCGGAGGAGGCGATGACCAGCGTATCGAACCCGTCGCGCAGGGCCAGCGCCATGGCCTCGACGCAAAGCAGCATGTCGGCGGAGTTCTTGCCGGGCCGGGTGGGGCAGAGACGGAAGCCGTGGTCTTCCCAGCCCGTCACGGCATTCAGGTTGCCATAGACGCGGCGCACCTGCGGGCTGCCGAAGCGGGAGATCTCCCGGAGAACGTCCAGGGCAAGGTCTTTCGAAAGGTTCTCGCCATCGACCAGCAGGGCGAGAGAGGCAGGGGAAGAAATGGCAGACAGGTCCATGGCATCCGGCGCAACAGGGTTGCGCCATCAGGACAGTGGAATGCGGCGAATTGTGGGCTGGACGGGTTAAAATGAGAGGCAGGGTTCCAAGAAGGAACCCGCCCCTACCCGTTCTCTTTCAACACCTGCCCCGCCAGATAAAGCGAGCCGCAGATCAGCACCCGCGCCTGCGGGTTCAGCGATGCGATCCGGGCCAGCGCCTCGCCGACCGACCCTGCGGCCTCGGCGGTCAGCCCGGCCTCGCGCGCTGCGTCGCGGGTGGTCTCGGCGGGCAAGGTGTTCGGCTCGCCGGGGATCGGCACCGCCCAGAGCTTCGCCGCACGGGCGGCCAGCGGGCGCATGTAGCCCTTCACGTCCTTGGTGTTCAGCATGCCGCAGATCAGATGCGTCTCGCGGGCGGGCAGCCGGGCCAGCGTGGCCGCCACGGCCTCTCCCCCCGCCGGATTGTGGCCGCCGTCCAACCAAAGCTCCACCCCCGGCGCGCTGTCCGCCAGCGGGCCGCTGCGCAGGCGCTGCATCCGCGCGGGCCAGACCGCGCGGGTGACGGCGGCTTCGGCGTCGGTCTCGTCCCGGCCCAGAAGACGCAGCGCGGCCAGTGCGGCGCCTGCGTTCTGGATCTGGTGGGGCCCTGGCAGGTTGGGCAGCGGCAGGTCGAGAAGCCCGTTCTCGTCCTGATAGACCAGCCGCCCGCGCTCCTCGGCCACGGTCCAGTGCTGGCCATGCACCCAGAGCGGGGCGCCCAGCCGTGCCGCCTTCGCCTCGATCACCGCCAGCCCTTTGGCCCCCTGCGGGCCGACCACGCAGGGCACGCCGCGCTTGAGGATCCCGGCCTTCTCTCCCGCGATCTCGGCCAGCGTCTCGCCCAGATATTGCTGATGGTCGATGGAGACCGGGGTGAGGACGGTCAGCCGCGGCTTCTCCACCACATTGGTGGCGTCCAGCCGCCCGCCGAGGCCAACCTCCAGCAGCGTGAAATCGGCAGGCGTCCGGGCGAAGGCCAGCAGGGCGGCGCAGGTGGTGATCTCGAAGAAGGTGATCTCCTCGCCGCCGTTCGCCGCCACGCATTCGTCCAGAAGCGCGGTCAGCGCGGGTTCCGAGATCAGTTCCCCGGCCAGCCGGATCCGCTCATGGAACCGCGCCAGATGCGGCGAGGTATAGGCGTGGACCTTCGCGCCGCCCGCCTCCAGCCCCGCGCGGATCATCGCCTGCGTGCTGCCCTTGCCATTGGTTCCGGCAAGGTGGATCACCGGCGGCAGGCGGGTTTCGGGATGGTCCAGCGCCGCCAGCAGGCGATGCACCCGGTCCAGCGTCAGGTCGATGACCTTCGGGTGGAAGGTCATCATACGCTCAAGGATCGCATCCGATCCGGTGGTTGTGGTCACGCCTTGGCCTCCTCGGCCGCAGGCTCGGGCGAGGGCGGTGCAAGGTCGCCTTTCACGGCAGGGGGCTGGCCGGTCAGCATCCGCAGGATCGTCACCAACTCGTCCCGCATGTCCTTGCGGTGCACCACCCGGTCCAGCATCCCGTGATCCAGCAGGTATTCGGCGCGCTGGAAGCCTTCGGGCAGTTTCTCGCGGATGGTCTGTTCGATCACCCGGGCGCCGGCGAAGCCGATCTGGGCGTTCGGTTCGGCGATCTGCACGTCGCCCAGCATGGCGTAGCTGGCCGTCACGCCGCCGGTGGTGGGATGGGTCAGCACGACCACATAGGGCAGCCCCGCTTCCTTCAGCATCTGCACGGCGACCGTGGTGCGCGGCATCTGCATCAGGGACAGCATCCCCTCCTGCATCCGCGCGCCGCCCGAGGCGGAGAACAGGACCAGCGGCTTCTTCGTCTTCACCGCGCGCTCGGCTCCGGCGATGATTGCATTGCCGACATACATGCCCATGGATCCCGCCATGAAGCCGAAGTCCTGCGCGGCGGCGACGATGGCGGTACGGCCCACCTCGCCCTCGGCCACCAGCATGGCATCCTTCTCGCCGCTGGCCTTCTGCGCGGCCTTGATCCGGTCGGGGTATCTCTTCTGGTCACGGAAGCCCAGCGGATCGGCCACGGGTTCCGGCACCTTGACCTCGGTGAAGATGCCGCCGTCGAACAGCGCCGTGAAGCGGTCGCGCGGAGAGATCGCCATGTGGTGGTCGCAGTTCGAGCACACGTTCTGGTTCGCCGCCAGTTCGCGGTGGAACAGCATGGTCCCGCATTCGGGGCATTTGGTCCACAGGTTCTCGGGCACCTCGCGGCGGGAGAAGAGCGAGTTGATCTTCGGGCGGACGTAGTTGGTGATCCAGTTCATGCCTCGGGGGCCCTTCCGGTCGCGTCGGTCGAGACCCGAGATAGTCCCAAGGGGGGGCAAATGCAATCGGTCGGGGGTGAAGGCAGGGCGGGTCCGGCGCCTTCAGCTTGTGCCTGCCGGAGCGTGTAACGGGGGAAGGGGTCAGAACCGCCGCCGCGCCCTGAGCGCCGCGCCGATGGTGCCGTCGTCCAGATAATCCAGCTCGCCGCCCACAGGCACGCCCTGCGCCAGCGTGGTGACTTGCGCTTGCGTGGCGGCCAGCGCCTCGGCCAGGTAATGCGCGGTGGTCTGGCCGTCCACCGTGGCGCCAAGGGCCAGGATCACCTCGGTCAGCCCCTCCTCGCCCACGCGGCGCACCAGCCGGGGGATGCCCAGTTCGTCCGGCCCCACCCCGTCCAGCGCCGAAAGCGTGCCGCCAAGGACATGGTAGCGCCCGCGGAACACCTGCGCGCGTTCCATCGCCCAGAGGTCGGCGACATCCTCGACCACGCAGACCTCGCCCGTGGCGCGGGCCGGGTCGGCGCAGATCGGGCAAAGTTCCTCGGTCGAGATATTGCCGCAGACCCGGCAGTCCTTCGCCGTCAGCGCAACATGGGCCATGGCCTGCGCCAGCGGGGCCATCAACTGCCCGCGCTTGCCCAGAAGGGCCAGCACCGCCCGGCGGGCCGAGCGGGGGCCAAGGCCCGGCAGCCGGGCCATCAGCTCGATCAGCGCCTCGATGCCCGGATCGCCGGCCCCGGCCATGGATCAGAACGGCAGTTTCATGTCGGCGGGCAGGCCGAGCGCCTCGGTCATCTTGCGCATCTCCTCGGCCTGGCGGGTGGCGCCCTTGGCCTGGGCATCCTTGATCGCGGCGACGATCAGGTCCTCGATCACTTCCTTCTCCGTCGGAACGAGGATCGAGGGGTCGATGTCCAGCCCTGTCACCTCGCCCTTTGCGGTGACGCGCGCCTTGACCAGCCCGGCCCCGGCCTCGCCCACCACCACGGTGCGGGCCATCTGCTCCTGCATCTCGGCCAGCTTGGCCTGCATCTCCTGCGCGGCCTTCATCATCTTGCCCATGTCACCAAGGCCGCCGAGGCCCCCCAGACCCTTGAACATCGCAATCTCCTTTTGTTCCTTCCCCAGATACGGGGCCCGCGGTTTCAGCGCAAGGTTCGGGGCAGGGCGGCCGGCCCGCCGGGCGCCGATTTCCGCACGGAAACCGGACCGGAGTTCGCGCGACCTCCGACGTGCACGGTCACTCCTCGAACGGATCCCAATCGTCGTCGACCTCCGGCTCCGCCTCGGGCAGGGCCTCGGCCGCCGCGCGGGCGGCCATCGCCTCGGGAGAGCGGATCTCGCTGATCTTCGCCCCGGGGAAGGCGGCCAGAACGGCCTGCACCAGCGGGTTCTGCTGCGCCTCGGCCTCCTGCGCCAGTTTTTCGGCATCCCGCGCCTCGGCGATGGTCGGCGCACCGCCCGAGCCGACGACCGACACCCCCCACCGCGCGCCGGTCCAGCCCTGCAGCCGCTGGCCCAGCCGGGAGGCAAGGTCGGGGGCGGCGCGCCCGGCGGGTTCGAACTCGATCCGGCCGGGGGAATAGCGCGCCAGACGGACGCAATCCTCGACCTCCTTCAGCAGAAGCATGTCACGCTTCTCGCGGATCAGATCGACCACGGCCTCGAAGCTGGCGTAGACCTGCAACTGCCCCTCGGCCAGCACCGGCGCCGCAGCCGCCATCACCGGCCCGCGCATCGGCGCGGAGGGAGCGCGCATCGCCGCCCCATGGACCATGCCGCCGCCCGCGGGCCCCCCCCCGGCCATCCCGCCCGAGGGCGGACGCGGGCCTTCGGTCAGCCGCTTCACCAGCGTGCCAGGATCCGGCAGTTCGGCGACATGGGTCAGGCGGATCACCGCCATCTCCGCCGCCATCATCGCATTCGGCGCCAGCGCCACCTCTTCCATCGCCTTCAGCAGCATCTGCCACATCCGGCCAAGGCTGCGCATCGACAGCCGTCCCGCCATCTCCAGCCCGCGCGACCGTTCGTCCGGCGGGACGGTCGGGTCCTCCGCCGCCTCGGGCGTGATCTTGATCACCGAGATCCAGTGCGACACCTCGGCCAGGTCGCGCAGGACGGCCATCGGGTCCGCCCCGTCGGCATATTGCGCCGCCAGTTCGGACAACGCCGCCGCCGCATCGCCGCGCATCACCATGTCGAACAGGTCCAGCACCCGGCCCCGGTCCGCCAGCCCCAGCATGGCGCGGACCTGATCCACCGTCGTCTCTCCCGCGCCATGGCTGATCGCCTGGTCGAGGATCGAGGTCGCATCCCGCGCCGATCCTTCCGCCGCCCGGGTGATCAGCGCCAGCGCGTCGTCGCTGATCTGAGCGCCCTCGGCACTGGCGATCTTGCGCAGCAGCGCAATCATCACCTCCGGCTCGATCCGCTTCAGGTCGAAGCGCTGGCAGCGCGACAGGACCGTCACCGGCACCTTGCGGATTTCGGTGGTGGCGAAGATGAACTTCACATGGGCGGGCGGTTCCTCAAGCGTCTTCAGCAGCGCGTTGAACGCGCTGGTGGACAGCATGTGGACTTCGTCGATGATGTAGATCTTGTAGCGCGCGCTTGCCGCCCGGTAGTGGACCGAGTCGATGATCTCGCGGATGTCGCCCACCCCGGTATGCGAGGCCGCGTCCATCTCCATCACGTCGACATGGCGGCCTTCCATGATCGCCACACAATGCTCGCATTGGCCGCAGGGTTCGGTGGTCGGCCCGCCCGTGCCGTCGGGGCCCACGCAGTTCAGCCCCTTGGCGATGATCCGCGCCGTGGTGGTCTTGCCGGTGCCGCGGATGCCGGTCATCACGAAGGCCTGGGCGATGCGGTCGGCGGCAAAGGCGTTGCGCAGCGTGCGCACCATGGCGTCCTGGCCGACCAGATCGGCAAAGGTCTCGGGCCGGTACTTGCGGGCCAGGACCTGATAGGCTTTCTCGGGCGTGTCGGACATGGATACGGTGACTCGGGGCTTGGTCTGGGGCGCCAGACTAGGGCGGGGGACGGCCGAGGTCCACCGGGAAGGAGAGGGGATGCCGCTGACCATCGCAAGCCTGCCCGTGGGCGGAGGAGAACTGGCGCTTTGCCCGATGCCCGGGCGCGGCGGGGCCTATGGCGCCGACCTGCGCGACCTCTTGGCCCATGGCCCGGCGCTGGTGCTGACGATGACCACGATGGAGGAGATGGCGGCGAAGGGAGCGAAAGACCTGCCCGCGGACCTTGCCGCCCATGGCATCGGCTGGCTGCACCTGCCGGTCACGGATTTCGGCGCGCCCGGTGCCGCGGTCAGCGCCGCATGGCCCGCCGCCTCGGCCAGGGCAAGGGCGGTTCTGGCGGGTGGCGGCAAGGTGCTGGTGCATTGCATGGGCGGCTGCGGCCGGTCCGGCATGGCGGTGCTGCGGCTGATGGTGGAGGCCGGAGAAGAGCCACAGGCCGCCCTTTCCCGCCTGCGCGCGGTGCGGCCTTGCGCGGTTGAGACCGAAGCGCAATTCGACTGGGCGGCGGGGGAGGGGTAGGCGCCTTTTCCGCGCTCTGCCCGCCGTAGTTTCGGGGCCCGAGGTCGTCTGAGAAGACGCAGGAATTCGCAGGGAAGATACAACTTGACAGTCGCTTTCCGCTCATCTCATGAGGGGGCCGTGTCGTGTAAATGGTGGGAGGGTAAAGTGAACCACTCGATTCGAATCGTCGGTCCGGTCTTGTGTGCGGTGTTGCTGTCGGCCTGTGGTGGCGGTAGCGGTGGCAGCGCTGGCGGCGGTAGCGGTGGTGGTGGTGGCGGCGGTAGCGGTGGTGGTGGTGGCGGCAAGGCGGGTATGGTCGCCCAAATGAACAAGTTTGGCGCGATAGGCAGTAGTGCCGAGTATATAACTCCCGTAGGCACCATGCCGAAAAAGGGAACAGCAACATACAAGGGCGCTGCCGTCTATTCCACTACTCACGATTTGGTTGACGTCATCAGGAAGAAGGGCCGTTACTTTACTGTTGCTGAGATCCGGGAAACCATCCAGGCCACTTCCGATGTGACCCTGACTGCCGATTTCGCTGCCGACAGCATTTCCGGCAGCTTGACCAATTTCCATGATGAGGACGGTGCCATTGCCGGCGCAGTCGATATCAAGAATGGGACCATCACCCAAAATACGTTTAAGGGCGAGTTGAGCGGTAATCTTGCTCTGTCCGGTAAATCCTCACCCGTTACCGGCGACATGGAGGGAGTGTTCAACGGCTACGGGGCACAAGGCCTCGGCGGCAACTTGACCGGTAGTGCTGGGGACACCCCGCTCTCGGGACTTCTGATAGCAGACAAGCAATAGCCCGGACCATGAACGGTCTACCCGGGCTTCGTCGCCTGTGCCTTGCGGTTGCGGCGGTTGTTTCCGTCGCGGCCGCCATGCCCTCGCTGGCGGACAGCCGGGTGCGCGACTGGCAGATCGTCGCCTCTTCCGGTTCCCAGCGGCTTGCCCTGCGCTATCTGCTGGGCGCGCGCTTGCCCGGCAGCGCCGGGACGGTGGATCACCTCGCCCGGCAGCTTGCGCTGATGCCGGGGGACAACGGTCGACCTGCCTTGGCCTTCTCGGTGGCGCCGGTGCTGAGTTACGACCGGAACATCAACGACGGCATTCCCTCCGACACGATAATGATCGGCGGCCTGCCATTCGAGGTTTCCGAGGATGGCCGGGCAAAATCCGGCATCGTGCTTGGCGTGCAGGCATCGGCAGGTGTCCGGGCGAAGGTCCTTCATGGCCTTGCCTGGGACGTTTCGGCCAAATTCAATGTGGAACACGCGCCGCGCTGGTCCTACGATACGGTCATCGGCACTGGCGCGACCTGCCTGCTTTATACCTCGGACCGCTGGCTTTCTCTGGATATCTGCGCCTTGCACATCCGCAAGGAAGCCGGAAATTCGGAGGAGAGCCGCAATTTCAGATCCGTCAGGCTGGGAAAGGTGTTTTCCTTCCGGGATCGTCTTGCCGAAACGGCATTGACGATCCAGTCGCAAACATTGCGCGGGCAGACGCAGTTGTCGGCAACCGGCAGCGGAACCTGGTTCCGGCCCGGCGGCAATCTTTATACGGTCTCCGTCGGGATCGGGGAGGAAAAGCCCGGCGTTTCATTCCCCACGCTTACGGCAGGGCTGGGGCTTGCGACCGAATTGTGGGGAAAGCCGGTGAATTTCGGGGTCGGCTATGTCGAGGAACGCGGCGCGCGCTTCTTCGGCAGGGACAAGGATGACAGGATCGTTTCCCTGAGCGTGAGGCGGCCGGTCACCGAACGGGTGACGGCCGAGATCGTCGCACTGCGCAGGACTTCCAGCGTGGCGGAATATTCCGAATCGAGCCTGGAGATGAATGTCACCTTCTCGGGGCTGACCCTTCGGTAGGCGCCCTGCGCGCCCGTGGCGGGACGAGATGCCGGGAGGGGAAAGGGTGAGAGGCTGGACAACGACCCAAGCGGGGCTCGTTACGGCTGCTCCCTTCCGGGCCTGACCGGGTTGGCGAGGCGCTCGCCCGCGCCAACCTCTCGCCGCCGGATATAGGCGCGGCGGGGCGGATTGGCAAGCGCAAGGAGGGCAGCCGACGCGATCACGGTTGCCGGCGGAGACCGGTGCGCTCAGATAAGCCCGGCCATCCGCGCGCCGGTCAGCAGGTCCGGGGCCAGATGATGCGCCCACCGGCCTTCGGAGGGTGCGATGTCCGGCACCTGCACCACAACGCAGCCGGCGCGGAAGGCGGCCTCGGCCCCCGTCTCGCTGTCCTCGAAGACAAGGCAGCGGGCAGGCTGGACCCCCAGCAGGCGCGCGGCCAGCAGATAGGGCGCGGGGGCGGGCTTCGGCGCCTCGACATCGTTCAATGTCACGACATGGGCGAAGGAGCGGGCGATCCCGGCGACATGCAGCTTGCGATGCGCGCCGTCGCGGCTGGTCGAGGTGACGAGGACGCGCGGCAGGGCGGGGCCGGCCAGCAATTCCACCGCGCCGGGTTTCAGCGGCAGGCCCTCCTCCACCCTTGCGTCGAAGCCCGCCCGCCAGTGGCGGTTCACGGCCATGAGGTCGGCATCGGGCAGGGCGGCGCGGATGAGGGCGGCGGCAGTGGGTTCGTCCTTGCCGATCAGCCGGTGCATGAAGGGCTCGTCCACCCGGTGGCCATGGGCGGTGAAGGCGGCGATGCCGGTGGCGATGGCGATGGATTCGGTGTCGATCAGCGTGCCGTCGAGGTCGAAGAAAAGCGCGTCATACATGCGGGGCGTCCGGTGGGGCAGGGGGCGGGCTCTTCCTGCCATGCCGGGACGGCGAGGGAAAGGGGCAGGGCGAGAGGCCCGGTCGGGACCATCAATCCCGGCCAGCGCCCGACCCGCCCGGTCCGGGTGAGGGAGAACTGGCGTGGAGCAGCCCTACAGATGCAACCGCAGCAGGTGGAATCCGTTCTCGGCCAGGTCCGCCACTTCGGGGCGCAGGTGTGCGGCCTCTGCGGCATGGTCGATCGCGTCCGGCCCGGCCTCGCACAGCACGGTCGTGCCGGGCAGCGGGCGCAGCGACCAGCCCTCGGGCAGCGCCAGCGTGCCGGGGTCGATCAGGCCCTGCCGCAGGATATGGTCGCACAGCACGTCGGTGCAGAGTTCGCGCCGGTCCAGCACGACCTCGGGCGGCGAAGCCCCCACTCTTGGCGTGGCGCTGGCGCGGAAGCTGTTGGTGACCAGCACGAAGCGGTCGTCGGGCCGCACCGGCAACCCGCCCCGCCGCAGGTTCAGCACCCGCCGTGCCTGCGGCCGGATCAGGGTGCCGCGGGTGTCGTAGCGCGCGGGCCGCGTCAGGTCGATCTCGTAGCCGACCCCGATGACCGTGGTGAAGGAATGGGCCGGGAAGAACGGGTCGATCAGCCGTTGGTCCTGCCCGCCCGGCACGATCCGCGCGTAGATCGCGGCGGCGCGCTCCAGCAGCTCGGCCAGAGCCGCGCCGCTGATCAGAAGGCCGGTGATGGTGTTGGGGAAGGGGTAGAGGTCGAAGACGTGCCGCACCGACAGCGGGCCGGGCGCGATCTGCGTATAGTTCAGCGGCCCGCCCCGGCCGCCGGAGCGGTAGGGCGTGGCAGTGGCCAGAACCGGCAGCCCCTCCCACACGGTTCCCGCCAGAGCGCGCCGGGCGTGGCCGATCTTCGCCAGCCCCAGAAGCCGCAGCGCCGCCGTGTCCGCGACCTGTGCGAAAGCGGTGGACATCGCCACCTCGGTCCGGCCCAGTTTCCGCCGCGTCCAGGCCAGCGCCGCGCGGTGATCGTCGCCCACGGCGCGGCGCAATTCCTCGGCATGGCGGCGGATCTCGGCGGGCGACAGGCCCGCCGCCACCTCGGACACGCTTTCGGCCCGCACCTGCGACGAGGCAACGCTCCAGTTGCCCCCGGCCCCGCGCCGCAGCCGCAGGTCCATGATGCCGAGGTGAGAGCCCGAATGCCCCGGCTGCACCACCGGCTTGCCCGCGACCAGACCGGCGGCGGCATCGACCCTTGCGTCCGGGTGCCGTCCGCGATGGGGAAAGACCAGATGGCTGTGGCCAAGGACCAGCGCGTCGATCCCCGGCAGTTCGGCAAGATCGGCGCCCAGGCCGTCGGGGCGGCCGGGTTCGGAAATCCCGGTATGGGCAAGGCAGACCACGACATCCGCCCCCGCCCGCCGAAGCGCGGGCACCCAGGCGCGGGCGGCCTCGACCATCGGGCGGGCGTCCAGGCGGCCGGACAGATGGGCCTGGTCCCATCGCAGGATCTCGGGCGGGGTCAGGCCGAGGATGCCGATGCGGATCGCCTGCGGGCGGCCCATCCCGTCGGCCAGCACCCGGTCGACAATTGCATGGGGCGGCGCAAGCGTGTCGTCCTCCAGCGGCCCGCCGATGCCGCGGCGGCGCAGGATATTGGCCGAGACCACCGGAAAGCGCGCCTGTGCCAGCGCCCGGTCCAGCACCTGAAGCCCATAGTTGAATTCGTGGTTGCCCAGCGTTGCCGCGTCATAGGCCAGCGCGTTCATCGCGCCGATCACCGGATGTGCGCGGCGGCGGCGCTCCTGCGCGGCCAGGTCGGCCAGTGCCGAGCCTTGCAGGAAATCCCCGTTGTCCAGAAGCAGCGCACCCGGCGCCCCGGCCCGGGCGGCGGCGATCTGGCTGGCCATTTGGGCCAGCCCCAGCCCGTTCAGCGGGCGGTTGGCGGCATAGTCGTAGGACAGGATGTTGGCGTGCAGGTCGGTGGTGGCAAGGACCCGCAGCAGCACATCGGTCGGACGGGGGGCCTGCGGTTGCCGCGGTCGGCCGGCACCTCCTGCAAATTGCAGGATATCGTCAGGGTTTTCGTCGGCAAGCAGGCTGGTCCGGCCCGCTTCCGCCAGCCTCAGGATCGTCGCGCCCCGACGAGCGGGCCTCACCCCCGCCTCCGGGAAAGGTCTTTGATACCGATGGTTTGACACAACACTAGACGTTCGGCCCGGCAACAGGAAACCACGCTGTGCAGCCTGTCACAAACGGGATGGGCGGGACAAGCCAAGATTGAATATTTATGAAAGATTCAATCCATAAGTGCTTCATGGCCGTTGTCCGGCATTTGCCCATCTGCCCGCGTCATGCCATGACTGGCCCCGGGACGGTGAGTGAAGGGGGCGGGAGAGCGGGCGATGCGGCGCGCGGAACAGGTGACATTCGGCGGCTCGGGGCTGGACCGGCGGCAGGCGCTGCGCGGCGATCCGCAGGCCCTGGCCGCGGCATGGCAGCAGGCGCTGGTCCTGCCCTTCTGGCGCGGCCGTCCGCTGGTGACGGGCGAGGCGGCGGAGGTGGCGCCGGTCTGGCTGCCCTCGGCCCATCCGCTGGCCGCCGCCGCCCCCGACCCGGTGTTCCTGGGCGAGGACGGGGGCCACTACCGTTTTGCCGCCGACGTGTCCGCCAGCCTGACCGAGCGGCACATGCCCCCCGCCGGACCCTTCGACACCGAGCGCCAGCGGCATCCGGCGCTGCCCGCCGACCAGGGGTTTGCCGACCTGCGCGCTGTGATGGGCTGGCTGCCGCCCCGGCAGGCGGAGCTTGCGGTGACGGGCAAGGCGCTGCTGGAATGGCACCGGACGCACGGCTTCTGCGCCTGCTGCGGCGCGCGCAGCGCCATGGTCATGGGTGGCTGGCAAAGGACCTGCCCTGCCTGCGCCGCGCCGCATTTCCCGCGCACCGACCCGGTGGTGATCGTCCTCGTCACCCGCGGCAACCGCGTTCTGCTGGGCCGCAGCCCCGGCTGGCCCGAGGGGATGTATTCGCTGCTGGCGGGCTTCGTCGAGCCGGGCGAGACGATCGAATCCGCCTGCCGCCGCGAGGTGGCCGAGGAGACGGGCATCCCTCTCGGCGCGGTCTCCTACCTTGCCAGCCAGCCCTGGCCCTTCCCGGCCAGCCTTATGATCGGCTGCCGGGCCGAGGCGCTGGACGACCGCATCACGCTGGACCCGGCGGAACTGGAAGACGCGCTCTGGCTGTCGCGCGAGGATTTGGCCCGCGCTTTCGCGGGCGGCCATCCGCAGATCCGCCCGGCGCGCCGCGGCAGTATCGCGCAGTTTATCCTGAACGCATGGCTTGCCGATCACCTGGATTGATACGACATTGCGGAAAGAGACCGGAAAGGCCCGACAGAACACATGAAGCTGATCACCCGACAGGATATCGAGGCGCCGCTTGACTTCGTTTATGCGCAACTGACCGATTTCGACCATTTCGAGCGCATGGCGATGCGCCGCGGGGCCGAGGTCGAACGGACCGACCGGCTGCGCAGCCCCGGCGCCGGCATGGCCTGGCGGCTGCGCTTTGCCTTCCGCGGCCGGGCCCGCAAGATGCAGATCCGCCTTGCCGAGGTGGAGCCGGGCGCGCATCTGACCTGGGATTTCGACAGCCCCTCGCTGGAGGGCGTGGCGCTGATCGAACTGGTCGCGCTGTCGCCGCGCCGCACGCGGATGACGGTGAAGTCCGAGGTGCGGCCGAAGACGCTGGCCGCCCGGCTTCTGGTGCAGTCGGCGCGGCTGGCCAAGGGCCGCGTGCAGAAGAAGCTGGACACGGCCAGCCGGCAATTGGCCGACATGATCGAGGATCAGGCCCGGGGTCCGGCCGTCCGGGCATAGCGCAGATTCCGCATACCTCTAGGCGGGTCTTCGGCCCCTCACCGGCCCCGTACCTGCGGCAAGCGGCCGAAAACCCGAAAGAAGTCCCGCGCCGGGAGCGTTCAGCCCCGCCGCCGGTCGGCCGGATAGACCCCCAGCACGTTCACATGCGTGGTGAAGAAGTTCAGTTCCTCCAGCGCGCGGGCGACGGGCGGGTCTTCGGGGTGGCCCTCGATATCGGCGTAGAACTCGGTCGCGGTGAACGATCCGCCGACCATGTAGCTTTCCAGCTTGGTCATGTTCACTCCGTTGGTGGCGAAGCCCCCCATCGCCTTGTAAAGCGCGGCGGGAATGTTGCGCACCCGGAAGGTGAAGGTGGTGATCATGTGGTCGGCACGGCGGCTGAGGTCCGCCTCGCGCGACATGACCAGAAAGCGGGTGGTGTTGTTCTTCTGGTCCTCGATCTGCGGCACCAGCACTTTCAGCCCGTAGATTTCCGCCGCAAGCTCGCTGGCCAGCGCGGCGCGGGAGGGGTCGCCCGCCTCGGCCACCTCGCGCGCGGCGCGGGCGTTGTCGCTGCTGACCACGCCCTTGATGCCGTGGCTTTTCAGGAAGCCCGCGCATTGCGGCAGGATCACCACATGTCCATGCGCCTCGCGCACGCCTTCGACCGTTGCGCCCTTCACCCCCAGAAGGTTGACGTGGACGCGCACGAAAGCCTCGTCCACGATATGCAGCCCGGCCTTGGGCAGCAGCGAATGCACGTCCGCCACCCGGCCATAGGTGGAATTCTCGACCGCCAGCATGCCAAGGTCGACCTGGCCGGAACGGGTCATCTCGACCACATCCTCGAAGGTCTGGCAGGGGATGGGTTCGAAACCCGGGCGGGCCTGGGCGCAGGCCTGGTGCGAATAGGCCCCCAACTCGCCCTGGAATGCGATGCGTCCTGCCATTTCCGGCCTCCTTCGGCAACACTGCCCCCGAAAAGGGGCAATCGGTCGCGCTCCTACACCTTGCGCAGACCCGGGGGAAGCGGTTAGAAACCGGCCCAACCGACGACCAAGGGATGCGCGCGACATGTTCGACACGATGACGATGACCAAGGCGGTGGCGGGCGTCTGTGGCGCCCTGCTGGTGTTTCTGCTGGGCAACTGGGTTGCCACCGCGCTTTATGCGATGGGCGGCGGCCATGGCGGCCACGGCGCAGAGGGTGAACTGACCCAGGCCTATACGATCGACACCGGCGCCGGCGGCGAATCCTCGGGCGGGGAAGAGGCCACGGTGGACGTGGCGGCGATCCTGGCCGCGGGCGATGTCGCCGCGGGCGAGAAGGTCTTCGGCAAGTGCAAGGCCTGCCACAAGATGGACGGCACCAACGGCACCGGTCCGCATCTGGACGGCGTGGTCGATCGCGCCAAGGCCGCGGTGGATGGCTACAGCTATTCCGAGGCGCTGAAGTCCATGTCGGGCGAAAGCTGGACGCCGGAAAACCTCTATGCCTTCCTCGCAAGCCCCAAGGGCTATGCCCCGGGCACCAAGATGGCCTTCGCCGGCCTGCCCAAGCCCGAGGAGCGCGCCAACCTGATCGCATATCTGGCCGCCAACTAGGGTCGGCCGCAGGGCAAGGACAAGGGGCCGTCCCGCAGGGGGCGGCCCTTTTCTCTTGCGCGAAGTCTGCCCGGATTCCGCCCCGAAATCGCCAGTCTGGCCCCTCGCGCCTCATCACAGTATCGCGCACGGGGAATCCGGGCCTTTGCGCTTGGCAAAGCTCGCCTTAGCATGGTCAATGGCGGAGATCAGGCTGGAAGGACGGAAGAATGGCGGCAAGGGCAGTTACGCGGACGATGAACACGACGGCAGGGCAAGGGCTTCGCGCCACCGGCCTTGCCATCGGGGCGATGATCTGCGGGCTTGCGCTGGCCACCGCGGCCCGGGCCGAGGAGGGGGTGATCAACTCGCACGGCATCTCGACCTTCGGCGACCTGAAGCTGCCCGCGGACTTCACCCATCTGCCCTATGTCAACCCCGACGCGCCGAAGGGCGGCGAACTCAGCGAAAGCTGGGTTGGGGGCTTCGATTCGATGAACCCCTATTCGGTCAAGGGCCGCGCCGCCATCGGCTCCACCATCATGCTGGAATCCATCCTGACCGGCACCGCGGACGAGATCGGCGCCTCTTACTGCCTTCTCTGTACCACGATGGAATATCCCGAGGACCGGTCCTGGGTGATCTTCAACCTGCGCGACGACGTGACCTTCTCGGACGGTACGCCGCTGACGGCCGAGGACGTGCTGTTCTCCTTCGACACCTTGCGCACCAAGGGGCTGAACGACTTCCGCGTCGTCTTCAACCAATATGTCGAGGATGCCGAAATCCTGAATCCGCACCGGATCAGGTTCACCTTCGTCGAGGGCGTGCCCACCCGTGACCTGCCGGAAACCGTGGGCGGGCTGCCGGTGTTCTCGAAGGCGCATTACGAGGCGAACGGCTTCGACCTGGCCGAAAGCACGCTGAAGCCCTACCTCGGCTCCGGTCCCTATATGGCGGGCAAGATCGACCCGGGCCGCAGCGTCACCTATCTGCGCGACAAGGACTATTGGGGCGAGGACCTGCCGATCAACAAGGGCCAGAACAATTTCGACGTGATCCGCTACGAATATTTCGCCGATCCCAATGCCGCCTTCGAGGCGTTCAAGGCGGGCGTCTACACCTTCCGCGTCGAATCCTCGTCCAAGCAATGGGCGACGCAATACGACTTCCCGGCCATCGCCAACGGAACCGTCCTGCATGTCGAACTGCCCTCGGGCGCCAAGGCGCCGGGACAGGCCTTCGTGTTCAACCTGCGGCGCGAGTTGTGGCAGGATCCCAGGGTCCGGCAGGCCATCGGGCTGATGTTCAACTTCGAATGGACGAACAAGACCCTGTTCTACGGGCTTTATGCCCGTGTCACCGGGTTCTGGGAAAACACCGAGCTGGCCGCCACCGGCACTCCTACCCCCGCCGAGGCAGCGATCCTGCAGCCTCTGGTGGATGAGGGCCTGCTGCCCGCCTCGATCCTGACGGACGAAGTGGTTTCGCCCCCCGTCTCCAACCCCGACCGCCAGCTGGACAGGGGCAACCTGCGCGCCGCCTCGGTCCTGCTGGACGAGGCGGGCTGGGAGGTGGGCAATGACGGCAAGCGCCGCAATGCCGCGGGCAAGTTGCTGACGCTGGAAATCCTGAACGACAACGCCCAGTTCGACCGGCTGATCTCGCCCTTCGTCGAGAATCTGGTGGCGCTGGGGGTCGATGCGAAACTGGTCAATATCGACGGGGCTGAGATGGAGGTCCGGACCCGCAATCCGGCATATGATTTCGACCTGATCACCGATCACGTCAGGACGAGCTATATTCCGGGGACCGAGCTGAAACAGTATTTCGGCGCGGAAACCGCCGATGTCTCGGTGTTCAACAGCATGGGGCTGAAATCCCCGGCGGTGGACCGGCTGATCGAGGTGGTGATCGCAGCGACCACGCGCGAAGAGATGGAAGACGCCACCCGCGCGCTGGACCGGGTGTTGCGGGCGGAAGTGTTCTGGATCCCGCAGTGGTACAACAACAGGCATTGGGTGGCCTACTACGACATGTATGAACACCCCGAGGAAATACCGCCCTATGTGCTGGGCGAAACCGCCTTGTGGTGGTACAACGCCGAAAAGGCCGCCGCACTGAAGGCGAAGGGCGTGCTGAAATAAGAACAACGAACGGGCAGGGGACTTGGGCGCCTATATCCTGAGACGGCTGTTGCTGGTCATCCCGACGCTGTTCGGGGTGATGGTGCTGAATTTCGTGCTGACGCAATTCGTGCCGGGCGGGCCGATCGAGCAGGTGGCCGCGCAGCTTGAGGGCGGCGGCGACAGCCTGGCGAACCTGACCGGCGCCAATGCCGACGGGATACAGGATGCGGGGGGCGGCTCCACCTATGCCGGGGCCCGCGGCCTGCCGCCCGAGTTCCTGGCCGAGTTGGAGGTTGAATTCGGCTTCGCCCGCTTCACCTGCGACGCCGATTATACCGGCCCGGACGCGGTGCGCGTCATGGCCCGGTCGGACCAGTGCCACAAGGAGATGATCCCGGCAGCCGAGCGGTTCTTCCTGATGATGGGCAAGTATCTGCGCTTCGACTTCGGCAAAAGCTATTTCCGGTCGATCTCAGTCGTGGACCTGATCATCGAGAAGATGCCGGTTTCGATCACCCTTGGCCTGTGGTCGACGCTGATCGCCTATCTGGTGTCGATCCCGCTTGGCATCCGCAAGGCGATGAAGGACGGATCGACCTTCGACACCTGGACCAGCGGCATCATCATCGCCGCCTATGCGATCCCGTCCTTCCTGTTCGCCATCCTGCTGATGGTGGTCTTCGCTGGCGGCAGCTATTTCCAGTGGTTCCCCCTGCGCGGTCTGACCTCCGAGAACTGGGACCAGTTGTCCACGATGGGCAAGGTGGCGGACTACTTCTGGCACATCGCCCTGCCGGTGACGGCGCAGATGATTTCCGGCTTCGCCACGCTGACCCTGCTGACCAAGAACAGCTTCCTTGACGAGATCAAGAAGCAATATGTGATGACCGCCCGCGCCAAGGGCCTGTCGGAGACGCGGGTGCTTTACGGCCATGTCTTCCGCAACGCGATGCTTCTGGTGATCGCGGGGTTCCCGGCGGTGTTCCTTGGCGTCTTCTTCGGCTCCGCCCTCTTGATCGAGACCATCTTCTCGCTGGACGGCCTTGGGCAGCTTGGCTTCAAGGCGGCGGTCGAACGCGACTATCCGGTGATGTTCGGCACGCTTTTCGCCTTCGGGCTGATCAGCCTTGTCGTCGGCCTTCTGTCCGACCTGATGTATGTCTTCGTCGATCCCCGCATCGACTTTGCGAAACGCGAGGGTTGACCGATGGCCCTGTCGCCCCTGAACCAGCGCCGCTGGCGCAACTTCAAGGCCAACCGCCGGGCGCTGTGGTCGCTGATCATCCTCGGCTTCCTCTACGGCCTGTCGCTCTTTGCCGAGCTTCTGGCCAATGGCCACCCGCTTCTGGTGCGCTATCAGGGCCAGTGGCACACGCCCTTCCTGAATTTCTACTCGGAACAGACCTTCGGCGGCGACCTGCGGACCGAGGCCGAATATTCCCTGCCCGAGGTGCAATGCCTGATCCTGTCGGCAGGGGTTGAGGATTGCTGGGACGACCCCGAGGGAATACTGGCCGAGGTGAGGGGCAAGGGCACCGTCCTCGGCCAGCCGGTGGACAGGGGTTTCATCCTCTGGGCGCCGATTCCCTACAGCTACCAGACCATCGTCAACACCGGCGGCGTGGCGCCGGGGCCGATCACCACACAGAACTGGCTGGGCACCGACGACGCCAGCCGCGACGTGCTGGCCCGGGTGATCTACGGTTTCCGCCTGTCGATCACCTTCGCGCTGGTGGTCACGGTGATCTCCTCGGTTCTGGGCATCGTCGCCGGGGCGATACAGGGCTATTTCGGCGGGATCATCGACCTGGTGTTCCAGCGGCTGATCGAGATCTGGTCCTCGATCCCCTCGCTCTATGTCATCATCATCCTGTCGGCGGTGTTCTCCCGATCCGTAAGCCTGATGGTGTTCCTGATGGTCCTGTTCGGCTGGACCGCCCTTGTCGGCGTGGTGCGGGCCGAGTTCCTGCGGGCGCGCAACTTCGAATATGTCCGCGCCGCCAAGGCGCTTGGCGTCGGCGACATGGCGATCATGTTCCGCCACGTCCTGCCGAACGCCATGGTCGCCACGCTGACCTTCATGCCCTTCCTGATCGTCGGCACCATCAGCGCGCTGGCGGGGCTGGATTACCTGGGCTTCGGCCTGCCCGCATCGGCCCCCTCGCTGGGGCAACTGGCGCGGCAGGCGCAGCAGAACCTGCAGATGCCGTCGCTCGCCTTCGTGGCCTTCTTCACCTATGCCATCATGCTGACGCTGATCGTCTTCATCTTCGAGGGCGTCCGCGATGCCTTCGACCCGCGGAAGACCTTCAGATGAGCCTGCTTTCCGTATCGGACCTGAACGTCCGCTTCTCGCAGGACGGCCGGCTGATCGAGGCGGTGAAGGGCGTCTCCTTCACCGTGGACCGGGGCGAGACCGTGGCGCTCGTCGGCGAAAGCGGCTCGGGCAAGTCGGTCACCGCGCTGTCGACCGTGGGCCTTCTGTCCGACAACGCCGGCACCTCCGGCTCTGTCCTCTGGCAGGGGAAGGAGATGCTGAACGCGCCCGAACCCACGCTGCGGGCGATCCGCGGCAACGACATCAGCTTCATCTTCCAGGAGCCGATGACCAGCCTGAACCCGCTGCACACGATCGAGCGGCAACTGGCCGAAAGCCTTGCCCTGCATCAGGGGCTGAAGGGCGAGGCCGCGCGGGTCCGCATTCTTGACCTCTTGACCAAGGTCGGCATCCGCGATCCCGAAAGCCGGTTGACCGCCTATCCCCACCAGCTTTCCGGCGGCCAGCGCCAGCGGGTGATGATTGCCATGGCGCTGGCGAACGGGCCGGAACTGCTGATCGCCGACGAACCCACCACCGCGCTGGACGTGACGATCCAGGCGCAGATCCTCGACCTGCTGGCCGATCTGAAGCGCAGCGAGGGGCTGAGTCTTCTTTTCATCACCCATGACCTGAACATCGTCCGCCGCATCGCCGACCGGGTCTGCGTCATGCAGGGCGGCCAGATCGTCGAACAGGGGCCGACCGCGGAAATCTTCGCCGATCCGCAGCATCCCTATACGCAGAAGCTGCTGGCGGCAGAGCCTTCGGGCCAGCCCGAACCCGTTGCCGCCGACGCGCCGGAAATCATTGCTGCCGACAAGCTCCGCATCTGGTTCCCCATCCACAAGGGCCTGCTGAAGCGCACCGCCGGTCATGTGAAGGCGGTGAACGAGGCCACGCTTTCCGTCCGCGCGGGTGAAACCCTTGGCGTGGTCGGCGAAAGCGGCTCGGGCAAGACCACGCTGGCGCTTGGCCTGATGCGGCTGATCCAGTCCTCCGGGCCGATCACCTTCCTCGGCAACCGTATCGACGCCACCCGCGGGCGTGCCCTGCGCGGGCTGCGCCGCGACATGCAGATCGTGTTCCAGGACCCCTATGGCAGCCTGTCGCCCCGCATGACGGTGGGCGAGATCGTGGCCGAGGGGCTTGGCGTCCATGGCAGCCCGGAAGGGCAGGACCGGGCTGAGATGGTGGCCGATATCCTGCGCGAGGTCGGGCTGGACCCCGCCATGGCGCATCGCTACCCGCATGAATTCTCCGGCGGCCAGCGTCAGCGGATCGCCATCGCCCGCGCCATGGTGCTGCGCCCGAAGCTGGTGGTGCTGGACGAGCCGACAAGCGCGCTCGACATGACGGTGCAGGTGCAGATCGTCGGCCTTTTGCGCGAATTGCAGCGGAAATGGGGGCTGGCCTATATCTTCATCAGCCACGACCTGCGGGTGATCCGCGCCATGGCCCACAAGGTCATCGTCATGCGGGCGGGCGATGTGGTGGAATCCGGCCTGGTGGAGCAGATATTCACGGCGCCGCGGGAAGACTATACCCGCACGCTGATGGCCGCTGCCTTCGCCGACCAGAGTGTGACTGTTTGAAGAGTGTGAGAGTATGAAGATCCTGTTCGTCCACCAGAACTTCCCCGGCCAGTTCCTCCACCTTGCCCCCGCCCTTGCCGCCCGCGGCCACGATTGCCGCGCGCTGACCGACGGCGGCAACACCCGCGCCGCGGCGATCCCGGTCTGGCGCTACAAGCATGTGCCCGAGAAGGTCGACCCCGCCGCCACAAGACTGGGGCGCAACTACACCGCCATGTCGGACCGCGGCGTCACGGTTGCCCGCGCCGCCATGCAACTGCGCGAGCGCGAGGGCTATGTGCCCGACGTCATCTTCGGCCATTCCGGCTGGGGCGAGACGTTGTTCCTCAAGGAGGTCTGGCCCGAGGCGAAGCTGCTGATCTATGCCGAGTTCTACTACAAGGGCCGTGGTGCCGACGTGGGCTTCGATCCCGAATTCAGCCAGCCCAGCTTCGACCGGGTGATGATCGCGCAGGGCCGCACCACGCATATGACGCAGGCGCTGGTCCATGCCGACAAGGGGGTCTCGCCCACCCTCTGGCAGGCCTCGACCTATCCGCCCAGTCTTCGGCCGATGCTGGAGGTGATCTTCGACGGGGTGAACACCGACACGCTGGCGCCGAACCCCGAGGCCAGCCTGACCCTGCCGAACGGCCATGTCCTGAGGGCGGGGGACGAGGTGCTGACCTTCGTCAACCGCAATCTGGAGCCCTACCGCGGTTACCACATCTTCATGCGTGCCCTGCCGGAGGTGATGGCCGCGCGGCCCGAAGCGCAGGTGGTGATCATCGGCGGTGATGACGTGTCCTATGGCGCGGCGCCGAAAGAGGGCAAGTGGAAGGACGTCTTCCTGAACGAGGTCAAGGACCGGCTGGACCTTTCCCGCGTGCATTTCCTGGGCAGGGTGCCCTATCCGCAATTCGTCTCGGCCCTGCAGGTCAGCCGCGTCCACGCCTACCTGACCTATCCCTTCGTCCTGTCGTGGTCGATGATGGAGGCGATGTCGGCGGGTTGCCTTGTCGTCGGATCGAAAGTCGCGCCGGTGGAAGAAGTGCTGCGCGATGGCCACAACGGCCGCCTGGTCGATTTCTTCGACGTGCCGGGCTGGTCGCGGGTGCTGACCGAATGCCTGGCCGATCCGGCCCGCTTCGATCCCCTGCGCGTGCAGGCCCGGCGGACGGTGCAGGAGCGCTACGACCTGAACCGGATCTGCCTGCCGAAGATGGTGACGCTGGTCGAGGGGCTGGGGGCGTAGGGGTGAGGTTCGGCCGTTCTGGCGAAGGCGCGTGCCTTCGCCATGCGTTGCGGCTTCCGCTTGAACCGGCCGGGCGCTGGCCTCTCGTGGTCTCGGGCTGACATGTCTACAGGGTGAACCCGCCCGATCAAGTCCGGGCGGCCAACCATCGGCATCCTCAGGTGATCTTCTCCAGCCGTTCCTTCGATATGTCCCCCGGA
>CAYLSD010000016.1:42288-83307 GCA_964386345.1 uncultured Fuscovulum sp.
CCATCGGCATCCTCAGGTGATCTTCTCCAGCCGTTCCTTCGATATGTCCCCCGGAACGATGGTGATCGGGATCGGCAGGTTGCCCGAGTTGCGGCTCATCGCCGTGACCAGTGGGCCGGGCCCGTGCTTCTCGGTCCCCGCGCCAAGGACCAGCACGCCGATGGCCGGATCGTCGTTGACCAGGCCCAGGATCTCGCTGACCGGGTCGCCCTCGCGGATCACCAGTTCGGGGTTCACCCCCTGCTTGTCACGCATCCATTTGGCGAAGACCTCGAAATGCGCCTCGATCCGCTCGCGCGTCTCGGCGCGCATCAAGTCGGCCACGCCCATCCAGTGCTGGTATTCCTCGGGCGGGATGATGGACAGGATGACCACGCCCCCCGCGGTATGGGCGGCCCTCAGTGCGGCATAGCGCATGGCGTTCAGGCATTCGCGGCTGTCGTCCAGCACGACAAGGAATTTCCGCATATGTCTCTCCCTTTGCCAGCGGATCATCCCCGCCGCGGGACGGAAAGGCAAGCCTCAGCCGACAGGGGCCGCCTTCGCTTCGGCCTCGGGGTAGTGCAGGGCCAGCAGGACCGACCGCGAAAGGTTCAGCACCATCAGCGCCGCCCAAAGCCCGTGGTTGCCCATCGGCAGCAGCAGGACCAGCGCCAGAAGGTAAAGGGCGGCGCAGCGCAGCGTGGCCCGGCGCATGGTGCGGGTCAGCGTGGCGCCGATGAAGACGCCGTCCCATGTCCAGGCGGCCGAGCCGATCAGCGGAGCGGCGACCAGCCACCAGAGATGCGCCCGTGCCTCTTCCCGCACCTCGGGCGCCCTGGCCATCAGATCGATGATCGAGGGCCCCGCGGCCCAGAACACCAGCGCCAGCACCGCCGCCCCGGCAAAGCCCCAGACCAGCGCCAGCCGCGTGGCCTGCCGCACCGCGCGCGGCGCGCGGGCGCCGACCGCCTGGCCGACCAGTGTTTCGGCGGCGAAGGCGAAGCCGTCCAGCGCATAGGCGGTGATCTCAAGGAATTGCAGCAGCACCTGATTGGCCGCCAGTGTCACGTCGCCATGGCTTGCGCCAAGGAACATGAAGCTGGTGAAGCACAGTTGCAGCACGACCGAGCGGATCATGATGTCGCGGTTCACGTCCAGCATCAGCCGCAGCGCCTGCGCCTCTGCCAGCCTTGCCCTTGCGGCAGCGAAGACCGGGCCCCGGAAGGCCGCGCGGCAAAGCCAGAGGCCAAGGGCAAGCCCGCTCCATTCCGCAGCCAGCGAGGCGAAGGCGACGCCGGGCACGCCCCAGCCGAGGCCAAGCACGAACCACAGGTCCAGCCCCATGTTCAGCCCGTTGATCCACAACTGCACGGCGACGATGCCGCGCGGGCGCTCTGTCGCCAGCAGCCAGCCGGTCACGGCGTAAAGCGCGATGGTGGCGGGGGCGCCCCAGATGCGGATCGACAGATAGGTGCTGGCCAGCGATTCGACTTCCTCACTGCCCGGGGCGATGCGGAATGCGGCCCAGAGGAGCGGCGCCTGCAACAGGATCAGCACCAGCCCGGCGCCCGCCGCCACCACAAGCGCCCGCAGCAGGATGGCCGAGGATTCCGCCCGGTCGCCCCGCCCATGTGCCTGCGCGGCAAGGCCCGAGGTGCCCATGCGCAGGAAGCCGAACAGCCAGTAGACCGTCGCCAGCACCACAGCGCCCAGACCGACCGCGCCGATGGGCGCGGCCAGCCCCATCTGGCCCACGACCCCGGTATCCACCGCCCCGATCAGCGGCACGGTGGCGTTGGACAGCACGATCGGCCCGGCGATCTTCCAGATCCGCCGATTGGTCATCGGGCCGGGATCTACGGTGGTCTTGCTCACCGCCGGTTGTCGGGCATCAGGAAATGGCCCGTTCCCTGCGCGAAAAGCCGGGCGCGGTCTTCCTGCCAGGCCTCGACATGGACCGAGGCATAGCGGCGGCCCTGCCGCACCACCCGCGCCTCGGCGAAACTGTCGCGCGGCAGGCCGGGGCGCAAATAGTCCACCGTCAGGTCGATGGTCTTCGGCAAGGGCGGCAGGGGGCCGTCCGCGGAAAGGCCCGACCAGACCAGCCCCAGGATCGCCGTGGTTTCAAGGAAAGCCGCGGTGACGCCGCCGTGCAGCGCCGGGATCGCCGGATTGCCGATCAGCATCGGCGAGAACGGCAGCACGGCGGTCAGCCGGTCCCCCGCGGTTTCGAACCTCAGGCCAAGGAAGCGCAGGTAGGGGATGCCCGTCGCCAGCCCGTTCAGCATCTCGGTCCGATGGGTCACCTTTTCCGCTCCACCGTGAAGGCGCCGGTCGCCATGGCGACGGGGCGGGCCTCGTCCTCGTCGGTGGCCACGACGCGCACGAAGGCGACGGAGCGGGTGACATGGTGGCATTCGGCCCGGGCGCGGATCGCCTGCCCCGGCGTGGCGGGGCGCATGTAGTCGATCCGCAGGTCCAGCGTGGCGGTGGTGCCGGTGTTGGCCGGGTGGCTCATCACCGAGGCGCCGGAGGCCGTGTCCATCAGCGTCGACACGGCACCCCCGGCAATAACCCCGGTCGCCGGATCGCCGATCAGACGCGCATCGTAGGGCATCAGGATCGTCGCGCGCCCCTCGCCGATCTCCTCGACCAGCAGCCCCAGTGCGCGGGCGTGGGGCAGGGCGGTGATGAAGGCTTGGGCAAAGCTGGTCTGCGGTTCGGCCAAGGGGCACCCCATGCTGCGGTTCCGCCCCGTTATTGGCCCATCCCCGCCGGGGTGCAAGGCCCGCGGGTTTCTCTCGCCCCGCGGTTGCGCAAATCGGTTGAGATTGTGCGGCACCGGGCTTAGCCTTCTCCCAGGGCGGTTACCGGGTGATTGGCAGGGTTGAATGACGACCGAGCGGCTGAATTTCAAGGAGATGTGCGCGAAGTTCGACGTGACGCCGCGCACCCTGCGCTACTACGAATATATCGAGCTTCTCGCCCCCGAGAAGGAAGGCCGCGCCCGCTTTTACGGCCCGCGCGAGGTGGCGCGGATGAAGCTGATCCTGCGCGGCCGCCGCTTCGGCTTCAGCCTCGAGGAAATCCGTCAGTGGCTGTTGATCTACGGCAAGAAGGGCGAACGCCAGCAACTGGACCAATGGCTGACGCTGGCCGACCGCCAGTTGGTGGAACTGGAACGCCAGCGGACCGAGCTTGAGATCAGCATAGCCGACCTCAAGGCGCTGCGGGCGACGGCGGTCGAAGAGATGGGCAAGCTGGACGAGGGGTAATCCCGGCTTCCCCGGCCCGGCCACTTTCTGACCCCGCGTCGCGCCTTTCCGTGACGTGACGTCATGCTTACCTTAACGTCAAGCGCGCTGGTATCCGGTCAGCCGCACCCCCATCTGCGCCGGCAGTTGCATTGCGCGCATATGAGAGATCCATGACCGCACAAGACCAGATGACCATCCGCGAGATGTGTGACGCCTTCGACGTCACGCCCCGGACATTGCGCTTCTACGAAGCCAAGGAACTGCTGAACCCGATCCGCCAGGGCACCCGCCGCCTTTACACCCGCCGCGACCGCGCCCGGTTGAAGCTGATCCTGCGCGGCAAGCGCTTCGGCTTCAGCCTGGAAGACATCCGCCAGACGCTGGACCTTTATGACCGCGACGGCGGCAATTCGACCCAGCTTCTGCGCACATGGCAGCTGGCGCAGGACCGCCTTGCCGCGATGGAGGCGCAGCGGGCCGAGCTGGACGAGGCCATCGCCGAGTTGAAGGCCGAGCTTGAGGCCAGCGCGCCCGTGATCGAAAGCCTGAAGAAAGCCGCCGAATAGGCGCCACCGGACCAGACCGCAGAGGGAGAGAAGACCATGCCCAGCTACACCGCCCCCGTCGCCGACATGCAGTTCCTGTTGCAGGAGGTGCTGAAAGCCCCGCAAAGCGACCTGCCGGGCTATGCCGATCTGGACGCATCCTTCACCTCGGCGGTGCTGGAAGAGGCGGGCAAGCTGGCGTCAGAGGTCCTGGCCCCGCTGAACGCGGTAGGCGACCGCGAGGGCTGCGTGCTGGAAAATGGTGTCGTCCGCACGCCGGCCGGCTTCAAGGCGGCTTTCAAGGCGGTGAAGCAGGGCGGCTGGACCGCGCTGGATTGCCACCCCGACTATGGCGGGCAGGGGCTGCCCTACCTGATGGGCAGCGCGGTGGGCGAGATATTCGTCTCGGCCAACATGGCCTTCAACATGTATCAGGGCCTGACCCACGGCGCCTATTCGGCGATCCTCGTCCATGGCACCGAAGAGCAGAAGGCGACCTACCTGCCGAAGATGGTCTCCTGCGACTGGACCGGCACGATGAACCTGACCGAGCCGCATTGCGGCACCGACCTCGGCCTGATGCGCACCAAGGCGGAACCGCAGGCGGATGGCAGCTACAGGATCACCGGCCAGAAGATCTTCATCTCGGCGGGTGACCATGACATGGCCGAGAACATCATCCATCTGGTGCTGGCCAAGGCCCCGGGCGGCGGCGAGGGGACCAGGGGCATCTCCCTTTTCATCGTGCCGAAATTCCTGGTGAATGCCGATGGCAGCCCGGGTGAGCGCAACGCGGTCTCGGTCGGCAAGATCGAAGAGAAGATGGGCATCCACGGCAACGCCACCTGCGTGATGAACTACGACGGCGCGATCGGCTGGCTGTTGGGTGACCTGCACAAGGGCATGCGCGCCATGTTCACCATGATGAACGAGGCGCGGCTTGGCGTGGGCCTGCAGGGCTATGCCGTGGCCGAGGCCGCCTACCAGAACGCCGTCGCCTATGCGAAGGACCGGCTGCAGGGGCGCGATGTGACCGGCGCGAAGAACCCCGACGGTCCCGCCGACCCGCTGATCGTCCACCCCGACATCCGCCGCAGCCTGATGGAGCAGAAGAGCTTTGTCGAAGGCGCGCGGGCGCTGACTTTCTGGGGCGCCTCGCTGATCGACGCCGCCCACAACGGCGATGCGGCGGCGGACGGGCTGATCGGCCTCCTGACGCCCGTCATCAAGGGCTTCCAGACCGACTACGGCTTCCAGATGGCGGTGCAGGCCCAGCAGGTCTTCGGCGGGCACGGCTATATCGAGGAACAGGGCATGTCGCAATTCGCCCGCGACGCCCGCATCGCCATGATCTACGAAGGCGCGAACGGCGTGCAGGCGCTGGACCTCGTGGGCCGCAAGCTGGCGGCGGATGGCGGCAAGCATGTGATGGCCTTCTTCGAGATGGTGAAGGCCGAATGCAAGGCGCATGACGGCGACGAACGGATGGCAGGCTTTGTCGAGCCCCTGAAGGCCGCGTCCAAGCAAATGCAGGCGGCGGGGATGTTCTTCATGCAGAACGGCATGAAGAACCCCAACGCGGCGCTGGCCGGTTCTTACGACTTCATGCACTTGATGGGCCATGTCTGCCTTGGCCTGATGTGGACCCGCATGGCGAAGGCCGCCTTCACCGCGCTGGACGAAGGGCGTGGCGACAAGGCCTTTCTGGAAACGAAGATCGCAACCGGCCGCTTCTACATGGCCCGCCAGCTGCCGCTCTGCGCCTCCCACCTCGCGCGGATCGAAAGCGGGGCCGATCCGGTGATGGCGCTGGCGGCCGAGGCGTTCTAGGCTGCGGGGAATACGATCCTTCTCCGAAGGATCGCCCCTGCCGCCCCGAGGTACCCGATGCCCAGACGCTTCCGCCTGACCCGCCGCTTTCCGGTTGCGATGACCGAGGACGGCTACCGCCGCCTGAAACGCTTCGCCACCGAGGCGGGTCTGGACGAGGGAGAGGCTCTGTCCTTCCTGTTCGAGAATTTCGACTCGGTGACGGACAAGGACAACCTTGTCCACCGGATGCGGCTGTTCAATTCGGAACTGGAGGCCCGCAAGCGGTAGGGCGTGGTGCGGGAGTATTTGGGCCAAGGTGAAATGGCAGGTCCACCCCGCCCCGACTGTCCGGATTGGCTACCGGGGCTTCGGGGCGGGGCTTCACCTCGGGCGGTCATCGGCTCTCCAGCCTGTACCGCGATCTCTGGATGGCTCGGCAGTGGTAAAGAAATCGTTCTTCATCTTGGTGAAAATACTCCACGGGGGTGCGGGGGTGTGAAACCCCCGCCTCCGGCGGCGGACAAGGGAGCGACGGATGACAGCGCAACTCTACTGCTTCGGCGAATCCGGCAATGCGTATAAATGCGCGCTTGCGCTCGAGATGACCGGAACGCCGTGGACCCCGGTCCATGTCGATTTCTTCAAGGGCGAGGCGCGCAGGCCCGAATTCCGCAAGCTGAACCCGATGGGCGAGGTGCCGGTGCTGGTCGACGGGGACGAAACCCTGACCCAGTCGGGGCTTATCCTGCAGCACATCGCCGACCGGACCGGCCAGCTTGGCGGCACCACCGGGGCCGAGCGCCGCGAGATCTGGCGCTGGATCCTATGGGACAACCACAAGCTTTCCACGCAGGTCGGCACCTGCCGCTTCCTGATGAACTTCCTGCCCGCCGACAAGCGGCCCGAGGGTGTCGTGCCCTTCCTGCAAGGGCGGCTGAAGGCGGCCTATCAGGTGCTGGACACCCATCTGCAGGGCCGCGACTGGATCGTCGGACAGGGGCCGACCATTGCCGACCTGTCCTGCTGTTCCTACCTCTATTACCCCGAGCCCTTCGGTTTTTCGCGGCCCGACTGGCCGAATATCGACCGCTGGCTGGACCGCATCGCCGCATTGCCCGGCTGGCGGCATCCCTATGAGATGATGCGACGTGCCTTCCCGCCCGGGCCGTGACGCAGCGAAAGCATTGCGCGAAGGGGGCGGGAGGGACCACAAACGGCAAGGGCCGCGCCCGGCCCGACGCCTGACCTGACGGAGGAAAACATGACCGAAGCCTTCATCTACGACGCCTGCCGCACCCCCCGCGGCAAGGGCCGCCCCGATGGCGCGCTGCATGAGGTGACCTCGGTCGCCCTTTCGGCGGGCATCCTGAACGCGGTGAAGGAGCGGAACGGGCTGACCGGCCATGCCGTCGAGGATGTGATCTGGGGCAATGTCACCCAGGTCGGCGAGCAGGGGGGATGCCTTGCCCGCTCGGCGGTGCTGCTGTCGGACCTCGATGAAAGCATCCCCGGCCTTGCCATCAACCGCTTCTGCGCCTCGGGGATGGAGGCGGTGAACCTGGCGGCGAACCAGGTGAAGGGCGGTGCCGGGCAGGCCTATATCGCCGGGGGCGTCGAGATGATGGGCCGTGTCGCCATGGGCAGCGACGGGGCGGCGATCGCCGTGGACCCGACGCTGGCGATGAAGACCTGGTTCGTGCCGCAGGGCATCAGCGCCGACATCATCGCCACCGAATACGGCTTCACCCGCACGCAGGCCGATGCGCTGGCGGTGGAAAGCCAGCGCCGCGCGGCGGCGGCGTGGGAGGACGGACGGTTCTCGAATTCCATCGTGCCGGTGAAGGACCGCAACGGCCTGACCATCCTCGACCGCGACGAATACATGCGTCCGGGCACCGATCTGGAGGCGCTGGCGCGGCTGGAGCCCAGTTTCAAGGCGATGGGCGAGGTGATGCCCGGCTTCGACAAGGTGGCGATGATGAAATATCCCCACCTTGAACGGATCGAACATATCCACCACGCAGGGAACTCTTCCGGCATCGTCGACGGCGCAGCGGCGGTCCTGATCGGAAATGCGGAATTCGGAAAAGCCCATGGCCTGAAACCCCGCGCCCGCATCCGGGCGACGGCGAAGATCGGCACGGATCCGACAATCATGCTGACCGGCCCGGTGCCGGTCACGCAGAAGATCCTGAAGGATGCCGGCATGTCCATTTCGGACATCGACCTCTTCGAGGTGAACGAGGCCTTCGCCTCGGTCGTCCTGCGTTTCATGCAGGCCTTCGACGTGGATCCGGCGAAGGTGAACCCGAACGGTGGCTCCATCGCCATGGGCCATCCCCTTGGCGCGACCGGCGCGATCATCATCGGCACGCTGCTGGACGAACTGGAACGCACCGGCAAGGGCACCGGCCTTGCCACCCTTTGCATCGCCAGCGGCATGGGGGCGGCGACCATCATCGAGAGGCTGTGATGCCGAAGCTGAACCCCGACGATGCGCCGCTGAAGACCGGCTCGATCTACCCTTCGCCTTATGCGGAGATGATGAAGGGCCGGTCGTCGCGCCGGCTGGGCGAACTGGCCGGGCTGACGCAGTTCGGCGCCAATCTGGTGATGCTGGAGCCGGGCGCGGTGGCCAGCCTTCGCCACTGGCACGCGGCCGAGGACGAATTCGCCGTGGTTCTGTCGGGCGCGCTGGTGCTGGTGGAGGACGAGGGCGAATTCCCCATGGCCCCCGGCGAATTCGCCGCCTGGAAGGCGGGGGTGCCGAACGGCCACCGTTTCGAGAACCGCTCGGACGCGCCCGCCAGCTTCCTGATCGTCGGCTCCAAGGCGCCGAGGGAAGTGGCGACCTATTCCGACGTGGATTTCCGTCTGGAGATCGAGGGGGGCAAGGCCCGCTACACCTACCGCGACGGCACCGACTGGCAGGGGCCGCGCTGACGGCGCCCGTTGAAACATTCCGCGGGGGCGCGAACCCCCGCCTCCGACATCCGAGAGGAGGACCCCGATGACCGATTTCACCTATGCCGTCGATGCCGATGGCGTCGCCACCATCACCTGGGACGTGGCCGGGAAAAGCATGAACGTCATGTCCCTGGCGGGATTTGCCGAGTTGAACGCCCATGTCGATACCGCGCTGGCCGATCCGGCGGTGAAGGGTGTGATCATCACCAGCGGAAAGAAGGACTTTGCCGGTGGGATGGACCTGAACGTCATCGCCCAGATGCGGGCGGGCGGGGCGCAGGCGATCTTCGACGGCGTGATGCAGATGCATGGCGTCCTGCGCAAGATCGAACTGGCGGGCATGGACTTCAAGACGAAGAAGGGGGGCAAGCCCATCGTCGCGGCGCTGCCCGGCACGGCGCTGGGGATCGGGCTGGAACTGCCGCTCTCCTGCCACCGGATCATCTCTGCCGACAACCCCAAGGCCAGGATCGGCCTGCCCGAGATCATGGTCGGCATCTTCCCCGGCGCAGGCGGCACCACGCGGCTGACCCGCAAGCTGGGCGCGATGATGGCGGCGCCCTTCCTGCTGGAGGGCAAGCTGAGCGATCCGAAGGCCGCCAAGGCCGCCCGCCTGATCGACGAGGTTGTCCCGGCGGAAGACCTGCTCGCGCGGGCCAAGGAATGGGTGCTGGCGGCGAAGGATGCCGATCTGGTCAAGCCCTGGGACGAAAAGGGCTACAAGATGCCCGGCGGCGCGCCCTATCACCCGGCGGGCTTCATGACCTTTGTCGGCGCCTCGGCCATGGTGCACGGCAAGACGCAGGGGGTGTATCCGGCGGCCAAGGCGCTGCTGGCGGCGGTCTATGAAGGCGCTTTGGTGCCCTTCGACGCGGCGCTGCGGATCGAGGCGCGGCAGTTTACTTCCGTGCTGATGAACCCGTCTTCCAGCGCGATGATCCGCAGCCTTTTCATCAACAAGGAGGCGCTGGAGAAGGGCGCGAACCGGCCGAAGGTGGAAGACCAGAGCGTCAAGCGCCTCGGTGTCCTCGGTGCGGGGATGATGGGCGCGGGTATCGCCTATGTCGCGGCCAATGCGGGGATCGAAGTCGTCCTGATCGACTCGACGCAGGAGGCTGCCGACCGCGGCAGGAAGCATTCCGAAGACCTGCTCGACAAGGGCGTGAAGCGCGGCAAGGTGACGGCCGAGAAGAAGGCCGAGGTGCTGGGCCGGATCACCGCCACCACCGATTATGCCGCGCTGAAAGGCGTGGACCTGATCGTCGAGGCGGTGTTCGAGGACCCGAAGGTCAAGGCCGAGGTGACGAAGAAGGCCGAGGCGGCGGCGCCGGGCGTGGTCTATGCCACCAACACCTCCACCCTGCCGATCACCGCGCTGGCGGCGGCCTCGTCGCAGCCGGAGAACTTCATCGGCATCCATTTCTTCAGCCCGGTCGACAAGATGATGCTGGTTGAGATCATCCGGGGTAAAAAGACCGGCGAGGTGGCGGTGGCCAAGGCGCTGGATTTCGTGCGCCAGATCCGCAAGACGCCGATCGTGGTGAACGACGCCCGGTTCTTCTACGCCAACCGCTGCATCATCCCCTACATCAACGAAGGCATCCGCATGGTGGCCGAGGGGGTGGAACCTGCGCTGGTCGAAAACGCGGCGCGGCTGGTGGGGATGCCGCTGGGGCCGTTGCAACTGGTGGACGAGACCTCCATCGACCTCGGGGTGAAGATCGCCAAGGCGACCAAGGCGGCGATGGGGGCGGATTACCCCGACGAGGCGGTGGACCGCGTGATCTTCTGGATGGCGGATCAGGGCCGTCTTGGCCGCAAGGCCAATGCCGGGTTCTATGCCTATTCCGGCAAGGGCGAACGGCAGGGCCTGTGGGAGGGGTTGGCGGCGAAATATCCGCTGGACAAGATGCAGCCCTCGCTGGCCGACGTGCAGCACCGGCTCTTGTTCGCGCAGGTGCTGGAGGCGGTGCGGGCGCTGGAGGACGGCGTGCTGACCGACATCCGCGAGGGTGACGTGGGGGCGATCCTCGGCTGGGGCTTCGCGCCCTGGTCGGGCGGGCCGTTCAGTTGGCTGGACATGATCGGGGCGGCGAAGGCAGTGGAAATCTGCCGCGGGTTGACGGCACAGTTCGGGCCCCGTTTCCACGCGCCGAAGCTGCTGGTCGAGATGGCGGAGAAGGGCGAAAGCTTCTACGGCCGCTTCGGGGGCGAGAAAGCGGCAGCGTAAGGCTGGCGGGCCGGTGTTCACTCTGCCGCTCCTCTTGTCTTGGCGAAGGCACGCACCTTCGCCAAGACGAAGGACGGTGTGCTGACCGGCATCCGCGAAGGTGATGCGGATTTCAGAGGGTAGAGCGGGGTTAACGCCGCCCTACGGGTCGAACCGGTAACCGAAGCGGGCGATGTCCTCGGCGCAATCCTCGGCCACCAGACCTGCCGTCCTGTCGGTGTAATACACCCGCCAGTCCCGCTCCCGGTTGCTTTCGTTCGCCCGCGGCAGGGGCAGACGAAAGCCTAGATGTGCCTCGAAGGGCCGCACCTCTTCGGTGTAGTTCTCCAGCCGGATGAAGGTGCCGGGCTTCTCCTGCCCCGAGGGCAGCCGCAGATAGGCCCCGTAGGGCCAGAGGCGAAAGGCGGCGCGCGTCTGCGGATGGGCAAGAAAGCCGCCGAAATCCAGCGCCTTGGCCAGCCCCACCGCCGGATGCGCGAAGCCCTGCACCCGCAGCCAGTGGTAATAGCTGACCGCCCGGTCCCACGGGTTGCGGACCAGCGTGACCGTCTGGAACGCCATGATCTCTTCTGGCGTGACCAGCCCGGCCACATCCGCCAAAGTCGAATGCTTCCACACCCGCCCGGCGGTCTTCACACCCTTCCAGCGCCCGGCCCGCGCCCGCGCTTTCGGCGTGTCGCCGATCAGGATGTCATCCTTTGCCGCCCGCGCCTCCAGCGCCAGCGCCAGCGCGGTTCCCCCGGTCTTCGGCACGTGCACGAAGATGAACCGGCGCTGGCGCGAGATGATCATGGGGTGATCAGGTTGGGCAGGGGGCGCCCCTCGGCGAAGGCGATCAGGTTGTCCACCGCCATCATCCCCATCGCCTCGCGCACCTCAAGGCAGGCGGTGCCCAGATGCGGCAGCAGGGTGACGTTCTCCATCGCCCGAAGCGCAGCGGGAACTTCGGGTTCCATTTCGTAGACATCGAGACCGGCCCCCGCGATCCGGCCCGCCTTCAGGGCCTCGATCAGCGCCGCCTCGTCCACCACATCGCCGCGGCTGATGTTGACGAAGATGCCGGATTTCTTCATGGCGCCAAGCGCCCGCGCATCCACCAGATGCCGTGTCGCAGGCCCGCCGGGCACGGCCGCCACCACGAAATCGGCCCCCATCGCGGTGGCCATGTCCACCTGCGTCGCCGGGAAATCGGCGGCGATGGCTGACCGGTTGTGATAGATCACCTCCATGCCGAAGCCGAAATGGCAGCGGCGCGCGATGGCCTTGCCGATCCGCCCGAAGCCGAGGATGCCCACCGTCTTGCCGGTGACATGGGCGCCCAGCATCTGCACCGGATGCCAGCCTTCCCACTTCCCGGCGCGGACCAGCCGCTCGCCTTCGCCCAGCCGCCGCGCCGTCATCAGGATCAGCGCCAGCGCGATATCCGCCGTGGCATCGGTGACGGCGCCGGGGGTGTTGGTCACCGCCACGCTCGCCGCCTTCGCCGCAGCCACGTCTATATGGTTGTAGCCGACGCCGAAATTCGCCAGCAGCCGGGTGCGCGGGGCGGGAACGTCGGCGAAGACATCGGCCTGGTAGCGATCGCCCAGCGTGGGCAAGACCAGATCGAAATCGCGCAAGCTGTCGCGCAATTCCTCGGCCGACAGCGGCGTGGTCCGGTCGCGCAGCACCAGATCGAAACGGGAAGCGGCGGCCTCGATCACCCTTTCGGGCAGGCGGCGGGTGACAAGCAGGCGCATCAGAACATCCTTCCTCCCAAGGGCACCTCGTGGCCGGGGCCCAGCAGAACCACCTCGCCCGATGCATCGGGGACGCCAAGGACCAGCACCTCGGACATCACCGGGCCGATCTGGCGCGGCGGGAAGTTGACCACGGCCACCACCTGGCGGCCGACCAACCCTTCCACGGTGTAATGCGCGGTGATCTGCGCCGATGAGCGTTTCACGCCAAGATCGCCGCCGAAATCGACCCACAGCTTGAACGCGGGTTTGCGCGCCTCGGGGAAGGGCTCGGCCTTCACGATGCGGCCGACGCGGATATCGACCTTCTGGAAATCGTCGTAACTGATCACTTGCCCAGTTCCCGCCCACGATCCGCCGCCGCCTTGACGGCGCGGTCCAGCAGCGCCGGGAAGCCGGTCTGCGGCTCCATCAGCACCTGCAGGGCCGCCGCCGTGGTTCCGCCCGGAGAGGTGACGTTGATCCGCAGTTGCTCGGCGCTTTCCGGCGAGCGGTGCGCCAGTTCCCCCGCGCCGCAGACCGTGGCGCGGGCGAGTTGCATCGACACCTCGGGCGGCAGGCCCTGTGCCACGCCCGCCGCGGCCATGGCCTCGATCAGGTGGAAGACGTAAGCTGGACCCGAGCCGGAGACGGCGGTTACCGCGTCGATCTGGTGTTCGCCCTCCAGTTCCACCACCTGCCCCACGGCGGCCATCAACTCGCGGGCCAAAGCCAGATGGGCGGGGGTGGCATGGGCGTTTCCGGTGATCGCCGTGATGCCGCGGCCCACCATGGCGGGGGTGTTCGGCATGGTCCGGACGATGGGCGTCCGGTTCCCAAGCGCGGCCTCGAAGGCGGCGATGGTCGTCCCCGCGGCGATGGAGACGAAAAGCGTGGTGCCGTCGCCAAGCGCCTGAAGCGCGGGCAGCGCCGCACCCATCATCTGCGGCTTCACCGCCAGCAGCGCCACGGCGGGGGCGGTCGGGATGCCTTCGTTCAGGTGGACGCCGGTGCCCTTCAGCCAGCCGGTCGGGTTGGGTTCCATCACCCAGACGGCGCTTGCGGGCAGCCCGGCCTCCAGCCAGCCCGCCAGCAGCGCCGACCCCATCTTGCCACAGCCAAGCAGCACAAGCCCTTCGCGGGCCACGGTTTCCAGTGTCATGAGAACCCCCATTTGCGGGGGCGGAGGTTAGACCGGGACCGGGCGGCACGGAAGCCCGTTCAAGGCGAAATCCGCGCGGAAATCGGCCTCAGGCCCGGCCGTAAGCCTCGGCGATGGCAACCTTCATCGCCTCGGCCGGGGTCTTTTCGCCCCAGGCGGCCATCTGGAAGGCCGGGTAGAAGCGTTCCGCCGCCATCACCGCCCCGGCGATCAGCCGGTCGATTTGCTCCGGCCCCGCCACCTGCCCGCCCGCGAGGCAAAGCCCGTAGCGCCAGACCATCAGCTTCTGCTCCGCCCACCAGGTAAAGGCGCCGGTCCAGACCATGTCGTTGCAGCGGTTCAGCACGTCGTAGAGCGCCCCGAGGCGTTCTTCCGGCGGCTCCATCTCGAAGGTGCAGATCAGGCGCAGCGTCTCGTCCTGCGCTGACCAGGCCAGCGTCAGCGAATAGGTGCGCCATTGCCCTTCCACCGCCATGGCGATCTGGTCGTCGGTGACGCGGTCGAATTCCCAGTCGTTGTGGGTTGCCAGCGTCTCGACGATGTCGATCGGATGCAGATCCTCGTTCAACAGGAATTCTTCGGAAAGCGACATTGCCCGGCCTCATTATAAGGCTTCCGGCAGGCCTGGACCCACTAGAAGCTGGGTGTCCGGCAAGGATCAGCGTTTGCCGGACGCGCTCTTACTAGATATTGTGATCAGACCGGGGAAGCCTGTAAAGCGAATTCTTGCAAATTCTTCTGTGGAAAAGGCGGCGGGGCGATAACCCGCCGCCGAAATCGTGCGTGGCAAGCCGCGTTCAGTAATTCCCTGGGGGATCGCTGGCGGGGAAGGATTCGTCGCTTTCCTCGTCGACCTTGTCCCATTTCCGCGGCGGCATCTCCATTTCCTTTCGGCTGGCGGGGCGAACATAGTCATGGGGTTTGGGCGCAGCCGGCTTCTCGCCGTGCCAGCCATTCTGCCGGGCGGGTTTTGCCGTATCCCCTGCGGGCTTGGGATGTTCCATCGCTTCCTCCATCGGGTGGCTGGCGGGACACGGGGCGGGGATCATTCCCCGCCGTTCGTCGCGCGGTCGTTCTGGCGCGCCTTGCGGTCGCCCTTCTCGCGGTTGATGCCGCCCGCATTCGCCTCGGTATTGCCGGGAATGGTGTTGGCGTGCTTTGCGGCGGCCTGATCCATCTTGCGCTTCTGCGCCTCGGCCTCGACGCGGAAGGTGTCCACGGCCGGGGTCTTGTCTTGCGGGGGCCGGTTCTGTTGCGGTCTGGTCATAGGGTTTCCTCCTTGTCGGGGAAAACCACCCGGACCGCCGGATGGTTCCCGACGCAAAAGATGGCCCCCGCGCGAGGGAACGCACGGGGGCCCGAGAAAGGCGGGACCCGGGCCGAGGGGATAAGGCCCGGGCTGAGGGGAAAGGGGACAGCCCGCCACCGCCTTGGTGGCAGGCGAAGGATTCAGGCGTGTGACAAGGATCAGCGCCGCCCGATCATTCCGACGATCTCTTTCGTTCGCGCAAGGATCGGCTGGGCCAGCGCATTGGCGCGGTCGGCGCCGTGGCAAAGGATGCGGTCGATCTCGGCCGGGTCCTTCATCAGCCGGTTCATCTCGGTCGTGATCGGCGACAGCTTCGCCACCGCCAGATCGGCCAGCTTCGGCTTGAAGGTGCCGAACTGCGCGCCCGCATTCTCGGCCACCACCTGCGCCGTGGTCTGGCCCGACAGGGCGGCGTAGATGTTGACGAGATTGCGCGCCTCGGGCCGGTCCTTCAGGCCCTCGACCGTATCCGGCAGCGGGTCGGGGTCGGTCCTGGCCTTGCGGATCTTCTGTGCGATCTGGTCGGCATCGTCGGTCAGGTTGATCCGGCTCTGGTCGCTGGGATCGGACTTCGACATCTTCTTCGTGCCGTCGCGCAGGGACATCACGCGCGTCGCGGCGCCCTCGATCAGCGGTTCGACCACCGGGAAGAACTCCACCCCATAGTCGTTGTTGAACTTGATGGCGATGTCGCGGGTCAGCTCAAGGTGCTGCTTCTGATCCTCGCCCACCGGGACCATAGTGGCGTGATAGGCCATGATGTCGGCGGCCATCAGCGCGGGATAGGCGAAAAGGCCGAGGCTGGCGTTCTCGGAATTCTTTCCGGCCTTGTCCTTCCACTGCGTCATCCGGCCCATCCAGCCCATCCGCGCCACGCAGTTGAAGATCCACCCCAGTTCGGCATGGGCCGAGACCTGCGACTGGTTGAAGAGGATGGATCGCTGCGGGTCGATCCCGGCGGCGATGAAGGCGGCGGCGCCCTCGCGCGTCTGGTGGCGCAGCTTTTCCGGCTCCTGCCAGACGGTGATCGCGTGCATGTCGACCATGCAGTAGACTGTCTCGATCCCCTCGTCCTGCTTTTCCACGAAACGCTTCAGCGCGCCGAGGTAGTTGCCGAGGGTCAGCCCGCCCGAGGGCTGGATGCCCGAGAAGATGCGGGGTTTGAAACTGGCGGCCATGGGGGGCTCCGTCTGGAAATCGCAGGCCTCCTCGCGTAATCCATGGGCAGAGGGGCGTCAACGGCCCCAAGCCCGCAAGGAGACCGGATGGACCGCGACCTCAATGCCCCGCCCCTGAACCCGCTGCCCTGGATCGTCTGGGTGCTGGCGCTGCCGCTGATCGCGGTGGAGGTGGTGGTGCAACTGGGCCAATCCGGGCTGGCGGGCGGGCCGGATGCGGTGGGCTGGCGGCTGCGCGCGATGGAGTGGTTCGCCTTCTCTCCCGATGCGCTGCGCCGGGCGCTGGAGACGGGCGAATGGCCGCTGGACACGGTCTGGAGGCAGGTCTCCTACATTCTGGTGCAAGTGGACGTGACCGCGACGCTGTTCGTGGTGGTCCTGCTGCTGGCGCTTGGCAAGATGGTGGGCGAGGTGTTCCGCTGGTGGGCGGTGGCGCTGGTCTTCATCGGATCGGCGGCCACGGCGGCGCTGGTCTATACGCTGGTGATGCCGGGGAACCGGATACCGCTGGTCGGCGGCTTCCCGGCGGTCTACGGGCTGATCGGCGCCTTCACCTTCGTGATGTGGATCCGGCAGGCGGCGACCGGGGGCAACCAGTTGCGGGCCTTCACCCTGATCGGCGTGCTGATGGGGGTGCAGATCTTCTTCGGCCTGCTCTATGGCGGGCTGGCCTGGGTGGCGGAGCTGGCGGGATTCGGGACCGGGTTCCTGCTGTCCTTCGTGGTCGTCCCGGGCGGCTGGCGGCGGGTCATGGGGCGGTTGCGGGACAGGTAGGGCATGGGCTGGCGAAGGCGCGTGCCTTCGCCACGCGATGCCGGTTCAGCGCCGGGGTTCCTCAACCCTTGCGGCGGCGGAGCGAGGATTTCAATTCGGGCAGGCTCATCGCGCCAAGGGCGGCGGCAGAGCCGAAATAGGTGGCGATGCCCGCAAGGATGATGCCGCCGAGCGCCGCGGTGCGCAGGCCGGGGGTGGCCAGTTGTCCCGCCAAGGCCGAGGAAAGCCCCCAGAGCACCAGGCCCATCAGCGCCGAGGCGGCGATGATCCGGGGCAGGCGGTGAAGAAAGCGGGAATCCAGGCGGGCGGCCTCTCCCATCGCCTTGCTGCCGCGCCAGAGCTGCCAGACCATCACCCAGGCCGAAACCGAGGTGGCGATGGCGGCGGCGAGAAAGCCGATGAAGGGCAGAAGACCCACCGCCAGCACCGCATTCACCACCATCGACCACAAGGCGAAGCGGAACGGGCTGCGGGTGTCCTCGCGCGCGTAATACAGCGGTTGCAGCACCTTCTGCAGCACGAAGGCGGGCAGGCCGACGCCATAGGCGGCCAGCGCCTGGGCGGTGTAGATCGCGGCCTCGGGCCCGAAGGCGCCGCGCTGGTAGACCACGGTGATGATCGGCCAGGCGATCACCACCAGCGCCACGGCGGCAGGCACGGTCAGCAGCAGCGCGAATTCGGTGCTGCGGTTGTAGGCGCTGCGCGAGCCCTCGTCGTCGCCTGCGCGCAGGCGGCGCGACAGTTCCGGCAAGAGCACGATGCCGATGGCGATGCCGACGACGCCGAGCGGCAGTTGATACAGCCGGTCGGCGTTGTAGAGCCAGGCCATCGCGCCCTCGCCGCTGAACGAGGCGACGTTGCGGCCGACGATCAGGTTCACCTGCACCACCCCGCCCGCCAGAACGGCGGGGGTGGCAATGATGGCAAGGCGCTTCAGTTCCGGCGTCAGCGCGGGCCAGCGGAACGGCAGGCGGAAGCCGAGACGGCGAACCGCGATCCAGCAGACCAGAAGTTGCAGCACGCCGGAGATGCTGACCGCCCAGGCCTGACTGCGGCCCATGTCCCAGCCGAAGCGGTCGGCCAGCAGCATGGCGGCGATCAGGCTGAGGGACAGCAGGATCGTCACCGCGGAGGTGACGAGAAACCGCCCCATCGTGTTCAGCATTCCCGACAAGAGCGCGGTCAGCGAGATGAAGAGGATATAGGGAAAGGCGATGCGGCCCATGTCGACCGCCAGGCCGAAGCGCGCATCATCGGCGAAGCCCGAGGCCATCAGCAGCACCAGAATCGGCATGGCCAGCATGGCGACAAGGGAAAAGGCGGTCAGCAGCGCCGCCATGCCCCAGTAGGCATCGCGGGCAAAGCCCTGTGCGTCCTCGCCTGCCTCGACCTTCTTGGCGAACATCGGGATGAACGCCATGTTGAAGGCGCCCTCGGCGAAGAAGCGGCGGAACATGTTGGGCAGCGACTGCGCCACGATGAAGGCCTCGGCCACCGGGCCGTCGCCCAGGAAGCGGGCCATCAGGATGTCGCGCACCAGACCGGCGATGCGGGAGACCAGCGTCCAGAAGCCGACGGTCAGGAAGCCCGAGATCAGGCGCATGGGTTTCATCGGGCGGGGCCTCTCGGGGCTTCGGATTGCGCGTCGGGGACTTCGTGCACTTCTCGCAGGCGAAGGGCAAGCCGGGGCGTGCATGAAATGCCTGACGAGGCGCCGCGGGCCATGATCATCCCTGCGCCCGTTCCGCCCCTTCGGCGATGGCGGCGCGCAGCTTCTTCTCCAGCGCCTCCTGCTTGGACTTCTGGTGCAGCTTCAGGCCAAACATGTCCTTGACGTAGAAGGTGTCCACCACCTGCGCGCCATAGGTGGCGATGACGGCCGAGACGATGGAGATGGTGTTGTTCGCCAGCGTCCGCGTCAGGTCGTAAAGCAGGCCGGGGCGGTCGCGGGTGTCGACCTCGATGATGGTGTAGATTTCCGATCCCTCGTTGTCGAAGGTGATATGGGTCGGGAAGCGGAACTCGCGCTCGCGCTTCTTCACCCGGTCGCGGTCCTTCAGCGCCTCGCGCGGCATGACCTCGCCCTTCAGCGTGCGCTCGATCATCTGGCGCAGGCGGGGCAGGCGCGACACCTCGTAGGGCTTGCCCTCGGCGTCCTGCACCCAGAAGACCGGCGTCGCATAGCCGTCCTTCGAGGTATAGGTCCGCGCATCCACCACATTGGCGCCGACCAGCGCCAGCGCTCCGGCAAGGCGCGAGAAGATGCCCGGGTGGTCGGCCAGCGCGAAACAGGCGCGGGTGGCGTCGCGGTCCGGGTCGGGGTGCAGGTCGATGCGGATCTCGTCATCGGCCAGCCCGCGCAGGAGGGTGGCGAAGACGGCCTGCGTGTCCGTCATCAGCCCCTGCCAGTAGGGCGCATAGTGGCGGGCAAGCTCGGCCCGCAGGTCCCTGGGGTCCCAGTCGGACAGCCGTTCGCGCAGGGCGCGCTTGGCCTCGTCCTCGCGGTTCTCGCGGTTGACCCGCTCCAGCCCGCCTTCCAGCGCCGCGGCGGTGTCCTTGTGCAACTGGCGCAGCAGCATGGCCTTCCAGTTGTTCCAGGTGTTCGGCCCCACCCCGCGTATGTCGCAGACGGTCAGCACGGTCAGCAGGTCCAGCCGCTTGCGCGTCTTCACCGCCTTGGCGAAGTCGCGCACCGTGCGCGGATCGCCGATGTCGCGCTTCTGCGCCATGTCGGACATCAGGAGATGATAGCGCACCAGCCATTCGACGGTCTCGGATTCCTCCTCGGTCAGGCCAAGGCGGGGGCAGACCTGCCGGGCGATACGGGCGCCGAGGATGGAATGGTCCTCTGGCCGCCCCTTGCCGATGTCGTGCAGCAGCAGCGCGACGTAAAGGACGCGGCGGTTGATGCCCTCTTTCAGGATCGAGGACGAAAGCGGCAGGTCTTCCACCAGCTCGCCGCGCTCGATCTGGGCGAGGATCGAGATGGTCTGGATGATATGCTCGTCCACCGTGTAGTGGTGGTAGACGTTGAACTGCATCATCGCCACGATCGGCTCGAATTCCGGGATGAAGGCGGAAAGGACGCCAAGCTCGTTCATCCGGCGCAAGGACCGTTCCGGGTTGCCGTGCTTCAAGAGCAGGTCGAGGAAGATCCGCGCGGCCTCGGGGTCCTCGCGCATGTCGTCGTCGATCAGGTCGAGGTTTGAGGCGACGATCCGCATGACGTTGGGGTGCAGCAGATAGCCGGTGCGCAGGCCCTCCTCGAACACCCGCAGCAGGTTCAGCTTGTCTTTCAGGAAGGTCTTCGGGTCCTTCAGGTCCAGCCGCCCCTGAACCAGCTTGTAGCCCGGTTTCACCCGTTTCGTGCGCTTGAAGATGCCGAAAAGGCTGGCCTCGCGCTTGGCGTGGCGGGCTTCCAGTTCGGTCAGGAAGACGCGGGTCAACTCGCCCACGCGGGTGGCGTGGCGGAAATACTCCTGCATGAACACCTCGACCGCCCGCCTGCCGCCCTGGTCGGCATAGCCCATGCGGGCGGCGACCTCGACCTGAAGGTCGAAGGTCAACTGGTCGGTGGCGCGCTTGGTGATGTAGTGCAGGTGGCAGCGGACGGCCCAGAGGAAATCCTCGGCCCGGGCGAAAGCCTCGTATTCGTCGCGGCTGAACAGCCCGGCGTCGACAAGGCCCGAGGCGCGGGGAACGCGGTGCAGATACTTGCCGATCCAGTAAAGGGTCTGCAGGTCGCGCAAACCCCCCTTGCCCTCCTTGACGTTGGGCTCAAGCACGTAACGCTGCCCGCCCTGCCGCTTGTGCCGCGCGGTGCGTTCGGCCAGCTTGGCCTCGATGAACTCGGGGCCGGAGTTGCGGAAGAGTTCCCCCCACAGCCGGTCGGCCAGTTCGGTGGCCAGCGGCTCGTGCCCGGCGATGAAGCGGTGCTCCAGCAGGGCGGTGCGGATGGTGATGTCCTCGCGCCCCAGGCGGATGCAGTCCTTCACCGTGCGGCTGGCGTGGCCGACCTTCAGCTTCAGGTCCCACAGCAGGTAAAGCATGGTCTCGATCACGCTTTCCGCCCAGGGGGTGATCTTCCACGGCGTCAGGAACAAGAGGTCCACATCGGATTGCGGCGCCATCTCGGCCCGGCCATAGCCGCCAACGGCGAGGACGGCGATGCGTTCGGCCTCGGTCGGGGTGGGCAGGGGGTGCAGGTGCTGCGACACCGCCAGCGCGGTGATGACCAGCCCGTCGGTCAGATGCGCCTGCGAGGTGATCAGATGCCTTGCATGGCGCGGATCACTGGCGAAACCGGCCTCCAGCACGGCATTGGCCCGCGCCTTCGCCTCGGCCAGGTGGTGGGTGGCGATGGCACGGGCGGCGCGGGCATCGGTTCCCGCGGGCAGGTCGGCCAGGATCGCGGCCATGACGGCGCGCGGGTCGATGATCTGCTCGGGGGGCACGAGAAGCGGCCCCCCGGCCAGCGGTCCATGGGAAAGCTCGGGCAGGGCGCTGGCCCCGGCCGGGTCAGAAGCCGGCGCCGGAGAAACTGCGGGGGGCGGGGTCAATCACGAAGACCTGGTTGTTGCGGATTTCGGCGATGGCGAGGCCGCGTTCGTTGCTGCCGTCGCTGCGCAGGCGGAAGATGCCGGTGACACCGACGAAGCCCGCGTTCTGGGTCAGACCCGCGGCGCCGAGGCCCTTGCCCGATCTCGCCAAGGCACCGATGGCGGCGATGCCGTCATAGGCAAGGCCCGCGATCGGCAGCGGCGTCTCGCCATAGGCGGCGAGGTAGCGGCTCTGGAACTGGGCGTTCAGGTTCGGGTCCGGCAGCGCGAACCAGCCGCCCTGCACACCCGGCAGCGCCAGCGTGGCCGAGGGGATGTCCCAGCGGGTCAGGCCAAGGAACTTGCTGGCCTGCCGGTCCAGCCCGCTGTCGACCAGCGTCTGCGACAGAAGCGGCAGCGCGCCCGCGGTATCGGCGGTCAGGAACAGCGCCGAGGCGCCCGAATTTTTCGCGGTGCTGACGATGGAAGGCGCGGCCGAGGCGACGCCGCTTTGCGAGAATTCGTAGCCCGCGACGGCGACGACGGTGCCGCCCGCCGCGGCCACGCCGCGCTGGATGGCGGCCTTGCCCACCTCGCCCGCCGTGTTCTTGTCATGCACGATCATGATGCGGTTCTTGCCCTGCCGGACGGCATATCCGGCCAGGCGGCGCGCGGTATTGGCGAAGGTCGGGCCAAGGACGTAGACATTGCCGCCCGCGATATCGGTGTTGTTCGAGAAGGCGAGGACCGAGATTCCGCGCCCGGCCGCGGCGACGCCCGCCGCGTTGGCCTCTTGCGCGAAAACCGGGCCGAGGATGATCTTGGCGCCGTCGTCCATGGCGCGGATCGCCATGGCACGGGCGTTCTCGGGGCTGCCGCCGGTCTGGTAGACCCGCAGGTCGATGGCGACGCCGGACAGGTCCGCCATGGCAAGCCGCGCGGCATTCTCCAACTGCTTGGCCATGGCCGCATCGGTGGCCTGGCCCGAGCCGCCGGGGACGAGAAGGGCGACCTGCACGGGCTCTCCCCTGCCGGTGGCCGGACCGGCGGAAGGGCCGTCCCCGGCCACGCAACCGGCCAGCGCGAAGGCCGACAGGAACAGCGCGGGCAGCGCAAGGCGGCGGGAGAGGACGAGTTGGGCCAAGGACTTGCGGGCCCGGCGGAATGCGGACAACATGGAAAACCCCGTATCTGGAAAGGCGCGGCGACGTTGGGCAGGTTAATTCTTTCCGATCCCACTGTAAACGCAGGCCGCGAGATTCGCCGGGGCCGGCGATGAGCGGGGCCGTGGGCGGGCGCGGAACCGGCGGCATTCCGCCGGGGCTGCATCTGGTGGCGGTGCCGATCGGGGCGGCGCGCGACATCACGCTGCGCGCGCTGGACGTGCTGGCCGGGGCGGATGTGCTGGCGGCCGAGGACACGCGGACGTTGCGCCACCTGATGGAAATCCACGGATTGCCGCTGAACGGCCGCCCGCTGGTCGCCTATCACGACCACAACGAGGCTTCGGCGCTGCCGCGGCTGATGGCGGCGCTGCGCGAGGGCAAGTCGGTCGCCTATGCGCCCGAGGCGGGGACGCCGCTGGTCTCCGACCCGGGCTTCGGACTGGCGCGGGCGGCGGCGGCCGAGGGAATCGCGGTGGTGGCCGCGCCGGGCGCCTCGGCCGTTCTGGCGGCGCTGGCGGTGTCGGGGCTGCCCTCCGACCGCTTCCTTTTCGCGGGCTTCCCGCCTGCGGCGGCGGGAGAACGCGCGAGATTCATCGCCGAACTTGCCGCGGTGCGCGCGACGCTGATCCTTTACGAATCACCCCGCCGGGTGGGGCGGCTGCTCGGGGAACTGGCGGCGGGCCTCGGCGCCGCCCGGCAGGCGGCGGTGTGCCGCGAACTGACGAAACGCTTCGAGGAAGTGACCCGGGGCACGCTGGCGGACCTGGCAGAACGCTTCGGCGGGGCGGAGCCGAAGGGCGAGATCGTGCTGGTCATCGACCGTGGCGCGGAAGTGCAGGCGGACGGAGAAAGCCTTGAGGCGATGCTGCGCGAGGCGCTGGCCCGGCTGAGCGTCAAGGATGCGGCGGCGGAAGTGGCGGCGAAGACCGGGACGGCTAAGCGAAGCATTTACCAATTGGCGCTAAAACTGTCGGAAGAGTGAAGGGAAGCTGCTATCTTCCCGCAAGCGGGAGATGGACCATGCCCTTCGATTTCAGCCCCGATACGGATTTCGGCACCGCCCGGCAAAGGCGCGGCAAGCGTTCCTATCTGACCGGCATTGCCGCGGAAGATGCGGTCTGCCGCCGCTATCTCGCTGCCGGTTACGATCTGGTCGCCTGCCGCAAACGCTGCCCCGAAGGGGAGATCGACATCCTGATGCGGCAGGGCGCGCAGCTTGTCGCCATCGAGGTGAAGTCCAGTTCCACCCATGATATGGCCTTGGAACATGCCCATCCGGCGCAGTTGCATCGGGTCTCGATGGCCTGTGAACGCTGCATGCAGGACATGGCCGGCGACGGGATTTCCGACATGCGGCTGGATCTGGCGCTGGTCGACGGGCGCGGGCGGATCGAAGTGATGGAATCCTTCCTGTATATCTAGCGGCTGCCTGGGGGTTTGCATCCCCCGCGGGCTTGCGCCATCAAGGGGCATCTTGCGATGGAGATGCCGATGGCCCTGAAGGTCGCCCTGCAGATGGACCCGATCGGGTCGGTCAACATCAACGCCGATTCGACATTCCGCATCGGGCTGGAGGCGCAGGAGCGCGGGCATTCGCTGTTCTTCTACACGCCGGAAAGGCTGGCCTTCGTCGAAGGCCGGGTGGTGGCGCGGGGGCAGTGGATCGAGTTGCGGCGGGAGCCGGGGAACCATGTCTCCTATGGGCCGGAGGTCGAGGTGGACCTGGCCGACATGGATGTGGTCTGGCTGCGGCAGGACCCGCCTTTCGACATGGGCTACATCACCTCGACCCATCTTCTGGACATGATCCATCCCAGGACGCTGGTGGTGAACGATCCGTTCTGGGTGCGGAACTTCCCCGAGAAGCTTCTGGTGCTGAACTTCCCCGACCTGACGCCGCCCACCGCCATCGCCCGCGATCTGGAGACGATCCGGGCCTTCAAGGCGCGGCATGGCGACATCATCCTGAAGCCGCTTTACGGCAATGGCGGCGCGGGGGTGTTCCGGCTGGACGAGAACGACCGCAACCTGTCGTCGCTTTACGAGCTGTTCACCAGCATGAGCCGCGAGCCGATGATCGTGCAGAAGTTCCTGCCCGCCGTGGCCAAGGGCGACAAGCGGGTGATCCTGGTCGACGGTGAGCCGGTGGGAGCGATCAACCGGGTGCCGCAGGCCGGGGAAACCCGGTCGAACATGCATGTTGGCGGGCGGCCCGAGAAGGTGGGGCTGACCGAACGCGATCTGGAGATCTGCCGGACCATCGGGCCGGTGTTGCGCGAGAAGGGACAGGTCTTCGTCGGCATCGACGTGATCGGCGACTGGCTGACCGAGATCAATGTGACCTCGCCCACCGGGATACAGGAACTGGAGCGGTTCGACGGCACCAATGCCGCGGCGCGGATCTGGGAGGCGATCGAGGCGAAGCGGGCGGGATAGCGCGTCCTTCGCCTTCGGCGTCTCCTCGCCGACGAGGCGGATGTGTCAGTTGGTCTTCACCGTCAGCCGGTAGCCGATCGCCTCGGCCACATGCGGCTGGCGCACCTGCGCCGAGCCGTCGAGATCGGCGATGGTTCGGGCGACGCGCAACACGCGGTGGTAACCGCGGGCCGAGAGGCCCATGCGTTCGGCCACTTTCACCAGCAGAGCCTTGCCTTCGCTGTCCGGGGTGGAGGCTTCTTCCAGCAATCCGCCCTCCATGTCGGCGTTGACGCGCAGGCCGGGGTGGCCTCGGAAGCGGGCCGCCTGCAATTCCCGCGCGGCGGCGACACGGGCGGCGATGGCGGCGGAGGTGTCGCCCGAGGCGGGCAGGTCGAGGTCGGTGAAGGCCACCGGGGGCACCTCGACGCGCAGGTCGAAGCGGTCCATCAGCGGGCCTGAGATGCGGCCGAGGTAATCCTCGCCGCAGAGCGGCGCCTTGGCGCAGGCGCGGGCAGGGTCGGTCAGGTAGCCGCAGCGGCAGGGATTGGCGGCGGCGACCAGCAGGAAGCGGCAGGGATAGCGGATATGGGCATTGGCGCGGGCGATCATCACCTCGCCCGTCTCCACCGGCTGGCGCAGGGTTTCCAGCACGGCGCGGGCGAATTCGGGGAATTCGTCCATGAAGAGAACGCCGTTGTGGGCCAGTGAAATCTCGCCCGGTTTCGCGCCCTTGCCGCCGCCGACGATGGCGGCCATGGATGCCGTGTGATGCGGCTCGCGGAAGGGGCGGGTGCGCGAGATGCCGCCTTCGGACAGCAACCCGGCCAGAGAATGGATCATCGAGGTTTCCAGCGCCTCGGGCGCGGTCAGCGGCGGCAGGATGCCGGGCAGGCGGGCGGCCAGCATGGACTTGCCCGATCCGGGCGTGCCGACCATCATCAGGTGGTGCCGCCCGGCGGCGGCGATCTCCAGCGCGCGCTTGGCGCGTTCCTGGCCCTTCACCTCGCGCAGGTCGCGGCCCGGGGGGCCGGCGGTGACCTCGCCCGCCTCGGCCGGGGGCAGGGCGGCCTGGCCGGTGTAGTGGCGGACGACGGCGTTCAGCCCGTCGGCGGCCAGCACCTCGGCCGCGCCGACCCAGGCGGCCTCGGCCCCGCAGGCGCGGGGGCAGAGCAGCGCGCGACCCTCTTCCGCCGCGGCCATGGCGGCGGGAAGGGCGCCCGCCACCGGAACCAGCCGGCCGTCCAGCGACAATTCGCCCATGGCGACGGTATGTTCGACCTCATCCCTCGGGATGATCTCCAGTTCGGCCAGCAGCGCCAGCGCGATCGGCAGGTCGAAATGCGAGCCCTCCTTGGGCAGGTCGGCGGGCGAGAGGTTCACGGTGATCCGCTTCTGCGGCAGCGCGATGGACAGCGCCCCGAGCGCCGAGCGCACCCTTTCGCGGGCCTCGGACACCGCCTTGTCGGGTAGGCCGACCAGGGTGAAGGCGGCGGCGCCCGCGGTGACGGAGCATTGCACCTCGACCATCCGGGCCTCGACCCCCTCGAAGGCCACCGTATAGGCGCGCGCAACCATGATACCTCCGCAAGTCCCGGTTAACGGGGTAGGGAGGAATGGTTAACAAAGTATGATCGGGTGCCGGGGAAGGGACTGATTTTCGGCGAAAATCAGCCGCGGTAGAGCGCCATGAACTTCGGCCAGGCCTCCGGGTCTGCGACGGTCTTGTCGCGGCAGAAGGCGTTGCAGAAGCCGAAGCGGCGGCCCGCAAGTTCCAGCACATGGGTGACGGGCCGTCCGGAATAGGGGCAGGCGGCGTTTTCGGCGTCCGTCCCCTCCACCGGCATTGCGGCCAGCGGGCGGGGGCCGGGCCAGTCGCGCCGGGGCCAGTCGCGGCGGTAGAACCCCTGTTCCGGGCCGTCGATCATTCCCATCGCCCGCCAGCGGCGGAAGGAGGGATGCGCGAGATGGGCGCCCACATAGACCATCGCCTCGGCTCCCACCGGCAGGTTGTATCCGGCGATGCGGGCGGCCACCGGGGCGAAGAAGGCGTCGGCGGCGGAATATGCGCCGCAAAGCCACGGGGTTTTCGAGCCGGTCGTGGCCCGCGCCCATGACCAGAGCCCCTCCAGCCGGGCAAGGTCGGCCAGCACCTCGGGCGGCGGGTCGCAGTGCTGGTAGGAGACGCGCAGGTTCATCGGGCAATGGCTGCGCAGCGCGGTGAAGCCCGCGTGCATCTCGGCCACCAGCGCGCGGGCGGCGGCACGGGCGTGGGGGGCGGCGGGCCAGAGCCCCGCTTCGGGGTGGCGGGTCGCCAGTTCCTCGGCGATGGCGATGGTGTCGGGGATCACGCTGCCCTCGGGCGTGCGCATCGCGGGCACGGTGCGGGCCGGGGGGAAGGATTTCAGCAGCCCGGGCAACTCGTCGGTGTAGAGCCGGGCGGTGTGGACCTTCACCGGAAGGCCGAAGGCGTCGAACAACAGCCAGCCACGCAGCGACCAGCTGGAATAGGCGCGGTCGCCGATGGCGAGGTCGTAGGTCATGTCTTTCTCCGTTTCGCGGCAGGCTATAGCGGCGGCGGCCCTGGCGCCAAACGATCAATGGTGACGGCGATCATCACGGACGGTGATTGATGGCGAAGGCCTTCGGCGGCGCAATGGTCAGGCTTGTGACGGAGAGATTGTCGATCCTGTGGGCGAAGGCGGCTGTTGCCGTGATCCCCGCGGCGTGCTGCAGGGCCGAGAGGATCGGGCCGAAATGGGCGACGACGATGATCTCGGGCACCGTTCCCTGCAGGCGGTGCAGGGCGGCGAGTGTCCGGGCGGACAGGTCGTTCCAGCTTTCGCCGCCGGGGGGCCGGATGTCGCCGGGCGTGTCCCAGAAGGCGCGGATCCGGGCGGGGTCTTCGGCCTCCACCTCGTCATGGCGGCGCATTTCCCATTGGCCGAAGTGGATTTCGCGCAAGGACGGGTCATGCGGCAGGCGCTTTCGTCCCGGCAGGGCATCGGCGGTGGCGATGGCGCGGGACAGGTCGGAAGAGATCACCGGGGCACCGGCGGGCAGGTGGGCCGACAGGCGCTGCAAGGCGGCGGTGTCGGACAGGTCGGCGGGCAGGTCGGTCCAGCCGACCATCCCCTTGGCATGGGTCGGGCCGTGGCGGACCAGCCAGAACCGGGTCACGGCAACTGCCCCTTCAGCGCCAGCGGCAGGCCGCAGAGGACGGCGACGACCAACCCGGCCTGCGCCGCCAGCCGCTGGTTCAGCCGCCCCTGTTCGTCGCGGAACCGGCGCGACAACGGATCGGCGGGGACGATGCCCCAGCCCACCTCGTTGGTGACGCAGATCACCGGGGCGGGGCAGTCCAGCAGCCCGTCCACCAGCAGCGCCGCCTCGGTGGCAAGGTCATGATCGGCCAGCAGGTGGTTGGTCAGCCACAGCGTCAGGCAGTCGACCAGCACCACCTCTTCCGGCCTTGCCTCCGCCAGCGCGGCGGCAAGCTCCAGCGGCGCCTCGACCGTGATCCAGCCTGCGCCCCGCTGGGCGCGGTGGCGGGTAATCCGCTCCTGCATCTCGTCGTCGAAGGCCTGCGCCGTGGCGATGTAGCGGCGCGGGCGGCGGGAGGCCACGGCCAGCCCCTCGGCCCATGTCGACTTGCCCGAGCGCGCGCCGCCGGTCACCAGCGTCAGGCGGGGCAGGGCGGGGGTTTCGGACAAGGCAGGCTCCGTGCGGCAGGGGGCGCCTTGGATATAGCCGGGCGGGAAGCGAAAGCCAAAGGGGCGATTGCAGCTTGAGCCCGCGCCCGGCCCCGTGCATGACTGCGCCGCATGAAAAGAACGATTGCCTTGATGCTGGCCCTGCTGGCCGCTCCTGCGGCGGCCGAGATCGTGCCGCCGCCGGGGATGGATGTCTATGTGCTGGGCGAGGTGCACGACAACCCGGCTCACCACGCCGAACAGGCGCGTCTTCTGGCGTTGGTCGAACCGAAGACCGTGGTCTGGGAGATGCTGACCGCCAAGCAGGTGGCGGCGATGGAGGGCGTGGACCGGACCGACCTTGCCGCGATGGAAGAGGCGCTGGACTGGGCGCAATCGGGCTGGCCGGACTTCGCCATGTATCATCCGATCTTCGCGGCGGCGGGCGATGCGGCGCATCTGGGCGCCACCGTGCGGCGTGCCGATCTGCGCAAGGCGATCGCGGAAGGCGCCGAGGCCGCCCTGGGTGAACGGGCCGAGGGCTGGCCGATGGGCCCCCTGGCGGCGGCGGAGCAGGAGGCGCGCGAGGCCGAACAGCGCACGGCGCATTGCAACGCCTTGCCCGAGGACCTGCTGCCCGGCATGGTCGAGGCGCAGCGGATGCGCGACTGGTCCCTGGCCTCGCTTGCCGTGGCGGCGGTCGAGGCGGGGCAGGGGCCGGTGGTGGTCATCACCGGCTCGGGCCATGCGCGCAAGGACAGTGGCGCGCCCGCGCTGATCGCGGCGGCGCGGCCCGGGGTGAAGGTCTGGTCGCTGGGCCAGATCGAGGGGCGGCCCGACGGCGACGAGCCCTTCGACGCGGTGAAGACCGCCCCCGCGCCCGAGCGCGAGGATCCGTGCCGGGCGTTCTCGGGCGAAGGCGGCGGCGGTTGAGTTCGGGCCGGGCCGGCCCTAACCTGCCGCGAAAGATGAGGTGCGGGATGCTGGCCGGGAAACAGGTGCTTCTGATCATCGGCGGCGGGATCGCGGCCTACAAGGCGCTGGACCTGATCCGGCGGCTGCGCGAGCGGGGGGCATCCGTCCGCGCCGTGATGACCGGGGCGGCACAGCAGTTCGTCACGCCGCTGTCGGTGGGGGCGCTGACGGCGGACCATGTGTTCACCGATCTCTTCGACCGGCAGGACGAACAGGACGTGGGCCATATCCGCCTGTCGCGCGAGGCCGACCTGATCGTGGTGGCCCCGGCGACCGCCGACCTGATGGCGAAGCTGGCGCAGGGCCATGCGAACGATCTGGCTTCCGCCGTGCTCTTGGCGACGGACAGGCCGGTGCTGATGGCGCCCGCGATGAACCCGCGGATGTGGGGGCATCCGGCCACGCGGCGCAACCATGCGGCTCTGGTGCAGGATGGCGTGGCTTTCGTCGGCCCCAACCGCGGCGAGATGGCCGAAAGCGGCGAGGCGGGCGAGGGGCGGATGGCCGAGCCGCTGGAGATCGTCGCGGCGGTCGGGGGCCTGCTGGCCAATGGGCCGCTGGCCGGAAAGCATGTGCTGGTGACCTCGGGTCCCACGCATGAACCCATCGACCCGGTGCGCTATATCGCCAACCGCTCTTCCGGCGCGCAGGGGACGGCGCTGGCGGCGGCGCTGCGCGATCTGGGGGCAAGGGTGACCTTCGTCACCGGTCCCGCCTCGGTTCCGCCGCCCTCCGGCGTCGAGGTGGTGCGGGTGGAAACCGCGTGCGAGATGCTGGCGGCGGTGCAGGCGGCCTTGCCCGCCGATGCGGCGGTGATGGCGGCGGCGGTGGCGGACTGGCGGGTGGCCAATCAGGGCGCGCAGAAGATGAAGAAGGACGGTTCGGGCAAGGCCCCGGCGCTGGAATTCGCCGAGAACCCGGACATTCTTGCCACGGTGTCGAAAGGTGAGAACCGTCCCCGGCTGGTGGTGGGCTTCGCCGCCGAGACGGAATCGGTGGTGGACCATGCCACGGCGAAGCGGGCGCGCAAGGGCTGCGACTGGATCGTCGCCAACGATGTCTCGCCGGAAACCGGCATCATGGGCGGGGCCGAGAATGCGGTGACGATCATCGGCGAGGGCGGGGCCGAGGCCTGGCCGCGGATGGGCAAGGACGGGGTGGCGCGGCGGCTGGCGGCGAAGATCGCGGAGGCGCTGGCATGAGGGGCGAGGTTTCCGGAACCTCCGCGAAGGAGCAGCCGGTCGTCAGGATCCTGCGCGAGGACTGGGCGGACCCGTCCCTGCCCCTGCCCGTCTACCAGACCGCGGGCGCCGCGGGGGCCGACATCTGCGCCAACTTCCCGCCCGAGACGCGGGTCGGGGGACTGACCCTGCAGCCGATGCAGCGCGCCGTCTGCCCGACCGGGCTGCGCGTCGCCATCCCCGACGGCTACGAGATGCAGATCCGCCCCCGCTCGGGGCTGGCCACGAAGCACGGCATCACCCTGCCCAACACGCCCGGCACCATCGACTCTGACTATCGCGGGCCGCTTGGGGTGGCCCTGGTCAACCTCGGGACCGAACCCTACACCATCCGCCACGGCGACCGGGTGGCGCAGGCGGTGGTGGCCCCGGTGGTGCGGGCCGGTTTTGTTGTCGTCGAGGCGCTGGACGAGACCGAGCGGGGCGAAGGCGGCTTCGGCTCCACCGGGTTTTCGGCAGGCGGGCCATGATCGGCCTTCTCGGCTTCGCGGCGATCTGGGGCCTGGGGCTCTGGCGCGGGGTCCGGGGGCTGGCGATCTGGGCCGCGACGGCGTTCTGGTGGCTGGCGATCCTGCTGGCCCATGCGCCCTTCGTCGGGGCCGAGGGACCGGCGCGGCTGATCGGCGGCGATCTCCGGGGCTGGCTGGTCTTCGGCATCCTGCTGGCGCTGGTGGCGCTTTACCGTCTTGCCCTTCGCGCGGCGAAGGCGCGGGCGCGGGTCATCGCTCCTGCCGCCCCCCCCGGCGGGTTTTCGGATGCGGAACTGAACCGCTACGCCCGCCATATCCTGCTGCGCGAGATCGGCGGGCCGGGGCAGAAGCGGCTGAAACAAGCGAAGGTGCTGGTCGTCGGGGCCGGGGGCCTCGGCTCCCCGGCGCTCTTGTATCTGGCGGCCAGCGGGGTGGGGACGATCGGCGTGATCGACCCGGATCTGGTGGAGTCGTCGAACCTGCAGCGGCAGGTGATCCATGCGGATGCACGGATCGGGATGCCGAAGGTGTTCTCGGCCGAGGCGGTGATGAAGGCGCTGAACCCGTTCATCGAGGTGCGGCCCTATCACCGGGCGCTGGACGAGGCCAGCGCGGCGCTGGTGGCGGACTATGACCTGATCCTTGACGGCACCGACAATTTCGACACCCGCGAATTGGTGAACCTTGCCTGTGTGAAGGCGGGCAAGCCCTTGGTCGCGGGGGCGATCACCCAATGGGAGGGGCAACTCTCGGTCTGGGACCCGGCCCGAGGCGCGCCCTGCTCGGCCTGCGTCTTCCCCAACCGCCCCGCCCCCGGCATGGTGCCGACCTGTGCCGAGGCGGGGGTGGCCTCTCCCTTGCCGGGGATCATCGGGGCGATGATGGCCTCGGAGGTCGTGAAGCTGATCACCGGCGCGGGCGAGCCGCTGCGCGGACGGCTGATGATCCACGACGCGCTTTACGCCGAGACGCGGGTGATCGGCGTGAAGCGGCGGGCGGACTGCCCGGTCTGCGGCGCTATTCCGTCACCGTGAAGGGCGCCTCCGCCAGCACGGCGTAATGGTCGTCGGCCATCAGCCGCAGCACATAGTCGCCGGGCTCCAGCGTGTCGTAGTAAAGGTCCGGCGTCAGGGTCATGCTGCCGTCCAGCACCGCGCCGGTATAGGCGAAGGCCAGGTAGTTGTAGACATTCGGGTCCTCCGCCGCGAAGACGCCGATCCAGTCGTATTTCAGCCCCGGCGCGCCGGTCCAACTGACGGTGACCGGATCGCCCGCCTTGACCGAGGGGCTGGCGGTGGAGAGCCCCGGCTTGCCGTCGCGCCCGATCACCGAAAAGCGGGTGCGGGCCTGTTCCGCCCCCGCTTCGTCGATCAGCACCGCGTCCCATGGTCCGGGCGTCAGGCCGAGCGTGGACAGGCGGAAGGCGCGGTTCCAGGTCGGCGTCAGCCCCTCGACCGAGGTGACGATCCCGCTGGCCGCGTCGCCGCCGCGTGGCACGATGCGCACGCCCCAGACGGCATCGCCGGGCAGATAGCCGCGGACGACGAAGGTTCCGCCTTCCGGCACCAGACGCGGCTCCACCGCCAGCAGGGCAGGGGCCTCGGCGGGGGTGACGGTCAGGTCGGCGATGACGGCGCGGTGGTCCGAGGGCCAGGGTGCGAAGCTGCGGTCCACGTCCGGGTTGCCGGGTTCGCCCCAAAGCTCTGCCCCGCGGACGGTGGCATTGGCGGCGAAGATGTAGTCGATGCGGTCCATGCTTTCGCCTTCCACCTGCAAGGGCCAGGGGAAGCCGGGCGAATAGCTGATACCGGGGCGGGCCACCGGGTCGGGATGGGCGGCGCGGAAGGCATCGGTGAAGCCCGCCGCCTCCATCCTCTGCGTCACCGGCCAGGGCAGGGCGACGCCCTGCTGCGGACGGGAGCCCCTGGCGGCCTCGGTCCAGTCCAGATGCGAGGGGCTGTTGAAATCACCGGTGACGATCACCGGCACCCCGCTGGCGACCAGCGGTTCCATCCCCGCGGCATAGGGGTCGATCTCGGCCAGCCGGACCTCGGTCTCGGCTGCCAGCACCTCATCGACCGCCGATCCGTCGCGCAGGAGGTCCGGCCCGTAGGGATCGGAACTGAGATGGAGGTTGCCGAGCGCGATCACCTGCCCGGGCGCGACCATGGCCCAGACATGCGGCGCATCGGCGTCCAGCCCGGCTAGCGGATAGGGGGCCTGGCCCTCGTCGGTCCGCTCGCCCAGCCTGGGGTCGAACAGCGGCACCCGGCTGATGATGTGGCGGCGCAGGTCGGCATAGGGATAGCCCGCCGCGGCGGCTATGGCGGCGGTCTGGCCGTCGGGCTCCTGCAGGCTGACGATGTCGGCGCCCGAGGCGCGGATGATCTCGACCAGTTGCGGCTGGCTGACCTGCACCCCGCCATACCAGATGTTGAAGGACATGATCCGCAGGTCGACCTCGCCCTCGGCAAGGGCGGGGGTGGCGAGAAGGGCAAGGACGGCGGGGGTAAGGACGGAACGGGCCATTTGCGTCTCCGGTGCTGTCAGTGACAGAGTGAAGCCGGAAGGCCGGTGTGGGAAGAGGGTTCATGGTGCGATTTGTGCTACACGGGGCGGCTGTTCTTGCCCTGACGGCGATCACGCAGCTGGGTGGTATCGCCTGGGTTGTGGCGCTGGTGTTCAGGGGCTGGCGGTTCTGGGCGGCCTTCGTGCTGGGCTATGCGCTGCTGTTCGGGATGGCGCAACTGGCCGTGCCCTCGATGGGCCGGGTGCCGCTGCCCTGCCGGGGAGAGCCGTTGCGGATGCAGTCGGCCTTCTACTGCATCGCCATGCGCAATTTCGTCAGCCCGGAGGTGCTGGACGTGGCGCAGCAGGCCGCCGGACGGGTGGCGCGGGAATATCCGGGCACGGTGACGCTGGCGCTGGACGGGAACTTTCCCTTCCTCGACAGCTTCCCGATGATCCCGCACCTGAGCCATGGCGACGGCGGCAAGCTGGACTTCGCCTTCTTCTATGCGGACCAGACAGGCTATGCGCCGGGCCGCACCGACTCGCCCCTCGGCTACTTCGCCTTCGAGCGGGAGGGGGAAGAGACCTGCCCGCCCGCCTTTCCGACCTTCCGCTGGGAGATGCGCTGGCTGCGCCCCGCCATGGCCGGGCTGAAGCTTGAGCCGGACCGGACCGCGGCGCTGGCCCGGGCGCTGCTGGACGACCCGCGGGTCGGCAAGCTGTTCCTTGAACCGCCGCTGGCCGCCCGGCTGGGGGTGTCGGGCGGCAGGCTGCGGTTCCAGGGGTGCCGCGCGGCGCGGCATGACGACCACATCCACATCCAGCTGTGACGCCGGGGCGGGCGATCCTTCGTCGAAGGATCGGCGCCGTCAGCCGATGCGGTAGCTGGATGCGGTGACGCCGCCGAAAAGGTCCGTGTCGTGGTAGACCATGGTCGCGGCTTCCCCTTCCGCCGCGCCGAGGGCGGCGAAGAGGGGGACGAAATGGTCCTCCTCCTTGTGGCAGACCCTTGCATAGGGGGCTTCTTCCCAATGGATCAGCCGCTCGGTCCGCTCTGCGGCGGGCAGGGCCATGGTCTCGGCCAGCCAGGCATCGAAAGCCTCGGACGGGACCTTGGCCTCCGGCCCGAAGAGCCGCAGGTTGTGGTAGGAAAGGCCGGAGCCGACGATCAGCACGCCCTCGTCGCGCAGCGGTGCCAGCGCGCGCCCAAGGGCGAAATGCTCGGCCGGGCTGTAGCCGCGGCGAAGCGAGACCTGATAGACCGGGACCGAGGCGTCGGGATACATCACATAGGCGGGCACGAAGGTGCCGTGGTCATAGCCCTGCCTGTCGTCCAGCCGGACGGGCAGGCCCGCGGCCTCGATCAGGTCTGCCGTGCGGCGGGCAAGGCCGGGCGCGCCGGGGGCGGGATACTTGATCTGGAAGGTATGCGGCGGAAAGCCGTGGTAATCGTAGACCATCGGCGGATTGGCCGAGGACATCACGGCGAAACTGTCGTCCTCCCAATGGCCCGAGATCATCAGGATGGCCTTCGGCCGTTCGGGCAGGTCCTTGACCATCTGCACGAAGCTGGCCTCGAGGTTGGCGAAGATCGCGCGCCAGTCGGGCATCCAGGGCCAGGGGCCGCCGCCGTGGCTGATGAAATAGGTGGGCATCCGGGACATCTTCGGAACTCCTTTACGGGATGGCAGGAAGATGGACCTGCGCGGGCGTTCAGGCAATCCGGCAGCGGCGGCGGGGGATGGTGCGCGGATGCACAACAGGCCGCCGCCGCTTGCAAGCCGTCCCTGCCTTGCCCATAGTCGCGCAGAACCTGACGGGAGCCTGACCCATGAAACTGACCGCTGCCCTTGGCGCGCTTGCGCTGTCCTTCGCCGCCTCTGCCGCCTTCGCCCAGGACCTGCCGGACCTTGGCGGCAAGGAAATCGTGGTCGTGACGGAAAACGCCTATCCGCCGCTGCAATTCCTGGACAAGGACGGCAATGCGGTCGGCTGGGAATACGATGCGATGGCCGAGATCGCCAAACGGCTGAACGCCACGGTGAAATACGAAAACACCAGCTGGGACGCGATGATCCCGGCGGTGTCGGAAGGCCAGTATGACCTTGGCATGACCGGCATCACCATCAAGGACGACCGCAAGGAGAAGGTGGATTTCTCCGACGCCTACATGCGGTCGGAAATGCTGATGATCGTGCGCGGCGACGAGACGCGCTTCACCGATGCGGCCGGCTTCGCGGCCGATCCCGCCCTGCTGGTCTCGGCGCAGCCCGGCACCTCGCCCTTCTATGCCGCGGTCTACGACATCCTGGACGGCAACGAGGAAAACCCCCGCATCATCAAGTTCGAGACCTTCGGGGCCGGGCTCGAGGCGCTGAAGACCGGCGACGTGGACCTGACGCTTTCCGATTCCACCGCGGCGAACGGCTATGTCGGCGCGTCGGATGGAACGCTGAAGATCATCGGCGAGCCGCTGGCATCCGAGGATTTCGGCTTCATCTTCCCCAAGGGCTCGGATCTGGTCGCTCCGGTCAATGCGGCGATCGCCGGCATGAAGGCGGACGGCACGATGGATGCGCTGAACCAGAAGTGGTTCGTCGACTACAAGATGGGCGAATGAGCGCCCCGGGCCCCGGGTGACCTGAACCCCCGGGGCCGGTCCGATGACGCCGAACCCGAAACCCGAAAACGACTTCCCCTGGTGGCTGGTGATCCTTGCGGTCACCGGCCTGTGGTTGTTGTGGGAGATGCTGTCGGACGATGTCTATCGCGCGGCCCTGCGCACGCTGGGCAAGGGCGTCTGGATCACCATTGGCGTCTCGGTCTTCGCCTATCTGGGGGCCTGCCTGATCGGCCTTGGCCTTGCGGTGATGGGGCTGTCCCGCTACCTGCTGCTGCGCCAGATCGCCCGGCTTTACATCGAGGTGATGCGCGGCGTGCCGATCCTCGTCCTTCTGCTCTATGTCGCCTTCGTGCTGGTGCCGGGGCTGGTGCAGGCGGTGAACTGGATCTGGGGCGAGGGCGTGCTGCGGGCGCGCGACGTGCCGCTGCTGTGGCGGGCGGTGCTGGCGCTGATGCTGGCCTATTCGGCCTTCCTGGCCGAGATCTTCCGCGCCGGGTTGCAGGCGGTGGACAAGGGCCAGGTGGAGGCCGCGATGGCGCTGGGCCTGAACGGCTGGCAACGCTTTCGCCACATCGTCTTTCCCCAGGCCTTCCGCATGATCCTGCCGCCGCTGGGCAACGATTTCGTGGCGATGGTCAAGGACAGTTCGCTGGTCGCCGTGCTGGGCATCGGCGACGTGGCGCAGCTGGCCAAGGTGACGGCGGCCGGGAACTTCCGCTATTTCGAGACCTACAACGTGGCGGCGCTGATCTATCTGGTGATGACCATCGGCCTGTCGCTGCTGCTTCGGCGGTTCGAGGCCCGGATGAGGACGCGCGGGCGGGAAACGTAGGCAGCGGGGGTTTCACACCCCCGCACCCCCGTGGGATATTTATGAACAGATGAAACCGGCGCCGAAGGAGAGGGTGATGAACGTATTGCTGGAGAAATGGGACACGCCTTTCGGCCTGCCGCCCTTTGCCGCGATCCGGGACGAGGATTTCGCGCCGGCCTTCGACGAGGCGCTGTCGCGGGCCCGGGCGGCGATCGAGGCGATTGCCGGGGGGCCGGGCGAAGATTTCGCCGGGGTGATCGAGGCGCTGGAACTGGCGGAGGGCGATCTCGACCGGGTGGCGGGCGTCTTCTACAATCTGGCGGGCGCGGATTCCAACGAGGCGCGCGAGGCGTTGCAGCGCGATCTGGCGCCGAAGATGAGCGCGTTTTCCAGCGAGATCACCAACAACAAGGCGCTCTGGTCGAAGATCGAGGCGCTGTGGCAGGGCCGCGACGGACGGGGGCTGACCCCCGAGCAGTTGCGGGTGCTGGAGCTGTATCGGCGGATGTTCCTGCGCTCCGGCGCGGCGCTGGAGGGCGAGGCGGCGGAGCGGCTGACGGCGGTGAAGGCGCGGCTTGCCGTGCTGGGGACGCGGTTTTCCCAGAACCTGCTGGCGGATGAGCGCAACTGGTTCATGGAACTGACCGAAGCCGATCTGGAGGGCTTGCCGGGTTTCGTGACCGAGGCGGCAAGGGCCGCGGGCGCGGAGCGCGGGCTTGGCCCGGTCGTCACCCTGAACCGCAGCCTGATCGTGCCCTTCCTGCAATTCTCGCCCCGCCGCGCCCTGCGGCAGCGCGCCTATGAAGCCTGGGCCGCCCGCGGCGCCAATGGCGGCGAGACCGACAACCGGGGGATCGCGGCCGAGATCCTTGCGCTGCGGGCCGAGCGGGCGGCGCTGCTGGGCCATGCGGATTTCGCCAGCTTCAAGCTGGAGCCGGAGATGGCCAAGACGCCCTCGGCCGTGCGCGACCTGTTGATGCGCGTCTGGACCCCGGCGCGGGCCAAGGCCGAGGCGGATGCGGCGGTGCTGGAGGCGATGCTGCGCGCCGACGGCATCGCGGGGCCGCTGGAACCCTGGGACTGGCGCTATTATTCCGAGAAGCGGCGCAAGGCCGAGCATGACCTCGACGAGGCGGCGCTGAAGCCCTATCTGTCGCTGGACGCCATGCTGGGGGCGATGTTCGACTGCGCCAACCGCCTGTTCGGGCTGGAATTTCGCCGGATCGACGGCCGGTTCTATCATCCGGATGTGCGCGGCTGGGAAGTCACCCGCAAGGGCGAGCATGTGGCGGTCTTCCTGGGCGACTATTTCGCGCGGGGATCGAAGCGCAGCGGCGCATGGTGTTCGGCCATGCGCAGCCAGCGCAAGCTGGGCGGCGACCAGCGGCCCATCGTCGTGAACGTCTGCAACTTCGCCAAGGGCGACCCCTGCCTCCTGTCCTATGACGACGCCCGGACGCTGTTCCACGAATTCGGCCACGCGCTGCACCAGATGCTGTCGGACGTGACCTACGGCTTCATCTCGGGCACCTCGGTCGCCCGCGATTTCGTCGAACTGCCGAGCCAGCTTTACGAACACTGGCTTGAGGTGCCCGCGGTGCTGGAGGCCCATGCAAGGCATTACCGGACCGGCGAGCCGATGCCCGCGGACCTGTTGAAGCGGCTGCTGGATGCCGGAACCTACGACCAGGGCTTCGCCACGGTGGAATTCGTGGCCTCCGCGATGGTGGACCTTGAGTTCCACACCGGCGCCCCGCCTGCCGATCCGATGCAGAAACAGGCCGAGGTGCTGGAGGCGATGGGGATGCCCCGGGCGATCCGCATGCGCCACGCCACGCCGCATTTCGCCCATGTGTTCTCTGGCGACGGCTATTCGGCAGGCTACTACAGCTACTTGTGGTCCGAGGTGATGGACGCCGACGCCTTCGCCGCCTTCGAGGAGACGGGCGATCCCTTCGACCCGGAAACCGCGGTGCGGCTGGAGCGGTTCATCCTTTCCGCAGGTGGCAGCGAGGAGGCGGAAGCGCTCTATCTGAAGTTCCGCGGCAGGATGCCGGGGGTAGAGGCGCTGCTGAAGGGCCGGGGGCTGCTGGACGCGGCGTAAGGATACGATCTTCGGCGAAAGATCGGGTCTCAGCCCCGCCGCAGCGCGCCCGGCGGGTGGCCGAAAGCCTTGCGGAAGGCGCGGCTCAGCGTGGCGGGGCTGGTGAAGCCGGTGCGCAGCGCCACTTCGGCCAGCGGGTGGCGGGTCTCGGCCAGCATCCTGCGGGCGGCTTGCAGCCGCAGTGCAAGGCCATGCGCGCCGGGCGTGGTGCCGAAGGCCTGCCGGAACAGCACCTCCAGCCGCCGCGGCGACAGGCCGACGGCGGCGGCGGTCTCGGCAGTGCTTTCGGGCGCGTCCAGCCGCATCTCCATCCGCGCGGCGGCGCGGGCGACGCGTGGGTCCATGGCCGGATCGGTGCCGGGGCGGGAAAGCTGCGGCTCGCCGCCGGGGCGGACGGTCGACAGGAAGGACAGCGCCACCTGCCGGGCCAGCCCCGCGCCGTGACGGGCGCGGATCAGGTGCAGCATGAAGTCCTGCGCCGGAGCCGCGCCGCCGATCGTCACGCGATTGCGGTCGATCACATAGCGGTCGGGTACCACGTCGATATTCGGGTGGCGGGCGGCAAGGTCCTCCTGATCCTCCCAATGCACCGTCGCGCGGTAGCCGTCCAGCAGCCCCGCCCGCGCCATGACCCAGGGCCCGGCATCGATGCCGCCGACCAGCGCGAAGCGTGGCGCGATGCGGCGCAGGTCGCGGATCAGCGGCCGGGTCGCCACCTCGTCCAGCCGGTAACCGGCGACGACGATCAGCGCCTCGGCCCCCTCTGCCGCCGCCAGCGGGCCGGAAGAGGGCAGCGACAGCCCGCAGGTCAGCGGCGCGGGGGCGCCGTCGGGCGTGACCACGCGCCAGCGGAACGCCTCTTGCCGCAGCTGGCGGTTGGCGTTGCGCAAAGGATCCAGCGCCGAGGCGACTTCAAGGATGCTGGCCTGCGGCAGCACCAGCAACGCAATGGTCAGCGGGCTGCGCGAGGGCGTGAAGATTGCGTTTTCCGTCATGAGGAATGCGTAATATGCAAAGCATCGCCTGCCAAGGGGGCTATGCTGGTGGCAGCCCGAGGGAGGATTCCATGCCGCTGACCATGAACCGCGAAGTCTTCATCACCTGCGCCGTCACCGGCTCGGGCGGCACGCAGGACCGTTCCCCCCATGTGCCGCGCAGCCCGCAGCAGATCGCCGAAAGCGCCATCGCGGCGGCCAAGGCGGGCGCGGCGGTGGTGCATTGCCACGTGCGCGACCCCGAAACCGGCAAGCCCGCCCGCGACCCCGCGCTTTACCGCGAGGTGACGGAACGCATCCGCGACAGCGACACCGACGTGGTTCTGAACCTGACTGCCGGGATGGGCGGCGACCTGATGTTCGACGGCACCGAGGCGATGAACCGCATGTCGCAGAAATCCGACATGGCGGGCGCCACCGACCGGGTGCAGCATGTGGTGGAGTGCCGCCCCGAGATCTGCACGCTGGACTGCGGCACGATGAACTTCAACGAGGCCGACTACGTGATGGTCAACACGCCCGGCATGCTGCGCGACATGGC
>CAYLSD010000017.1:0-33509 GCA_964386345.1 uncultured Fuscovulum sp.
GCCTGCGGATAGCCGCGATCGGCCTCCATCTTCACCGAATGGACCAGATCGGGGAACTTGATCGCATCCTGGATGAAGAAGACCGGGATGTTGTTGCCGACCAGATCCCAGTTGCCCCGGTCGGTGTAGAACTTCACCGCGAAGCCCCGCACGTCGCGCGGCGTGTCGACCGAACCCGCGCCACCCGCCACGGTTGAAAAGCGCACGAAGACCGGGGTCTCCTTGCCCTTTTCCGCAAACAGGCTGGCGCGCGTCAGCTCGGGGATCGGATCGGTGCAGGTGAACACCCCATGCGCAGCCGAGCCGCGGGCATGGACGATCCGTTCGGGAATCCGCTCGTGGTCGAAATGGAAGATCTTCTCGCGCAGGAGGAAATCCTCCAGCAGCGTCGGACCGCGCGCGCCCGCCCGCAGGGAGTTCTGGTTGTCCGAGACGGGAATGCCGTGGTTGGTGGCAAGCGCCGCGCCGCCGCGTTGCTGGGTCTCGCCCGCATTGCCAAGTGCTGGGCCGTCGGGTTTCTGTGCCATCTTGTCCTGCCTTTCAAGGGTGGGATCGGCGCGTTTGCGGTCTCGCGCCGAGGGCCGGTCTTCGGGAAACGGGTATCGGCAGAAGGGTGCGGCCCGCATGGAAGCGATGCGGGCCGCAAAGGCCGGAAGGGGGAGGGAAACCCCGTCCGGTCAAGGATCGGCAGCGGCTGGATGGGCCTGTTCGTGGACCCGGGCCACCATCTGGCGGGCGCGGACATCATCGGCGGCATCGGCCATCGCATTGCTCCATCAAGGGTTGGAGAAGAAACCGGCAAGGGGCGAGGCGGTTCCGCCGGATGACGCAGGATCGGTTCAACCCGGCGGAAAACCGCATATCCGGGCGGCGGCGGTCATGTCCCCCGACATGCCTTGGGCGCCCGCGCCTGCACCGGGCCGCCCGTCGGGCACGGGGGCCGGAAGGAGGCCGGGAATTCGCAACCGGCCCCGGCGTGACGGTGATTTGGCCGGATCATGCCCTTCCGCCATGAAACCCGATGCCGTCCGGGCGCGTTACCTCGCTGAGCGCGGGAAAATGAACGAGGGGGAAGCCGATGCCGGAGGATGCCATTCCCTATTGCGGGCCGCCGCCCGATGCGGCGGGCGTCCTGTCGTCGTGGAACCTCGATCCGCCTGTTCTTGTCGTGCTGGGGCTGATGTTCACCTGCCTTCCGCTGCTCGCCGAGGGTCGTCGCGCCTGGTTTCTTGGCTGGGCGGTGCTGGTCGTGGCCTTCGTCTCGCCGCTTTGCGCGTTGACGGCCGCCCTGTTCTCCGCCCGGGCGCTCCATCACCTGCTGGTCCTGACCGTGGCGGCGCCCCTGCTGGCGCTGGCCCTGCCGGGGCTGGGGCAGCGCATCGGCCCGGGGCTTCCTCTGGCGCTGACCTGCCTTGCGCTGGTCCTGTGGCATCTCCCGCCGGTCTATGCCCTCGCCTGGGAGTCGCATGTGGTCTACTGGCTGTTGCAGGGCCTTTTGCTTGTCCCGGCGGTGGCCTTCTGGTCGAGCCTGCGGGTGCTTGCGCGGCGCGGTATCGTCGCGGCCTCGGGGCAACTGGCGGCGCTGGCGGTGCTGATGGGGTTCATCGGCGCGGTCCTGACGTTCGCGCCGCATGTCCTGTTCCCGCAGCATGGCCTGTCGCCCCTGTCGTTCGGGCTTGATCCGCTGCGCGACCAGCAGCTTGCCGGGCTTCTGATGTGGGTGCCGGGGCTTCTGCCGCTGGCGCTGATCGCCGGGCTGATGCTGCGCGACGCCTGGGCACGCAGCGCAGAAGGGGCCGCCGGATGATCCTTGCGCTGGTGAAGTTCCTCCATCTCGCGGCCCTGCTGGTCTGGTGCGCCGCGCTGATCCTGCTGCCCTTCCTCCTTCGCTTGCATTCTGCCGCGACCGATGGCCCCGTGAGCCAGAGCGAGTTCACGCGGCTGCGGCTTCTCGCCCATGTCGGCTACACGATGATCGCCACGCCCGCCGCGGTGATCGCGGTCGTGGCCGGCACGGGGCTGATCTTCCTCGGCCGGGTGTTCGAGCCTTGGCTGCTGGTGAAGCTTGCCTGTGTCGCGGGCATGGTGCTGGTGCATGTCTGGCTTGGGCATCTGGTGCAGTCGTCGGGCGAGAGGGGGCCGGGCTGGGCCATGCCGTCCCCGATGATCGCGCTGGTCTTCGCGCTGCCGCTGATGGGCTCGGTGCTTTGGCTGGTCCTTGCCAAGCCGCCGCTTTCGGGGATCGAGGCGATGATGCCCGGCTGGCTGCTGGAGCCGCAGGGCATCATTCCCGAAAAGGTTTTTCAGGAGGCCGCGCCGTGATCCTTCTGCGTGCCGACCCCGTAGTCGAAGACAAGCTTGCCGCCATGCCAGCCGGTCATGCCGGTCATGCCCGCCGCCAGGGCCGAGGTCAGGATGCCCCAGGGCAGCACCGCATCCGCGGCATCGCCCCAGCGGAGGCCCCAGTTCGCCCCAAGGATCGACAGCAGCATCACCGCCAGGATGAAATGCGTCCAGCTTGCCGCACGGATGCGGATGCCGGGCACCGCCAGCAGTTCGACCGTGCCGGCGATCCCGGCCAGCACCCCCATCAGGAAGCTGACCGCCGCCGCCCAGAGCGCGGCCCGGGGCCAGAAGGCATCGCCGGTCAGCCAGAACATCGCATCCGCGCCAAGGGTGCAGATGCAAAGCGCGATCGGGAAGGTGACCAGCATGGCGTGCAGCGGATGGCCTGCGATGGCCACGCGCGACTCGGTCAGGTGAAAGTTGCGGTGCTCATGGATCGGATCGCGCAGACGGCGCCGCTTGCGGGTGGGTTTCATCGGGGCTCCCTGACGGATTGCGGTGGATATGGAAGGGAACGCAGCGCCGGGGCGCGGGTTCCTGCGCTGGCGGTCCTGCTGCTTGCGGGATGTGACACGCCGCTGTCGACGCTTGCGCCTGCGGGGCCTGCGGCCGAGGCGATCAGCGGGCTCTGGTGGGGAATGCTGGCGGGTGCGGGGCTGCTGACCGGGCTGGTGCTGGCGCTGGTCTGGGTGGGCTTTCGCGCACCGGGCTGGCAGCCGCGCCCGGGCTTCTGGACCCATGGGATGGGGGTCGGCTTCTCGCTGGCGATCCTGGTACTGGTGGTCGGCGCCGGGATCCGGACGGGCGAGCGGCTGCAACCCCATGCCGGTGCGCAGGTGGTGACGGTCGAGGCCGAGGGCCGCCAATGGGCATGGAGCTTCCGCCAGCCCGGCCCGGATGGGGGGAAGGTTGCGACCGAGGGGACGCTCTACATCCCCGCAGGCCGCCCCGTGGATGTGCGGATCTCATCGGCAGACGTGATCCACAGCTTCTGGGTGCCGCGCCTTGCGGGCAAGATGGACGCGATCCCGGGGCGCACCAACATCCTGCGGATCGAGGCCAGTGAGCCGGGCATCTACGACGGGCTTTCGGCAGAATTCTCCGGCCCCGGCTATGGCGGCATGCGGTTCCGGGTCGTCGCCTATCCCCCGGGCGCGCCACCGGAATTCCTTGACCTGCCCGGCAGTGGAGGAGCGGAGGAATGACCCCCGGCCCCCGTCCGCCTCTGACCCCGAACCCGCCGCGGAACGCGCTTCGCCTGCACCGGGAACTGGATGCCGTCTGGTCGCGTCCGCCCGGCTGGCGCGGCTGGTTCTCGTCGGTCAACCATACCGAGATCGGCCTGCGCTTCATGCTGGCAGCCTTCTTCTTCTTCGCGGTCGCGGGCGTGCTGGCGATGCTGATCCGGGCGCAACTGGCGACGCGGGGCGGCGATTTCCTCGATGCGGCCCATTACAACCAGATCTTCACCATGCACGGCAGCATCATGATGTTCCTCTTCGCCATCCCGATGCTGGAGGGGCTGGCGATGTATCTGCTGCCCCGGATGCTCGGCTCGCGCGATCTGGCTTTCCCGAGGCTCTCGGCGCTTGGCTGGTGGTGCTATCTGCTGGGCGGCACGATCATCCTTGCGGCGCTGATCGCCGGTGTCGCGCCCGATGGCGGCTGGTTCATGTATGTGCCGCTGTCGTCGCGGGACTATTCGCCGGGGATCAACGCGGATGTCTGGCTGCTGGGCATCACCTTCGTGGAAATCTCGGCGCTGTCGGCCGCCATCGAGATCACCGTGACCATCCTGCGGCTGCGCGCGCCGGGGATGCGGCTCACGGAGATGCCGCTCTTCGCCTGGTATATGCTGGGCACGGCGGCGATGATGCTGGCGGGCTTTCCGCCGCTGATCCTCGGCTCGGTTCTGCTGGAGCTGGAGCGCGCCTTCGACTGGCCGTTCTTCGACGTTGCGCGTGGAGGCGATCCCCTGCTCTGGCAGCACCTGTTCTGGCTGTTCGGCCACCCCGAGGTCTATATCATCTTCCTGCCCGCGGCGGGGGCGGTCTCGACCATCCTGCCTGTGCTGTCGCGCACCGGCATCCTTGGCTACGGCGCCATCGTCGCGGCGATCCTGGGGCTGGTGTTCCTGAGCTTCGGCCTCTGGGTCCACCACATGTTCGCCGTGGGTATCCCGCACATGGCGCTGGCGTTCTTCTCGGCGGCCTCGGCGCTGGTGGCGGTGCCCACGGCGGTGCAGATATTCGCCTGGATCGGCACGCTGTGGAAAGGCCGACCGCAGATGAAGCTGCCGATGCTGCATCTGATGGGCTTCTTCTCGACCTTCGTGATGGGCGGGCTGACCGGCGTCATGCTGGCCATCGTGCCCTTCAACTGGCAGGCGCATGACACGGCTTTCGTGACCGCCCATCTGCATTACGTGCTGATCGGCGGCTTCGTCTTCCCGATGATGGCTGCCGTTACCTACTGGCTGCCGCTGATCACCGGGTGCGCGGCCCTGCGCGGGCCGGGCGTGGCGGCATTCTGGCTGGTGCTGATCGGATTCCACGGCACCTTCTTCCTGATGCATCTGACCGGGCTGCTGGGGATGCCGCGCCGCATCGCCACCTATGCGGCGAACCCGGAATGGGAGTGGCTGAACCTGACCAGTTCCTTCTTCGGCTTCGTCATGGCGGCGGGTTTCGCGCTTTTCGCGCTGGATGTGCTACTCCAGGCCCTTTTTGGCCGCACCAGCCGCCGCAACCCCTGGGGCGCGGATACATTCGAATGGCTGCCGCCCCGCTTCGCGCCCGCCTACAATTTCGCCTCCTTGCCGCCCGTGTCCGGGGCGGCCCCGCAGGCGTTGGCACGGGGGGAGGGGGCGCTTCCGGGCGCGCCGCGCGGGCGCCGCGAGGTGCTGGTGGTCGAGGGCGTCGGTGGCGCGCCCGATCATGTCGCGGTGCTGCCGGGGAATACCTTCCTGCCGCTGCAGACGGCGCTGGCGATCTGCGCCTTCGTCCTGCTGATGCTGTTCGGGCTTTACCCGGTGGCGGGGGCGACGCTGATCCTGGTCGCCTGGACATGCTGGCTCTGGGGGCGCGGCACCGGAGCGGCCCGTGACCATCCACCGATCCCGGTCGCGCCGGGGCTGGAGCTTCCCCCGCATTGGCAGGCGGCCCGCCCGTTGTCGCATGACGGCATGGTCTGCCTGCTGATCGCCGATGGCGCGCTGTTCGGAAGCTTCCTGTTCGGGATCGGCTTCCTTTCGGTCGTCGCGCCGAACTGGCCCGCGCCGGAAAGCGGGTTGGGGGTCTGGCAGATGGGGATTGCGCTGGCGGTTCTGGCCCTGCTGGCGCTGGCCGCGGTATCGGCGCGCTGGTCCGCGGGAAGGGGAGGTCTGGCGGGCGCGGTGGCCGGAGGGTTCGCGCTTTGCCTTGTCGCGGCCCTGGCCTTCGGGCTGGACGATCCGCAGGCCCATGCCCGTCCGGCGCTTGTCGCCGCCGGGCTGGGGCTGGTGGCGCTTCACACGCTGGTGGGCGCGATGCTGGCGGCGCAGACCCATGTTCAGCGCCGGGACGGCAGGATCGCGGCCTCGCGGCCCGGGGCGCAACGCTGCTGGCGGCTCTGGCAGGATTACACGCTTTGCACGGCTGCCGTGCTGGCCGCACTGGTCGTCCTGCAGGAGGTCTTCGCATGAGCTGGCCGCTGCGCGCGCTGATCGGCCCCACGCTATGGGCCATCGGTTTCGCCCTGACCTATGCGCTGCATGGCCTCGGCTGTGCGCGAGGTTGGCCTGCGGTGGCGGCGCCTTTGGGGAACCTTCATGGCCTTGCCCTGATCCTTGCCTATCTGGCGACGCTTGCCGCCACCGCTGCCGCGCTGCTGCTCGTGCCGCGCGGAGGTTCCGGCGTCGAGCGGACGGCGATCCTTGCCGGCGGCTGGATCGGCCTTGCCGCATCCGCGCTGACCCTGTTCCCGGTGCTGGGCCTGACCAGTTGCGGTTGAGGAACCTTATCGGCGCGGGCCCGATGAGCCATCTTCATGAGGGCGGCGACAGGCCATGCCGAACGCGGCCGGGGCGAGGGCGGGGGCAAGGTTCCGGGCTATCCGATGATGACACGTTCGCGCCGGACCTCCAGCGCCTCCGGCGGTGCCAGATGGGCGCGGGCGGCGCAGTGGCCGTCGTGGATGGCGTGCGCGATCAGCCCCGGCGCGCGGGCGTCGCCGATGCGTTCCAGCGTGGCAAGCCCGGCATCCTGCAAATCCAGCCACAGGCCGTCCGCCGGTTCGCGTGACGTGACCGGGACGAAGCCCTCGCAGGCCATTTCGGACACCCGCCCGGTGAAGCCGCAGGTCAGTTCCGCCACCCCCGGCCCAAGGCCGGTCACCGCGGCCGAGGTCACGATCCTGACGCCAAGCTCCATCAGCCGCCTTTGCAGGCCCGGCTGTTCGGTGGTGAAGATCGACCATTCCGCCACGACCTTGCCGGGCGTGACATAGGTCACCTCCAGCCCTTCGCTGGCCAGCAGTTCGGCGATACCGGCGGCGATGTGGTATTCCTCGTCGTCGAAGATCACCACCGGCCCCTTCGGCCGTTCCCCCCGCAGGATCCGGTCGGGCGTCAGCGTGCGCGCGTCGGCGAAGCCCGCCACTCCGGCGGGATGGCTGCGCCCGCGCCCGTCGCCGCGCCAGAGACTGCCCGTCGCCACCAGGACATGCCGGACACCGGTTTCCAGCACCGAGCCGCGGTCCATCACCGAGGCGGGGTAAAGCTCGACATTGTCCAGCTTGCCGATCATGTGCACCCGCCAGTCGCGCACCCGCGCCCATTCCGAAAGCCCCGGCAGGCGCGATTCCAGCGTCACCCGCCCGCCCGGCTCGTTCCCGGCCTCGGCCAGCAGCACCGGCACGCCACGGCGGCCAAGCGTCAGCGCCGCCTCCAGCCCGGCGGGACCTGCGCCCACCACCAGCACCGGATCGGCGCGGCCGGTGACTGCGGGCACCCGTTCGGGATGCCAGCCGCGCCGCCATTCCTCGCCCATGGTCGGGTTCTGGGTGCAGCGGATCGGCGCGCCAAGCCAGTCATGCGCATAGCAGATGTTGCAGCCGATGCATTCGCGGATCTCGTCCATCCGCCCGTCGCGGATCTTGGCGGGCAGGAAGGGATCGGCGATCGAGGGGCGCGCCGCGCCCACGAAGTCGAGGACGCCGCGGCGGATCTGCGACAGCATCGTTTCCGGGCTGGTGAAGCGGCCGACGCTGACGACCGGCTTGCCGGTCAGCGCCTTCACATGGGCGACATGGGATTCGAGCGTGGCCTCCTTGACGAAACGCGACGATCCCATCTCGTGGCCGTAGTCGGGCACCGTCACGTCGAAGACATCGACGAAGGCGGCGGCCCGGGCCAGAAGCGCCGAGCGCTCTTCCCGGCCCGAGCCGGTCTCGTCATAAACCTCGATCCGCGTGGCCAGCGCGGCGCGGTCGCCGATGACTTCGCGGGTGTCTTCCAGCAGCTCCAGATACAACCTCGCGCGCGCCTCGGCATCCTTGCCGTAGTCGTCGTTGCGGCGGTTGGTCGAGGGATCGAGGAACTGGGTCACCAGATAGGTATGCGCGGCATAGACATAGACGATGTCGAACCCGGCCGAGATCGCCCGCAGGGCGGCGGCGCGGTGCCAGTCGCGCAGCGCGCGGATGTCCTGGCGGTCCATGCGCTGGCTTTGCCAGGGGTTGCGTTCCGCCATCATGCTGTCCGGCGCGATGGCCGCCTCGCGCGTCAGCGCGTTCGACGACCTCTGGCCGCCGTGCCAAAGCTCTACGCCCGCAAGCGCCCCCTGCGCATGGACCGCCGCCGTCATCGCCGCCATGTTCCGCACGTCGCCCTCGTCCCAGAGCGAGGCATAGGGCGCGTGCGTGTCGTCCGAGGTGGGGTGGATCGAGCAGTATTCGGTGTTCACCACGCCCCAGCCGCCCTCGGCCTTGACCCCGCGCATCGCGGCAAGGGTGCGGGGGTGAAGATTGCCCATGCCGGTGCAGTGCGGCACCTGCCAGAAACGGTTCGGCGCCGTCACCGGGCCGATGCGGAGCGGCTCGAACAGGATGTCGAAGCGGGGATCGCGGGTCATGGCACGGGCTCCTGCGCAAATTCCGCGTGGATCGCGCGCAGGCGGGCCAGCAGGTCGGGGGGCAGGGGCTCCGGCCCGGGGGCCGCAAGCCGTTCCTTCAGGTCGCGGTCGATGCGCCGGAACAGCGGTTCGTCGGGCCGGCCGGTGGTGCTGAGCGGCTCGTTCCCGCCGAAGTAGCGGCTGGCCCAGAGGTTGGTGCGGCAGTGCCGGGCCGTGTGCTCGTGGCCGAGGACGGTGCCCGTCAGCCCGATCCCGCGCAGCACATCCAGCGCCAGCGTGTCGTCGTCGACCGTGCTCCCCGCCCAGAGCGTGCGCAGCATCCCGGCGTATTCGTTGCACAGCAGCAGGGCGTGGGCCGAATAGGTGATGCCTTGGTCGAGCGAGCCGAGATAGTCGCAGGTCGCCGGGCGGGTATGGTAGATCTGGCCCATCATGGTTGCGATCTCGAACACCGCATCCTCGCCGAAGCGGCGGGCGCGGGCATCGCCGCCAAGCCCGGTGAAGGAGGGCAGGCCAAGCTCGCGGCGGATCTGGCAGATCATCTGCTCGCCCAGCATGGTCTGCGGCAGGTTGCCGATGCCGCCGGTCGCGGGCTCCATGAAATAGGGATTGGTCGAGCCGATGCAGAAGGCCCCCTTCCGCACCGCTTGTCCCAGCACCATGCCGGCGAAATCGGTGGCAAGGCACTGGACGACGCAGCCCGCCGTGGTGATCGGGGCGGAGGCGCCGCCGATCGCCAGCGTGCCGGTGCTGACCGGAACGCCCGCCCGCGCCGCGGTGACGATCTGCCGGATATGCGCCTCGGCATAGAACAGCGGCAGGGGGGTGACGATGTGCAGGAAATAGGGCTTCTCCGCCAGTGCCTCGCGCCCGCCCCTCAGCGCCGCCGCCATATCGATTGCCGCTTCCAGCGAGCGGGTCCATTCGCACAGGTATTCCAGCGGCTTGGTGGTGTTCTCCATCATGCAGAGAAATTCGCCGATCTCGCCCGAAAGGGTCGACTCCGGCACGTCCTTGCAGGCGATGCAGATGGCGTCGATGTTTTCCAGCCCGTCGGCAAGGCGGGTGATCGCGGCAAGGTGGGCACGCGTGCTGTCCCGCGGCTCTCCGGTGGCGTCATCGAAGACCTTGATGCAGGTCATCCCCGGCATGAACCAGGTGTGGTCCTTGTCGATGTCGATGGCCCTTGTGCCGTCGCGGTTCCAGAGCCGCGTGGATTTCGCGCAGGTGCCAAGCGCCGCGCGCACCACCGGCGCGGGGATCTTCACCACGCCGTTTTCCACCCGGCACCCCGCCCCGGCCAGAAGGGTGTCCGCCTCGGTTCCCGGCTCGAAGCGGACACCGATCTCCTCAAGCAGGATCAGGGCGGCATCGACGGTGCGGGCGGTGTCCTCGGGCGGCAGGGGGTCATAGGCACGGCTCCTTGCCGAATGCAGACCGGTCACGATGCGCGAGGGGCTGCCGGTTGCGCTGCGCTGGCGCTGGACGGAACGACGCATGGAGGCTTCCTGTGGTTTGGTCCTGTTGGCCGGGCTGCCCGGCGGCTTCCTTCAGCCCGGGGCGATGAGGCCGGAAGGGCGCTGCAAGATGCGCCTTCCCCGCGCCACCGGATCGGAGGGACGGCCGACATCGGAATGCCGCCCGGGGCGGGCGGTGCCGGGGGAAGCAGGTGGAACGCAGTCGCAGGTTGGATCGGCGCATGGTGGGGCAGTCTCGCCTTGTCAATCACTGATTAACAGGTCAGTCAGAACAAGGCTACTGATTTTGCCCCGCATTGCTTCCCGTCGAACCTTGATGGCCCTCTCACCATCGGATCCGAAATCTTGCCGGGGATCGGCAAATCGCAAGCCCCCGCCAACCTGTTCTCCGCCTGGTCGAGAAGCATCCGTTGACGGAACAGCCGCGGATCACCTTCGAACAGGCCTGCCGGGGCATTTGAGGGAACTGAATCGCAGGGCGTGAAAAGGAAGACGGCGGCCCCGAAGGACCGCCGTCGATCATTCGCCTGTCCGCCGGATCAGGCGGCGCGGGAAAGCAGCACGTCGTCGACCTTCTTCTGCGCGGCGGGTGTTTCAAGCCCGGCGACGGCGGCGACTTCGCGGGTCAGCCGTTCCAGCGCGGCCTCATACAACTGACGCTCGGAATAGCTTTGCTCGCGCTGGTCGTCGGTGCGGTGCAGGTCGCGGACCACCTCGGCGATGGCCATCAGGTCGCCCGAGTTGATCTTCTGTTCGTATTCCTGCGCCCGGCGCGACCACATCAGCCGCTTGACCTTGGCCTTGCCCTTCAGCGTGTCCAGCGCCTTCGACACCACATCGGGGGCCGAAAGCGGGCGCATCCCGATCTCGGTCGCCTTGTGGGTCGGCACGCGCAGCGTCATCTTGTCCTTCTCGAAATGGATGACGAACAGCTCCAGCCGGAAGCCGGCGATTTCCTGTTCCTCGATGGACAGGATCTTGCCCACGCCATGGGCAGGATAGACGACGAATTCGTTGGGACGGAACTCGGGCTTCTTCGACTTGGTCATTCAGTCTCTTCCTCGGGTAGGGACTTCACCGCGACAATTGCCGCCCCGCCGAAGACGACGCCTTCGGCCAGATGGCGGTGATGTCACGAAATTTCCTGTCCCAGGCGAGCGGCTCTGAGGCAGGCGGAAGTCTCCAGTGGATGTCTGTGAAAGATATATAACACAGAATCACTGCGATTCCAACGGGGACGCACTTTGCCGCAGGGCCTGCGCGGCCCTGATATGCAAGGAAAATCCTGCAGTCTCACGAAATGTGCACGCTGCGTCTGCGAATCGTGAACAGGTTCGGCGACTCACCCCGGGCTGCGGAAGCTCAGTCGCCGGTGCCGGGGGCCTCGGAGAAATACTTCTGCAACTTGTTCTTCTCGCCGTCGCGCTCTTCATAGCCCGGCAGCGGGTCCTTCTTCTGGGTGATCACCGGCCACATCTGGGCATATTTGCGGTTGAACTCGACCCATTCCTCCATGTCCGGCTCGGTATCGGGGCGGATCGCATCGGCGGGGCATTCGGGTTCGCAGACGCCGCAGTCGATGCATTCGTCCGGGTGGATGACCAGGGTGTTCTCGCCCTCGTAGAAACAGTCGACCGGGCAGACCTCGACGCAGTCGGTGTATTTGCAGGCGATGCAGTTGTCGGTGACGACATAGGTCATGGGCGGGTTCCGGGACGGATGGCGTAGGCCGATTGGCTTGGCGGGTGTCAGGGTCTAGCTAGTCCAGCCCTGCGGATCATTCAAGCGGGCCCTGTGCCGCAGCGGGCGCGTCGAGGTCAATAAAGAGCGTCGTCGCCTCGGAAGCCGGGCCGCGGCGGACGCCCGTTCCGAGAATTCTTATCAGGCGGATATTTCTTCCCTGCGGAAAAGTCAGCACGTCGCCCGGCCCCACCTCGCGCGAGGGACGGGCGACCGGCTGGCCGTTCACCCGGACATGGCCCTCTTCCACCACGGCGGCGGCAAGGCTGCGCGTCCTGAAGAACCGCGCCTGCCAGAGCCATTTGTCGATCCGCAGGCGCGGGGTGGCGGGGGTGGGCTTGCGGCCCGTGTCCCTGCTTCCCGGTCCCGCCAAGGATCAGACCTTGCCCTTCAGCGCCAGCAGGGCGGCGAAGGGGTTGTCGGGGTCGATGGGCTTTTCGGCGCGCGGGGGGCGGGCCTCGAACTTGCGCTCGCGCGGCGGGCCGTCCTTGGCGCCGTCGCGCTTGCCCTTGGCCCCGGGCTTGCCGCCCTTGCCGTGGAAGTCCTTGCGGCCTTCCCCCTCTTTCCGCTCGCCGCGCGGACGGTCGCCCTGCGGCTTGTCGCCCTGCGGGCGGTCGCGGCGGGGCTGGCCTTCGCGGGGGCCGCGCTCGGGGCGCTGGAAGCGGGGGCGGGGCGCCCAGGTGAAGGTGAAGAACACCTCCATCTCGGCGGGTGCGGCTTCCTCGGCCCCTTCGGCGGGCGCAGCCTCGGGTTCCTCCGGCACAGGGGCCAGCAGCGACACCTCTTCCGGGATCGGCTGGCCCGCGGCGGCGGCGGCCTCGATGGCCTCGTCTACTGCGGCGGGCGGGACGACCGGCTCGGCAGCCTTCACCTTCGGCCGTTCACCCTTTTCGCCCTTGTAGCCAAGGCCCGCCATCAGGTCGGCGAACTGCTCCAGCGTCATGCCGGTGATCGACAGCATGTCCGGCGTGGCCTCGAATCCCGCGCGGCTGTCCTTCTGCCGCAGGATGTCGGCCAGACGCTCCAGCATGTCGATGCGGATCGCCCGCGTCCCGGCGGGGTGATAGCCCGAAAGCGTGTAGTGCTGCTTCGGCACCTCGGTGATGTTGGGGATGGTCACCAGTCCCGGCGGCGGGCTTTCGGGAAACTCCGCCAGCCCGTTCCACAGCGACCACAGCACCAGCCGCAGCCGGGTCGGCGCGGGTTTCAGCAGGGCGGGCAGGAAAACGGTATACTGGCCGAAGCGGACGCCGTGCTTGCGCAACCCGGCGCGGGCCTCCTGGTCCAGTTCCTTCACCTCCTGCGCCACCGCCTCGCGCGGCAGGACGCCAAGCGCCTCGGTCAGGCGGAAGGCAAAGCCGCGGGCAAGGCCCTGAAGCGCCTCGTCCCGGCCAAGGGCCAGAAGCGGCTCATAGAGCGCGGCCACCTTGCGGTCGATGAAATGCTGCAACCGGCGGCGGACCTTCTCGGCCACATCTTCGCCCGCCTCTTCGTCGACGAAAGGCTCCACCGAAGGCTTCAGCGGATCGGCGCCCTTCACCAGCTTGCCCACCGCGGAAGAGCCCCACATCAGGCCGCCCTGTTCGGTGAAGTCCATCTCGGTGTCCGGCGCGTTGTAGAACCGGTCGGCGCGCAGCGAGAACTCGGGCCGCAGCGCGGCGATGGCCGCCTGGCGCAGCGTCTTGCCCTCATCGGCGGAGCCGGTGGAATCCTGCTGGAAGCGGAAGCCTTCCAGCCGCCCGACGAACTGGCCCTCGACGGTCACGTCGCCCCGGTTCTCGCCCTTGTCGTTCACCTCGGCCACGAGGTCCTCCTTCTGCTTCAACCGCCGCAGCAGCACGGATGTGCGCCGGTCGACAAATCGTTGGGTCAGCGCGGCGTGAAGCGCGTCCGACAGGCGGTCTTCTACAGCGCGGGTCTCCTCGCGCCAATGCGATTCGTCATCGACCCAGTTCTTGCGCTGGGTGACATAGGTCCATGTGCGGATATGTGCCAACCGGCGCGACAGCGTCTCGATGTCGCCCGCGGGCCGGTCGATCCGCTCGATAGCCTTGGCCAGCCAGTCCGACGGGATGCGCCCGCCGCCGATGCCGCGGCCGCAGAGAAAGTCGAAGATGCGGGCCAGCAGGGTGAAATGGTCCGACTCGGAGCCATTGCGGAAATCCGGGATGCGGCAGACATCCCAGAGCAGGCGCACCCGTTTCGCATCGGTGACGCGGGCCACGACCTCGGGCAGGGCCGACAGCGCCTTCAGCGCCAGAACGTCGTCGGCGTCGCGGGCGCGGGAAAGCCATTCGTTCGAGGTCGGCGCCTCGAGGCTGCGGATCAGCCGTTCGGGCGAGCCGAAGTCCAGATCGGCGTTGCGCCACATCAGTTTCTTCACCGGGGCGAAGCGGTGGCTTTCGATGGCCTCGACCAGATCCTCGTCGAAGGGCCGGGCCTCTCCGGTCACCCCGAAGGTGCCGTCCTCGGTATGCCGCCCGGCCCGCCCGGCGATCTGGCCGATCTCCTGCGCGGTCAGGTGCCGCATCCGCCGCCCGTCGAATTTCGAGGTGGAGGAGAAGGCCACATGCTTGATGTCGAGGTTCAGCCCCATGCCGATGGCGTCGGTGGCGACCAGATAGTCCACCTCGCCCGACTGGTAGAGCGCGACCTGCGCATTCCGCGTGCGGGGGGAAAGCGCGCCCATCACCACCGCGCAGCCGCCCTTCTGCCGCCGGATCAGCTCGGCGATGGCATAGACGTTTTCCACGCTGAACCCGACGATGGCCGACCGCGGCGGCATCCGGCTGATCTTCTTCGACCCGGCATAGCTCAGGGTCGAGAAGCGGTCGCGCTTTACATAGCTATGCTGGTGCACCAGCCCGGAAATCGCCCCGCGCATGGTGTCGGCGCCAAGGAACAGCGTCTCGACCAGCCCGCGGGCGTGCAGCAGGCGGTCGGTGAAGACATGGCCGCGCTCCGGGTCGGCGCAAAGCTGGATCTCGTCCACGCAGACGAAATCGGCGCCGATCTCCTGCGGCATCGCCTCGGTGGTGCAGATCCAGTATTGGGTGCGGTCGGGGATGATACGTTCCTCGCCCGTCACCAGCGCCACGGTCGAGGGGCCGATGCGGGCGACCACCCGGTCATAGACCTCGCGCGCAAGCAGGCGCAGGGGCAGGCCCATCACCCCCGTGCGATGCGTCAGCATCCGTTCGATCGCATGATGGGTCTTGCCGGTGTTCGTCGGCCCGAGGACCGCCGTCACCCGCCCCGTCGAAAGCATCGGGATTACAGCTCCTGCCCCTCAAGGCTCTTCGCCAGCCGGTCGATGGCGTCGTTTACGTCGGCAAGATAGGGATGTATAGCCTGCACCGCGCGATAGGCCTCCAGCGCCTTTTCGGGCTTCCCGCTTTCCTCAAGCAGCATCCCCAGCGTCACCAGCGCGTCGAAGTTGCGGGGATCGGCCTCCAGCACATGCGCCAGATCCTCCAGCGCGGGTCCGATCTTGCCGGCCGCGTAATAGGCGGCTGCCCGGGCGCTGTAGCCTTCGGTGAAGCCGGGCGCATGGTCCACCAGCGCGGTGAAATGCTCGATGGCGGCGGGGATGTTGCCGGCGGACAGCGCATCCGCGCCCCGTTGCAACAGGAGGTCCATCGCGGGCGAGCCGGATTTCGACCATTCGATGCGAAGCTCGGCCTCGATCCGCCCGGCCTCTCCGGCATTCTTCGATTGCGCAAGCCGGGTATAGAGGTCGTCCAGCTTCGCCTGCCCGGTCAGCGGCGGGGCAGGGGCCTCGATGATCTCACCGGTCCCCTCCTGCGCCAGTGCGGGGACGCAGGCGAAAAAGACCGGCAGAAGTGCCGCAACGATACGATTGTGTAACCCGGAGGTGGCTCTCATATGGGGATGGTAGCCGAACGGCGGAGGAATGCCAGAGGCACAAGGGTCACGAAAGGGAGACTTGGGGATGAGCGCAGTGATTGATACGGCTGTCGAACAGCTGTCGGCGAAAGTGGCGGGCGGCTTCGACGGTGTTGCGAAATTCGTCATCGAGGGCGAGGGGACGATCATGCTGGACGGCACGGGCGTGCGGGCGGGCGACGAAGAGGCGGATGTGACGCTGACCGCCAGCGCCGAGGTGTTCAAGGCCATTCTCGACGGCGAGATGAACCCGACCATGGCCTTCATGACCGGCAAGCTGTCGGTCGACGGCTCGATGGGTCTGGCGATGAAACTGGGCTCCGTGCTGTCGTGAACGCGCCCTTCGCCCCGCAGCCCGCCCCCTTCCACGCCGCGCTGGCCGATGGTCCGCCGGACGGGCGGGCCGTGTGGCTGCGCACGGCGGACGGGGTGCGGATACGGGCCGGGCTGTGGTCCGGCGGGCAGAAGGGCACCGTGGTCCTGCTGCCCGGGCGGACCGAATATGTCGAGAAATACGGCCGCGCCGCCGCCGATCTGGTGGCGCGGGGCTGGTCGGTGGCCACGGTGGACTGGCGCGGGCAGGGGCTGGCCGACCGGGCGCTGACCGACCCGATGTCCGGCCATGTCGGCCATTTCGACGAATACCAGCGCGACATGGATGCGCTGCTGGCGCTGATCGCGGCCGAGGGGATGCCGGGGCCGCTGATGCTGATGGGCCATTCCATGGGCGGTTGCATCGGCCTGCGGTCGCTGCATCGCGGGCTTGGCTTCCGCGCGGCGGTGTTCTCGGCGCCGATGTGGGGGATCATGATGGCGGCCTGGCTGCGGCCGGTGGCGCAGGTCGTCTCGGCGCTGGCGGGGCCTTTCGGTCAGGCGCATCGCTATGCGCCGGGGACCGGGGCCACCAGCTATGTGGCCGAGGCCGATTTCGCGGGCAACGTGCTGACCACCGACAGGGACATGTGGGATTACATGCGGTCGCAGGTGCTGGCCGACCCCGGGCTGGGGCTGGGCGGTCCCTCGATGGGCTGGCTGCGCGCGGCGCTGACGGAATGCGGTGCGCTGATGGCGCTGCCCGCGCCGGACCTGCCCGCGCTCTGTGCGCTGGGCGCGGCGGAGAAGGTGGTGGATCCGGCGCCGATCCACCTGCGGATGGGGACCTGGCGAAAGGGACGGCTGGAGCTTTATCCCGGGGCGGAGCATGAGATCATGATGGAAGGCCCCGCCACCCGCGCGCGGTTCTTCGATTCGGCGGTGGACCTGTTCGACGCCAGCCGCTGAACGAATTTTCATCGAAAATTCGTGTGTTACGAGTTTTCGACGAAAACTCGGGGCCTCGTCAATCGCCGCAGGTGATGCAGAGACCGTCGTCCGGGTCGCGGCTGAATTCCAGCACCCCTCCCTTGGCCCCGATCAGGAACAGGTGGTCCTGATCGACCTCGGCCCGGGTCATCGCCTGAAGCGCCTCGAAATAGGCGGCCTCGGCTTCCAGCTGGTCGCAGGCCATCCTCGTCGCGCCAAGCGGCGACAGCGCGATATCGGGCAGTTCCCCGCTGTAGCTGCCGAAATAGCGGTTGCAGGGCGCCTTGCCGGAAACCTTGCCATCGGCGGCAAAGACGATGGTCGCAGCGGCGGGGGCGCGGCTCCCCTCGATACCGACCAGATGCCATTCGCCGCCGATCCCGGTGGCAAGGGCGGGGGTGCAGGCGGCTGCAAGGGCAAGCGTCAGGGCGGGAAGCAGGCGGGTCATGTCAGGTCCTTTCAGGATCGTCCTGCCCTTGTGACGCATCAGAAGGCCGAAGGCTTGGCCTCGCGCGCCATATGGTCGAGGACGGCGTTGACGAATTTCGGTTCCTTGCCTTCGGGGAAGAAGGCCTTGGCGACATCGACATATTCGGTGATCGCCACCTTCGGCGGCGTGTCCATCTGCGTGATCTCGGCCCCCGCGGCGCGGAACAGCGCCCGCAAGACCGGGTCGATGCGGTCGATCGGCCATTTCGCCACCAGCCCGCGGTCGGTCAACTGGTCGATGGCGGCCTGCCAGTTGACGGCATTCTCCACCACCGCGCGGAAGTGCTCCACATTGCCCTCGGCGAACTCGCCCTCGTCATAGGTGGCGCCGAAGCGATGGGTCTCGAACTCGCGGCAGACCTGCTCGACCGTCTGGGCCGAGCTTTCCATCTGGAACAGCGCCTGCACCGCATAGAGCCGCGCCGCCGATTTCATCCGGCGCTTCTCGGCAGTCTTGTCGGCGGGGCTCATGCGCGGAACCCGATGCCCTTGGAGGCACCGGCCCATCCGCGCGCCAGCGCGATCAGGTGCAGCGCCGCCGCCGCCGCGCCGCCGCCCTTGTCCTGTCCGGCGGGATCGGCGCGGACCTCGGCCTGCTCGATGTTCTCCACCGTCAGGATGCCGTTGCCGACGCAGGCGCCCTGCAACCCCAGAAGCGTCAGCCCGCGCGAGCTGTCGTTGCAGACCGTCTCGTAATGCGTGGTCTCGCCCCGCACCACGCAGCCAAGCGCGACATAGCCGTCGTATTTCGTCAGCCGCTCGGCCAAGGCGATGGCCGAGGGGATCTCCAGCGCGCCCGGCACCTCGACCAGATCGGCCTCGGCCCCGGCCTTCGCCGCCGCGGCCTTTGCCCCGGCGATCAGGTTGTCGGCGATCTCCTTGTAATAGGGCGCCACGACGATCAGCAGTTTCACCGGCTTGTCGAAAGCCGGCAGCGGCAAGGTGTGATGGGTGATCGAAGCGGCCATGGCTTACTCCGCAATCGGGTGGGTGCCGGCGATGGTCAGGCCCCAGGCGTCCAGCCCCACAACCTTCGGCGCCTTGGAATTGGTGACGAGGATGATCCTTGACAGGCCGAGCGTGGAAAGGATCTGCGCGCCGAGCCCGTATTGCCGCAGCGTCTGCGGCGAATGCTCCCCGGCCCCGACCATCTTCATCGAGGTGTCGCGCAACAGGACCACCGCGCCGCGCCCCTCGGTCGCGATCAGCCGCATCGCGGCGGGCAGGGTTCCGGCGGCGCCCACCCCCAGCACATCCTCCAGCGGGTTCAGCGCATGGACGCGGACCAGCACCGGCTCATCCGTGGAAAGGTCACCCTTGGTCAGCACGACATGATCCGCGCCCTGAGTGTCGTCGGAATAGACCCGCATCAGCCAGTCGCCGCCATGGATCGAGGTGACCGGCCGCACCGCCTTTTCGTTGATCAGGTTGTCGTGGCGGCGGCGATAGGCGATCAGGTCGGAAATGGTGCCGATCTTCAGCCCGTGCCTTTGTGCGAAAGAGATCAGGTCGGGCAGCCGGGCCATGGTGCCGTCGTCGTTCATGATCTCGCAGATCACGCCCGAGGGGTTCAGCCCCGCCAGCCGCGCCACGTCCACCGCGGCCTCGGTATGGCCCGCGCGGACCAGCACGCCGCCCTCGCGGGCGCGCAGCGGGAAGATGTGGCCGGGGGTGGCGATGTCCGCCCCGCCCTTGGTCGGGTCGATGGCGACCGAGACGGTGCGCGCCCTGTCGGCGGCGGAAATGCCGGTGGTCACGCCTTCGCGCGCCTCGATCGACAGCGTGAAGGCAGTCTCGTGGCGGGAAGAGTTCTTCGGGCTCATCAGCGGCAGGCCGAGCGCGTCGATCCGGCTGCCGGGCATCGCCAGGCAGATCAGCCCGCGGCCATGGGTGGCCATGAAGTTGATGGCGGAGGGCGTGCACATCTGCGCCGGGATGACCAGGTCGCCCTCGTTCTCGCGGTCCTCATGGTCGACCAGGATGAACATGCGGCCGTTGCGGGCATCCTCGATGATCTCGTCGGGCGAGGAGATGGCGTCGGAAAAGTCGGTGCGTTCGGACATGCGGGCGGCTTTCGAGGAAGGGTGTCCGCAGCGGGATAGCGCGGCCCGCGGCCAAAGGCCAGAGGCAGGATGCGCAGAGGGCCTGTGCGTTCAGGCCAGCACCGCCAGCGCCCCGGCGAAGGCGAGTTGCTGGCAGGCGCCGAGGATGTCGCCGGTCTGGCCGCCGATCATCCGGTTTGCCGCCAGCGCCAGCAGGGCGGGCAGCAGGGCGGCGGCCAGCATGGGGGCCAGCGCCGCGGATCCCAGAGCCGGAACGGCCAGCAGCAGCGCCACCCCCACCGCCGCCCCGGCGACAGCGGGCGAGGGGCGGCCGGTCCCGGCGGACAGCCCGCCGGGCCGCGCCGGGGGCAGGGCGGCCATCACCACCGCCATCGGCGCGCGCGACAGCGCGGCGGCGGCGATCAGCGGCCCCCAGAAGGCGCCCCGCGCGATCAGGGCTTCCAGCGCCGACCAGCAGGCCAGCATGATCAGCACCAGCGCCAGCGCGCCGAAGCTGCCGATCCGGCTGTCCTTCATGATCTCAAGCCGCCGCTCGCGGCTGCGCCCGCCCAGCAGGCCGTCGGCGGTGTCGGAAAGCCCGTCCTCGTGCAGCGCCCCGGTCAGAAGCGCCAGCGCGGCCAGCACCGCCGCCGCCACCGGCCCGGGCGGAACGCCAAGCGATAGCAGGGCGGAAGCGAGAATCGCCGCCAGCAGGCCAAGGAGCCCGCCGACCAGCGGCCAGGCCCAGGCGGATTCGGCGCCTGCCGGGCGATGATCGGGCAGCGGCAGCCGGGTCAGCAGTGCCAGCGCCGACAGCAGATGGCCGCGCAGCCGTGCAAGTGCGTCGCCTTCCATCGCCGATCCGTCCTTTCCCGTCTGGCCCCCGGTCCCGCCATGGGGTAGCCCCGTTGTGCGACGGGTTCAATCACGGAGGACAGCATGACCGGCATCACCACCCTGAACGATTTCCGCCGGGCGCTGGATGTCCTGCCGGGGCCGGATGCCGCCGCCATGCAGGCCGCCCGCGCCCGCGACGCGGTTCTGACCAAGCCGCCTGGGTCGCTGGGGCGGCTGGAGGCGCTGGCGGAATGGCTGGCGGGCTGGAAGGGCCGGGTCACGGCGGATCGTATTCAGGTGGCGGTTTTCGCGGGGAATCACGGCATCGCGGCGCGGGGTGTTTCCGCCTTCCCGGCCGAGGTCACGGTGCAGATGGTGGCGAATTTCCAGGCCGGAGGGGCGGCGATCAACCAGCTTTCGGCGTTGGCAGGCGCAGCGATGTCGGTGCATCCGCTGGCGCTGGACCGGCCGACGGCCGATTTCACCGCCGGACCGGCGATGACCGAGGCGGACCTGCTGGAGGCCCTGCAAACCGGTTGGGACGCGGTGGACCCCGAGGCCGGCCTGTTCGTTGCCGGAGAGATGGGAATCGCCAACACCACCAGCGCCGCGGCCATCGCGGCGGGGCTGTTCGGTGGCTCCGGTTGGGCCGGGCGCGGCACCGGGGTTGACGATGCGGGGCTGGCGCGGAAAGAGGCGGCGGTGGCCGCGGGCCTTGCCGCCCATGCCGGGCATCTGGACGACCCGCTGGAGGTGCTGCGCCGTCTGGGCGGACGCGAGATCGCCGCGATGACCGGGGCCTATCTGGCGGCACGAATGCACCGCGTTCCGGTGGTTCTGGACGGTTTCATCAGCTGCGCGGCGGCGGCGGTGCTGCACAAGGCCCGCCCCGGCGCGCTGGATCATTGCATCGCCGGGCATCTGAGCGCCGAGGGCGCGCATGGCCGCCTGCTGGAGGCCATCGGGAAAGAGCCGCTGCTGTCCCTGGGCATGCGGCTGGGCGAGGGCTCGGGCGCTGCGCTGGCGCTTGGCGTGATCCGCGGTGCGGTGGCCTGCCACAATGGCATGGCGACCTTTGCCGAGGCGGGGGTCAGCGGCGGCTGAGCGCAGGGCGATTCCCGCGCGAAGTCCGGCGCCGCCTGCGCAGTGCCGGTCAGCCCGCCGCCAGCGGCAGCGGTGCGTCGGGTTTCACCCGGTCCAGCACGATCTGGCTTTGCACCCGCGCCACGGCGGGATGCGGCAGCAGTGCCTGCTGCACCAGCCGGGACAGGGCGGCCAGATCGGTGCACCAGACCCGCAGCAGGAAATCCGCCTCGCCGGTCAGCGTCCAGGCAGCGACGATCTCGGCCCTCGTGTCGCAGAGGCGGCGGAAGTCGCGGGCGTTGTCCTCGGAATGGGCGGCCATGACGACATGGATGAAGGCCTCTACCCCCAGGCCGATGCGGTCGGGGGCCACGGTCGCGCGGTAGCCGGTGATCACGCCCGCCTGCTCCAGCCGCTGCCGCCGCCGTGCCGCCTGGCTGGGTGAGAGGTTCAGCCGTTCCCCCAGGTCCTGCGCCGTCAGCGTGGCGTCGCGTTGCAGCGCGGAGAGCAGGCGGGAATCGGTGGCGTCAAGCGTGTCGGTCTGTTGCATGATATGGCCTATATATGCGAGAAATTCGTGCACATGATGGCAATCATCCTGAAGAATGCGCGCATTTCGCGCAAGCCCTGCGCTAGAATTCATGCAAACAGGATATGGAGTTTCGCCATGGGTCCCTTCCCGCATGACGCCCCGAAAGCACAGGTAAGCCCCGAGAATCCCGCCGGGACCGACGGTTTCGAATTCGTCGAATTCGCCCACCCCGAGCCCGACGAACTGCGCATCCTTTTCGCCCGCATGGGGTTTGCGCTGGCCGCCCGCCACAGGACCCGCGCCATCGAGCTTTGGCAGCAGGGCGACATCACCTATGTGCTGACCGACGACCCGGGCAGCCACGCCCGCCGCTTCGTCGAAGAGCACGGCCCCTGCGCGCCCTCGATGGGCTGGCGGGTGGTCGATGCGCAGCACGCTTTCGACCATGCCGTGGCACAGGGCGCGCAGCCCTTCACCGGCGCGAAGACGCTGGACTGGCCTGCCATCGTGGGTATCGGCGGCAGCCTGATCTATTTCACCGACCAATATGGCGCCGGGGCCGATCCCTGGGGGTCGGAGTTCGAGTGGCTTACCGCGCCCAAGCCCGAGGGCGTGGGATTCCGCTACCTCGACCACCTGACCCACAACGTCCACAAGGGCAACATGGACCAGTGGTTTGACTTCTACGGAAAGCTGTTCAACTTCCGCCAGATCCGCTTCTTCGACATCGAGGGCAAGTTCTCGGGCCTGCACAGCCGCGCCCTGACCAGCCCCTGCGGCCGTATCCGCATTCCGATCAACGAGGACCGGGGCGAGACCGGGCAGATCGTCGAATACCTGAAGCGCTACAAGGGCGAGGGGATCCAGCACATCGCCGTCGGCACCGACGACATCTATGCCGCCACCGACGCCATCGCCGAGCGCGGGCTGAAATTCATGCCGAAGCCGCCGATGTCCTATTACGAACAGAGCTTTGGCCGGGTGAAGGGCCATGACGAGCCGGTGGAGCGGCTGGCGAAGCACGGCATCCTGATCGACGGCGAGGGCGTGGTGGACGGCGGCGAGACGCGCATCCTGCTGCAGGTGTTCTCGAAGACGGTGATCGGGCCGATCTTCTTCGAGTTCATCCAGCGCAAGGGCGACGACGGCTTCGGCGAGGGCAACTTCAAGGCGCTGTTCGAATCGATCGAGGCCGACCAGGTGGCCCGCGGCGTGTTGAAGGCCGGGTGAACGATCCTTCGCCGAAGGATCGGAATACGATTTTTCGGCGAAGGATCGGGCCTCAGCCCTTCGGCATCGTCAGCGCGATCAGGCGGCCGCCCTTCTGGTAGCGGACCTCGTTCTGGGTGATCGCCTCGATCCTGCCGCCGTCGATCTTGTCGCCGACCTGCACCTTCTTGTATTTGCCGTTCGCCTGCCGGATCAGCGCATAGCGTTTCGAAGGCGTGCCGTAGACGCCGATCAGGTTGATCTTCGACAGGTTCAGCGCGTTCTTGAAGGTGGCCTGCTTGGCGACGCTGGCGCTGCTGGGGATCTTCGGCGCGGCGCTGGCCACCACTTCCGGCTCGTCGATCTCGGCCTGTTCGTCGGGCTTGATGTCGGCCTTCTTGGTGGCTGCGGCGGTTTTCTTCGGGGCCTCGGGTTCGGGTTCCGGCTCGGGCGTGCTGCGGATGGCGGCGGCGACGGCGGCTTCGACGGCACGGCTGAAGTCCTTGGGCCGGGCTGCGGGCCGGCGCGAGATCGCCACGACCGAAGGGTTCGCGGCCTCGGCGGCGGCAGCGGCGGCCAGTTCGGCCTCGGCCCGCGCGGTTTCCTCGGCGCCGGGTGCCAGCGCCAGAGAGGCGGCCTCGGTCTGCTGGCGGGCGGATTCGGCGGCGGCAAGGACGGTGCGCGGGCGTTCGCGCGGCTTCAGGCTGGCGGCCTGCACATCTTCGGCCGGTTCGACCGCCAGCGCGGCATCGTCCTGGGCCGGCGCCAGTTCAGGCGGGCGCCCCTTCGGGCGGCGGTCCGCCAGATCGGGGTCCGGCTGCGCTTCGGGACCGACGGGCTGTTCCGCAGCCACGGCCTCGACCGCGCCTTCCGGCACGGCGGCGGGCTCTTCGCCCAGGGGCACGGCCTCGACCAGCGCGCCATCGGCGGGCGGGGCCGCCACGACGGCCGCCGCGGCAACGGCTGCGGCCGCAGCCAGTTCGCTGCGCGAGGGCGGCAGTTTCGGCGGCTTGCCCGCGACCAGCATCACCCCGTCGGGGTTCACGATGCCTTCCCTGGTCGGGATCAGCAGGCCTTGCTCGTCAAAGGCATAGACCGTGCCGAAGGGCGGCGGCGGCATCTGGTCGGCGGGCAGGGCGTCCTCGGTGGCGCCCGGCGCGGGCAGGGCCAGCGCGTCCAGCGCCGGGGGCGGGGTGTCCGAGGTCGCCAGGAAGATCTCGTCCTGGTCCTCGGCCAGCACCTGTGCCGGCGGGCTGTCCGAGGACACGGCGGTGCCCGGCGCCGCCTCGGCATCGGGCACGGCGGCATCCTTGGCGGCGGCGGTGTCGATGGGGGCCTCGTCCTCCGGCTCCAGGCCGATCAGATCTTCCTCGCCATCGGCCAGCATCTCGTCGTCGATGCCGGGAACCTCGTCCCCGGCGATCTGCACGGCTTGCGGCTGGTCACCGTCGCGGCCCGAGGCCAGATAGAAGGTCGACCAGGCTGCGACCAGCGCCATGCACAGAAGCAGGATCGCCACCAGCGACAGGAACAGCGCCGTGCGCGAACGCGGCTTCGGGGGCGGGCGATTGCCGAAGGTGCCGCCGGGACGGGTCAGCGATTTCGCGGCATCGGAAGAGGCCGCGACCGCCGCCGCGGCGCGCGCGGGGGCCGAGGGCTGGGGCAGGGGCTTGACCTTGGCGGCCTTGCGGCCCGCGCCAATGCCTTGTGCGCCGACCAGCCCGCCGATGCCCTTTGCGCCGCCGCGCACCCCGCCCGCAGGTGCGGCGGGCCGGGCACCCGCCTGCGGTGGGCGGGGCATCGGCGGCAGGTCCTCGACCGGCTTGCCGCGGGCCGCGCGGGCCAGGGCCGCCGGATCGGGGCGGGACGCGGCGCCGACCGCCGGGGCGCGGCCCTGATCCTCGCCGCTGCGGCGGCTGGCGAAGGTCATCATCGCCGCAGGCGAAGGCGCGGGGGGCAGGTCGTCGTCGGCCAGCGGATCGCTGACCGGGTCGGCGGGTTTCGCCGGGGCCGGCGGCACCGGGTCCGCGGCGCGCGGGCTGCCGTCTTCCTCGGGGAAGTCGGCGTCGTCATGGACGAAGGCGAAGGGGGCTTCTTCCTCGACCGGCCCGGCGGCCGGCGGGGCAGGAGGTTCGGCCTCGGCCGGGGCCTCGGGCGTCTCCGGTTCGGCTTCGGATATGTCCGCCACGGATGCTGCCGGTGCGGCCTCCGGTTCGGAGGGCTCGTCCGCTTCCGACTCTTCGGGCCAGGCATCGGCCTGCGCGGCGGGCGCCGAAGGGGCGGCGTTCCCGGGCGGGTCGAACAGCGGCAGGTCCGGCGTCGCTTCTGGCACGGGCACCGGTTCCGGCTCTGCCGCGGTGGGCTCGGCTTCAGCTTCGGCGGCAGGAGCCTCGGCGGGGGCTGTCTCTTCCGGCTCCGCCGCTGGCGCAGCCGTCGCGGTCGCCCGTTCCAGCGCCGCCTGAAGATTGTCGGCCATCGTCGGCTTTTCGGTCCCGGCCGCCGCTTCGGGGGCGGGCGGCACGGCAACGGCCTTGGGCTGGCCGCGGGTCAGGATGCGGATCGAGGCGCGATCGCGCTCCACCTCTTCGCCCGCGGGCAGCAGGGTTTCGGCGGCGGCGGTCTTTCCGAACCATGGCTCGCCGCTGAAATCACCGTAGTCGGGGATCGAGACGAAGGAGACCGGGTTGAACCCGTGGCTGGTGGCGAAGGCCTCGGCCTCGTCCAGTGTCTCGCGCGCCAGCACGGCGACGCGCACCAGCTTGCCCTTGCCGGACCAGTCGAAGACCAGATCGTCCACCGCATAGGGCGTCTTGCCTTCAAGCGCCGTGCGGATCTGCGCCCGCCGTTCCTCGTCCGAGGGGCCGGGGGCGTCCAGTTCCATGTAGCGGATCTGCGAATTGGGGATCACCAGCTTGGTGGCGAAGCCCGCAGGCTCCAGCCCCAGGGCGGTTCGGCGCATGTAGTCCAGCGCGTCTTCCATGTCGGGGGCGGCGAAGGGCGTCTCACCCACGACCACCCAGCCCTTGCCCGCACGGTGCAGGAGCTGGATCGCGTCTTCGGTGAAGCTGAGGGCAAAACTCGGTTTCATTGCATGGGTCTAACACAGGGAAACCGGGCGCGGAAACGCGCCCAGGATGGGTTGCGCCTTCCTACAGCAGCTTTTCGCCGAAAGAAAGAAAAAGGGCTGTTACCTGACCAAGGAAGGCCTTGCGCGGCGCGTCAGAGGTTACGAAATGTCCGTTCAGTTCAAGGAGGACCCCATGCTGAACCGTCTGATGCCTGCCACTGCCCTTGGCCTTGCGCTTGCCCTGCCGCTGGCCGCGCCCGCGGCATTCGCCGACAGGCTTCCCGCGCAACTGACCGTCACCGGCGAGGGCGCGACCGAGATCGCCCCCGATCTGGCGACGCTGCAGGTGGGCGTCACCACCACCGACGAGACGGCCGCCGAGGCGCTGGCGGCGAACTCCGCCGCGCTGGAGGCCGTGCTGGCGCGCCTGCGCGAGGCCGGGGTGGAGGCGCGCGATCTGCAGACCTCGAACCTCTCCGTCACGCCGAACTGGACGGGCTATGACAGCTCGTCCTCGGGGCCGCGGATTTCCGGCTATACCGCGATGAACATCGTGACGGTGAAGGTGCGCAACCTGGACGGCCTGGGCGCGGTGCTGGATGCAGCGGTGCAGGACGGCGCCAATACGCTGAACGGGCTGACCTTCGGCTTGCAGGACCCGCGCCCGGCGATGGACACCGCCCGTCAGGCCGCGGTGGAGGATGCCAGGGCCAAGGCCGCGCTTTACGCCGAGGCCGCGGGCGTGACGCTGGGCCGCGTCGCCGTGATCATGGAGAACAGCGGCTACGGCGGCGGGCCTGCGCCGATGTTCAAGGATGCGGCCATGTCGTCGGCCCCGGTGCCGGTCGAAGCGGGCCAGCTGTCGATGCAGTCCACCGTGACCATGGTCTGGGATCTGGCGGAGTGATCTTTCCCTAGAGAGCGGGCGGGAAGCGCCGGCCTTCGCCACGAGGGCCGGGAGAAACATCGCCTAACCCACGAAAAAGGGCCGCTCCAGGAGCGGCCCTTTCCTTTTCCCTCATCGCCCGGATCAGCCCATGGCCTGATCCAGGTCGGCGATGATGTCCTCGACGCTCTCGATCCCGATCGACAGCCGCACCATGTTCGGCGGCGCGCCCGCGGCGATCAGTTGCTCGGGCTCCAGCTGCCGGTGCGTGGTCGAGGCGGGGTGGATGATCAGGCTGCGGGTGTCGCCCAGGTTGGCGACATGGCTGAACAATTTCACCCGATTGATCAGATCGACGCAGCCGTCGTAGCCCGATTTCAGTGCGAAGGTGAACAATGCCCCGGCCCCCTTGGGCACGATCTTCCTTGCCCGCTTGTAATAGGGGCTGGACTTCAGCCCGGCATAGGTGACGCCTTCCACCCGCGGGTCCTTCTCCAGCCACTCCGCCACCTTGCGGGCGTTCTCGACATGCCGCTCCATCCGCAGGCCGAGGGTCTCGATCCCCATCAGCGTGTAATGCGCGCCCTGCGGGTTCATCGTCATGCCAAGGTCGCGCAGGCCGACGGCGATGGAGTGGAAGGTGAAGGCCATGGAGCCGAGCGCGGGATGGAACGTCAGGCCGTGATAGGCGGGCTCGGGCTGCGACAGGCTGGGGAACTTGTCGTTGGCCGACCAGTCGAACTTGCCGGAATCCACAAGGATGCCGCCGGTGACGGTGCCGTTGCCGGTCAGGTACTTGGTGGCGGAATGCACGACCAGCGTCGCCCCCATCTCGATCGGGCGGGCAAGCCAGGGCGTGGCGGTGGTGTTGTCGACGATCAGCGGAATGCCCTTGCGGTCGGCGATCTTCGCCAGCGCCGGGATGTCGGTGACATAGCCGCCGGGGTTGGCGATGGTCTCGCAGAAGATGGCGCGGGTGTTCTTGTCGACGGCCCTCGACACTGCCCCCAGATCGTCGGTGTCGACGAATTTCGCCGACCAGCCGAAGCGCTTGATGGTCTGGCTGAACTGGGTCATCGTGCCGCCGTAGAGCCGGGTCGAGGCGACCACGTTCTTGCCCGGCCCCATCAGCGGGAAAAGCGCCATGATCTGCGCCGCATGGCCCGAGGAGCAGGCTATGCCGCCCGCGCCGCCCTCCAGCGCCACGACGCGGTTGGCCAGCGCGGCCACGGTGGGGTTGGTCAGGCGCGAGTAGATCCAGCCGACCTCCTGCAGGTTGAACAGCCGCGCCGCGTGGTCGGCGTCCTTGAAGACGAAGGCGGTGCTCTGGTAGATCGGGATCTGCCGCGCGCCCGTGGCCGGGTCGGGGGCCGCCCCGGCATGGATCGCCAATGTGTCGAAGCCCATCGGTTTGTCTGACATGTCGTCCTCCTCTGTCTCGTTGCGCGCGAGGCTAGAGGAGCGCGTGGCGGACGGCAATGGCCGCGCGGGGGCGGTCCTTCGGCGAAGGATCGGGCCGGCGGACCGGCCCTGCGTCAGGATTGCCTTCCGCCGCGGGACGTTGCAATCCTGTCCGTCTGACCAGCGGCAGGGATCGTACCATGACACAAGAGCTTTTCCTTGCCCTGATCGGCTTCGGCATCGTCACCTCGGTCACGCCGGGGCCGAACAACATGATGCTTCTGGCCAGCGGGGTGAATTTCGGACTGCGGCGGACGGTGCCGCATATGCTGGGGATCAGCCTGGGCCATGCGCTGATGGTCTTCCTTGTCGGGCTGGGGATCGCGGGGGTGTTCCGGGCCTGGCCCCCGGCGCTGACGGTGCTGAAGGTCGGCTCGGTCTGCTACATGCTGTGGCTGGCCTGGAAGATCGCCAATTCCGGCGCCCCGGGCGAGGGCAGGGCGCGGGCCGAACCGTTGAGCTTCCTTCAGGCCGCCGCCTTCCAGTGGGTCAATCCGAAGGCCTGGGCGATGGCGCTTGGCGCGGTGACGGCCTATGTCGCCACGCCCTCGGCGGCGGCCTATCTGCTGGTGTCGGTGGTCTTCATGGTGGTGAACTTCCCCTCGGTGATGATCTGGGCGGCGGCGGGGCAGGGGCTGCGGCGCTGGCTTGAGGATCCCGCCCGGCTGCGCGCCTTCAACTGGACCATGGCGGTGCTGCTGGTCGCCTCGCTCTGGCCGGTGGTGACGATGGAGATGTGAGGGGGGCCTCATCGGTGAAGGCCTTCGCCTTCTCCCGCCCGGCCCGGTCTCAGCGCAGCCAGAGCCCTTCGCGTTTCAGCGTGTTGCGGATCGCCTGTTCATGGCGGGGCAGGCTCTGCCGGTCGAACAGCGCGCGCGCCTTGCGGCCCTTGTTCTGGTAGACCATCTGCTTCGCCTGTGGCCAGTCGCGCAGCAGGCGGCGGTTTTCCTTCGCCTCCGCCACCTGTTCCATCACCTCGACCACCCGGTCGTTGGAACAGGCATACAGCAGCGGCAGGTTGCGGTAATGGCAGGTGACGCCGCCGTCCAGCCCCGCCAGCCCCGGCCCCGGCCGCCCGCCGCCGAAGGAATGCACCACCAGCGGCAGGGCGATCTGATCCAGCCAGGGATAGAGCGTCTGGCAGACCAGTTCCGGCGGCGGGTTGTCGCGGATCTCGCGCGCATAGGTCAGGAAGCGGTTGCCGAAGCGGTGGGCGCTTTCGTGGAAGAACCAGCCCGCGTTGAAGTAGAGATAGCGCCGCCAGTATTCGTCGGGCTGGCGCAGGTCCAGCGATGTCTCGAAATCCAGGCCGAAACGATCGTAGAGCGATTTCCAGGTGGCGGCATAGCCCGGCCCGTAAAGCTCGATCACCGGCCAGGTGCCCGCGCGCCGCATCGAGGCCGAGGGGCGGGAGAAGTCGATCTGCAATGTGCCGAGATCGCCCGTCACCAGCGTGTCGGTGTCTAGAAAGAGAAACGGCCCGTCGGGCAGGGCGGCCAGCCCCTCGATCTTGTTGCCATGCGGATAGCTGCTGCCGAAGGTGCGGGTCTCGAAGGGAATGATCTCGGCCCCCAGGTCCTGCAACCTTTCGCGCAGGGCGGGGTTGGCCAGCCGGGGATCGCTGTCCCATTTCGGCCCGGGCTGCGGTTCCATCAGGCAGAGCCGCCCGGTGAAGCCGGGGTTGGTGGCGCGGAGAGAGGCCGCCAGCAGCAGCGCCTCATATCCCAGCCGTCCGCCCTGCACGACGGCGGCGATGGTATAGGGGGGCGGCGCCCCCGTCATTTTCTGCGGCTTCACTGCCACTTTGCCCCGTGCCCCCGAACCATTTACCGATACCGGCTGCGGACTTGTCCGCCGCCGCCCCGCGCCGCAGTATAGAGACCGCCCCCCGCGGGCGAAAGGTTCGACAGCATGAGGTTTTCCCGATGTCCCGTTCCCTCTGCCTGCCCGCCCTGTTTCTGGCGCTGCTGCCGCTGCCCGGCCTTGCGCAGGATTTCACCACCGCCGCCGAGGTGAAGCCGATCCTGACGGCGACCAAGGGCCAGTGGATCGCCATCCGGGAATTCGACGGCAAGGACCTGGTCTATTTCACCAACCTCCTGGCCTGGCGCTGCGGGCTGGAGCAGGTCGCCTGGGGCATCAACGGCGGTGCGCCGGAAACCGTGATGCCGATGGAGCCCTGCCACGAGGGCGAGGCGCAGCCGAACGCGCTGAAGATGGAGACGGTTCTGCCCTATGCCGAGGCTCCGCTGGGGGCGATCACCTCGGTTTCCGTGGCCGTCACCTTCGACGACGGTTCGGTCGAGACGGCGGACTACGACCGCAAGTCGGTGCTGATGCCGTAGGACGCTGACGCAGTTCCTCTGGCGAAGGCGCGCGCCTTCGCCACGGAGCAACAGTTCAGCTTGTCCGGCCGGGCGCTGGCCTACCCGGGTTTCAGGCTGACCGGTCCATAGTGGAACCCGTCCGATCCTTGGGTTGCAGAAAATCCCGCCGCGCCCTTCAGGACGGCGTGAAGCGCAGCGACAGGCAGGACATGCCGCCGTCGATCTTGGCGCATTCGCTGTTGCCGATCTCGGTGACGTTGTAGCCCGCATCCACCAGCCGGTCCCGCGTGCGCGGGAAACCGGCCGGGAACAGCACGGAATCGTTGTAGCGGATCGCGTTGGCCGAGGCTTCCTCGCCCGCCGCCACCGGGATCACCCGGTAATCGGCGAAACAGCCCGAGGCTGCCAGCCGGTCGGTCGACAGCACCGTCTCGGCATCCATCAGGCTGCAATCGGTCTTGAAATGCAGCACGCCCGGCGGGGTGTGCAACTCGCGAACCCTGTGCCCCCAGTCGGCGACCAGACCTGCCAGTTCCGCCACCCCCGCCGCATTGGTGCGGGCCGAGCGGCCGACAAGAATCTCGGTCTCGGTGACAAGGATGTCGCCGCCCTCGATGAAGCTGTCCTCGCCCGCGATCCGCCGGATGGTGGAATAAAGCCCCTCCAGCACCGGCGCCATCTCGGCGGCCTCTCCCAGCCGCGAGGGCGCGCCGGGCCGCATGATCACCGCCCCTTGCGGCAGGCACAGCGCGGTATCCTCGACGAAGACCGAATCCGGGTAGCCGTCCAGCGGCGGCAGCTCGATCACCTCGGCCCCGGCGGCCTTCAGCGCGGCGATGTAGTCGGCGTGGTGCCGCTCCATCAGCGCAAGGTCGGGGTTGCCGGTGTCCACCGCGCGCAGGCCGCGGGTGATGCTGGCCGAAGGACGGCGGGTCACGGCATGGGTGAAGCGGTAGGAACGGTCGGACATGCGATATCTCCCAAGGGCTGGCGCCACCCTGCCACGGGCGGACCCGCCCCTGCAACGGGGGGAGTATCGGTCCACAATCCTTGGAGGGGATGGTGGGTGACCCTGGAATCGAACCAGGCGTGGGTCGCCCCGGCGGAGTTACAGTCCGCTGCCGCACCTTGCAGCTCGTCACCCGATGGAGGCGGGGTTTAGCGGGGCTCCGGGGGGGCGTCAAGGGTGGATCGGGCGGGATTCGCCCGCTATAGGAGGGCGGTGAAAGCAGGAGAGCCAGATGAAGCCGGGCGCGCGCAAACCCACCTGGGTGGTGGACAAGGAACGGAAGGCCAAGGCTGAGGCGAAGGAAACCGTCTGGCTGTTCGGCATCCATGCCGTGCGCGACGCGCTGGTCAATCCGCAGCGGGAAAAGCTGCGGCTGATCGTGACCAAGAACGCGCTGGACCGGCTGGCCGATGCGGTGGCCGAAGCCGGGATCGAGCCGGAGATCGCCGACCCGCGCAAGTTCAGCGCACCCATCGACGAAGGCTCGGTCCATCAGGGGGCTGCGCTGGAGGTGAAGCCGCTGAACTGGGGCAAGCTTGCCGATGTGGCGGTGTCCGGCGAAGGCGCGCCGCTGGTCGTGCTTCTGGACCGGGTGACCGATCCGCACAACGCGGGCGCCGTCCTGCGCAGTGCCGAGGTGTTCGGCGCACGTGCGGTGATCGCGCCCCGCCACCATTCGGCGCCGGAGACCGGGGCGCTGGCCAAGACGGCCTCGGGCGCGCTGGAGCGGCAGCCCTACCTGCGGGTGACCAATCTGGCCGAGGCGATGGAAGAGCTGAAATCGGCGGGCTATCTGCTGATCGGGCTGGACGGCGAGGCCGGGCTGACGCTGGGCCAGGCGCTGGAGCAGGCGGGGACGCGGGCCATCGGCCTTGTCCTTGGCGCCGAGGGCCCCGGCCTGCGCGAGAAGACGCGCGAGACCTGCGACCTGATCGCCCGCATTCCCTTTGCCGGGGCCTTCGGCAGCCTGAACGTGTCGAATGCCGCCGCCGTGGCGCTTTACGCCGCGGCCACGCGGTGATCACGCTTGCGCGATGATCCCTTTAACCCTGTCTTCAGGTTTCTAAATCATGGTGATGAGGCGCGGGACCGGAACCCCCGCACCTTGATTTCACTGTCCCTCGTTCCGCAACTTCCGCGCCCGGTCCGCTTGGCCCGGGCGCTTTTTTCTGCTTGGCTGGAAAGATGAGCGAAGAAGACACCATCCGTAAGATCCTGACCACTGCCCGCACCATCGCCGTGGTGGGCTGGTCGCCGAAACCCGACCGGGCCAGCCACGGCGTTGCCGCCTTCCTGGCGCGGCGGGGCTACAGGGTGATTCCGGTGAATCCCGGGCAGGCGGGGCAAGAGGCGCTTGGCGCCACCATCCGCGCCTCGCTGGCGGAAGTGGCGGAGAAGGACGGGCCGGTCGACATGGTGGACGTGTTCCGCCGCAGCGAAGAGGCGGGCGCGGTGGTGGACGAGGCCATCGCAATCGGGGCGAAGGCGGTCTGGCTGCAACTGGGCGTCATGGACGACGCGGCCATGGCCCGCGCCCGGGCGGCGGGCCTGCTGGCGGTGCAGAACCGTTGCCCGGCGATCGAGATTCCCCGGCTGGGTCTTTGATCCCGGCGGTTGCAATGATGAGCGGCTTCGCCGCAAAGGTCGTATCTCGCCTCTGTGCCTTCGGCACAACCGGCTCGGGC
>CAYLSD010000017.1:33609-82419 GCA_964386345.1 uncultured Fuscovulum sp.
ATGCCCCCATCATGCGACGCTGGCCACAGGAGATTCCGCCAGCCGCACGAAAGGCTTGCGGCGGTAGCCGCGCCTTCGGATCACCCCTTGCGGGAAGCCTTTTCGACAAGGCCCGACTGGCCCTCGCGCCGCGCCAGTTCCGCCAGCACCTCGTCCAGCGTCACGTCCCGCGCGGCCAGCATCACCAGCAGGTGATAGAGCACATCCGCCGCCTCGGCGGTCAGCCGCGCGCGGTCGCCCTTCACCGCCTCGATGATGGCCTCCACCGCTTCCTCGCCGAATTTCTCGGCGCATTTCTCGGGGCCGCGGGACAGAAGCTTGGCCGTCCAGCTGCTCTCCGGCTCCGCGCCCTTGCGGGCGGCGATGGTGGCGGCCAGCCGGTCGAGTGCGCTCATGTCAGCCTCATCGGAATGCCGGCGGCGGCCATATGGGCCTTGGCCTGGCCGATGGTATAGGTGCCGAAATGGAAGATCGAGGCGGCCAGCACCGCCGAGGCATGGCCCTCGGTCACGCCCTCGACCAGATGGTCCAGCGTACCGACGCCGCCGGAGGCGATCACCGGCACCGGCACGGCATCGGCCACGGCCCGGGTCAGCGGCAGGTTGAAACCGGCTTTCGTGCCGTCGCGGTCCATCGAGGTCAGCAGGATTTCCCCGGCGCCCTTCCCGGCCACGGTCCGGGCGAATTCCACCGCGTCGATGCCGGTCTCGCGCCGCCCGCCGTGGGTGAATATCTCCCACCGCCCCGGGGCCACGGTCTTGGCGTCGATGGCGACCACGATGCACTGGCTGCCGAAATGGTCCGCCGCCTCGGCCACAACGTCCGGGTTGGCCACTGCCGCCGAGTTGAACGACACCTTGTCGGCCCCCGCCAGCAGAAGCGCCCGCACGTCGGCCACCGTGCGCACCCCGCCGCCCACCGTCAGCGGCATGAAGCACTGCTCGGCCGTCCGCGTCACCAGGTCGAACATGGTGCCGCGGTTTTCATGCGTGGCGTGGATGTCGAGGAAGCAGAGTTCATCCGCCCCCGCCGCGTCATAGGCCTTGGCGGCCTCGACCGGGTCGCCGGCGTCGATCAGGTCGACGAAGTTCACGCCCTTGACCACGCGGCCGTCGGCCACGTCGAGGCAGGGGATGATGCGGGTCTTCAGCATGGCCCTCGTTTACGGGTTCGGGCCGGGCGGCGCAACCATGCGGGCGGCGGCCCCGCGCGAGATCAGGACATGGAAGGGCATCACCAGCCGCAGATAGGCCCGGCCCCAGCGGTTGTGCGGATGGACCCAGGTCGAGAGATAGAGCCTTTCGCCCCGGCGCAGCACCGCGATGCGGAAATCGAGATGGCGGTCGTCGAGGCCGAGGACGAACTCCTGCCCGTCGTCCTTGCGGATGGGAAACATGCCGACGGACGGGCTGTCCGGTTCGGCCTCGGTCTTCAGCCCCAGCGGCCGCACCAGCGCGTTGCGCAGCCGCAGAAGCGCCATCGCCCAACGGGGCAGCGAGAGGCCCTTCAGCGCCGCCTCGCGCGGGGCGAGCGGGCTTTCCACCGAATAGCAGTCGAGGAAATCGCCGGGACGGTGAAACTGCCACAGGCTGCTGGTTTCGGGGAGAGTGTCGGCGGTGACTCGGGACATGCGATACCTCTCTTTGCCATGCAACTTTTGCACAGGGCGCAGGTGGGGCGCATGGGGCGGGGCGTCGCAGGGGCAGCGCGCTTGGGGAAATGTCAGGCTTTCAACGCCTTGAGCGCCTCGCCCAGATCAATCGCCCCGTCATAGAGCGCCCGGCCCGAGATGGCCCCTGCGATCACCCCGGTGTCGCGCAGCGCGATCAGGTCTTCCATGCGGCTGACGCCTCCGCTGGCGATCACCGGGATGGTGACGGCCCGCGCCAGCGCCTCGGTCGCCTCGATGTTCGGGCCCTGCATGGCGCCGTCGCGGTCGATGTCGGTGTAGATGATCGCGGCCACGCCCGCGTCTTCATAGCTGCGGGCGAGGTCGGCCGCCTGCACCGTGGTTTCCTCGGCCCAGCCCTTGGTGGCGACGAAACCCTTGCGGGCGTCGATCCCCACGGCGACCTGCCCGGGGAAGGCGCGGGTGGCTTCGCGCACCAGTGCGGGGTTCTCGACCGCCACGGTGCCGAGGATGACGCGGGAAAGCCCTTTCTCCAGCCACATCGAGATGGTCGCCATGTCGCGGATGCCGCCGCCAAGCTGGGCGGGCACCTTGACCCGGGCAAGGATCGCCTCCACCGCCGCGGCGTTCACCGGCTGGCCCGCGAAGGCGCCGTTCAGGTCCACCAGATGCAGCCAGTCGCAGCCCGCGGCCTGGAACTTCGCCGCCTGCGCCGCCGGGTCGTCGCCGAAGACCGTGGCCGCCGACATCTCTCCGCGCAGCAGGCGGACGCATTTGCCGTCCTTCAGGTCGATGGCGGGATACAGGATCATGGCGGCCTCCGGTTGCGATGGCCCGCGCCCCATGCCACGGACAGGGCGCGAAGGGAAGGGACCCAACGTCACGCTTGATCGGCGGGGCGGGCGGCGCAAAGGATTTCGCAGGTCAGGGAGGAGGACCCGATGAAGAGATTTGCACTTGCCGCCGCGCTTGTGGCGCTTGGCACCGCCGCTTTCGCCGCCGATCCGGTGGAGGGCACCTGGAAGACCAAGCCCGACGACAACGGCAACTATGGCCATGTCCAGGTCACCGCCTGCGGCGCCAAGATCTGCGGCACGCTGGTCACCGCCTTCGACACCTCGGGCAAGAAGATCGACAGTCCCAATGTCGGCCGGAAGATCATCTGGGACATGGTGCCCTATGGCGGCGGCCAGTATGCGGACGGCAAGATCTATTCGCCCGACCGCGACAAGACCTACAACAGCAAGATGCAGCTCAGCGGCAACAGCCTGGCGGTCAAGGGTTGCGTGCTGGGCATCTGCCGCGACGGCGGCACCTGGACGCGGGTGAAGTAACCGCAGGTTCCGGGTCGCCAATGCGCCGCGCCGCGGGGTAGCTGGGCGCAAAGGAGTGCCCGATGACCCGTGGCGAGTGGAGCCTGCTGCTGATCCTGTCCCTCCTGTGGGGCGGATCCTTCCTGTTCGTGGAGCTGGCGCTGCGCGGCCTGCCGCCGCTGAGCATCGTCATCGGCCGGGTCGGGCTGGCGGCGCTGCTTCTGGGCGGGGTCCTTGTGGTGCGGCGGCGGGGGAACGATGCTTCGTCGAAGGATCGGCTTCCGCGCCGGGCCTGGGCGGCGGCGCTGGTGATGGGCCTCTTGAACAACGCCATCCCCTTCACCCTTTTCGTGCTGGCGCAGGGGCGGATCGACGGCGCCCTTGCCGCCATCGTCAACGCGACCACGCCGCTCTGGACCGTGGTGGTGGCGCATCTCTTCACCGCGGACGAGAGGATCACCCCGGCCAAGGCCGTCGGGCTTGGCTTCGGTTTCGCGGGCGTCGCCGTCATGGCGGGCCGCGCGGGCGGGGGAGAGGCGGTCGCCATCCTCGCCTGCCTCGGCGCCGCGCTGTCCTACGGGCTGGCGGCGGTCTGGGGGCGCCGGTTCCGCCGGATGGGGGTCTCGCCGCTGGCGACGGCCTTCGGCCAGACCGCGGCGGCGGCGCTGCTGCTGGCGCCGCTCTGGCTGGTGATGGACCGGCCATGGGCGATGCAGGCGCCGGGGGCGGGGCCGATGCTGGCGGTCGCCGCCATGGCGGGGCTGTCCACCGCGCTGGCCTATCTGATCTATTTCCGCCTGCTGGCGAGCGCGGGGGCGACCAACCTGTCGCTGGTGACCTTCCTGATCCCGGTCAGCGCCGCGGCCATGGGCGTGGTCTTCCTGAACGAGGTGCTGTTGCCGCGGCACCTGCTGGGCTTCGCGCTGATCGCCGCGGGGCTTCTGGCGATGGACGGGCGGCTGGCGCGGCGCCTGCGGAAGCGGGGGGCGGGATGACGGGCAGGGTCAGGGACCGCGCCGCCGCGGGCCGGGCGCCGGAGGATGCCGAATGGGCGGCGCACGAGGCGAGGGCGGCCACCGGCCTGATCTGGGCCGTCGTCACCACCGGCATCCATTGCCGCGACGGTTGCCCGGCCCGGCCGCTGCGCCGCAACCTGCGGGTCTTCGCCACACAGGCCGAAGCCGAGGCGGCGGGCTTCCGCGCCTGCAAGCGCTGCGGCGGGGGTGCTTGACCTGAAGCCGCTCAGGGCGCAGCCTTGGTCCATGCGCCCCGCAGCCATCCTTGAAACCGCGATCTACGCCGGTGACCTTGCCGCGGCCGAAGCCTTCTACGCGGACACGCTTGGCCTGCCCGTCATCGGCCGGGCCGAGGGGCGGCATGTGTTCTTTCGCGTCGGCCCGGGGGTCCTTCTGGTCTTCAATCCCGCCGCGACGGAAATCCCCGGCGAAAACGCCAGGCTGCCGGTCCCGCCCCATGGCGCACGCGGCCCCGGCCATCTCTGCTTTGCCGCCAGCCGCGAGGAGATCGGCCTCTGGCGCGACAGGCTGACGGCGGCGGGCGTGGAGATCGAGGCGGAGTTCGACTGGCCGGGCGGCGGGCGCTCGCTCTATTTCCGCGACCCGGCGGGCAATTCGCTGGAATTCGCCGAGCCGCGGATCTGGGACTGACGCCGCAGGGCAGTTATTCCCAGCAGGAGACCAGCACCGTCATCCCCGTCGCCCGCTTCGTCAACTGCGCGGGCGGCAGGCGATCGGTCAGGGCGGCTTCCCTCACCGCGATGCCTTCGTCTTTGAGGAAGGCGGTGACCGAGGTCGAGGACGCGGCGAAGGACACGCCCGGGGGCAGTTCGCGGGACGGGTCCGCCGCGGCGTCCAGCGGCAGCAGAAGCCCCGTCACCCCGCCTGCGGCATCGACCACCGGGCCGCCCGCGTCGCCCGGCAGGGCCGCCAGCGCCAGCCGCTTCACGCCGTCTTCGCCGTTCAGGCCGCGGCTGTCCTCAAGTGTGCCGAAGGTCAGCACCGGGGCGGGCAGGCGGTCTTCGTAGGAATAGCCGGCGACCGAGACCTCGGCGCCGATCCGGTCGGGTTGCAACTGGAACTCGGCCACTTCGGCGGGGGCCAGCCGCACCACGGGGGCCAGCAGCGCCAGCCCGCCGCCCTCGGCCTTCACCGTGGCCTCCACCTCGCGCTCCAGCGTGATGCGGCTGCATCCGGCGACGGCCTCGGCGGTGGTGACGACCGAGCCCGCGTCGTCGACGAAGAAGCCCGAGCGGCTGAACTTCGGCGTCCTGACCTCAAGCCCCGCCAAAAGCCCGCGCCGCGCGCTTTCCTCCATCGGCACCATGCCCGGGTCCAGCGCGGTGGCGCCGGTCGACCGGAAGCTGGCTTCCATCACCTGAAGGATGCGGGCGTCGCGCTCCTCGTTGCCGGGGGCCGAGATCAGCATGAACCCCTTCACCGTGCCGCTGACCAGTTGTGCCCAGGCATGGCTGTCGCGGCTGGCCGAGGTGCCGTGGATGCGGAAATCCCTGTCGGTCTTGCCGCGTTCGCCCGCCGAGGGCATGGCCTCCAGCGTCTGCAGCACGTCGTAAAGCCCCGACAGCGCCGCCGCATCGCCGGGCTGCGAGATCAGCACCAGCGTCAGGCCCGATCCGTCCTTCTCGCGGAAATGCACGAAGGGCGGTTCGTAGTGGTCGAATTCGACCAGCGCCAGCGGCAGGGTGATCTGGATGCCGGCCTCTTCCTCGACCACCTGGGCAAAGCCGAACCCGGCGATCTCGGCCTGGTAGTTGGCGACCAGCGTGGCGCGCTGGCGGCTGGTCAGGATGCCGGTGGGCTCCAGTCCCGTCGCCTCTTGCCAGGCGGCCATCGAGGCGCGGGTGCCGCGGCCGAAGGCGCCGTCGATGCCGCCGTCGTAGAAGCCGAACCATTGCAGCGCGACCTGCAACAGCTTGCGATCTTCCACGTCCAGCGCCGCCTCGGAGACGCGGGCCTGCTGCACGGTTTCCTCGGGCTCCGCCACGGGTTCGGGTTCGGCGGCGGGGGCAGGATCGGCTTCGGGCAGCGGCTCCTCGGTCACGATCCCGGGCTCGGCCAGCGGTGTCGCCTCCGGTTCGGCCGTCATCCCGGCCGCGGGCCAGAACTGTTCGGTGAAATCCCTGCCGTCGGCGATGAAACTGTCGCCGGGGATCAGGTTCTCGCGCTTCAGCACGTTCAGCCGCGCCGCGCCCTCGGCCACGCCATAGGGGCCGAGCGCGATGCCATACCAGCCCGAGCGCAGGCGGAAGCCGTTGGTCTCGGGGAAGACCCCGGAATAGGCCTCGGCCCGTTCGCGCGCTTCGTCCAGCGTCGGCTGGGCCTCGATCTGAAGCCAGATGCGGTCCTGCGCATGGGCGGGGAAAAGCGGGGAAAGCAAGGTGGCGGCAAGAAACAGCAGGGCGCGCAAGGCAGATGGCATCGTCACAAAAGTCCCATGGGCGGGGCTTGGGCCAGACGGCCTGCCCGGTTCGATCATTGCCGCGGCACATTAACCACGGTCCCCGCAAGGGCAAGGCCAAAGGGCCCGGCTTTCGGGGAATTGACCATGTCCGGCCCGGCGGGTAGGGAGGGCGCGCATCAGCACGGGGGCAGGGATGATGGCCGAGGTAAGTGCCACGCCGCGCAGTTTCCAGGAGATCATCCTGCGGCTTCAGGCCTATTGGGCCGCGAAGGGCTGCGCCGTGCTGCAACCCTATGACATGGAAGTAGGGGCTGGCACCTTCCACCCGGCCACGACGCTGCGCTCCCTGGGGTCGAAGCCATGGGCGGCGGCCTATGTGCAGCCCTCGCGCCGCCCGACCGACGGGCGCTATGGCGAGAACCCCAACCGCCTGCAGCACTATTACCAGTATCAGGTGATCATCAAACCCTCGCCCCCCGACCTTCAGGCGCTGTATCTGGGGTCGCTGGCGGCGATCGGCATCGACCTTGCGGTCCATGACATCCGCTTCGTCGAGGACGACTGGGAAAGCCCGACGCTGGGCGCCTGGGGCCTTGGGTGGGAGGTCTGGTGCGACGGGATGGAGGTCAGCCAGTTCACCTATTTCCAGCAGGTCGGCGGGCATGACTGCCGCCCCGTCTCGGGCGAGCTGACCTACGGGCTGGAGCGGCTGGCGATGTATGTCCTTGGCATCGACCATGTGATGGACATGCCGTTCAACGATCCCTCGGCGCCGATCCCGCTGAGCTATGGCGATATCTTCCGCCAGACCGAAGAGGAATACTCGCGCCACAATTTCGACGGCGCCACCACCGAGATGCTGTTCCGCCATTTCGAGGATGCCGAGGCCGAATGCCAGCGCCTGCTGGACTTTCCCGCCGAGGATCCGAAGACCGGCAAGCATATCGTCATGGCCCATCCGGCCTATGACCAGACCATCAAGGCCAGCCATATCTTCAACCTGCTGGACGCGCGGGGGGTGATCTCGGTCACGGAACGCCAAGCCTATATCGGCCGCGTCCGCGCGCTGGCGAAGAAATGCGCCGATGCCTTCCGCCTGACCGAGGCCGGGGCCGATGCGGAGGCGGGGGCGTGAATGCGGGCAAGCTGGCGGCGGGGGCTATCGTGGTGACGGCGCTTGTGGCCGGCATCGCCATGTATTGGCTGCAGGTCTATGCCTTCTACGACGAGGTGGTGTTCGAGCCGGGCAACGAGATCCGGCTGATGCCGGTGGTGGGCGATGTGCCCGAGGCGATTCTGGCCGACGACGTGAAGGGGATCGACGCGGACAGTTCCCCGCTGCGCTTCCGGGCCTGTTTCACCACGCCCCTCTCGCAGGCCATGCTGACCGAGAATTACCGCCTCTACGACGTGCCGGAACCCACCAACGGCCCCGGCTGGTTCGGCTGCTACGATGCGCGGAAGATCGGCGAGGCGCTTGAGGCGGGCGAGGCGCTGGCCTTCCTGTCCGAACACCTGCCGCATTACGGCATGGACCGCGTGGTCGCCGTCTTCCCCGATGGCCGGGCCTTCGCCTGGCACCAGATCAACGAATGCGGCAAGGCCTTCTACGATGGCCGCGACCTGCCCGACACCTGCCCGCCGCCCCCCGAACGGAGCAACTGATGCCCGACCTGCTGATCGAACTCTTCTCCGAGGAAATCCCCGCGCGGATGCAGGGCATGGCGCGCGAGGTGCTGAAGAAGGCGGTGACGGACGGTCTGGTCGAGGCCGGGCTGACCTATGCCTCGGCCGGGGCGTTTTCCACGCCGCGCCGCTTGGTGCTGGCGGTGGAGGGGCTGACGGCGGAATCGCGCGCCGTGCGGGAAGAGCGGAAGGGGCCGAACGTCTCGGCCCCCGCGGCGGCGCTGGAGGGGTTCCTGCGTTCCACCGGGCTGACGGTCGATCAGTTGGAGAAACGCGCCGACAAGAAGGGCGAGGTCTGGTTCGCCACCATCGAGAAACCGGGCCGAAAGGCGGCGGAGATCGTGGCCGAGGTGCTGGAAGCGACGATCCGCGCCTTCCCCTGGCCGAAGTCGATGCGCTGGGGCGCGGGCTCCTTGCGCTGGGTGCGGCCTTTGCATTCCGTCCTCTGCATCCTGTCGGATGAAGGCGGGGCCAATGTGGTGCCGATGACGGTCGAGGGGATCGCCGCGGGCAACACGACCGAAGGCCATCGCTTCATGGCTCCGGGGCGGTTCTCCGTCACCGGCTTCGACGATTACGCGGCGAAGCTGCGGCGGGCGAAGGTGATGCTTGATCAGGGCGAGCGGGAGGCGGCGATCTGGTCCTCGGCCCAGAACCTTGCCTTCGCGCAGGGGCTGGAACTGGTCGAGGACAGGAGCCTGCTGGCCGAGGTGGCCGGGCTGGTGGAATGGCCGGTGCCGCTGATGGGACGGATCGGTGATGAGTTTTTGGCCCTGCCGCCCGAGGTCCTGCAAACCTCGATGAAGGAGCACCAGAAGTTCTTTTCGGTGCGCAACCCGAAGACCGGCCGGATCGAGGGCTTCGTGACCGTGGCCAATATCGAGGCGCCGGACCATGGCGCGACGATCCTGAAGGGCAACCAGAAGGTGCTGGCCGCCCGGCTGTCGGACGCGCGGTTCTTCTGGGAAAACGACCTGCGGGTGGCCAAGGCAGGCATGGGCGAGTGGGCCGAGGGGCTGAAATCCGTCACCTTCCACAACAAGCTGGGCTCGCAGGCCGACCGCATCGACCGCATCGCCGCGCTGGCGCGCGAGATCGCGCCCTTGGTCGGGGCGGATGCCGATGACGCCGAACGCGCGGCGCGGATCGCCAAGCTGGACCTGCGCTCGGGCATGGTCGGCGAATTCGCTGAACTTCAGGGCGTGATGGGGCGGTATTACGCGCTGGAGGCCGGGGAAAAGCCCGCGGTGGCCGATGCCGCGCGGGATCACTGGCGCCCGAAGGGCGAGGGGGATTCGGTGCCGGTGGAGCCGGTGAGCGTCGCCGTGGCGCTGGCCGACAAGCTGGACACGCTGACCGGGTTCTGGGCGATCGACGAGAAACCCACGGGGAGCAAGGACCCGTTTGCCTTGAGGCGGGCGGCCTTGGGGGTGATCCGGCTGGTGCTGGGGAATGGGGCGCGGGTTGGGCTTCGGCAAATGGTAGTGAAGGGGCAACTTGGCCATCTGGAAACTATCGTTAAAGTGCATGACATCACTGATTTGCCCGAAGGGTGGCAAGCGGCGACCAATACTGACCTCCTCTCCTTCTTCCACGACCGGCTCAAGGTCTACCTCCGCGATCAGGGCATCCGGCATGACGTGATCGACGCCTGCCTCGCCATGCCCGGCAACGACGACCTCACCCTGCTGGTGAAGCGGGCCGAGGCGCTGGCGGCCACGCTGAAGACCGAAGACGGCCAGAACCTGATCCAGGGCTTCAAGCGGGCGAACAACATCCTGACCCAAGCCGAGGCCAAGGATGGCGTCGAATATTCCTTCGGCGCCGATCCGAAATATGCCGAAGGCCCCGAGGAGCGCGCGCTGTTCACAGCGCTGGACGAGGCCGAGGCGAAAATCGGCCCGGCGATGGCCGCAGAGGACTTCCCCGCCGCCATGGCCGCGATGGCGGCGCTGCGCGCGCCCATCGACGCCTTCTTCACTGCGGTGCAGATCAACTCGGACAACGAAGTGCTGCGCAGGAACCGGCTGAACCTGCTGCACCGTATCCGTGCCGTTTGTTCCGGCGTTGCCGATCTTTCGCGCATCGAGGGCTGAAACCTGCGTGAATATGTTACGCTTGCGTGAAAGCGCAGGCGGCGTATGCTGCGGGCGCGAAAGGTGCCGCGGTGCAGAAACACGACCCGATTCTGGAATATGCCGAGATCACCCCCTCGACCCGCATCGGGACAGGGGAGCATGGATGGCGTGCCAAATGCCTGCAACGGCTGATCCGGCTGGACCTGCCGGTGCCGAAGTCGGTGGCGCTGCCCGCGGCTACGGTGCGCGCCATCGCGGCGGGGCATGGGGTGGATGCGGCGGGTATCCTTGACCTTTTCGGCGACGGGCCGCTGGTCTCTGTCCGCCCCTCGCCCGCCAACCCGGACTGGGGCGGGCCGGCGACGATCCTGAACATCGGGCTGAACGCCAAGCGCCACGCAAGGCTGGCCGAGACGCATGGCGAAACCGCTGCCGATGCGCTCTATGTTCGATTTGTGCAATCCTACGCCATTCATGTCGCACGGCTTGACCCTGATGTGTTCGAGGACATCAAGCCAGGTTCCGGCGCGCTGCGCGAGGTCCTGCGGCTTTACGAGATCGAGACCGACGACCCTTTCCCGCAGGATCCGGCCCGGCAACTGTCCGAAGTGCTGCGCTCGATGGCCCGTGCCTGGGAAGGAACCTCCGCCCGCCTGCTGCGCCAGGCCAAGGGCGCGCCGGTGGAGGCGGCGCTCGGGCTGGTGGTGCAGGAAATGGCGCAGGGCATCGGGCAGGGGATTTCCGGCTCGGGCGTGATCCAGTTCGTCGATCCGGTGACGGGCCTGCCGCAGGTGACGGGCCGCTATCTGGGCCAGAGCCAGGGCCGCGATGCGCTGAAGGTGCAGGAGGCGCTGTTCCTGACCCGCGACAAGCGCGGGCCGTCGCTGGAAGACGCCGCCCCGGCGCTGTTCGCCGAATTGCAGGGCTTCGGCGCGACCTGCCGCGAACGGCTGCGCGAGGAGATGCAGATCGAGTTCACCATCGAGGACGGCCGCCTGGCCGTGCTGGATGCGGTGAAGGTGCAGCGCTCGGCGCGCGCCGGGCTGCGCATCGCCGTGGCGCTGGCCGAGGATGGCATCATCCCGAAGGAAGAGGCGGTGCTGCGGGTGGAACCCCGGGCGCTGTCGGAGCTGTTGCACCATCAGGTCGACCCGCGCGGCGCCCGCGACGTGATCGCCCGCGGCATCGCGGCCTCGCCCGGGGCGGCGACCGGCAAGCTGGTCTTCACCTCGGACGCGGCGCAGGCTTCTGCGGCGCGGGGCGAGGCCTGCATCCTTGTCCGCCGCGAGACCGCGCCCGAGGATATTCGTGGCATGCATTCGGCGGCGGCGGTGCTGACCGAACGGGGGGGCATGACCAGCCACGCGGCGGTGATCGCCCGAGGTTTCGGCCTGCCCTGCGTGGTGGGCGCCTCCGACATGCGGCTGGACACCCGCGACCGCAAGCTGACCGCGGCCGACGGAAGGGTGTTCGGCGAGGGAGATGTGGTCACGCTGGACGGATCGAAGGGCGAGGCGCTGGCGGGCGTCGCGGCGATGCTGCCCCCGGCGCTGGACGATTCGTTCAAGCTGCTGCTGTCCTGGGCCGACCAGTTCCGCGACATCGGCATCCGGGCCAATGCCGACACGCCCTCGGACGCCGCCACCGCGCGTCGGTTCGAGGCGCAGGGCATCGGCCTGTGCCGCACCGAGCACATGTTCTTCGAGGAAGATCGGCTGGTGGTGATGCGCGAGATGATCTTCGCCGACAGCCCCGGCGACCGGGCCGCGGCGCTGGCGCGGCTGCTGCCGATGCAGCGCGAGGATTTCGTGCAGTTGTTCGAGATCATGCAAGGTTTGCCGGTCTGCATCCGCCTGTTCGATCCGCCCCTGCACGAATTCCTGCCGCATGACCGCGAGGGGCTGCGCGGCCTGGCCGAGGCGCTGGACCGTCCGCTTTCCGAAGTTACCCGCCGGGCCGATGCGCTGCGCGAAGTGAACCCGATGCTGGGGATGCGCGGGGTGCGGCTGGGGGTGGTGCTGCCGGAAATCTACGACATGCAGGCGCAGGCGATCTTCGAGGCGACGATCGAAAGCGCCCGCCGCGGTGCCCCGGTGGTGCCCGAAGTGATGATCCCGCTGGTCTCGGCCCGGCGCGAGGTCGAGATGGTGAAGACCCGGATCGACGCGGTGGCCGCGATGGTGCGGACCAGGGCCAAGGCCGATTTCGACTACAAGCTGGGCGTGATGGTGGAAACTCCGCGCGCTGCATTGCGGGCGGGCGAGATCGCGCAACATGCGGCTTTCCTGTCCTTCGGCACCAACGACCTGACGCAGATGACCTACGGCCTGTCGCGCGACGATGCCGGGCGGTTCATGAACACCTACGTCCAGCAGGGCGTCTACCCAGAGGACCCGTTCCATATCCTTGACGTGGACGGGGTGGGCGAGTTGCTGCTGATGGGCGCTGAACGCGGCCGCCTCACCCGCCCCGACCTGACGCTGAGCGTCTGCGGCGAGCATGGCGGCAACCCCGAATCAATCGACTTCTGCCGCCGCGCGGGCTTCGACTATGTCTCCTGCAGCCCCTATCGGGTGCCGATGGCGCGGCTGGCGGCAGCGCATCTGGCGTTGAAAGATCGTGTGGATAAACCGTAATCTTGCGCAATATCATGTGTTTGTAATTGTTTCTTAACCTGAAACATTAGCTTTGTCGGCAGATTCCTGCCGAGATTCTGCCAATTTTCGTGGCATTTCTGCATCATGCCGTAGACCCGCCCCGTCCAATGCCCGTAAGCCCCGCCTCTGTTGCGTGACGGTGCTGTGTCACGCTGGGGGTAACATACGGGAACCTGCCATGAACCGCCTGGTCAGGCACGCGGCACCCGCCCTTGTGGTCATCTCGATGACCCTGGGCGCAGCCGCCAACCAAGCAGCGGCCGACATTTCGGTCAGCACGAAGAACACGCCTTCCGGCCAGATCGGCCTGCAGATGGGCGACCTTCTGGGCCTTGAGCGCAAGGGGTTGCAACGGCTGCCCGATGGCGCGCTTGGCGCCATCGCCGCCGGGCCGGCGAAGGCCGCGCCCGAAGCGCCGCCGAAGGTGAAGCTGAAGAAGATCCAGCCTAGGCTGGAGCCCGGTGTCCGCTACGATGCGGCCTGGCTGGCGGCCCTGCCCGCGCCTGAAGGCGGGTCGGACTGGCAATGCCTGACCGAGGCGCTGTATTTCGAGGCCCGCGGCGAAAGCATCAAGGGCCAGTTCGCCGTGGCCGAGGTGATCCTGAACCGGGTCGACTCGGGGCTTTATCCGCGCTCGGTCTGCGGTGTCGTGAAGCAGCGGGGCAGCGGGGCCTGCGCCTTCTCCTATGTCTGCGACGGCAATTCGGACAACATGCGCGACCGGGCCAGCCGCGACCGCGCCGCCCGCATCGCCCGCGTCATGCTGGACGGGGCGCCGCGGTTGCTGACCGAGGGGGCGACGCATTTCCACACCCGGGCCGTGCGCCCCGGCTGGGCGCGCAAGTTCAAGCATACCGCCACCATCGGCGCGCATGTGTTCTACCGCCAGCCCGGCGCCTGACCCCGGTTGACGTGACGGTGCTTGCCTTGCCCGCCACATTGGGGCAAGGGCAAGGCAATCGCCCGACGCGCCGGGAGGGGCCGCGATGACCACCGATACGAAGCTTGCCTTCGCCCATCCCGAAGAGCGGGCCGAAGCCTCGGCCGGGGCGGATCCGCGCGACCGGATCAGCTTGCGTGACCATGTGGTCGAGGCCGATATCGGCGCTTTCCAGAAGGAACGCGGCCACAAGCAGCGCCTGCGCTTCAACGTGGTGGTCGAGGTGCGGCCCGCGCCCGCGCCGCTGGATGACGACGTGGACCGTATCCTGTCCTATGACCGGATCACCGAGGCCATCGCGGATGAACTGGCCGAGGAGCGGCTGAACCTGCTGGAAACGCTGGCCGAACGGCTGGCCGAGCGCATCCTGGCCGAGCCGCAGGCCATGCGCGCCTTCATCCGCATCGAAAAGCTGGATGTCGGCCCCTATGCCCTGGGGGTGGAGATCGTGCGGAGCCGCGCCGAGGTGCCGCTGCGGGCCGAGGGAGAGGCCGTGCATCCGCTGGTGGTCTACCTCGACAACGCCAGCGCCGCCGATCCGGGCCTTGCCGCGCGGATCGACGCCATCCTGTCGCGCGGGGCGCCTGTGGTCTTCTGCGTCGGCCTGCCGGATTTCCCGCGCCCCGTCACCGGCCACAAGCCCACGCAGCGCCGCATCGACCTGTTGGCGATCGAACAGAACGCCTGGGCGCTGGCTGCCCGCGACCCGCGCTGCGTCGTGGTGGCCTCGCGGACCGAGATCGACTGGGCGGTGAAGCGGGGGCGTTCGGTGGTCTGGGCGCCGTCGAAGATCGTGCTGGACGCGGTGGACGGGCCGAAGGCCACCGATCCGGTGGCGCTTGCGCTGTGGCTGGCCGAGGAACTGGCGGCGCAGGGTCTGCTGGTTCACGGGCCTGTTTCACTTCCGGCGGGAAGCCGCGTTCCGGTCGAACGAGCCTGAGCCTTCCCCCTTGCCAACCCTTGTGGCATCCGGCATCCCCGGACGCATGATCTACTGGCGTCCCCTTGTGCAATCCGGGGCGGCCCGGCCGAAAGGCGCGGTGCCGCTGGCGGGCGGAGGCTTGTGGTTCGCGCAGGTCGAACGGCTGGAGCGGGGGCGGGCGGGCGAAGTGGTCCCTGCGGCCGAGGCGGGCGCGGCGCTTGAGGCGCTGACCACCCCGCGCGCCGATTTCGCCGGGCTGTCCATGGCCGGGCCGCGGATCATGGGCATCCTGAACGTCACGCCCGACAGTTTCTCGGACGGCGGGCGGTTCCTTGCGGCGGACGATGCGCTGGCGCAGGCCCGGGCCATGGCGACAGGGGCCGACATTCTGGATATCGGCGGCGAAAGCACCCGGCCGGGGGCAGAGCCGGTGCCGATGGAAGAGGAAATCTCCCGCACCGCCCCGGTGATCGCCGCGCTGCGGGAAGGCGGGCTGCAAGTTCCGATATCCATCGACACCCGCAAGGCCGCGGTGGCTGCGGCGGCGCTTGGGGCGGGGGCGCAGGTCGTCAACGACGTGGCCGCGCTGACATACGATCCCGCCCTTGGCCCGCTGGTCGCGGCCAGGGATGCGCCGGTCATCCTGATGCACCATCAAGGCACGCCCGAGACGATGCAGGCCGATCCGCGCTATGACGATGTGCTGCTGGATGTCTACGACTGGCTGGCCGAACGGCTGGCGGCGGCGCAGGCCGCTGGCATTCCGCGCGACAGGATCGCGCTGGACCCCGGCATCGGCTTCGGCAAGACCGTCCAGCACAATCTTGCGCTGCTGCGGGGGCTGTCCTTGCTCCACGGTCTCGGCTGTCCGGTGCTGCTGGGCGCCAGCCGCAAGCGCTTTATCGGCAGCATCGGCGGCGGGGCCGAGGCGCAGGCGCGGATGCCGGGGTCCATCGCCGTGGCGCTGTCGGGCGTGGCGCAGGGGGTGCAGATGATACGGGTCCATGACGTGGCCGAGACGCGGCAGGCGCTGCTGCTGTGGCAGGCCGTGAACGGAGGTGAAGCATGAGCCGGAAACTCTTTGGCACCGACGGGGTGCGCGGGCAGGCCAACAGCTTCCCGATGACGGCCGAGGTGGCGCTGCGGCTTGGCGCCGCGGCGGGGCGCTATTTCCGCCGCGACGGCTCCGCCGCGCATCGGGTGGTGATCGGCAAGGACACCCGCCTTTCCGGCTACATGCTGGAAAACGCCCTGACCGCGGGGCTGACCAGCACCGGCATGAACGTGCTGCTGCTCGGCCCGGTGCCGACGCCGGGGGTGGGGTTCCTCACCCGGTCGATGCGGGCCGATCTGGGCGTGATGATCTCGGCCAGCCACAACCCGCATCAGGACAACGGCATCAAGTTCTTCGGCCCCGACGGCTTCAAGCTGTCCGACGCCGCCGAGGCCGAGATCGAGGCGATCCTGGAAGGCGAGATCCAGTTGGCGCAGGCCGGCAACATCGGCCGGGCCAAGCGGATCGAGGACGGGCGCGGGCGGTATCAGGAATTCGTCAAGACCAGCTTCCCGCCGGGCCTGCGGCTGGACGGGTTGAAGGTGGTGGTCGATTGCGCCAATGGCGCGGCCTACCGCGCCGCGCCCGAGGTGCTGTGGGAACTGGGGGCCGAGGTGATCCCCATCGGCGTCGCGCCCAATGGCACCAATATCAACGACCGCTGCGGCAGCACCCATACCGAGACCGCGGCCGAGGCGGTGGTGGCCCATGGCGCCCATGTCGGCATCGCGCTGGACGGTGACGCCGACCGGGTGATGATCCTTGACGAACATGGCCGTGTGGCGGACGGCGACCAGATCATGGCGCTTCTGGCCGCCCGCTGGGCCGAGGAGGGGCGGCTGAAGGGCGGCACTCTGGTGGCGACCGTGATGTCGAACCTGGGGCTTGAGCGGTTCCTGACCGGCCGCGGCCTGCGGCTGGAACGGACGGCGGTGGGCGACCGCTATGTCGTCGAGGCGATGCGCAAGGGCGGGTGGAACCTTGGCGGCGAACAGTCGGGCCATATCGTGATGACCGACTATGCCACCACCGGCGACGGCCTGATCGCCGCGCTGCAATTCCTGGCCGAGATGGTGCGGACCGGCGACAAGGCCAGCGCGCTGGTGCGCCAGTTCGAGACCGTGCCGCAGATGCTGAAGAACGTCCGTTTCGCCGAAGGCGCCCGGCCGCTGGAGGCGGACAGCGTGAAGGCCGCCATCGCCGCCAACGAGGCGCGGATCGACGGCAAGGGCCGTATCCTGATCCGCAAGTCGGGGACGGAGCCTCTGATCCGGGTGATGGCGGAATGCGAGGACGAGGCGCTGCTGGCGGAAGTGGTGGACGGGATCGTCGGCGCGGTGCAGGCGGCGGTCTGAGAACTCTGTCCGCTCCGGCGGGGCAGAACTAGGCGGGACCGGTGTCAGCCGCCGGGGCTGTCGGCTTGGTGGCGAGAGCATAGTCGCCGTAATAGGCAATCGAGCCGTGGTGGATGACCCGCGCGGTCTCATGGCACCATATCTCGCCACCGCAGCCTTCGATCCAGCGGTGGCAGAACGATATGTCCTCGCCACGCATGATCTTGCCGCCTCGGCCGCGCAGATGGCTGAAGAAATCGTGGAAATCCGCGCCGGGAAACCTGGCGCCGTTGAGGTCGGGGACGGGCAGGGCGGCACCGGTCTCGACCATGCGTTCGGGCACTATGCGGCGGATGAGCATGAAGCCGGTGCCGGCGCCTGGAACCTTGCGAAAGCCGTTGCGCGCCTCATATGGCCAAGGTTGGTCCAGCTCGAAGGTCTCGGAGATGTTGTAGCGCAGGGATTTGGCAAGGAGCTTGCCGGTGGGTGCGCGGTCCTGCGGCGGCTTCTCTGCCTCGCGTTCGATGAGCGCGCGGAAGGTGTTCCATCGCATCTGGCGTTGCGGATAGGCGGCGCAGGTGAAATCGGCGTCGAAGTCGAGCAGGTCGAAGACCAGTTGCGGCTCATAGCTCATGTCGCTGTCCAGAAGCAGTGCATGGGTGAAATGCTTCTGGGCCAGGAAACAGGACATCAGGTAGTTGCGCGAGAATACCAGGTCCGACCATTCGTAGGTCTTCAGGGCAAAGGCGATGCGCCGCCGGGAAAGGGCCTGGGTCAGTTCCAGAAGGCTATGGACGGCGGGAGTGTCGATGTGCCCGCTGGTCGGCATAAGAATGAGAACGGTTACCATGGCCACCCCTTGTTCAACACCTTGCAGGGGTGGCGCGCTGGGGAACGCTTGTCAAGCAGGGGGAAGTTGCCCCCTCGGGCGGCGCTTGTCTGCCCGTCCGGCGGTTATCGGAAAGCATGTTTCCCGCGTGAAGAAGGCTTGGGTGCAGGTCCTCGCCAGGGGGCGGCCGGATGTGAAAAGGGCCGGGGCATCTGCCCCGGCCCCTGTCATGCGATGCGGGTTGCGATCAGTTCCGCGCCTTGTCCACCATCTTGCCCTTCGAGATCCAGGGCATCATGGCGCGCAGCTTCTCGCCCACCTGCTCGATCTGGTGTTCGTCGTTCAGGCGGCGGGTGGCCTTGAAGAACGGCTGGCCGACGGCGTTTTCCTGCATGAAGTCGCGCACGAACTTGCCGGTCTGGATGTCGCGCAGGACGGCCTTCATCCGGGCCTTGGTCTCGTCATAGGGCAGGATGCGCGGGCCGGAGACATATTCGCCGTATTCCGCGGTGTTCGAGATCGAGTAGTTCATGTTGGCGATGCCGCCTTCGTAGATCAGGTCCACGATCAGCTTCACCTCATGCAGGCATTCGAAATAGGCCATCTCGGGCTCGTAGCCCGCTTCGACCAGCGTTTCGAAGCCCATGCGGATCAGTTCGACCAGACCGCCGCAGAGCACGGCCTGCTCACCGAACAGGTCGGTCTCGCATTCCTGGCGGAAGTTGGTCTCGATGATGCCGGACCGGCCGCCGCCGATGGCGGAGCAGTAGGAAAGGCCGATTTCCAGCGCCTTGCCGGTGGCGTCGTTGTGGACGGCCACGAGGCAGGGCACGCCGCCGCCCTTGGTGTATTCGCCGCGCACGGTATGGCCGGGGCCCTTCGGCGCCATCATGATGACGTCGACGCCTTTCTTCGGCTCGATCAGGCCGAAGTGGACGTTCAGGCCGTGGGCGAAGGCGATGGCCGCGCCTTCGCGCAGGTTGTCATGGACGTATTTCTTGTAGGTCTCGGCCTGAAGCTCGTCGGGCATGGTGAACATGATCAGGTCGCACCATGCGGCGGCTTCGGCGATGCCCATGACCTTCAGGCCCTCGCCCTCGGCCTTCTTGGCGGAAGGGCTGCCCTCGCGCAGGGCGACGACCACGTTCTTCGCGCCGGAATCGCGCAGGTTCAGCGCATGGGCATGGCCCTGGCTGCCGTAGCCGAGGATGGCGACCTTGAGGTTCTTGATCAGGTTCACGTCGCAGTCGCGGTCGTAGTAAACGCGCATCGGGGCGTCCTTTCCAGTGATGTCTGGAGAGGCAATCTAGGGATCGGGGCGCGAGGGTGAGTGCAAATTTTCAGAATTTATGAAATTATCGGGTATAGTAATTCGCAAAATAAGGATTTACTGAAATTTTCATGCTTGACGACACCGACCGCCGCATCCTGCGCCATCTGCTGGCCGAACCCACCCTTTCCACCGCCGATCTGGCGGGGCGGGCGGGCGTGACCACCGCGACCTGCTGGCGGCGGCTGGAGAAGCTGGCGGCGGCGGGGGTGGTGCAGGGGCAGCAGGCGGTGATCGACTGGCGGCGCCTGGGCTACGAGGTCGAGGTCAGCTTGCGCTTCACGCTGGACAAGACCGACCCGCGCGCCTTCGACGACTTTCTGGCGGCGGCGCGCGAGGTGCCGGAGGTGACCACGATCGAGACCTTCCTCGGCCGCGTCGATGCCCGCCTGACGGTGATCGCCCGCGACATGGCCGCCTATCAGGAGATCTACCGCCGCAAGATCCTGACCCTGCCGCATATCGCCGAGATCGACGCGCTGATGCTGATCGCCACCATCCGCGAGACGGAGGGATTGCCGGTATGATCGACCTCGACGACACCGACCGCGCCTTCCTGCGGGCGCTGGCGCAGGATGCCACGCTGTCGGCGGGGGAACTGGGCCGCCGCTTCGGCCTGTCGCAGCCCGCCGCCTGGCGCCGGGTGCGTCGGATGGAGGAGGCGGGGGTGATCGCCGGCCGCCGGGTGGTGGTGGACCGCGCCGCGCTGGGCTTCGGCGTCACCGTCTTCCTGGGCATCAAGCTGGCCACCCGCGGCCGTGTCAGCCTCGAGGATTTCGAGCGCGCCGTCACCGCCATCCCCGAGGTGCAGGTGGTGCAGCATGTCCTTGGCCTGTTCGACTACCGCCTGCGCGTCGTCGCCCGCGACATCGCGGATTTCGAGCGGGTCTTGCGCCGCCGGATCATGACCCTGCCGGGGGTGGGGAACGTCGAGGCCAATGTCCTTCTGACCGAAGAACGACGCCCCGGCCCGCTGGGGGTGGCGGAAACGGTCGTGAAAGGGTGATCCGCGACGGATAGCCTGACCGCGGAAAACGGGAGACGCGGATGAAGATCGCCAGACTTGAAACCTTCGGCACCGAATATGTCTGTTTCGTCAAGGTGACGGCGGATACCGGCGATTTCGGCTGGGGCCAGTGCTCCACCTACATGGCCGACATCACCGCCGAGGTGTTCCACCGGCAGGTCGCGCCCCATGCGATTGGCACCCGGGTCGAGGATCTTGAGGATACGCTGCGGCTGATCGGCGAGCGCGAGCACAAGTTCCCCGGCAGCTACCTGCGTCGGGCGCAGGCGGGGCTGGATACCGCGGTGTGGGACCTGATGGGCCGGGTGCAGGGCAAGCCGGTGGCGGAACTGCTGGGCGGCTCGGCAGGGCCGGTGCGGGCCTATGCCTCGTCCATGAAGCGCGACATCACCCCCGAGGCGGAGGCTGCGCGCTTCCTGCGGCTGCGCGATGCGCATGGCTTCACCGCCTTCAAGTGGCGGGTCGGTGCCGAATGCGGGCGCGACCGCGACGAATGGCCGGGGCGGACGGAAGAGGTGATCCCGGTGGTGTCGAACGCGCTTGGTGACGGGGTGGACAAGCTGGTGGACGGCAACTCCTGCTACTCCCCCGCGCGGGCCATCGAGGTGGGCCGGATGCTGGAAGACCACGGCATCGGCCATTTCGAGGAACCCTGTCCCTATTGGGAAGTCGACCAGACCGCCGAGGTGCGCCGCGCGTTGAAGATCGACGTGGCAGGGGGCGAGCAGGATTGCGAACTGACCGCATGGCAGCTGGCGATCGAGCATGGCGCGGTGGACATATTGCAGCCCGACATCATGTATATGGGCGGCATCTGCCGGACGTTGGAGGTCTGCCGGATGGGCCATGCCGCCGGGCTGCCGGTGACGCCACATGCGGCGAACCTGGGGATGGTGACGATCTGCACCATGCACCTGCTGCGGGCGATCCCGAATGCCGGGAAATATCTGGAATTCTCCATCGAGGGGCCGGATTACTACCCTTGGCAGGAGGGGCTGTTCCTGGGGGACCCCTATGCGATCCGCGACGGCAATGCGCTGGTGACCGATGCGCCGGGCTGGGGAGTGGAGATCAGCCCGGACTGGCTGGCCCGGGCGCAGCACAGGGTCAGCGGGCGGGGGTAGCACCTGCCGACGGCCCTTGCGGTTCCCGGCGCGACCGCCGACACTCGCCCCGACAGAAGGAGGAACCGATGCCCGGATTGCACGCCCATATCGACCCCGAGGGGCTTGAGGAATTCTCGGTGGTCTTTACCGACCGCAGCCTGAACCACATGTCGGCGCGGTTCCAGACCGTGATGCGCGATGTCTCCGCCCTGCTGAAAGAGGTCTACAACGGCAGCGCCGTGGCGCTGGTTCCCGGTGGCGGCACCTATGCGATGGAATCCGTGGCGCGGCAGTTCGGGCAGGGCAGGGCGCTGATCGTCAGGAACGGCTGGTTCAGCTACCGCTGGACGCAGATCTTCGAGGCGGGCGGATTCGCGGCGGAGACCCATGTGGCGATGGCCCGGGCGTCGGGCAACGCGCCGCAATCGGCCTATGCCCCGCCGCCCATCGAGGAAGTGGTGGCGAAGATCCATGCGGTGAAGCCGGATGCCGTCTTCGCCCCGCATGTGGAGACCTCCAGCGGCATCATCCTGCCCGACGATTACGTGGCGAAGCTGGCCGCCGCCGCGCATGAGGTGGGGGCGCTGATGGTGCTGGACTGCATCGCCAGTGGCTGCATCTGGGTGGACATGGCGAAGACCGGCGTGGACGTGCTGATCTCGGCCCCGCAGAAGGGGTGGTCGGCCTCTCCCTCCGCCGGGATCGTGGTCCTGTCGGCGGCGGCGGAGAAGCGGCTGGAGGAAACGGCGTCCAATTCCTTCGCGCTGGACCTGAAGAAATGGCGCAGCATCATGGCGGCCTATGAGGGCGGCGGCCATGCCTATCATGCCACCATGCCGACCGACGCCATCCTTGGGATGCGTGACGCCATGGCCGAGACGAAGGCCATGGGCTTCGAGGCGGCGCGCGAGGCGCAATGGGCGCTTGGCCGTGCGGTGCGGGCGATGCTGGCCGCGCGCGGGGTGAAATCGGTCGCGGCCGAGGGCTTCCAGGCCCCGGGCGTGGTGGTCAGCTTCACCGAGGACCCGGGCGTGCAGAGCGGCGCGAAGTTCCGCGAGAAGGGCGTGCAGATCGCGGCGGGCGTGCCGCTGCAGGTGGGCGAGGGTGCCGAATTCCGCACCTTCCGGCTGGGGCTGTTCGGGCTGGACAAGCTGAAGGACGTTGAGGGCACCGTGGCCCGGCTGGAACGGGCGGCAGAGGGCATTCTCTGATATTGCACCCGGGGCGCGGGGGGCGACGAAAACACCCCCCGTCAGGCCACCCGCAGCAGGCGGCCTTCGCGGGCGCCGATCTCGGGCCGGATCAGGCCCTGCGTCCAGGGGCTGTCGGGGAAGATGGCGCCGATTTCGGCCCGGGCCTCGGCATCCAGCGCCACGAGGGCCTGCCGGCCCAGGTAGAGGCTTTCGACTGGGGCGCCCTCGGCCAGCAGGATCTGGTGGTCGTCCAGCAGGAGGTGGAAATACTCCACCTCCGCCTGCGGCTCTGCCCGCACCCGGCGACCGTCGGCCAGATGGCGGGCGGCGACCAGCACCTCGGCCTCGCCGAACAGCAGTTCGGCCAGCGGGCCGCGGACCAGCACGCGATGGTTGGGCGACAGCCACAGGTCGCGCGCATTGCCCAGATGCCCGGCGGCGATCCGCACCGGCGCCAGCCGCCCGGTTCCCGGCACCTTTGACGACCCCGCCCAGCGGACCGGCCGCGGCCCGTGATCCAGCGTCATCACCAGATCGCCCTCTGCCAGCGTCTCGACCGGGCGCGGGCCCTGCGGCGTCTCGATCAGGCTGCCGCGCAGGAAACAGGGCGCGACGGAGGGATCGACGGTCAGGTCGGCGATGGGCGAGGAGGTCGAGCCGTTGTAGGTGGACTGGCCCTGGATGTAGTAGAGCGTGGTCCCGGGCGGCGGTGCCTCGCCCAGAAAGGCGATGCCGGCGACCTGTGTCTGGTAGCCCGTGGTGATCGACACGCCCACCATCTCATAGGCGTTGCCGTGGTCGTCGAAAAGGATGACGTGGTATTCATCCTCGACCGTCACCGGCGGGGGTGACTGCCAGCGGATGGTCGAGGCCGAGGGCGTCCATGTCTGCCCGCCGATGGTGACGGGTTGGGTCAGCTGCTGGTCGATGACATCGGCGTTGTTGTAGGGATCGTCCGACAGGATGCCGTTGCTGTCGGAGAAGGTCAGCGTGGCGGTGTTCGAGAAGTCGAAGGTCAGCTTCAGGTCGTTGGGCACTTCCCAGCTGAACGCATCGCCGTTGAGCGCATTCACCACCGGAGGCCCGTTGCGCGGCGCGTCACCGGCCATGTCGGTGACGGTCACACCCGCGACGGTGATGATCGTGAGCGTAGCCATCCGTTGCCTGAACTGCCCGGGACATTCTTGATTGATGGAAGACTAACAGTGATTGCCGAATCGGGGAACCGGCAATCGGCCGCGGCGGGCCGGAAAGTGAAGCGGGACGCGGGTTTCAGCGCAGCCCCAGCCCGGCGCGCATCATCGTCCGGCGCAGGGGGGCGATGGAATAAAGCATGTCCAGCGCCCCCGCCCGCAGGTCGCGCAGCCCCTGCGCGCCCATCATCGAGGCCCGGTTCAGCGCATCCACGCCGGTGACGCGCAGCCTTACCTCGGCATGACGGGCGCGATGGTAGGCGGCCAGCATCTTCGCCGATCCCAGCCCGGCCGGATCGGCGGTGGCAAGGTCCAGCAGGCAGCGCAGGTCGGCGAGGCTCATGTTCAGCCCCTGCGCGCCTATGGGGGGCACGACATGGGCGGCCTCGGCCAGAAGGGCGGTGCGCTCGCCCGCCATCCGTTCGGCGATTTGCGCGATGATCGGCCATGCCGTCAGCCGCGATGCCACCGTCAGCGGCCCGAGAATGCCGCAGGAGCGGTCGTTCAGCGCCGCTTCGAACGCGTCCGGCGGCAGGGCGGCAAGGCGGGCGGCCTCCGGTCCCCGCTCCATCCAGACCACGGCCGAGGCTGGTTTCCCGGCGCGGTCGGGCAGGGGCACAAGGGTGAAGGGGCCGCCGGAGCGGTGGATCTCGGTCGAGACATTGCCATGCGGGATCGGATGGGTCACGGCGAAGGCCAGCGCCTTCTGGCCGTAGCGCAGGGTCTTCACCGGGATGCCGAGCGCCTGCCGCATGGTGGAGGTGCGGCCATCGGCGGCGGCGACCATGCGGGCGGCGACGGTGGTGCCGTCCGACAGCGTCACCAGCGCCCCGGTCTGCCGGGTGAACAGCCCGGCGGCGGCCATGCCGGGGCGGAAGGACACGTTGGGCATCTCCGCCAGCCGGGCGGAAATCTCGCGCCGCAAGAGCCAGTTGGGCAGGTTCCAGCCGAAGGGCTGGTCCGAGATCTCGGCGGCATCGAAATCCTTGACGATGCGGGGCTCGGGCAGCGCCCCCCCGGCATCTATGATGCGCATCACCTGCAAGGGCGCGGCGAAGGGTAGGAGGCGGCTCCAGAGGCCTGCCGCCTGCAGGACGGCGACCGAGGGCTGAAGGAAGGCGGTGGAGCGCAGGTCCGATCCACTGGCATCCTCTTGCGTCACCGGCGGGTCGGGGTCGACGCAGATCACGTCGAACCCTGCCGCCCCGAAGGCCGCCGCCGCGGTCAGCCCGGCGATGCCGCCGCCGGAGACGAGGATATCGGTCGTTTCACGCATGTCCCCTGCCTTTCCGGCCCCGGTATAGGCCGCGGCGAAGGGAAGGAACAGGCGGCAAAGCGCCCGGTGGCGTCAGGACTTCGAACTGCCGGGCCAGGCGATGGCGAGGAAGAACCAGAAGACCAGCGGCACCGCGGCCAGCGCGGCAAGGGTGAAGACCACCGCCCCCCATTTCAGCGCCGCCAGAACCACCAGGATCAGCACGACGGCGATGGCAAGAAACACGCGCGGGGTGGAAGAGTGGCGGCTGGCGGTCATCGGGGTCTCCTTATGCTGCCCCGAAAATACAGGATTTCAGCCGCCGGACCAACGGACCGAATGACGCATCCCGAAGTCAGCTTTCGACCAGCCGGGCGAGGAACTCCGACAGGTCTTCGGCGTGGTGGTGGATATGCGGCGCCTCCAGCCGCGCGGGCGCGATATGGACGGTGCGCATCCCGAGCGTGTGCGGCACGGCAAGGTTGCGTGGATCGTCCTCGAACATCGCGGCGCGGCCCGGGTCCAGCCCGTCGGCGGCCAGCACCGCGTCGAAGGCCTCGCGGGCGGGCTTGGGATGGAAGGCGGTCTCCTCCACCCCGTAGATGGCGTCGAACAGATCGGCCAGCCCGCGCGCCTTGAGCACCCGGCGCGCATAGGCGGCATCGGCATTGGTATGCACGATCCGCCGCCCCGGCAGCGCCGCCAGCCGCCCGGCCAGCACCGGATCGGGCAGGAGGGGCGAGAAGTCGATGTCGTGGACCGCCGAAAGATACTCGCCGGGGGCGATGTCATGCTCGGCCATCAGCCCGGCCAGCGTTGTGCCGTAAAGCGCCCAGTAGTGGCGGCGCAACTGGTCGGCGTGCTCGCGGCCGACCTGCAGGCGGGCCATCACCCAATCGGTCATCTTCGCCTCGATCTGGTCGAAAAGCCGGGCCGAGGGCGGGTAGAGCGTGTTGTCGAGGTCGAAGACCCAGGTCTTCACATGGGAAAAATCATGGTGGGGCATGGGGCCAGTGATAGGCCGCGGGCCGGCGGTTGGAAAGGGCCGATCCGGGGGACGGTCCTGCTTGATCGGGGGGCGGGCGGGGGCTAGGGTGCGCCCGCGTGTGACGGAATTGTGACAGAAGGGCCGGGAGAGCGGTGCAGAAGGATGCCTATACGCTGATCCTCGAACAGATCGAGGGCGGGACCTACAAGCCGGGCGACCGGCTGGTGGAAAGCGAGCTGGCCGAGAGGCTGGGCGTGTCGCGGACCCCGGTGCGCGAGGCGCTGCAACGGCTCGAGACGCAGGCGATGCTGACGCGCGACGGGCGCAGCCTGATCGTGGCCTCGCTGGACCACAACCAGTTGGCCGAGCTTTACGCGGTGCGGACCGAGCTGGAGGGGCTGGCCGCCCGGCTGGCCGCGCGCCATGCCACCGAGGAAGAGATCCGGGTGCTGCAAAGCATGGTGGCCGAGGACCGGACGCTTCTGGGCGGCGATCCGAGGGAGCTCAGCCGGGCCAACAAGCGCTTTCACAAGCAGATCCACCTTGCCAGCCACAACCGCTTTCTGGTGCAGCAACTGGATCTGGTGCATCGGTCGATGGCGTTGATGGCCAACACCTCCTTTGCCGCCGAGGGGCGCGACGAGGTGGCGCTGGCCGAGCATGACGAGATCGTCGCGGCGATTGCGGCACGCGACGGCGAGGCCGCCTATCAGGCGCTGAAGACCCATATCAGCCGTGCCTTCGAGACGAGGCTGCGGGTCGAGGCCGGAGAAATCCGTACCCGGTGATGGCGGTCGCGGATTTGCGCGGCTTTCGCCGCAAGCCTTTGTCTCGCCTCTGCGCGCAAGCGCGCAACCGGCTCGGGATGCCTCCGGCGGGGATATTTTCGAACAGGTGAAAGGGAGAAGAAGTCTCTCTGATTACATCTGTCCATAAGTATCCCCTGAGCATGCCTCTGGTCTCGCCGTTGGTTTGGGAAACCCGCGGCATGGGAGGGCGAAGCGCCCCGATCACGGCGGTGGCGGCACGGGACTCCGCCAGCCGTCACGACAAAGCCTTGCGGCTTGCCGCCGCGCGATTGACTCACGCCCGCGGGCCGGTGGCGTCGAAAAGGCCGTGGTTGGTCTTGTCCCAGTAATAGGGCCGGGCGATCATCTCCCACAGGCCCTTGTAGGCAGCCAGCGCTGCCAGCGGGAAGTAAAGCTGCAGCGTCGGCACCCAGAAGGCCGAGATGCGGTGGCCGCTGCGCTTCAGGGCTACGATGCCCAGCGTGAGGTTCATCGCCTCGGACAGCAGGAACAGCGTGACCATAAGCAGCAGTTCCGCCCGCGGCATCGCCGCCGCCAGCGGGTGCCAAAGGCCGAGGGGCAGGATCCAGAAGCTCCACATCAGGGGGGCCAGCAGGGATTGCAGGATGGAGCCGAGGAACATCACCTGAAAGCCGATGAACCGCCGGGCGCCGAGTTGCCGCCACAGCAGACCCGGCTGCCGCATATGCACCGCCCAGGTCATCATATAGCCCTTGATCCAGCGCGAGCGCTGCTTGATCCAGGGGAGCGCCCGGCAGTTCGCCTCTTCCCCCGTCACCGTATCCACCAGTTCGGTCCGGTAGCCCCGGCGGGCCAGCCGGATGCCCAGATCGGCATCCTCGGTCACGTTGTGGGCATCCCAGCCGCCCAGTTCCTCAAGCACCGAACGGCGGAAGAAGAGGGTGGTACCGCCAAGCGGCACCGCAAGGCCGAGGCGGGCGATGCCGGGCAGGATCAGCCGGAACCAGGTGGCGTATTCGATGGTGAAGCAGCGCGACAGCCAGTTGGTGCGCGGGTTGTAATAATCCAGCACTCCTTGCAGGCAGGCGACATCCGGCCCGCGGGCGTGGAAGCGGTCCACCACCTTGCGGATCTGTCCCGGCTCGGGTGCGTCCTCGGCGTCGTAGATGCCGATGATCGCGCCGCGGCAATGGTCGAGCGCAAGGTTCAGGGCCCGCGGCTTGGTCTTCACCCGCCCCGGCGGCACGGTGATCACCCGCATCCAGGGCGGCAGGAGGGTGGCGTCCAGCGCCTCGCGCGTCATCCGGTCCTCGGCCTCGACCGCCAGAACCACGTCGAGAAGTTCGCGCGGATAGTCCAGCCGCGACAGGCGGCGGATCAGCCGCGGCGCGATGTCGCTTTCCCGGTAGAGCGCGACGATGATCGAGACCTGAGGCAGGCGCACCAGCGGCAGGGGCGGCGGTTCCGGCGGCGGGCGGCGCAGTGCGGCGATGCCCGCCGCAAGTTTCAGGAGCATCGAGAAGACCAGAGACACCAGCGCGATGCAGAGAAGCGCGTGGGCAAGGCCGAGGGGGGAAAGCCAGGCCAGCGTCGTCGTCATGAGCGCGGCGAAGACCAGCGCCGCCTTTCCCTCGGGCCGGCCCCAGCCGCGGGCGCTTTCCGCCTCGGCCACGCGGTTCTCGGCAGCCAGCGCCAGCCGCGGGCCACGGCGGGCATGGACGGCGGCCTCTATGCACGAAGCCGGGGCGATGGCCATCAGCACCGGGCCGAGGTCGCGTTCCAGAAGGGGGCGCAGGCGCCGGAAATCCTCGGGCCGCGAGGTGGCGACCACTGTGGCGCCCCCCGCCCGCCGCCAGGGCACGAGGCCGAGACGCAGGCAATCCGCGGCGCCGATGGCGTCGATCAGCGCAGGCTCGGGCAGGGGCGCGGTGGGATCGACGCAGGACACGCCGAAATGCCTTGCGGCGGCTTGTAGAAGGACGGTTTCGGCCCCCCGCCCGCGGGCGATCAGCAGGTCCAGCAGCCGCCCCTGCCGCCGGGGCAGGGCAGAGAGCGATTGCACCAGATCCTCGGGCCGGACCAGCCCCTCGCGCAGCAGCGCAGCGGCAAGCCCGTCCTCGCCCGCTGGCGCGGGGCGAAGCGGTCTTGCCGGAAATTCGAGTTGCTGTGCCGTCGCCATGACCGCCCCTTTTCCGGGGCAGCATCGGTGCGGAAGGTTTACAGGCCGTTAATCCGCGCGGATCAGGCCGCGCGCCGGGCCTTCATCGCCGCCGAGAACCGTTCGAACAGGTAATAGCTGTCCTGCGGGCCGGGGCTGGCTTCGGGGTGGTATTGCACCGAGAAGACCGGCCTTCCGTCCACCGCGATGCCGCAATTGGTGCCGTCGAACAGGCTGACATGGGTTTCCGACACGCCCTTCGGCAGGGTGTCGGCATCCACGGTGAAGCCGTGGTTCATCGAGGTGATCTCGACCTTGCCGGTGGTCAGGTCCTTCACCGGATGGTTCGCGCCGTGGTGGCCGTGACCCATCTTGCGGGTCTGCGCGCCAAGCGCCAGCGCCAGCATCTGGTGGCCGAGGCAGATGCCGAAAAGCGGCAGGTCGGCCTTCAGCACGCCCTGGATCATCGGCACGGCATATTCGCCGGTGGCGGCGGGGTCGCCGGGGCCGTTCGACAGGAAGACGCCCTCGGGGTTCAGGGCCAGCACGTCCTCGGCCGTGGCGGTGGCGGGCAGCACGGTCACGTCGCACCCGGCCGAGGCCAGGCAGCGCAGGATGTTGCGCTTGGCGCCGTAGTCCACCGCGACGACCTTGAAGCCGGGCGTGGTCCGCGCGGTGTAGCCCTCGGGCCAGGCCCACCGCTTTTCGTTCCAGGTGTAGCTTTGGGCGCAGGTCACGTCCTTCGCCAGGTCGAGGCCGACGAGGCCCTTCCACCCGCGGGCCTTGGCCACCAGCCTCTCGATGTCGAATTTGCCCGCCGGGTCATGCGCCAGCGCCACATGCGGCGCGCCCTGCTGGCGGATCGCCCGGGTCAGCCGCCGCGTGTCGATGCCACCGATGCCGATGCGGCCGATCTTCTCCAGCCAGCCGCGCAATTCGCCGGTGGAGCGCCAGTTCGACGGCTCGGTCGGGTCCCATTTCACCACCATCCCGGCGGCGGCGGGGGCGGCGGTCTCATCGTCCTCGGCCGTCACGCCGGTGTTGCCGATATGCGGGAAGGTGAAGGTGACGACCTGCCCGGCGTAGGAGGGATCGGTCATGATCTCCTGATAGCCGGTCATCGCGGTGTTGAAGACCAGTTCGGCCACCGTCTCGCCGGTGGCGCCGAAACCCTGTCCGTAGAACAGCGTCCCGTCGGCAAGTGCGAGGCAGGCGGTAGCGGTCTGCGGCGCAGGCATGGGGCGAGTCTCCGGGCTTTGGCGAATTGGCCGGAACCTAAAGGCCGGGGCGTGCGGGGTCAAGGTCCGGCGAGGAAATGGTTTCTGCCTTGTAATCAATATCTTGCCGCGGTGCGGCGCGGTTGCGGCACCCGCGGCTTTCGGCTATATTGGGCAATCTGCAACCCAGGGGAGTGGCCGGGATGTCACTGCGTGACCGTCTGCAAGTGGCGCTGAAGGAAGCGATGAAGGCGAAGGCGGCGGATCGCCTCTCGACGCTGCGGCTGATCAATGCCGCGATCAAGGACCGCGACATCGCCTCGCGCGGGGACGGCGGGCCGGAGATGGTGTCGGATGCCGAGATCACCGCGATCATGGGCAAGATGGTCAAGCAGCGCCAGGAATCGGCGCGCGCCTATGAAGAGGGCGGGCGGCTGGAACTGGCCGAGAAGGAACTGGCCGAGATCGGGGTGATCCAGGAATACCTGCCGCGCCAGATGGATGCGGCCGAGGTGACGGCGGCGGTCGAGGCCGCGGTGGCCGAGACCGGGGCGGCCAGCATCCGCGATGTCGGCAAGGTGATGGGCGTTCTGAAGGCGAAATACGCCGGCCAGATGGACTTCGGCGCCGTCGGCGCGCTGGTCAAGGCGCGCTTCGGCTGAGGCCGGGGCGATTTTTTGTCGAAAAATCGGAGTCTTGCTGGTGGTCAGCGGAAGGAGGCCAATGCCTCGGCCAGTTCCCCGCGCAGTCTGACCCGTTCTTCCTCGGACAGGAAGGCGCCGATCTCAACCTCGCGCGGGCCGCCTTTCAGGGTCAGGTAGTTCGGCACCGGACCGCCGGTCCTGTGGCATTCGACCCGCACCCAATGCGGGTTGGCCTGCCAGTCCTGACGCTGCCCCTTCGGGCCATGGCGGGCAAGGGTGACGCTGTCCGGGGACAGCACCAGTTCCTCGAGGATGTCGCGGTCGCGGCCGTTCTTCCTCAGCGCGAACCAGATCGCCCAGATCGCGGCCAGAAGGAAGGGCAGCAGCCCCCAAAGCACCGGGTTCCCCAGCACCGCCAGCAGCGGCACGGCGATCAGCGCGGCGGTGGTGCCGACGAACCAGACGAAACCTGATTGCGTCAGCGAGCGGTGGGGCCAGAGGTGAAGGCGCTTCGTCTCGCCTTCGGGGGGAAGCCATTGGTAGGGCATCGGTCCGATGTGCCGGTTGGTTGACCCGATATGACCCGGCAGGGGCAGGGGATGCAAGGGCAGGGCGGGCGCTGGCCTTGCGTGGTCTCGGGCTGACAGGTCCACAGCGGAACCTCTGCGCAGGGGTATGGAACACTCTTTCAAAAGCAAAAGGCCCCGGTCTCCCGGGGCCTTTCCATTCCGTTGCCGGAGGGATCAGTGCGCGTGGCCCTTGTCCCAGTCCTCGCGCTTCGGCAGCTGCTCGAACGTATGCTCGGGCGGCGGCGAGGGCAGGGTCCATTCCAGCGTGTCGGCGTATTCGTTCCAGTAGTTGTTCTGGGTCACGCGGCGGCCCCAGAGCAGGGTGTAGGTCACGACGCCGATGAAGAACAGGAAGGAGGCGAAGGAGATGAAGGCGCCGATCGAAGACCACCAGTTCCAGTAGGCGAAGGCTTCGGGGTATTCGATATAGCGGCGCGGCATGCCCTGGCGGCCAAGGAAGTGCTGCGGGAAGAAGGTCAGGTTGGACCCGATGAACATCATCCAGAAGTGCAGCTTGCCCGCCCATTCGGGATACTGGCGGCCCGACATCTTGCCGATCCAGAAGTAGATCCCGGCGAAGATGCCGAAGACAGCGCCCAGGCTCATCACATAGTGGAAGTGGGCAACGACGTAGTAGCCGTCATGGTAGACGCGGTCCAGCGGCGCCTGCGACAGCACGATACCGGTCACGCCGCCGACGGTGAACAGGAACAGGAAGCCGAAGGCCCAGAGCATCGGCGTCTTGAACTCGATCGAGCCGCCCCACATCGTGGCGATCCAGCTGAACACCTTGATGCCGGTGGGCACCGCGATGACCATGGTCGCCATCATGAAATAGCTTTGCTGGGTCAGCGACATGCCGACGGTATACATGTGGTGCGCCCAGACCACGAAGCCCAGCACCCCGATACCGACCATGGCATAGACCATCGGCAGGTAGCCGAAGATCGGCTTGCGCGAGAAGGTGGCGATGACCTGGCTGATGATGCCGAAGGCGGGCAGCACGATGATGTAGACCTCGGGATGGCCGAAGAACCACAGGATGTGCTGGTAGAGGATCGGGTCGCCGCCGCCCGAGGGATCGAAGAAGGTGGTGCCGAAGCTGCGGTCGGTGATCAGCATGGTGATGGCGCCGGCCAGCACCGGCAGGGCCAGCAGGATCAGCCAGGCGGTGACGAAGATCGACCAGCCGAACAGCGGCACCTTGTGGATGGTCATCCCCGGGGCGCGCATGTTCAGGAAGGTGGTGATCATGTTGATCGCGCCAAGGATCGACGAGGCGCCCGACAGGTGGACGGCGAACAGCGCCAGGTCCATCGAGAAGCCCGATTCCTTGACCGAAAGCGGCGGGTAGAGCACCCAGCCCACGCCTGAACCACCAGCGACCGAGCCGTCGCCCCAGGTGCCGCCGCCCGGCGCGAAGAGCGAGGCGACCGCCAGCGAGGTCCCGGCGACGTAAAGCCAGTAGGACAGGTTGTTCATCCGCGGGAAGGCCATGTCCGGCGCGCCGATCTGCAGCGGCATGAAGTAGTTGCCGAAGCCGCCGAACAGCGCCGGAATCACCACGAAGAACATCATCAGGATGCCGTGCGCGGTGACGGTGACGTTCCACAGGTGCCCGTTCGGGGTGCAGACCTCGCCCGCCGCGGCGGCGGTCAGGCGCATCCCCTCTTCGCACATGTATTGCACGCCGGGGTTCATCAACTCCATCCGCATGTAGACGGTGAAGATGACCGAGATCAGCCCGACAAGGCCCCCGGTGAACAGGTAAAGGATCCCGATGTCCTTGTGGTTCGTCGACATGAACCACCGGGTGAAGAAGTTCTTCTTCCCGTGGTGGTCATGGCCGTGGATGGCTGCATCGGCCATTTGGCTACTCCCGCTTCGATTCCGATCTGTCCCGCCGGTTGACCCCGGAGGACATTTTGCGTTCCGGATATCGGTTTAGCCCCGCCCGGGGGCGTCCGCAATCGGTGACTTTGACGCAGATCAAGAAATGATCCTGCAACCCGCGCGAATCGTCGCAGCCGGGCGGGGCAGGGTGTCGCAGGGGGCGGCAGGCGTGGGGGGCCATGAAGAAAGGGCACCGGGATGGCCCCGATGCCCTTCCGCCAGCCGTTGCCGGCCCGGCGTTATTGCGCGACCGAAGCCAGATAGGCCGCCATGTCGTCGCCGCCCTTGGCCAGCTTGAAGGTCATCTTGGTCTTGGCCGAGGCGTCGTCCAGCGTTTCCTTCAGCCAGGCGCCCGGGTCCGCGATATAGGCGGCAAGCGAAGCCTCGTCCCAGACCGCGCCGGTGGCGCCGACGGCCTTGATCGAGTCGCCGTATTTGAAGTCGGGGTCCGCCGCCACCTGATGGCCGATGATGCCATAGAGGTTCGGCCCGGTCTTGCCGCCTTTCTGGATGTCGGTCCCGTCGGGGGCGGTGATCGAATGGCACGCCTTGCACTTCTTGAAGTCCGCCTCGCCCGCGGCCGGATCTCCGGCAAGCGCGGGGCCTGCCACGGCAAGGGCGGCAAAGGCGGCAAGGAAGGTCAGCTTGGTCATGATGTCCTCTCGTAGACGCGGCGCCGAGTCGTGCGCCTCGGGTCTTACATGGGGGCGTGGACGGTTGATATGCAATAGCAGCCGAGGTCGCAGCCGCGGCCGCAGGAGGGCAGGGGTCGGGTGAACCTCGTCGCCATGCGATTCCGGGTCTGCTGAACCGGCCGGGCGTCGAAGGCCCGACCCGCCCCCGGCCTCCCGGGGGTCTGCGCTTACATGGCTATAGCAGAACCGTCGCGCACGGGCAGGGCGAGGCAATGCCTCGCCTTTTCCCGCCCGGCCCCCGGCGAAGTGGCTGGGCGGACCCCCTATGCCTCCTCCCTTCGGCAGGCGGGACCGGCGGCGAAGACCGGCTCGAAGGTCCGCATCAGCGCGGCGTCGAGATCGGCCATCGTCACCGGCAGGCCGAGGTCGACAAGGCTGGTCACGCCATGGTCGCGGATGCCGCAGGGGACGATGCCGTCGAAATGGCTCAGGTCCGGCTCCACGTTGATCGAGATGCCGTGAAAGCTGATCCAGCGCCGCAGCTTGATGCCTATGGCGGCGATCTTGTCCTCGGCCGGGCTGCCGTCCGGGTTGGCGGGCCGGTCGGGGCGCGCGACCCAGACGCCGACGCGGCCGGGGCGGATCTCGCCCTTCACGTTGAACTCGGCCAGCGTGGCGATGACCCAGTTCTCCAGCGCCCGGACGAAGCAGCGCACATCGGCGCCGCGGGCCTTCACGTCCAGCATGGTATAGATCACCCGCTGCCCCGGCCCGTGATAGGTGTATTGCCCGCCGCGCCCGACCGGGAACACCGGGAAACGGTCCGGCTGCACCAGATCCGCCACCCGGGCCGAAGTGCCCGCAGTGTAGAGCGGCGGGTGCTCCAGAAGCCAGATCGCCTCTTCCGCCTCGCCGCGGGCGATGGCCTCGGCGCGGGCCTCCATCGCGGCCAGCGTCGCCTCGTAGGGGGCGAGGCCGGGGATATGGGTCCATTCCACCATTCGCGCAGGGTCCTTCGGGCAGGCGGGATGACGGGGGATGTCATCCGGCGTTGGGATTTCCGGTCTTCCGGTCTGCCGCATCCATGCTAACATGGCGGCAGTTTCAAGAACCTCTCCCCCGGATTTCGGAGTGATGCAATGAAGATCAAGTATCTTGCAAGCGGCGCGGCCATTGCCGCCCTGTCCATTTCCCCCCTTTCGCCCATGCCGCAACCCGCCCGCGCCGACAGCGGCGACGTGGTGGCCGGGCTGATCGTCGGCGCCATCATCGGCAGCGCGGTGGCCAGCGAGAAGGGCAAGAAGAAATCATCCACCAAGGCAAAGACGAAATCGACCAAGTCGACGGCCAAGGCGCCCGCCATCTCGGCCGAGCAGAAGGCCCAGAATGTCGAGGTGCAGCAGGCGCTGAACCATTTCGGCTGGAACGTCGGCACGGCGGATGGCGCGCTTGGCCCGAAGTCGAAGAATGCCGTCAAGGAATACCAGGCCTTCATGGGCTATCCCGCCACCGGAGAACTGACCGACCAGCAGCGCAGCGTGCTTGTCACCGCCTATCACCGCGCGCAGGCGGGGGGCTCGGTGATTTCGGAGATCGTCTCGGGCTCCGTCTACGGCCTGCGCGGCGTGCTGATCGCCCAGGCGCAGGAGATGGCCCCGTCGGCGGGCGGCACCATGGCCTCGGCCGGACCGATCGCCCCGGAACCGGGGATCAGGCCCGGCGAGGTGGCCGCCGCCGCCGCTGCCGCGATCCCCTCGCTGCTGCCCGAGGAAGGCACGGTCGCAGGCCCCGCCGCGCCGATCATGCCCTCGGCCCCGGCCGCGGTCGAGCCGGTGATTCCCGCAGCCCCGGTGGTGACGCCGGTCACTGCCCCCGTCGTCACCCCCGAAGCGGGCAAGCCCGCGCCGATCCCGCTGCCCGCCGCTCCGGTTGCCGCGGCAGAGCCGGAGCCCGAGGCGCCCGTGGTCGAGGAGACCGCGGCGATCGAGACAGGCCCCGGCCTGCCGACCTTCCTCGGCGCAGGTGGCAAGGACACGCTGACCGCCGCCTGCAACGCGGTGGCGATGCAGACCACGGTCAATGGCGCTCCGGTCTCGGCGGTGACGGCCGAGAATGCCGGACTCGCGCTGGACGAACAGTTCTGCATGGCCCGGGCCGAGGCCGTGGCCACCGGCGACCAGCTTGCCGCGCAGGTGCAGGGCTTCACGCCCGAGCAGATCGCCCAGCAATGCAATGCGCTGGCCCCGGTGCTGAAGGACCATGTCGCGGCGCTGTCGGCGAAACCGGCGGACGAGGTGCTGGAAGGGGTCGAGGGCTTCGCCCTGGCCTCCGGCATGTCGCCCGAGCAGTTGACCGGCACGGCGCAGGTTTGCCTCGGCGTCGGCTACAAGACCGACAATGCCTCGGTCGCCATCGGCTCCGCGCTGCTGCTGACCGCCATGGGCGAGACCGGCTATGCCGAGCTTCTGGGCTTCCATCTGGCGCGCGGGCAGGGGGCGGAGACCCGTCCCGACCTGGCCGAGGGCTGGTATGAACTGACCGCCGAGGCCGCGGAAGAGGGCGATGCCGTCTTCGCCGGGGGCGATGCCGGTCGCGCGGCGATGTTGCTGGACGCGGCCTATGCGCTGAACGGCCATGGCCCGGCGACGGAACCGGCGCTGCCCAGTTTCGTGCTGGCGCCCGCCGCGGAACCGGCCGGGGCTCCGCTGGAGGCTGTCGAGGCCGCAGCGCCCGCGCCGCTGCCGGCACCGTCGGGCGAGGCGGTGGCGATGCGCGCCGACGGCCCCGGCGCTGATGCGCTGCGCATGGGGGCGCAGTTCGCCCGCGTCGCCCTGACCGCGCCCTTCATCGCGATGGCCGCGCAATAGGGCGGCGCTTTCCCCCGCCGCTCCGGCGGGGGCGCTTTGCGGAAGGGGGCCGGGCACGCTCCTGTGCGGGGCAGCGCGAGGTTGTTCCCGGCGCCAAATTGCCCCTTCCAATCCGCCGCGACTGCGGCTAGACAGCGGCCACCCGGAAGCCGGTGCCGTGCGGATGTGGCGGAATTGGTAGACGCGCAGCGTTGAGGTCGCTGTTCCTTAACCGGAGTGAAAGTTCGAGTCTTTTCATCCGCACCACCGGCCCGGGACGCGCTTCGCCTCCCGGGCCTTTTGCTTTCCGCCCGCCCCGCGCCACGCTCCGATTCGCCGCCGCATCCCGCCCGTTGCGGCGGCCGGATCTGCCCCGTGGCGACCTGCCGTCCCGCTGTTCCGCCAGAGGCCGGATTTCCGTCGCCTGGCCGCCCGGTTGCACGGTTTTCCCGCATTTGCCCCGACCCGGGCAGCGGCGTCACTTCTGCGTTGCATTGCGCCGCAGCATTTGATTACGTCGCAGTCAAACAGGGCCGAAATCACCGGCCGGGACGACAGGGAGACTAAGGGTTGGCCGCAGCACCCCAGGGTGACGCATACGTCGCGTTCAAGCATGTCCAGAAAAGCTATGACGGCATCTCGCTCGTCGTGAAGGACCTCAATCTGGACATCGCCAAGGGTGAATTCCTGACCATGCTCGGCCCCTCCGGCTCGGGCAAGACCACCTGCCTGATGATGCTGGCCGGGTTCGAGACCGCCACCCATGGCGAGATTCTGCTGGACGGTCGCAACATCAACATGGTGCCGCCGCACAAGCGCGGCATCGGCATGGTGTTCCAGAACTACGCGCTTTTCCCGCACATGACCGTGGGCGAGAACCTGTCCTTCCCGCTGGAAGTCCGCGGCATGGGCAAGGACGAACGCGAGAGGCGGATCAAGCGGGCGCTGGACATGGTGCAGATGGGCGCCTTCGCCGCGCGCCGCCCGGCGCAGCTTTCGGGCGGCCAGCAGCAGCGCATCGCGCTGGCCCGCGCGCTGGTCTTCGATCCGGCGCTGGTGCTGATGGACGAACCGCTGGGCGCGCTGGACAAGCAGTTGCGCGAACATATGCAGTTCGAGATCAAGCACCTGCACGAAAGCCTCGGTATCACAGTGGTCTACGTCACCCACGACCAGGGCGAGGCGCTGACGATGAGCGACCGGATCGCCGTTTTCAACGATGGCCGCATCCAGCAGCTGGCGCCGCCGGCGGACCTTTACGAACGCCCCGAGAACAGCTTCGTCGCCGGTTTCATCGGCGAGAACAACAAGTTGCCGGGCACCATCGAGGAACTGTCGGGCGACAGGGCGCTGGTGCGGCTGGCGACCGGAGAACTGATCGACGCGACGCCGGTCAACGTCACCGGCAAGGGCCAGCAGACGCTGGTGTCCATCCGGCCCGAGCGGGTGGAGTTCAAGCCCGGCATGATGCCCGACGGCGCCCATACGCTGGACGCCGAGGTGGTCGAGGTCATCTACATGGGCGACATCCTGCGCGCGGTGCTGCGGGTGGCGGGAAGCGACGGCTTCGTGATGAAGATGCGGAACACCCTTGGCCAGACCAGGCTTTCGGCAGGCGACCGGATCAAGGTCGGCTGGCATCCGCAGGACGCCCGCGCGCTGGATGTCATCTGACGCGCGACGACGAGAATCGGTCCGGCGAAAAGGACCGGGAATGAAGCATCAACACGGGAGTGAACAGATGAAGAGACTACTGATCCTGACCACGGCCTTCGGGGCGCTCTCGCTGCCCGCCATGGCCGACGAGATCACGGTCATGGGCTGGGGCGGCGCCTATACCGCCAGCCAGATCGAGGCCTATCACAAGCCCTTCACCGCGGCGACCGGCACCACCGTCGTCTCGGTCGACAGCGACAACCCGGCGACGCCGATCAAGGCGCAGGTCGAGGCGAACAACGTCTCCATCGACGTGGCCATCCTCGAGATCGCCGATGCGGTGCGCCTGTGCGACGAAGGGGTGATCATCCCGATCGACCCGGCCTCGCTGCCCGCCGGCGTGGACGGCACCCCCGCCGCCGACGATTTCCTGCCCGGCACGCTGACCGAATGCATGGCGCCGACCGACATCTTCTCGACGATCATCGCCTATGACGCCTCGAAATTCGCCGAGGGCGAGGCGCCGCAGACCCTCGCCGACTTCTTCGACACCGAGAAGTTCCCCGGCAAGCGCGGCGTCCGCAAGAGCCCGAAGGTCACGCTGGAAATGGCGCTGATGGCCGATGGCGTGCCCGCGGACGAGGTCTATGCGACGCTGGAAACCCCCGAGGGGCTGGACCGCGCCTTCGCCAAGCTGGACACGATCAAGAAGGACGCGGTGTTCTGGGAAGCCGGCGCGCAGCCGCCGCAACTGCTGGCCGATGGCGAGGTGGTGATGACCATCGCCTACAACGGCCGGATCTTCAACGCCGCCCATCAGGAGAACAAGCCCTTCGACATCATCTGGGACGGCCAGGTCTTCGAATGGGAAGGCATGGCGATCCCGAAAGGCGCCCCGAACGAGGCCGCCGCGCTGGAATTCGTGAAGTTCTCCACCTCTTCCGAACCCGCCGCCAAGGCCGCCGAGTTCATCAGCTATGGTCCGCCGCGCAAGTCCTCGGCCTCGCTGGTCGGCAACATCCAGGGCACCGATCAGCCGATGTCGCCGAACCTGCCGACCGCGCCCGAGAACCTGACCAACGCGCTGGCCTCGTCGCTGGACTTCTGGGCCGACCGCGACACCGAACTGGGCGAGCGCTACAACGCCTGGCTTGCGTCCAACTGATGCCATCGGCGGCGCGGGGACATCCCCCGCGCCGCCTTTCCCAGCCTTTCCGGAAGACGTCTGCGATGAGTGATGCCACCGCCTCCCTGACCACCACCGACGGACGGCCGCTGAAGGCCGCGCTTGCGGCGGCCGGGGCGCGCGCGCGGCGCCGGGCGCTGTTCCTGGTGCTGCCGCTGCTGGTCTTCGTTGTGGTGACCTTCGTCGTTCCGATCGGGCAGATGCTCTACCAGTCGGTCTACAACCCCTATTTCTCGCGCAATGCGCCCAATGTGGCGGCCTGGTTCGCCGAGAATCCCGTGGGCACCGCGCCGGACGAGGCGGCCTTCGCCGCCCTGGCCGAGGATTTCCGTTCCATGCAGGCCGCCCGCACCGCGGGCGAGGCCGCGACCCGCGTCAACTACACCCTGCCCGAGACGCGGTCGCTGATCACCAAGACCGCGCGCGTCGCGGGCGATCTTGCGCCGCCCTACAAGGAGGCCTTCCTTGCCATCGACAGGAAATGGGACGATCTGGCGGTCTGGCAGGCGATGCGGTCCTCGTCCTCGGCCTATACTTCCGATTTCTATCTGGTCGCGCTGGACTACGAACGCGCCGCCGACGGTTCGGTGCAGCGGGTCCCGGAGAAGCAGCGGATCTACGTCAAGCTGTTCATCAAGACCTTCATCCTTTCGGCGCTGATCACCGGGGTCTGCCTGCTTCTGGCCTTTCCCATCGCCCATCTGCTGGCCACCTTGCCGATGGCCAAGGCGAACCTCTTGATGATCCTGGTGCTGCTGCCGTTCTGGACCTCGCTTCTGGTCAGGACGACAAGCTGGATCGTCCTTCTGCAACAGAAGGGCGTGGTGAACGAGACCTTCGTCGCCCTTGGCCTGATCGGCGACGGCAACCGGCTGAACATGATCTACAACCAGACCGGCACCATCATCGTGATGACGCATATCCTGCTGCCCTTCATGGTGTTGCCGCTTTATTCCGTCATGCGGGTGATCCCGCCCAGCTATGCCCGCGCCGCGCGCAGCCTTGGCGCCACCTCATGGACGACCTTCCGCCGCATCTACCTGCCACAGACCCTGCCCGGGATCGGCGCCGGGGCGCTGCTGGTCTTCATCCTTGCGGTCGGCTACTACATCACCCCCGCGCTGGTCGGCGGGGCCGACGGGCAGCTGATCTCGAATCTGATCCAGTTCCACATGGCGAAGTCGAACTGGAGCCAGGCCGCCGCGCTGGCCGCGATGCTGCTGCTTGGCGTGCTGCTGCTCTACTGGCTGTATGACCGGCTGGTCGGCATCGACAAGCTGAAGCTCGGCTGAGGAGGAGACTATCATGGCCCTTCCGACCTATGCCGACCCGCTGGAGCGCGCCTGGTATTACGCCTACCTGGTGATCTGCGGCCTGATCTTCCTGTTCCTGATCTCGCCGATCCTGGTGATCATCCCGCTGTCGTTCAACGCCGAGCCCTATTTCACCTTCACCGAGAAGATGCTGACCTTCGATCCCGAGGGTTATTCCCTGCGCTGGTATCACGCGCTGGTCTCGGTGGGGATGCAGGCGCCGGATGCCGCGACCGGATGGTGGGCCGACATGTGGAACAACTCCACCTGGGTGCGGGCGGCGAAGAACTCGATCCTCGTCGGCTTCTGGGCGACGATCCTTGCCACCGTGCTGGGAACGCTGGCGGCGCTTGGCCTGTCGCGGCCCGAGATGCCCTACCGGCGGGCGATCATGGCGATCCTGATCTCGCCGATGATCGTGCCGATCATCATCATCGCCACCGGGCTGTTCTTCTTCTACTCCAACCCCTGCGGCATTCTGGGCACCAGTTGCGGGCAGCTGACCTCGACCTATACCGGCATCATCCTTGCCCATGCCACGCTGGGCATTCCCTTCGTCATCATCACCGTGACGGCGACGCTGTCGGGCTTCGACCAGTCGCTGATCCGCGCTGCGGCCAGCCTTGGCGCCAATCCGCGCACCACCTTCTTCCGGGTGGTGATGCCGCTGATCCTGCCCGGCATCATCTCGGGCGCGCTGTTCGCCTTCGTCACCTCTTTCGACGAGGTGGTGGCGGTGCTGTTCATCGCCGCGCCGGACCAGCAGACCATCCCGCGGCAGATGTGGAACGGCATCCGCGAGCAGATCAGCCCGGCGATCCTGGCGGTGGCGACGATCCTCGTGGTGATCTCGGTCGCGCTTCTGGCCTCGGTCGAGCTGCTGCGGCGCCGGTCGGACAGGCTGCGTGGTGTGACGGGGCGGTAGGGCTGCTCCTCCGGCGCCTTCGCGGCTGATCGTCGTGCACGACGAACGGTCGAAGACCGGCGAAGAGGCTCAGGGCAGCACGTGCAGCCAGAACCATGTCGTCGCGATCGAGGCCGCGGTGGCGAAGAGCACGGCGGAGGCGTTCACCCGCTTCGCCACCCCGTACATATGGGCGAAGAGATAGGCATTGACGCCCGGCGCCATCGCCCCCGTCATCACAGCCGAGCGCATCGCCGCATCGTCCAGCCCGAAAAGCCGCCCCAGCCCCCATGTCACCGCCGGATGGACCAGCAGCGAGGCCGCGCAGACCATCGCTATGGTCGCCCGGTCGCCCTCGGGCCGGTAGCGCAAGAGAACGCCGCCAAGGCCGAACAGCGCCGCGGGCAGCGCGGCGCGGACCATCATGTCCACCGCGTCCCAGACCGGTACCGGCAGCGGGTTGTCCGCGAGGTTGATCACGAAACCCGCCAGAATGCCGATCACGAGCGGCTGCGAGAACACCGCCCGGACGATCTTCCGTGCCAGCGACAGCAGGGACAGCCCGTTGCCACGGCTGCGCGCCCATTCCATCAGCCCGATGCCGAGCGAGTAGAGCAGCGGTGCGTGGATCGAGATGATCGCCAGGTTCCCGGCCAGTGCGTCGGGGCCATAGGCGCGCTCGGTGATCGGCAGGCCGAGGAGGAGCGAGTTGGAAAAGCAGCAGGCGAAGCCGATGGCGATGGCGTCCGGCAGCGGGCGGCGGAAGAGATGGATCGCGCCGAGGAAGCCTGCGGCGAAGGCCGCGAAAGAGCCGAGGTAGAAGCTGGCCAGCAGCCCGGGATCGTAGGCCGCCGACAGGTCGAGAAGCGCGATGGACCGGAACAGCAGGCAGGGCAGCGCGAAGTTCTGGGCGAAGCGCATCAGCCCGTCCACCGCCTCGTCCGGGAAAAGCCCCGCCCGGGCGGCGGCATAGCCGAAGCCGATCAGCAGGAAGACGGGCAGGATGACTTCGATCAGGGCGGACATCGGGGCGCCTTGGGGCTGGCGGCGGCCGGGGGTTTCACACCCCCGGACCCCCGTGGAGTATTTCGGTCAAGAGGAAGGGGTTGGTCAGGCGATGTTGTCGTAGGTGATCACCATGCCGTCGAAGGCGGGGCGGATGTGGGGGGGCAACTCGGCCAGAAGCGTGTCGTGGTCGAGGTCGATGTGCATGTCGGTGATCACGGCGCGCTGCGGTTTCGCCCGGGCGATCCAGTCCAGCGTCAGGGCCAGATGGGCATGGGTCGGGTGCGGCTTCCTTCGCAGCGCGTCGACGATCCAGCAGTCGAGGCCGGACAGGACGGGCCAGCTTTCCTCGGGGATCTCCACCGCGTCGGGCAAATAGGCCAGCGGGCCGATACGGAAGCCGAGCGCGTCGGTCGAGCCGTGGTCGGCGCGGAAGGGGGTGAAGGCGATCTCTCCGCCGGGGCCGGGGACGGAAAAGGCGCCGTCGATGGTGTTGAGGTCGAGGATCGGCGGATAGGGGCTGCCCGGCGGCTGGACGAAGGCATAGCCGAAGCGGCCGAGCAGCGCCTCCTGCGTCGGGCCGTCGGCCCAGACCGGGATGCGGCGGCGCTGGCGGTAGGTCAGTTGCCGCAGGTCGTCGATGCCGTTCATGTGGTCGGCATGGGCATGGGTGTAGACCACGCCGTCCATGCCCTGCACGCCCGCGTCCAGAAGCTGGTCCCGCATGTCGGGCGAGGTGTCGATCAGGACGGTGGTCGTGCCCTCGGTGGTGATCCGTTCGACCAGCAATGAACAACGGCGGCGGCGGTTCTTCGGGTTCGCCGGGTCGCAGTCGCCCCAGTCGCCGCCGATCCGCGGCACCCCGCCCGACGATCCGCAGCCGAGGATGGTGAAGCGCAAGCTGGCCATCAGGCGGCTGCCTTCTGGAACAGCCGGTCGAAATTGGCGCTGGTGGCGGCGGCGAATTCCTCCTCGGTCACGCCGAAGACCTGCGCGCCGACCTTCGCGGTGAAGGCGGTATAGGCCGGTTCGTTGCGCCGCCCGCGGTGGGGTGGGGGGGCGAGATAGGGGCTGTCGGTCTCGACAAGGATGCGGTCCAGCGGTGCACGCGCGAAGATCTCGCGCAACTCGGTGCTTTTCGGGAAGGCGGCGATGCCGGACATCGACAGGTAGAAGCCCATCTCCAGCGCCGCCTCGGCCAGCCGCGGGCCGGAGGAGAAGCAGTGCATCACGCAAGGGTAGGGGGCGCGGGCCATGCCCTCGGCCAGGATCGCCTCCATCTCCTGATCCGCGGCGCGGGCGTGGATGATCAGCGGCAGGCCGATTTCCTGCGCGGCTTCGATATGGACGCGAAGGCTGTCCCGTTGGGCGGGGGCGCTGTCGGGCGTGTAGTGGAAATCCAGCCCGCTTTCGCCGATGCCGACCATCTTCGGATGCTTCGCCGCCTCGACCAGATCGGCCACCGACAGGGGCGGCACCTCGCCCGCGCTCATCGGGTGGATGCCATAGGCGAAGAAGACGCCCTCATGGCCTTCGGCGATCTCGATGGCGCGGGGCAGGCGGTCGGGCTTGGTGCAGATATGCACCATGCGGGTGACGCCGGCGGCGCGGGCGCGGGCGACGATCTGGTCCAGCTCGCCGTCGAAATCGGGGAAGTCGAGGTGACAGTGGCTGTCGACAAGCCGGGGCAGCGTCGTCATCGGGGTCTCGCAAGGGTCAGGGGGCGAGCTGGCCCGCCGTCTCGTCGATCTTCAACAGGATATCCATGAGAAGGGCGGCAGGGTCAAGGTTGACCGCCTTGCCGCGCCGCGCCCGGGCGGCAAGGTCATGGCAGAGGTTGGCCCAGGCCAGCGCGGCGGCGGGCGTGGGGGCGAGGCGGGCGATCAGTTGCGCCTCGCCCGCAGCGGCCTCGGGCGGGGTTTGCCCGATGGAGCCCGCGCGGGCGAGGCGAGAGAGGAAGGTTTCCAGCAGGGTCAGGATCAGCTCGAACCTCTCGGCGCCCTGCTTGCCGGTGGCGGTTTCGGCCAGCGCGAGCGCGCGGCTGCGGTCGAGGCGGGGCAGGTCGGACAAGAGGCGCAGCAGCGCGCCGTAGGTTTCCAGCCCGCCGGAATTGGTCAGCCGGAACGCCTCGCCCACCGATCCGGCCGCCAGTTGCGCCAGCGGCTGGCGGTCTTCGGGGGCGATCTCGCCGCCCGCCTGCACCAGCGCATCGGACAGGTCCTGCGGGGGCAGGGGGTGCAGGCGCAGTTCCCGGCAGCGCGAGCGGATGGTGGGCAGAAGGCGGTTCGGCTGGTGGGCGACAAGGAAGAAGAAGGCGCCGGGCGGCGGTTCCTCCAGCAGTTTCAGAAGCGCGTTGGCGGCGGAGGGGTTCATCTCGTCCGCCGCATCGACGATGGCCGCGCGGCGGCCTCCGTCGGCGGCGGAGAGGGTGAAGAAGGATTTCAGCTTGCGCACCTCGTCCACGGCGATGACCTGGCTCAGCGCGGTGCCCTTGTCGTTCGGGCCGCGGCGCAGAAGGAAGAGGCGCGGTTCCGCCAGCGCGCGCATCCGGCGGGCGACGGGATGGTCGTCGGGGATGTCCAGCGTCTCGGGCGGCGGGGCGGCGAACATGCCGCCGTCGTCTTCCGGCGTGGCCAGCAGGAAACGGGCGAGGTGCCAGGCAAGGGTGGCCTTGCCGATGCCCTTCGGCCCGGCGACCAGCCAGCCGTGGTGCAACCGGCCCGAGCGGAAGGCGTCGAGGAAACCGGCCTGCGCCTCGGCATGGCCGAACAGGCTGCGCGTCTCGCGCGGGTGGGGGGCGCCGTCGATGCGGTCGGGTTCGGGAAGCGAAGCGGGATCGGCCATGGCGCGACCTTGCACCAGCGGGCGGGCGGGGGGAAGGGGGCGGAGTGGGGCAACTCTGGCGAAGGCTTCCGCCTTCGCCATGCGATGCGGGGTCAACCGGACCGGCCAGCGCCCGCCCCGCCCATGGCGGGCGCTGGTCTCGGGCTGACAGGTCTACAGGGGGAGCCCGCACGCACGGGCGAGGGGCGAGGCAATGCCTCGCCTTTTCCCGCCCGGCCACGGCGTCATCCCTGACCGAGATGCGGCACTACCGCCGCCAGCGCGTCCCGGGCCACCGCTTCCGCCGGGCGCGCGCCGTCGATCACGCGGTAGCGCGGGAAACGGTCGGCCAGCGACAGGAACCCCGCCCGCGCGCGGGTCTGGAAGGCAAGGCCCATGTCCTCGAACCGCATCTCGTGGCCCTTGCGGGCGGTGGCGCGGGCCAGGCCGACCTCGGGGTCGATGTCGAACAGCAGCGTCAGGTCGGGTTCCACCCCGATCATCAATTCGTGCAGGCGGTCCACCGTGGCCGAGAGGTCGCCACGGGTGATGCCCTGGAAGATGCGGGTGCTGTCGGCAAAGCGGTCGCAGATCACCACGGCGCCACGGGCCAGCGCCGGGCGGATGGTCTTTTCCAGATGGTCGCGGCGGGCGGCGGTGAAGAGGAGGATCTCGGTTTCGGCCGACCAGCGGTCCGGGTCGCCCTCCAGCACCAGCCGCCGGATTTCCTCGGCGCCCGGGCTGCCGCCCGGCTCGCGGGTCAGCACCACGTCATGGCCGCGGGCCTGCAGCGCCTGATGCAGCAGGCGGCCCTGGGTGGACTTGCCCGAGCCGTCGATGCCTTCAAGGGAAAGGAACAGTCCCGCCATTCACGAGGCCGGGGCGGTGCTGCCCAGATAGCGGGTGTAAAGCGCCTCCGCGGCGGTGGTAAGCCGGCCGATGAAGCCGGCCTTGGCCACCGGCGCCTCGGCCACGAGCTGGACCTGATGGTCGGGCAGGCCGGGAACCTTGATCACCAGTTCGGCCACCGGCACGCCCGCCTCGACCGGGGCCATCAGCGGGCCCTTGTAGATCACCTCGGCCTCGACCTTGTCCTGTACCAGCGCGGGAACCAGAAGCCGCAGGTCCTCGGCCGGGACAAGGCCGACGGTCCTGCTCTCGCCCATGAAGACCTCGGCCTCGGCGACGCGGGTGCCCGCCTTGGCCACCGTCTTCTCGGCGAACTGGCGGAAGGCCCAGCTGACGATCCGCTCCGCCTCTTCGGCGCGGGCCTTTTCCGAGGGCAGGCCGGTGATGGCGAAGATGATCCGGCGGTCGCCCTGCCGGGCCGAGCCGACAAGCCCGTAGCCCGCCTCGGAGGTATGGCCGGTCTTCAGCCCGTCAGCCCCGATCCCCAGCTTCAGGAGCGGGTTGCGGTTGAAGCGGTTGTCGGGCGCGCGGTTCTTGTAGTTGAACTCGGTCTCGGCGAAGACGGGATAATACTCGGGAAAGTCCGTGATCAGCCGCCGGGCGATGATGCCGAGGTCGCGCATCGACATGCGGTGCTGCGGGTCCGGCCAGCCGGAGGCGTTGGAGAAGGTCGATGCCGTCAGGCCAAGCGCACGGCCGCGTTCGGTCATCTGGGCGGCGAAGGCTTCTTCGGTGCCCGCCAGCCCCTCGGCAACCACCACGCAGGCATCGTTGCCCGAGTTGACGATCATGCCGTGGATCAGGTCCTCCACCGTGGGCCGGTCGCTTTCCTGCAGGAACATCGTCGACCCGCCCATGGCCCGGGCGCGGGACGAGACGGCGAAGGAGGTGTCCAGCTGCACCCGCCCGTCGCGCAGCGCCTCAAACAGCATGTTGATCGTCATCAGCTTCGACATGCTGGCCGGGGGCAGCGGCTGGTCGGCGTTCTTGTCCATCAGCACCGTCTGCGTGGTGACATCGTAGACCCAGGCGGCGGCGGCCTGGGTCTCGAAGGCGCGCGCGGGCAGGGTTGCGGCGATCAGCAGAATGAGGGCCAGGCGCAGGCGATGCAGCATGGAAGCTCCTGTCACTTCAAGAGGTAGGCATCGGCGAAGCCCGCCGACTTGATCTTCTTCAGCGTGGCGGCATCGCCGCGGGCGATCACCGACCAGAAGGACTTGCCCTTGGCGTTCTCGCTGCGGATCTCGGCCGGGATGCCGGCCTTGGCAAGCGTGTCGACCGCCCGCTTGGCATTGGCCTCGACCGAGAAGATGCCGATCTGGATCGGCCTGCCGCCCGCGGCCGCGGGGGCAGGGGGGGGAGCCGCGGCGGGATCGGCAGCCTCGATGGCTGCCCCCGCGGCTGCGGCGGTGGCCGCGGCCTTCTTGCCGCCCTTCTTCGCTGCGGTCTCGGCCTTCGGCGCATCCAGTGGTTTCGTTTCCACCCCGCCGCCGTCGATCGCCCCGGGCCTGGCCGCTGCGGCTGGCGCGCCCGCCACGGTCTCGGCGCTGTCGAGGATGGGCGAGGACGGGCTCTCCGCCGGGGCCTCCTCGCGCCGCAGCGCGGTGACGGACAGTTTCGCGGGCGCGCCTGCCAGCATCCCGAGTGCGGCGGCGGCGTCGGAAGAGATCTGCAGTTTCGGCCCGGGATTGTCCCGCTCGCGCCGGAAGAGCGCGCCGATGACGAACTTGCCGTTGGCCGGGTTGCGCATGATCACCCGTTCCGGGTCCTTGGCATCGGGCGAGGCGACCCAGACGCCGCCGAGGCTGGGCCGTCCGTCCCAGAGCGCCTCTTCCGTCACCTGGAAGACATTCGGCGCCTCGACGTCGCGGTCCACCAGCCGGGTGGATTTCTGTGCTTTCGCAGGGGTTTCGCCGCCCGCTGCGGGTTTGGATCCGCCGTCCCCGCCCCCGACGCAGCCGCCAAGCGCCAATGCGGCGGCGGAAGCCAGAAGGATCTGCCTGAAGGATGCCCGTGCCATGTTGCCCTCTCGCATACGCGGTCTTGCCGCCGCGCTGATTGTCGTGCCACGGGTTTGCCCGGGGCAGTTCCGGCGGCATCATACCGGCGCCGCGGAGCGCTGGAAAGGGCCGAGCGTCCCGTGCGGGATCACGATCGGCGGATTTCACCGAAACCGTGCCCTTTCAGAATCACCCCTGCCTGCGTAAGCCATGCCCGTCGGAGGAGTGGCGGAGTGGTCTATCGCACCGGTCTTGAAAACCGACGTGGGCGCAAGTCCACCGTGGGTTCGAATCCCACCTCCTCCGCCA
>CAYLSD010000018.1:0-80004 GCA_964386345.1 uncultured Fuscovulum sp.
CCTCCGTGCGCGACATCAACACCGGAAGGGTCGAGGACGACCGGGTGGAATTCGCACCGACCGACAATATCTTCGCCGATCTGGAGTGAGGCGGTCGGGGTGGGAACGTCTGCCTTCGGAACCTTCCCGCCGTTCGTGCAGCTTGCCAGTCTCCGGCATGACAAAAGGCGTTCCCAGGTTCTCCTTCCAGTATGGTTCGGGTGGCTGCCAAGGGCTCCTCGTGCAGAGCTTCCGGCAGCGTCTTTCCTGACCAAAGGACGCAGGGGCACGGCCTACCGGCTGATGTCCTGCCGGGCCGCCTCGCGCGCGACCTCGGCGATCTGGCGCAGTTGCGGGGCCAGCGGGCTGCTGCGGCGCCAGACCATGCCGATGGTGCGGCGGGGCTGGGGTTCGGGGAAGGCGGTCACCGAGACCGGGGCGGAGCGGGTTTCGACCGGCACTGCCATCTCCGGGATCAGCGTCACGCCGATGCCTGCGCCGACCATCTGCACCAGGGTCGACAGTGACGAGCCGTCCATCATCTCGCGCGGGGCGGCGGCGTCCCCGGCGCAGAAGGACAGCGCCTGGTCGCGGAAGCAATGGCCTTCCTCCAGCAGCAGCAGCCGCATTTCGCGCAGGGACTCGCGGTCGGGCACCGGCTTGCCCTCGTCGTCGCGGGGGCGGACCAGCATGAAGCTTTCGGAGAAGAGGGCGACTTCCTCCAGCGCGGGTTCAGACACCGGCAGGGCAAGGAGGGCGCAGTCGAGCCGCCCCTCGGCCAGGTCGCGCAACAGGCGGGGGGTGACGGTCTCACGCAGCGTCAACTCCAGCGCCGGGTAAAGCGCGGTCATCCGGGCGATCAGCCGGGGCAGCAGATAGGGCGCGACGGTGGGGATGACGCCGATCCGCAGCCGTCCGGCCAGTTCCGACCGCGCGGCGCGGGCAAGGTCTTCCAGCTCCTCGACCTGGCGCAGGATGGCATGGGCGCGGGTCAGGAAGTCCTCGCCGAAGGGTGTCAGGCGAAGCGAGCGGGGGCCGCGCTCGACCAGCGGCGTGCCCAGGCTTTCCTCGAGGTCGCGGATCTGCATCGACAGCGCGGGCTGCGAGATCGACGAGGCCTCGGCGGCACGGCCGAAATGGCGGTGGCGGGCCAGCGCGTCGAAATAGCGAAGCTGGCGGAGGGTCAGGTTCTGCATAAGAAGTCCTTATCAACCTGATCAGAAAATGCAACTTTGTCCGATGGGTCCGGGCTGTTAGAACGATTCCAGACAGACGGAATCGCCTCGCGCCGCTGCGCGGCCGAAGGGCGGTTCATCCAGCCAGGAAAGGATGAAGGCGATGGACGGAAACGATATCAGCAAGGGCAAGTGCCCGGTGATGCACGGGGGCATGACCGCGATGGGCAGCTCGGTGATGAGCTGGTGGCCCAATGCGCTGAACCTTGACATCCTGCACCAGCACGACAGCAAGACCAACCCGCTGAAGGGCCTCAACTACCGCGAAGAGGTGAAGAAGCTGGACGTGGAGGCGCTGAAGGCCGACCTGCGCGCGCTGATGACCGACAGCCAGGACTGGTGGCCCGCCGACTGGGGCAGCTATGTCGGCATGTTCGCCCGGACCGCCTGGCACATGGCGGGCTCCTACCGGACCTCGGACGGGCGGGGCGGCGGCAACACCGGCAACCAGCGCTTCGCGCCGCTGAATTCCTGGCCCGACAACGTGAACACCGACAAGGGCCGCCGTCTGCTGTGGCCGATCAAGAAGAAATACGGCAACAAGATTTCCTGGGCGGACCTGATCCTTCTGGCGGGGACGATTGCTTATGAACATGCCGGGCTGAAGACCTATGGCTTCGCCTTCGGCCGCGAAGACATCTGGCACCCCGAGAAGGACACCTACTGGGGCGACGAGAAGGAATGGCTGGCGCCTTCGGACAACCGCTATGGCGATGTGAAGGATGCGAAAAGCCTGAGCAACCCGCTGGCAGCCGTCCAGATGGGCCTGATCTACGTCAACCCCGAAGGCGTGAACGGCAAGTCCGACCCGCAGGCCACCGCGCTGCAGATGCGCGAGACCTTCGGCCGGATGGGCATGACGGATGAGGAGACCGTGGCGCTGACCGCGGGCGGCCATACCGTCGGCAAATGCCACGGCAACGGCAATGTCGCCGATCTGTCGCCCGATCCCGAAACCGCGGGGCCCGAGTTCCAGGGCCTGGGCTGGATGAACACCCGGGGCCGCGGCATCGGGCGCGACACCATGGTCTCGGGCCTGGAAGGCGCCTGGACCACCCATCCGACCCAATGGGACAACGGCTTCTTCGAGATGCTGTTCAAGAACGAATGGACGCTGAGCCACAGCCCGGCGGGTGCCTCGCAATGGGTGCCGATCTCCATCGCCGATGAACACAAGCCGGCCGACGTGGAAGATCCGTCGATCAAGACCATGCCGATCATGACCGATGCCGACATGGCGCTGAAGGTGGACCCGATCTACCGCGAGATTTCCTTGCGCTTCCTGAACGACTTCGGTGCGTTCAGCGATGCCTTCGCCCGCGCCTGGTTCAAGCTGACCCACCGCGACATGGGCCCGCGCTCGCGCTACATCGGTCCGGATGTTCCGGCGGAAGAACTGGTGTGGCAGGACCCGATCCCGGCCGGCAACACCGGCTACGACGTGGCGGCGGTGAAGGCGAAGATCGCGGCCTCGGGCCTGTCGGTGGCCGATCTGGTGGCGACGGCCTGGGATTCGGCGCGCACCTACCGCGGCTCGGACATGCGGGGCGGTGCGAACGGCGCCCGCATCCGCCTGGCGCCGCAGAAGGACTGGGCGGGGAACGAACCCGCGCGGCTGGCCCGCGTGCTGTCGGTGCTGGAGCCGATCGCGGCGGCCACCGGCGCCTCGGTCGCCGATGTGATCGTGCTGGCGGGGAATGTCGGGATCGAGCAGGCGGCGCGGGCCGCGGGTTTCGACGTGACCGTGCCCTTCTCGCCCGGCCGCGGTGACGCCACGCAGGAGCAGACCGACGTCGAATCCTTCGCAGTGCTTGAGCCGCTGGCCGATGGCTTCCGCAACTGGCAGAAGGACGAATATGTCGTCAGCCCCGAAGAGATGCTGCTGGACCGCGCGCAGCTTCTGGGCCTGACCGCTGCCGAGATGACGGTGCTGATCGGCGGGATGCGTGTCCTTGGCGCCAACCATGGCGGCGGCAAGAAGGGCGTCTTCACCGACCGCGAGGGCGCGCTGACCAACGACTTCTTCGTGAACCTGACCGATATGGCGTGGAAATGGCTGCCGACCGGCGCCAACAGCTACGACATCGTCGACCGCAAGTCGGGCGCCGCGAAGTGGACGGCCAGCCGGGTCGATCTGGTGTTCGGCTCGAACTCGATCCTGCGGGCCTATGCCGAGGTCTATGCCCAGGACGACAATGCCGGGAAGTTCGTGCAGGACTTCGTGGCTGCCTGGACCAAGGTGATGGACGCCGACCGCTTCGATCTGCGGGGCTGATCCCGCCGGGGAAGAGTGTTGCGACCGTGTGTAGGGGCGCCCCCGGGAAACCGGGGGCGCCTTTCGCCTTGCGGCTTGTCCTGTGCGGCTGGCCGGGGAGGGGGCGCTGCCCCCGTCCCCGCTGCTGCGGGGACTCCCCCGGGATATTTGTGTTCTGAAAGAGGGCGGGGCCGGGACGCGCGGGCGGGGAACAGGCACGGCTTCATCCGGCATCAGGGAATATCGGCGGGACGAAGCCGCTGTTATGCTGGCTTCACCGTTGCGAAAGGAACCGCCATGCCTTCTGCCGCCGACCTTGCCGCGCTCTCCACCCCGGCGCTGCTGCTGGATGAGGCCAAGATGGTGCGGAACATCCGGCGCCTGGCCGGCCGGGCACAAGCGCTGGATGTCACCCTGCGGCCGCATCTGAAGACCGCGAAATCGGTCGAGGTCGCCCGCCGCCTTTCAGGCGGCCGGCCGGGGCCGATCACGGTATCCACCCTGGCCGAGGCCGAGGTGTTCCACTCGGCGGGCTATACCGACATCCTTTATGCGGTGGGCATCGCCCCGGCGAAGCTGGAGCGGGTCAGCGCATTGCGCGGCAAGGGCTGCGACCTGACCGTGATCCTCGACAGCGCCGGACAGGCGCGGGCGGCGGCGGCGGCAGGCGTGCCCGCGCTGATCGAGATCGACAGCGACGGCCATCGCGGCGGTCTTGCCCCCGGCGATCCGGCGCTGATCGGGATCGGGCGCATCCTGCATCAGGCCGGGGCCTTGCGCGGTGTCGTCACCCATGCCGGCGAAAGCTATACCGTCAGTGGCGCCGAGGCCCATGCCGCCTTTGCCGAACGCGAACGCGCCGCCTGCGTCGCGGCTGCCGAGGCCCTGCGTGCGGCGGGTCTGCCCTGTCCGGTGGTCAGCGTGGGCTCTACCCCCACCGCCCATGCGGCGCGCGATCTGACGGGCGTCACCGAGTTGCGCGCCGGGGTCTACATGTTCTTCGACCTTGTCATGGCGGGCCTCGGTGTCTGCACGCCGGATGACATCGCGCTTTCGGTGCTGACGACCGTCATCGGCCACCAGCCCGCCAAGGGCTGGGTGCTGGTCGATACGGGCTGGATGGCCCTGTCGCGCGACCGGGGCACGGCGGCGCAGGCAGTGGATCAGGGCTATGGCGTGGTCTGCGATGCCGCGGGCCGCCCGTTCCCCGGCCTGATCGTGACGGGGGCCAATCAGGAACACGGGGTGGCCGCCCTGCGGCCGGGGGCCGCCGGTCCGCTGCCCGACTTGCCGGTGGGCACGCTCTTGCGCATCCTGCCCAATCACGCCTGCGCCACGGCTGCGCAGCATGGGGCTTACAACGTGCTTCCGGCAGGTGGCGGCGCGCTTGAGGTCTGGCCCCGCTTCGGTGGCTGGTGAGGGCACCCTTCCCGACGCCCGTTGCACATGCCTTTCGGTTGTAGGATGCGGCGGGGTCCCCCTATGATGGGCAAGGGCCAGACGAGGAAGCGGCATGGTATCCGGTATCGAGATTGCGCAACCCGCGGCGGGCGAGGGGCTTCAGGGCCGCTCGACCCGCGACGACTGGCTGCGGCTGGCGTTGCAGACGCTGATCCGCGACGGCATCGACCGGGTGAAGGTCCAGATCATGGCGCGGCAACTGAATGTCTCGCGCTCCAGCTTTTACTGGTATTTCAAGAGCCCGCAGGACCTTTACGGCCAGATGCTGGACCACTGGCTGGCCAAGAACACCGGTCCGATCCTCCAGCGTTCGCTGCGCCCGGCGCGCAGCATCGCCGAGGCGATCCTGAACGTCTTCGAATGCTGGGTGAACGAGGATCTGTTCGATCCGCATCTGGATATCGCCGTCCGTCTCTGGGCCCGCCGCGCGCCCGAGGTGCTGAAGGTGGTGGAAAGCGCCGACCAGCAGCGGCTGGACGCGCTGACCGCGATGTTCACCCGCCACGGCTTTGCCACCGCCGATGCCATCGTGCGGGCGCGGGTGCTGTATTTCACCCAGATCGGCCATTACACGCTGGATATCCGCGAGGACATGGAGCTGCGCGTCTCGCGCACCCGGGCCTATGTGTTGGCCTTCTGCGGGGAAGAGCCGACCGCAGCGGAACTGGCCCGGTTCGGCGCGGTGGTGCAGGCGGCGACGGGCGTCGAGGTTGCGGTGGGCTGAGCGGGAGGAGACGGTGGCCTTCGCCGGAGGGGGCGCGATGCGCCTTCAGACCGGCTTCAGCAGCGGCAGCAGCAGTGCGAACAGTTCCGCCTGGCTGGTGATGCCGCATTTGCCGTAAAGCTGGCGGCGGAAGACCTTGACCGTCTGCACAGCCACCCCAAGCCGCAGCGCGATCGAGGTCGAGGAATGGCCGCGCAGGATCAGCAGCGCCACCTCGGCCTGCCGCGGCGACAGATGGATGCCGCGCGGGGCCAGCGCCGCGATCAGCCCGGCCGCCACGTCCCCGGGCGCCGTCTTCGCGGCGGTCAGCCCGGCCCAATGGCTTTCCGCCAGCGCCAGCACCACCGGGGCCAGCCGCGCCACCGTTTCCACCTCGCGTGGGGCGAAGGTCTGGCCGGAGGTGCGGTCGCGGCCGAGGCAGAGGTTCAGGCTGACGCCGGGGGCAGGGTAGGCGACATAGGTCAGCTCGTCTATCAGCGTGGTTTCCTGATAGTATTCAAGGTAATAGCGGCTGCGCTGGAAGGCGTCGGGCGCCACGTCCAGCAGGCGATACATCCCCGCAGGCGCCCGGCTGATGTGCAGGTCGTGGAACGGGTCCAGAAGATAGGCCCCGGCCAGATAGGTGGTGGGCAGGGCATCGAAGACCGGGCTGTCGCCGGATTGCACATACAGCACCTGCGGCGGCCCGGCGTCCCGATAGGCCAGGATGATCAGGTTGTCCGGCGTCGCCAGCCGCTGGAACAACTGCATCAGCGCCGCCTCGAAGCCCGGCCGGCCAAGCCGCCGCACCGCCTCGGCCAGGGCGGCTTCGGCCTGATTGCCCAAGGGCTCCATCGCTGCCTCTCCGGTCGCTCCGATACCTCTCTGGGGGTATATACCCCCCGGAACCCTTGTGCCTAGCCTGTTCCAGCGAAAGCCGGGGGTATGCATGGCGGCAGCCATCGAGATCATCGAGGTCGTGAAGCGCTTCGGCGCCACCACGGCGCTGGAAAGCCTGACACTTTCGATTGCCGACAACGAATTCTTCACCCTGCTTGGCCCTTCGGGCTGCGGCAAGACCACCCTTCTTCGGATGATCGCGGGGTTCGAGCCGGTCAGCGCGGGCGAGATCCGGCTGTTCGGCCAGAACATCGCGGCGCTGCCGCCGGACCGCCGCCCGGTGAACACAGTCTTCCAGCACTACGCCCTGTTCCCGCATATGCCGGTGATCGACAACGTGGCCTTCGGGCTGAAGATGAAGGGCGTCGACCTTGCCACCCGCCGGGCGCGGGCGGGGAAGATGCTTGAGATGGTGCATCTGTCGGCCTTCGCCGACCGGCTGCCCGCGCAACTGTCGGGCGGCCAGCAGCAGCGGGTGGCGCTGGCCCGGGCGCTGGCGCCGGAGCCGCGGGTGCTGCTGCTGGACGAGCCGCTGTCGGCGCTGGACCTGAAGCTGCGGCAGGCGATGCGGATCGAGCTGAAGCAGTTGCAGCAGGACACCGGCATCACCTTCATCTTCGTCACCCATGACCAGGAGGAAGCCCTGACCATGTCCGACCGCATCGCGGTGATGTCGGCGGGGCGGCTGCAGCAGGTGGGCACGGCGCGCGATATCTACGAGGCGCCGCTGAACCGTTTCGTGGCGGATTTCATCGGCGAGACCAACCTGCTTGAGGTCGAGGTGCCGCGGGTCGAAGGCGGCATGGCCAGCGTCCGCCTGCCCGGCGGGGCCGAGATCGCCTGTCCCGCGGCCTCGGACACGGCCGGGCGTCATACGCTGTCGATCCGGCCCGAGCGGCTGACGCTGGACCCGCAGGGAGCGCTGAAGGCGCGGCTGGAGCGGGTGGTCTATCTGGGCACCGACCTGCATCTGATGACCCGGCTGGCCGATGGCACTGCGCTGGTGGTGCGCACCCAGAATTCGGCCCGCACCGCGCTGCCGGAGGAGGGGGAAGAGCTGTCCATCGCCATCGAGGAAGGCGCCGCGCGCCTGCTTGCCGACTGATGGCCGGGGCGCCCGGAACCGGCGGCGGTCCGAAGGGCGCCGGATGGGGGCCGCTGAGCCTGCCGCTCCTCCTGCCCACATGGGCGGTGATCGGCATCTTCCTGTTGCTGCCGGTCCTTCTGATGGTGGTCTATTCCTTCCTGACGCGCGAGTTCCGCGGCGGGGTGGTCTGGCAGTTCTCGCTGGCCGCCTACGACCAGTTCTTCATTACCCGCGGCCTGTTCGGGGATGAACCCGCCCGCATCGAATGGACCTATATCCTGATCTTCTGGCGCTCGCTCTGGCAGGCGGCGGTGGCGACGCTGCTTTGCCTGCTGATCGGCTTTCCGACCGCCTGGTTCATCGCGACGCGGCCCGCCCGCAGCCGCACGATCTGGCTGTTCCTGGTGACCATCCCCTATTGGGTCAACCTGCTGATCCGCACCGTCAGCCTGAAGTTCCTGATCCGCGACAACGGCCCCTTGAACGAATTCCTGATGGGTATCGGCCTGACCTCCGGCCCCTTGCCACTGGTCAACACCAACCTCGCCGTGCAACTGGGCCTGTTCTACAGCTACCTGCCCTTCATGGTGCTGCCGGTCTATGCCGCGGTCGAACGCTACAACTTCGCGCTGTCCGAGGCCGCCGCCGACCTTTACGCCAGCCGCTGGCGCGTCCTGCACGAGGTCACCCTGCCGGTCGTCCGCCCCGGCATCGTGGCGGGTTGCCTGCTGGTCTTCATCCCCTCACTGGGCGCCTTCCTTGCGCCCAACCTGCTGGGAGGGGCGAAGAATTTCATGATCGGCAGCCTGATAGACGAGCAGTTCAAGGGCAGCCAGGGCAACTGGCCCTTCGGCGCCGCGGTCTCGGTCATCCTGATGACGATGGTGATGATCGCGCTCTTGCTCTACGCCCGGGCGCAGGGCAGGGGGCGCGCATGAAGGGTGTACGGCATTATCCCGGCTTCCTGTTCCTGACGCTGGTCTGCCTGACCGTGCTTTATGCGCCGCTGCTGGTCGTCACCGCCTACAGCTTCAACGGATCGGCCTCGATCACCCAATGGGGCGGGTTCTCCTGGCGCTGGTATGTGGATGTCTTCACCGGGCCGGAATCCGCGCGCTTCGGCCTTGCCGCCCGCAACTCGCTGACCATTGCGCTGCTGGCCGCCACCGCCGCCACGCTGATCGCCACCGCCGCCAGCCTTGCCATGGTGCGCGGCGGGCGGTTCCGCGGCCGCACCGCCAGCTTCGCCCTGATCAACCTGCCGCTGATGGTGCCCGAGATCGTCACCGCCGTCGCCAGCCTGATCTTCTTCACCATGATCGGGCTGCGCACGGGCTATGGCACGATCCTGATCGCCCATATCACCTTCTGCATCCCCTTCGCCTACCTGCCGATCTCGGCCCGGCTTGAGGGGATCGAGCCCTTCTACGAAGAGGCCGCCCGCGATCTCTACGCCAGCCGCCTGCGCGCCTTCACCCAGGTCCTGCTGCCGCTGATGGCGCCGGGGGTGATCTCGGGCTGGCTCCTGGCCTTCATCATCAGCCTAGACGATTTCATCATCACCAATTTCGTCAAGGGCGCCGGGATGGAGACCCTGCCCACCGCCATCTTCGGCAGCGTGAAACAGGGCATCAAGCCGAACATCATGGCGATTTCCACCCTGATGCTGCTGGCCTCGGCCGCCATCGTCACCTTGTCCTGGCTGATCAACCGAAAGGGCCAAAGAAGCCCCTGACACCCGCAGAGAGGAAACCCCGATGAGATACCTTCGTCCGCTTGCACTTCTGCCCGCCCTCGCCACCCCCGCCTTGGCGGAAGGTGAATTGAAGGTCTACCACTGGTTCGAATACATGCCGCAGGAGCTGGTCGACAAGTTCCAGGCCGAGACGGGCATCCGCGTCACCATCGACACCTACGATTCCAACGAGGCGATGCTGGCCAGCCTGAAGGCCGGGAAACTGGGCCAGTATGACGTTGCCGTGCCGGGCGACTACATGGTGCAGATCATGGCCGGCGAGGGGGTGCTGGACACGTTCACCCCTGCCGACCTGCCGAATTTCGGCAACATCGCCCCGCAATGGCTGGATGTGCCCTTCGACCCGGGGCGCCAGTCTTCGATCCCCTATCAATGGGGCTCGACCGCCTTCGCGGTGAACCGCGACGTCTATCAGGGCGACATCGACACCCTGGCGATCATCTTCGACCCGCCGGACGAACTGAAGGGCCGGATCAACGTGCTGGACAGCCAGGGCGAGGTTCTGGCCCTTGGTTCGATCTACCTCGGCATCCCGCAATGCACGCAGGACCGCGAGCAGTTGACGGCGCTGATGGACATGCTGCTGGCCGCCAAGCAGCATTGGGCCAGCTTCGGCTCGGACACCGCGAAGGACGTGCTGGTTTCGGGCGATGCCGCCGCGGGGATGATCTACAATGGCTTTGCCGCCAAGGCCCGGGCCGAGGGGGCGAATGTCGAATATGCCTATCCGAAAGAGGGCTTCGTGGTCTGGATGGACAATGCGGTGCTGCTGAAGGACGCACCCAACCGCGACAACGCACTGAAGTTCCTGAACTTCCTGCTGGAGCCCGAGAATGCCGGCGCGATCACCAACTACGCCGCCTATACCGCAGGCGTGACGGGGGTGGAGCCATATCTGGCCGACGAGATCAGGAATTCCCCCGAGAACAACCCGCCAGCCGACGCCCCGGCCGGCAGTTTCATCGCCGTCTGCGACGAGGAGACCCAGAAGCTCTACGATGCGATCTGGACCAATCTGAAGAAGTGACACGCGGGCCCGTGCCGCCCTCCGGCACGGACCTTTCGCCCCGGGCGGGAAATCCCCGCCCCCGGCGCGTTCCCGATTGACGCCCCCCGCCAAACCCCCTAAATCCCCCGCAGCGAGGCGGGTTGGCGGAGAGGTTACGCAGCGGATTGCAAATCCGTGAAGACCGGTTCGATTCCGGTACCCGCCTCCAAGTCTTTTCAAAAACTTACGCAAAACCGGCCGTCCTTCGGGGCGGCCGCTTTGCATCGCGTTTTGTAAATCTGTTCACGCTACGCCCCGTTTGGCCACCGTCAGAGCTTCAAGAATGTGGTCAGATTGGACCGGCGCAAGGCGGGCATACTGCTCGATGACGTTCCACGGGTGGCGTAGCCCCCAGGCCATGAAGGACGCTATCTGCGCGAGGTTGAGGCCCGCGTTCAACAGTCGCGTGGCGGCCGTGCCTCGGGCATCCTGAAGGCGTAGCGTGTCCGACAGCTTTGGCCTTGTCGCGCCCTTGGCGGACGCCTTCTGAAGCCCGGTGTTCGGTCAAAGGCTGGCCGTTCGCGTTGGTCGGGATCGGCAAGCGGTCCTTCTGCGTGGCGTCCAGAACCGCGGCCATGCGGGGCAGCACCGGGATATGGGTCACCCATTCGGACGCAAGGGCGGTAAGCGCAGCGTCCATTTCCGGTAATCGCCCTTGGCTTCTTCGCGCGTCCGGCGGGTTCTGCGCCTGATCCACCCGCGCTTCATCGGGGGAGCCGACCGGTTCGGCTGCCGCCCTCAATCGTTCACATGCCGGATGGCCACATTGGGAAGGCCGATCGGCGTCACGCCGAAATCGCGGCACAGGCGGCCGAAGCCTTCGGTCTCCAGCAGGTCGTCATAGGGCAGTTCCGGGAAACGTACGCCGGCCCGGTGCACTGTGGCATCCACCAGAAGCATGGTGCCGCCGACCGAGGACAGAGGCACCCGCTGAAGAAAGCGCAGGTCGTGCAGGTGGAGACGGTATTCATGATCGGCGGGCGGCATGTAGAGCCCGCGGTGGACGTGCTTGTAATAGCGCTGGTCGCGCCGCTCGTCCGGGTCGGCAAAGGCATTGAGGTCGTAGCTCGGTCCCTCTGGCTCCAGACGGCAATCCGGGGTCACCACCTTGCGCCGCTCGGCCAGCAGGCGGCGCAGGATGCCGGGCGCATAGTCGCAGACATCGGCATCCAGCCAGAGCGCCCAGTCGTCCTGCCCGGTCAGGCCATGGTCGATCAGGTGATTGCGCACCCGCGCCAGGTTGGAGCGGCGCGCAAGCTGCAACGCGGGCAGCCAGCGGCGGTTGCGATCCAGCGGCTGCCCCCCGGCGCAGGTGGTCAGACGGATTTCGCGGAAGCGTTCGGCATAGTTCTCGCGGATATGGTGCAGCTTTGCGACCGTATTGTCCGTGCTGTCGCCTTCGCAGAAGGTCAGCGACAGGTGTTCGGCCGGATAATCCAGCGCGGAAAGAAGCTCCATGCAGCGGTCGAGCCAAGGTTCGGCATCGCGCACCGGGATCAGCACCGCCACATTTTCGCCTGTGGTGACGGGACGCAGCAGCATCTGGCGGTCGATCTGCCGGGTGGCTTCCTCGCGTGTCAGATACGGGCCGCGTGTCCAGCGGTATCTGGCCTTGCGCCAGGCCTGTTTGAGGGCACGTCCCGGCCGCGAACGTCGTGGGGGAATCCATGTGCCGTGCCAGAAATGGTTTGCCAGCCGCAAGGGGGCGAGTGCGCCATATTCCGGTCCCGCCGTCTCGCGCCCCGCCGAGGTCAGCGGCGTGAACAGATGGCAGGAGTTCAGCGCAAGCCCTGCGGGCTGCGGGAAATCCAGCACCGCACCACTCAGCACCAGCGGGCCGGTCGATTTCAGCACATCGCTGCGGGCATGTTCGCAGCGCTGCACCGTGCGGATCAGATGGGCCCAGAACGGATGCCCCGCCGGGCCGGCCATGATGCCGTTGAAATACATCCGCGAAAGGCCCAGAGGCTGCGCGTGGTGAAGATGCTCGACGGGTTCTTCGGACAGGACGACACGGGTCTCACCGGCCAACACTTCCAGGGGCGTCAGGCATTCGGTGTCGAGGTCGGCATAAAGGCCGCCGCAATGGCCCAGCACCAGATAGCGGCCGAGATCCGCCCGCTGCACCACATTGGGATATGATTGATACAGCGCTTCGAGTGCGGGGTAATGGTCGCGGACGAGTTGCAGCAGATCCGCATCGGTCCAGAGCCGCCATTCCCAGTCAGGGTTGAGCGTTTTCCAGCTGTCGGAAGCGAAGGCCGGCAGATCCGCCGTGGCCCACATCTGATGGATCAGCCGGGGGATCGTGCCATTGTCCGCATGACCCATGCCTGAAGTGTCGCTCATTCAATTCGCCTCTGCTGGCCCCGTACCGGGTGTTCTGCCTCTGCTGTCTCCTGCCCGACCCCGAGGTCAGGTGACTTCTGCTGTCGGTCCACAAGGCTCTGCTCTATCAACCGGACCCCGGCTTTTTCGATGCGTGAGGCAGCGGGGGGCGGTAACCGGACGGCCGGATGTATCTTCCCGATGCGCTCATCCCGTGACCATCCATTATCAGCACAGCGCCACTGCGACGGCATCGCTAATCACCTGCTGGCTGTGCTGCTTGTCAGCCAGCTCCCTCGCTGCCTCGCACAGCCGGTCGCGCAAGCCAGGTTCATGACGCAGGCGCAGGGCGGCGGCCACGAAATCCGCATCGGTTTCCGCAAGAAGAAAATGCCGGTCCGGTGTCAGTTCCAGCCCTTCGACCGCCTTGGCGGTGGCAATCACCGGCAGGCCGCAGGCCATCGCTTCCAGCACCTTGATCCGAGTGCCGCCGCCCTCGGTCAGCGGGATCATCGCCATCGCCGCCTGCGCATAGATCGGCGACAGATCGGGCGGATCGGCGATGAGGGTGGTGCCCTCCATTCCTTCCACAGCCGTCCTGAGCCGCCGTGCTGGCGCGCGCCCGGCAATCATGAGCCGGGCCGAGGAATCCTCGCGCCGCAGCCGGGGCAGAATGGTCTTTGCCAGCCGCAGCGCCGCGCGGAGGTTGGGGCGGTAGCCGAGATGCCCCACGAACAGCACGTCGAGCCCCTCACTGCCCGGCGAGAGCGCCGCAGTCGCACACCAGGCCGGCACCGGATTGGGCACCAGCCGGGCGGGTGGCGCTGCGGGGGCAAGTGCGTGAAGCAGGTCCGCATCCTGCCGCGAACAGGCCCAGATCCCTGCCACGCGCCCCATGACCGTGCGCTCCGCTGCGGCGGCCCTGCGCCAACGGCCTGCGTGGGTCAGCCGTGCCCAGAGACCGCGGCGTGCGATATCGGTCTGGCGCAGCAGGGCGCTTTCCACATTATGCGCATCCAGGATGACCCGCTGTCCGGCAGCGATCAAGACTTCGGCCAGATCGGCCAGCCAGACGCCTTCGACCACAACCACATCGGGCGAAAGCTTTGCGGCCCGGGCGGCCACGGCGGCAAGCACTTCTTCGGGAATCTCGGCCACGATGAAGGACGGTCGGCGGCCGGGATGGCGCTTGCCTTCGATGAAATAGTCCTGCACCACGACTATAGTCACATCTCCAAGCCGGGAAAGCGCACAGGCCAAGGCATGACTGCGGACCTGCGCCCCGGACCCCGTGGCCGATGGTTTCTCAAAAACGACGTGGAAAATCTTCAAATCGCGTTCCAGATGATCTGCATTCCATTCTGCCCTGCGCTCCGGGGCGGTTTCGCGGACAGGGCGCCGAAGGCCGCTGCCTCTACGAACTGCGCCTGCTCAGGCGGTAGATCGCCCGTTTGGACAGGAAGTAAAGCCCCAGCTCCGTGCGCCGCCACCAGTTGGCCTGCCGCCGGATATACCGGCTGCCCTGGCGCAACAGCCCTGACTTGGCGCAATGGCGCAGGTAGGATCGGCCGAGATGGGACACCATCAAGGGAAAGCGGTCCGTGACCCAGAGCATGTCGCGTGCCCGCTGCCGTGCCTGGGTGCGGCGCGTGATGTTGGGCAGGTCCCCGGCAGTATCATGTGCATGGACCCTGACGCCCGGCACGGCGCTATACCATGCCCGCCGCCCGTCCCGGATCAGCCGGCAGACGAATTCGGTATCCTCGTTCAGCCTGAGTTCGGTTGCGAAGGGCCCGGCGGCCAAGGCGATCTCGCGCCGGATCCAGAAGCCCATGCCCATGCCGCAAAGCTGCTTGCGCAAGGGCGCGGCAGCGGGGATCGGCCCGGTGGAAAATCGTCTGTTCACCCCCGCTGGCCTGCCGTCGGCCCCGACCAGAACGAAGGCGGAGAAACCATAGTCGCAGGTCCCCGCAGGGCCGGACAATATAGCCTCGCAATAGTCGGCGTGGATCTCGTCATCATCGTCAAGGAAAAAGATGACCTCGCCCCGGCTCTCGTCGATGCCGAGGTTGCGGGCGGCCGATATGCCGGCGGGAACCGCGGTGCGGACGACCCGAACCGGGCCGCCGCCCTGATCCTCGAGAATCTTGGCCGCGGGAATCGCGCTCTGGTCGTCGACAACCAGAATCTCGCCATTGGGCCGCAGCGCGCGCAACGCCGAAGCGACCGCCCTCGGCAAGAGGCCGGGCCGGTCTTTGGTGAGAATGACGATGGAATGCAGGACCGGAAAGCTTGACAAAGCGGGAGCCCTAAAATTTCAGGAATTCTCTTACCTGAGTTTTCTGCCGCAGATTTAGTGATCTCGATGTCTTCATGCCAGCCCTTTCTGATGTGGCTGGCGGGTCGGGCGCCCAACACGGCATTCAGCCTGACTGGCGGCCTCAGCGCGCCGAAGCGTCGAACTGCACGGCCGGCCCCGGCAACCACGCATCAAGCCGGATTGTGCTTATCATCGGGTATCTGTAACCGTATGAGCCTCGGCCGGGCATGTTTTCCGGCAGAGTGGTAAGTAACAAGTGCTCAAGTGGTAAAGTAGCAGGTGTTCGACAGGGTAACCCCGGCGACGGAAGGCACGAAAGCCGCCGCCGCATTGTCGCATCCCGGTGTCGGGCGTGGCGACGGCGTCCCCGCTTTCTTCGGGGACTGCGGCATTCCCGGCGACATCCATGGTCGCCCCTGGCCCATTCTTGTCCTGACGCTGGAAGGCGATGAGCAGCGGCGCGCCCCCCTGCTGGACTGGCTGGCGCAACAGGGGCTGGATCATCGGCTGTTCTTCGGGGTGGACGGGCGCGGCGGGCTTCCGGACCGCTGGGCCGACGAGATCGACCGTGCCGCGGCACGAAAAACCTACGGCCGGGGTCTGACGGATGGCGAATTTGCCTGCGCCCTGTCGCACCGCGAGATCTATCGCTGGATCGGAGAGACCGGCGCTCCGGGCGCCATCGTGCTGGAGGACGATGCCCTGCCCGGTCCGGCCTTTGCCGCCTTCCTCGCAGCGCGGGCGCATGAGCGGCTGGATCTGGTCATGTTCGACCATTCCCACGCACGGATATGGCGCGGCAGCCGGCGGCATATCGGCGGGCAAGAGCTTTACCGGCTTTCCCTGCCTTCCAGCCTGACCACGGCCTATGCGGTATCGGCCGGAGCCGCCGAACGGCTGCGCGCCGAGAATACGCCCGTCCGCTGGCTGGCGGATTGGCCGGGAAACATCGTCGCGCAGGAAGCCATGGTCGTGGTTCCGCCGATCGTCGGCCATCCCGACGGACAGACCGGAACCTCTCATCTCAGGTCTGCCAGAGAAAATGCTGGCCCGCGCAGACGATGGCGCGGGCTGGCGAGATTTGCCGATCACCGGTTCTGGAGGCGCTGGATCACCAAGCGCCTGTCCAGACGTGTCAGCTGAAACGGAGCCCGATCGAGAAATGCGGAACCTGGTCGTCGTGAGATGCGGATCGGCCTCGCTGCATGGGGCCTGGCTTGCAGGCGATTGGACGCGCCGCGGCTTCGACATGGTCTGCAGCTATTATGACGAGGCCGCCTTCCGCTCGCATGTGCCGCGCCCCGGGCTGGAGGCGGTTCTGGTCCGGGGCGGCAAGTGGGACGGGATTGCTGCGACGCTGGCCGGGCGGCCGGACCTGCTGGCCTATGACCGCTACTGGTTCCCCGACGACGACATCGCCGCCACGCTGGACGACATCAACCGCATCTTCGACCTGACCCAGTTCTTCGGGCTTGCCGTCAGCCAGCCCGCGCTGAGCCGGGACAGCCATTTCTCGCATGTGCATGTGTTGCGCTGCGATGGCTTCCTGCTGCGCTACACCAACCATGTGGAGGTGATGGTGCCCTGCCTGTCGCGCGAAACGCTTCTGGCCTGCCTGCCGCTGATGGGCCTGTCGAAGTCGGGCTACGGACTGGACTGGATATGGACGATGCTGCACCCCGGGCCCGAAGGGGCTGCGGCGGTGCTGGATGCCGTCACGGTGCGCCATACCCGGCCCGTGGGCAGCCAACTGGCCCGCAGCATGGACGATGCCGAGATCGCGGCCGAGCGGGCGCGGCTGCTGGACCTGTCAGGTCTTTCCGACCCGCCCTACTGCTTCTGTTACGGCGGCATCACCGGGGGCGGGCGGAAGGTGATGTCCCGGGCGTGGATGGGCTGGGCCATCTGGAAAAGCGGCCGGCGTCATGCGGCGCGGAATCCGGATCCGGCCAAAGTGCGCAAGGACGCCTTCAAGGCCCTTCGGCGCCACCTGCTGTATCGCATGGACCTGCGGCGGATCGTGCTGCCCGCTTCCAACGGCGGCGGGCCGGAACGGTGATTCCGGATTGACAGGCCGCAGGCGCCGGATCATGGCTTCGCATCGTATCCGGTCGGTTCGTAACGAGTTTGAAATGGTAAAGCAGGACGTGCTGGTCATCGGGGCCGGCTTTTCGGGTGCGGTCATCGGCAGGGAACTGGCCGAGGCCGGGTATCGCGTGACGGTCGCCGACGCCCGCGACCATGTCGGCGGCAACTGCCACACCCTGCGCGACGGCGACACGCAAGTGATGCTGCATGTCTACGGCCCGCACATCTTCCACACCGATGACGTGGAGGTCTGGGACTACGTGACCGGCTTCGGCCGCTTCATGCCCTACAAGAACCGGGTCAAGACCACGGTGCAGGGCCGCGTCTTCTCGCTGCCGATCAACCTGCACACGATCAACCAGTTCTTCGGCACCACGCTGCGCCCCGACGAGGCCCGCGCTTTCATCGCCGGAAAGGGCGACAGCTCGATCGCCGATCCGCAGACCTTCGAGGAACAGGCGCTGCGCTTCGTGGGGCGCGACCTCTACGAGGCGTTCTTCAAGGGCTATACGATGAAGCAATGGGGCTGCCATCCCGGCCGGCTTCCCGCCTCGATCCTTAGGCGGCTACCCGTTCGCTTCAACTACGACGACGACTATTTCGCACATCGGTTCCAGGGCATCCCGGAACAGGGATATACCGAGGTGATCCGGGCCATCCTGGACCATCCGGGCATCGAGTTGCGCCTGAACAGCCGGATCGCGCGCGGCCAGACCGGCGGATATGTGCATGTCTTCAACTCGGGCCCGATAGATGCGTGGTTCGGCCATCGCATCGGCCGCCTCGGCTACCGGACGCTGGATTTCCGGCGCTTCACCTATCGGGGCGACTATCAGGGCTGTGCTGTGATGAACTACGGCGACCCCGAGGTGCCCCATACCCGCGTGACCGAGCACAAGCATTTCGCGCCCTGGGAAAGTCACGAGGGCTCGGTCCTCTACGAAGAGCATTCGCGCGCATGCGGGCCGGAGGATACGCCCTACTATCCGCTGCGCCTGGTCGATGAGAAACGCATGCTGGCCGACTATGTGGAAATGGCCGAAGGCGAGGGCGGCGTCACCTTCGTCGGCCGGCTTGGCACCTATCGCTATCTGGACATGGACGTGACCATCCGGGAGGCGCTGGATACGGCGCGGCTGTTCCTTGAAACGCAGCGGTCGGGCGATGCCATGCCCGCCTTCATGCGCAGCCCGCTGGACTGATGCGCACCATGCATCAGGCCATGCCCGAATGGGCCGTTCCGCGTCTGGAGATGGCCGCCACACGGCTGCGAAGACCGGAATATGCCCGAATGACAAGAGACCCCGCAGCACTCGTGCCCTGGCTGCGGCCAGACATTGTGGAACCGGAGGGCTCCCGGTCTGCGGGTTGCCAGAAGGTGCGCGACAGAAGGCGGCAGAACGCATGCAGATGATGCGACCGGCCGGGGACTGGCTTCTGAAGTGGATCGGCGCACGCTCCTCGGGGAACCTGCTTTGGCGCCTGTTGGCCGAAAGCATCCCCGAGCATCGCAACCGCTATCTCGCTGCCACGGCCGCGATGGTGCTGGTGGCGGCCACGACAGCGCTGACCGCCTGGATCATGGGTGCGATTGTCGATTCCATGACTGATACGGAGAACCGCTCGCGGGTTTTCCTGGTGGCGGCTGCGGTGGCGGGGATATTCTTCCTGAAGGGCATCGCCTCTTTCGCGCAGGTGGTGCTGATGGCGCGGGCGGGCAACCGCATCGTGGCGCAGAAGCAGATCCAGCTTTACCAGCGCCTTCTTGACCATGGGGTAGCCTTCTTCAACAAGACCGAATCTTCGGATGTGCTGCTTCGGGTGACCCAGAGCGCGCAGATGGCCCGCCAGGTGATCGACACCATCGTCACCGGATTCATCCGGGATCTGCTGACCCTTCTCGGTCTCGTCGCGGTGATGTTCTACCAGCAGCCTGTCCTGTCGCTCGTCTGTCTCGTGGTGGGACCCGCGGCGCTTTATGGCGTGCGGAAGATCCTCGGTCAGGTGCGCGCGGTGATGGCGCAGGAGATGGCGGGCCTGGCCGAGATCATCCGCGTGGTGCAGGAAACTGCGACCGGTGCGCGCGTGGTGAAGGCCTTCGCGCTGGAAACCCTCATGGCTGCGCGCATGGAAGCCGCCGTCCGCCAGGTCGAGAAGCGGGCGAACAAGATGGTCCGGCTTGAGGCCGCCACCACGCCCCTGATGGACACGATCACCGGTGTCGCCATCGCGGCCATCGTCATGTTGAGCGTGGTGAACATCTTCGGCCAGTCGGCCGGGACGCCCGGGCAACTGATGTCCTTCGTCACCGCCTTCCTGATGGCCTACGAACCGGCCAAGCGGCTGTCGCGGATGCGCGTCTCGATCGAGGGCGGGATGATCGGGGTGCGGATGATGTACGACCTGCTCGACCAGCCGCGCACCATGGTCGAGGCGCCCGATGCGGCCGACCTTCCCCCCGGCCCGGGCCGTCTGACGCTTGACGACCTGCACTTCCGCTATGGTGACGGCAGGCCGGTGATCGACGGGATCACGCTTGACTGTGCGGCAGGGACGACGACGGCGCTTGTGGGGCCGTCGGGCGGGGGAAAGTCCACTCTGCTGAACCTGATGCTGCGGCTATACGATCCCGACCGGGGGAGCATCCTGATCGACGGCCACGACATCCGGCAGGCAACCTTCGCCTCGCTGCGGCGGACGGTCTCATATGTCGGGCAGGACACCTTCCTGTTCTCGGCGACGGTGAAGGAGAACCTGCGGATCGTTCGCCCCGACGCCACGGATGAAGAGGTGATCGAGGCCGCCCGGATCGCCCATGCCGATGAGTTCATCCGGGCGCTGGCCCAAGGCTATGACACGCCCATCGGCGAGAACGGCACCTTCCTGTCCGGCGGTCAGCGCCAGCGGCTGGCCATCGCGCGGGCGGTGCTGCGGCGGGCGCCGATCCTCTTGCTGGACGAAGCGACGAGCGCGCTGGACAGCCATTCCGAGACGCTGGTGCGCGATGCGTTGGACCGGGTGACGGTGGGGGTGACGACGATCGTGGTGGCCCACCGGCTTTCGACCGTGCTGCGCGCCGACCGGATCTGCTACCTCGAACAGGGCAAGGTGGTTGAGGCCGGGTCGCTGGCCGAATTGCTGGCGATGAACGGAAAGTTCCGCGCCCTCTACGAGCAGCAGTTCGCCCATGGATAGGCCTTTGACCTGCCATGGAATTTCGGCACAGCCGCGACGGGGTGCCGACCGGTTTAAGCTGGAGGCTCGTTCAGGCGGAGCCTGCAGCCAGCATGATTTCGATCAGAAATCAGTATGGAAGGGTGTACGAGTGGATTTGCTTCCTGTTCCGTCGAATGTCGAGATGCGGGCCTTCGACAGCGCCTCGGCCGCCAGGGCCTTCGCCTCGAAGCGCCAGCCAAGCCAGAACCGGATCACGGTGGTGATCCCCGCGTTCAACGTCGGGGCCTATGTGGCCGACACCTGTCATGCCGTCGCCGTCAATTCGCGGCATATCCCGCTGGAGGTCGTGCTGATCGACGATGGATCGACCGACAGGACGGCGGAAGAGGCGCGTTCGGTTCTGGAGGCGGCAAATGTCCCGGCGCTCATCGTTTCGGTGCCGAATGCCGGTCTTTCGGCGGCGCGGAATCTGGGCCTGGATTTCGTGACGACCGACTATGTGGCATTCCTCGATGCCGACGATCTGGTCGGCGGCGACATGTACGCAAGGCTTGTCTCCCATGCCGACAGCGAGGGCTGCGATCAGGTTTTCGCCCGTTCCACCGCCTTCAGGAACACGCAGTTCGACGACTTTCCCTTCTTCGACACCGAGGCCTGGGATATGGTTCTCAGCGGTGCGCCGCGCCGCGCCTTCGCACCGCTGAGCGAACCCTCGATCTTTCTGACCGAGCCGAAGACCTGCACGCGCATATGGCGCACGGCGTTCCTCCGTGAAAGACAGTTCCGTTTTCCCGAGGGCCGGATCTTCGAAGACATCGGGGTCCATCTCAGGGCGCTGGCCGCCAGCCGCCGCGTCGGCATAGTCGATATCCAGGGGCTGCTCTATCGGGTCGGACGCAGCGGCGCCCTGACCATGGAGCGGAGCCGCAAGCGGTTCGACGTCCTGGAAAATATCTCGGATGCGCTGGGCAGCGAGGAGGTGAGGAATGTTCCCCCGGAAGTCGGCGCCTATGTGCTGATCTCGATCAACCGTATCCTGCAATGGTGCCGGACCTCGATCAGCCTGCGGATGCAGAAGGAATTCGACCGCGAGACCACGCGCTGCCTGAAGCTGGCCCCGCGCAGCTGGCTTGTCCGGCTGACGCAGATCGACTGGTCCGTTTCGAAACAGGTCGTTCATCTTTTGCAGCGGGGCATGACGACGGGCGAGTTGCTGCGAGAACAGCCGTTCCTGTTGGGCGTGCGCCGCAGGGCCCGCAAGCGGCGGCTGGCCCGTCAGGGATGGCGCGGCTTGGGCCATGTCCGTCCGAGGGCCGAGCCGCATGACGGCGACCGGTGCCAGTACAGCGATTACCGCCACTATGGCGCCTGTGCCGGCATGATCCCCTTCGATGCCTGCGCGGCCTTCCTTTGCCATTCGTCGCGCAACCGCGCGTGGCGGCTTTCGCGGCTTTACCCCGATGCGACGGTCCATGTGGTGGACGGTCTGAACGACGAGGTTTCCTTGCTGCTTGCAGCGCGGCCGAACATCCGGCGCCATGCGACTGCGCAAGAGGCCATTGCCGCGGTCCGCGCAGGAGACGGCATCGTCCATCTTGCGGACCTTGGCCGTTCGGTCGCCACGACGCTGCCGCTATTGAAGGACATCCCGACCGACTTCATCAGTGGGGAACTGGGGGTTCTGGACGAGGGGTTGGACGACCTTCTGATCTCGGTACGCCAGCAGGTGCGGCGCGGTTTCAACTTCATCCGCGAGGATGGCCCCCGCTATGCCCATGCCAAGCGGGCGCCCGGTCTGCCCGCCGTTTCGGTGGTGGTTCCCGTCTACAATGTCGAGAAATATCTGGATCAATGCGTCGCATCATTGAGCGGGCAGACCTTGACCGATCGTGAGATCATCCTGGTGGACGACGGCGCCACGGATGGCTCGGCGGCAATGTGCGATGCCTGGGCCGCGAAGGACCCTACCATCCGCGTCATCCACAAGACCAACGGCGGCTGCGCCTCGGCGCGGATGGCCGGCCTGGCCGAGGCGCGGGGCGAGTTGATCACCTTTGTCGATGGCGACGACTGGACCGAGCCGGACATGCTGAAGCGGCTGCTCGGGCTGGCGCTCCAGACGGGGCATGACGTGGTCGAAGGGGGATGGCGCTTTGCCTTTCCCAGCGGGCAGGTCGACGACAGGACCCAAGGCGAAGCCGCCGAATGCCATGTCGGGCAGGGCGGCCTGCTGTGGCGGTTGAACCGCCCCGCGGTGGTCAGCCAGCCGACGATCTGGCGCCGCCTCTACCGCACCAGCTTCCTGACCGACCAGAAGATCGGCTTCGACCCGCGGCTGCGCCGCTTCGACGACATGCCGTTCCAGTTCGATGCCTTGATCCGCGCCGGGAACATCCCGTTCGTCGACGCCTGCTTCCTGAACTATCGGCAGAACCGGGAGGGGCAGGATATCGGTGTGACCGATGACCGGCTTTTCATTCACTTCCCCATCCTGAACCTGCTGCGGGACTCCGCCATCGCCTCGGGTCAAAAGGAAATCTACAAGCAATTCCTTGAAATCCAGTTCCACACCCATTCATGGGCGCTGACCAAGGTGGCGGGAGAGTTTGCCGGGCAATACCGCCGCATGGCGGCGCGGGACCTGTTCGGACCAGAGCAGATTGGTTCCTCGTTCGAAAGCTACCTGCGCTTGCGGCGGGCGTTCAAGGCCCGCCGGTCCGAGGTGAACGCACTCTACCGGACCTACCTGGCAGGCGCCTGGCGCGAGACCCTGCCCCTGATCGGCCAGACGCGCTGAGGCGGCGGGCCATGCGGGCGCGGAGGGGAGCATCGGCCCGCGATTTCAACCCCTTCTGCCGGGGCGGATCAAACCTGCCGTCAAGGGTGGATTGCGGTAAGCTTCACAACTCCTGGAAGTCGTTCAACCTTCAATATCCCAAAGCCTTGTTCGCCTCTTGCAGCCCCAGGGCTTCGAATATTCTTTGAATGTCATTGGACCACAGGGCGCGCCAATCGCTGCGCGCGCCCGACTGGGTCGAGGTGGCGGCGCCAAGCGACACCCGAAGACCCTGCGCAATCTCGGCGGCGAAACCGCGGCGCACCTGTTCGAGTTCGGGCAGAACGTTATCCGGTATTTCCGCACGAACCATGCCTTCATAGGAAAAAGCCGGCTTGCCCGCGATGAAAAAGGCCATTTCGCGCACATGCGCCAGATCCGCGGCCGCGTAGTGATAGAGGAATGCGACGAACCGCTGCGGCTCGGGCAACTGGCGCCATGCACCGTCGAGCGGGTTCGTCGGCCTCACTCTGTTCATCTTGAACCGATACAGGCTGGTCACGACATCCCGCAGGTCGCGCTTGACGTGAAAGACATGCCCGCCCCGGGCTATTATGCGGTCGATCACAGCCGGGTCGGACAGATGCGCGGGGTTGCATCTGCCGGGGGTTATGATGGCGGCAAGATCCGCCTGAACGGGAACCCGCACCGCCAGCGGCGCGACATGCACTTGCGCAGCATCCAGCGCGCGATTGTCGTCAACCGAAGCGGGACCCGCAAGATGCAGCCCCGAGTCTGGAAAGCCCGCTGCCGACATGGCTGCCGTCAGGAAGTAGGTGCCGGATTTGGGGATCGAGTTCACGATGATCGGAGGCAGGTCCCCGCCGGCATCGTGCCGCAGCAGCGACACCATCATGACCGGATACCTTTCGCCCTCCAGATGCCCCCGCCAGATGGAGGGGCTTTCGGCCCGAAGCCGCGATGAGACCGCGCCGCTTTCCGACAGGAACAACAGGTTCCCCGCCGTGTCCAGTTTCCACGACCGTTCGTTCACATGGCTGTAGCCCAGAATTTCGCCGCCGGGCCGCAGCACCAACTGGCCATATATCCTGTCGGCTGGCGAGCCGAAGGCAAAGACATGATGAAAGAGATCTTCGTCCGGCACGACAGGACTGGATGGATTCCGTTCGATATCTGTAGCCACGTCTAATACCTCTTCCGTCCGGTCACTCCCCGGCAACCGTCATATATCCCCAGCAGCGCGGCCTTGAGCTTTGCGAGCTTGCCGCCGCCCCGCGTCATGTTCCGCGCGTGGTGCAGGATGAAGATCCAGAACAACCGGCCCTGATACCTGTGCCTTTCGTACCAAGGCAGAAGCTTCCTGCGCAGGAGGAACCGGTTCCTGACATCGTAATATACCTTGAAGGGCGTTACCTGATGGTCCGGCTTGATCTTCTTCAAAAGCCTGCCGGACCGGACGAAGATGACATTGGTGTGCAGGCTGGCCATGAAACCGTAATGCCCGTCGTCGCCGAAGACGAAGAAGTCGTCGTCCGGGTAGCCGATCTTCGAGACGATGGAGGTGTGGACCAGCATCCCCTCGAAACAGGCGACGCGCATCGGGCACCAATCCTTGCCATTGCCGAAGGACAGGTTCCGCAGCCCGGTCTGTGCCGTCGTCACCGGGTCGAACATATGCTCCCATTCATGGAGCGAGCCGTCCGCATATTGCACAAGCGGATTGATGCAGAGGGAAATGTCCTGGAACTTCAGCATATTCTCAAGGCAGTCCGGCATCGGCTCGACATCGTCGTCCAGCGTCCAGATCCATGTGCAGCCGTCGCGGTGCGCCAGCTCCATCCCGCGGCGGAAGCCGCCGGACCCGCCGAGATTGCTGTCCATGCGGGTATATCTGATCTTCGGCTCATCGGCATATTCGCGCGGAATGGTGCTGTCCGTGCCGTCGGTGCTGGCGTTGTCGATGATGTGGATCGCGCCGATCCGGCCTGCCGCGGTCTGCGACAGGATGCCGGAAATGCACTGCCGCAGCAGCTCCAGCCGGTTGAAGGTCACCAGAACGACAGAGATATCGCAGGCCGGGCCGGGCATCCGTCACCTGCCCCTCAGCCATGATTTCAGCTTGCGGGTCAGCCTGCGCAATCCGCGCCGCCGGTCCATCTTCCCTTGCATCAGCATCGCCTGCTCGATGGAAATGGCGGCGGCGAACAGATCGGCCATTCCCGTGGTTTTCTGCCTCAGCCCGTCGCGCACCCAGCGGTTGATGATGCGCGCCCGGTAAAGCGCATGCAGGTCCGCACCGGCGGTGATGCTGTTGCCGTTCATGTCCATTGCCGCCGGGCGCTGGTGCCAGAAGGCAAGCTCCCGCGGCACGGTGTCGATGTCGTAATGCGACAGGAAGCGCAGGTTGAACTCCCAGTCGCCGCAAACCGGCAGGCTTTCGTCGAACAGGCCGACTTCATCCAGCGCCGCGCGTTCGAAGACGAAACAGACTGGCGTGAACCTGTTCGCGGGAAGAAGCTGGAAGAAATCCAGATGCGAAATCCGGTTGTTGAAATCCCCCCGCCCGGTTTCGACGATGCGGTCGCCGCGGATTTCCTCGTAGACGATCCTGGTATGGCAGAAGCACCCCTTGAGATGCGGCCAGGTGTTGCCATCCAGATGCGCCGTCATCACCTCGAGGAAGCGGGGATCCCAGCTGTCGTCATCGTCCAGAATGACGATGTAGCGCGATTCCGAGGCCCTTATGCCGATGTTGGAAGCCGCCTCCATGCCGACGGAGGTTGCGTTGTGGATGACGCGCAGTCTGCCGCGGTAGCGCTCCGCGTATTGGTGGGCGGCGGCATCGACGGGCGCGGGGTCGCCGCCGTCGTTGACGATGACATGGATCCAGTCGGACTCGGTCTGCTCCAGAACCGTCCGGATGCACCGGGCCAGGAGCATCGGCCGGTTTTTCGTGCGCGTGATCACCGCAATTTTCGCGGCGGGGCCCGGTCTGTCAGCCATGTGGCCTTCCATGGCTAGATGAACCCGGGCCGGCTTATCGCGTGAAGAAGAAGGCCGGCGGCATTGGCGCGTTGTGATGTCGCGAAGCCAAGTGCCTTGCGCCGCGCGCCCGAGCGGATGTGGTATTTGACAATCCTGTGCTGGATCTCGCGCAGGAAACCCGGGTCCTGTTCAAGCAGGTCACGGTGCCGGGACAGGATCAGTTCGAACGACCGGACGCGTTCTTCCGGACTGCTCGACCGGGTCATGCTGGCCAGTTCCCCGGCGGGGACCGGACCGCCGCGCAACTGCACCCCGGGCGCTGCTTCGTACCACCCGCGGCAACCGGCCTTGGCCAGCCGGAGGAACAGTTCGGTATCCTCGTTCATCGAGATGTCTTCCGCCACCCCGCCGATGGCGAGGAACACCTCGCGCCTGATCCAGACGCCCATTCCCAGCCCGGTGATCCGCAGGCGGACGGGCAGGTCCTCCGGGACCGCCCCCGCCCCCAGTGCCCGCAGCGGAGATCGCCCGCCGATCGCATCCGAGAAGCCGAAATCCGGCGGTCTGGGGTTCCGCAGCGGACCTTCCAGAATCCGCCTGCAATAGTCGGGCAGCATCCGGTCGTCATCGTCCAGAAAGAAGATGATAGGGGATTGCGTCTTCGAGACGCCGAAGTTCCGTGCGCCGGAGGGGCCGGGCGCCGAGAGATTGCGGAAAATCCTGAGATCGCGCCCGATCCCGTCGAGGCCGGCCAGACTGTCCTGCGCCGGTGGCGTTCCGTTGTCGTCGATGACGACGACCTCGCCCCCGACCGGCCGCACAGCTTCCAGTGCGGACAGGACCGCCGCGCTCAGCAGCCTGGGTCTGTTCTTGGTGGGAATGACGACAGCGCAGGCAAACTGCCCGGGGAACTCTTGTTGCACGACCGACTGGTACCTGTTCGAACCTTTACATCGTTCAGTGTCCCATGAACCCGGGTTGCTTTCAATCGGCCTTGATGATGGGCCACCTCTCCGGTGGGTTTCGTGGGGCTGACCATATCCATTCCCCTCAGGCACAGGCCCCGACGAAGCAGGGCTATATCCTCAGCAATCATCTCGGTGCTGGCGCGAGGAGTGTTGCCGACCAGCGGCTCCGGTTCCGGGACCGTCTTCGGCATGATCGCCTTCGCCATAACAAGAGCTTCGGCCCGATCGACGTGCTGCACGACATCACGCGTGAGACGAGGCGGAATTCGCAGCGTTCCAGCCCAGGCTGAAAGGGGGAGGGCGGGGCAGGCAGCATACAGCGGCCGGGAAGAAATCATCCCGGCCGAACGCACCCCCGCCGTGGCTGTTGCGAGGGTGCTGTCCGCCCCGGTGTCCTGCCAGGTGGCCGGTCACACCGCCGCCAGGCCCTCGGCCAGCAGCCGGTCCAGCATTGCGACTTCGTCGGCGGAAAGCGTGATGCCTTCCGACAGGGATACCTCGCGGGCCTTGAACCGGCGCTGAGAGGGCAGGCGGGCACCCTGACCCGCAATCGCATCGAAGATCATCTCCGCCTTGGCCAGCGGGTCTTCCCGGTTTCCGGCGAACCGGACCGGATCGAAGGCCAGGATCAGTTCGCCATGTTTGGGAAGCATCGTCATGTCGCCAAGCGCGGCCCGGGCTTCCATGCTGTTGACATCGCCGATCATCGCCCCGCCCAGAAGCTCGATCATCGTCGAGAAGGCCGATCCCTTGTGCCCGCCGAACGGCAAGAGCGCGCCTGCCAGGGCCGCCGCCGGATCGGTGGTCGGCGCTCCGTCCGTGTCGATGGCCCAGCCCTCGGGGATGGGCCTGCCCGACTTTCGATGGAGTTCGATCTCGCCGCGTGCCACGACGCTGGTGGCAAAGTCGAAGACATAGGGCGGGCGATCCCGGCGCGGCCAGCCGAAGGCGAAGGGGTTGGTGCCGAACAGCGCGCGTATTCCCCCGACGGGCGCGACGGAAGAGTAGCTTGGACAAAGGGCCATGGCGGCGAGTCCTTGGCCGGTGAGCATTTCGATCTCGGGCCAGAGGGCGGAGAAATGCGTGCAATCGTTGATGACCAGCGCCGCAAGGCCAAGCTGCCGGGCACGGGCGGCCAGCACCGGCGCGCCGGTTTCGAATGCAAGGGGGGAGAAGCCGCCCCTGGCGTCTACCCGGACCACGGCGGAGTGGTCGTCCATGAGAACCGGCTCTGCGGCCGGATTGACCTTGCCGCCCTTGATCGTGCGCAGGTTGCCCTCGATGCGGTAGATGCCGTGCGATTTGCAGGCATCGCGCTCACCGGCGGTGATGGTGCGGGCCACGGCATCGGCTTGCGCGTCGGAAAGTCCGGCCTTCTGAAAAATGCGCTTAGTGAGGTCGTGAAGCTCCGCTACGCTTATGGTCTTGCTCACCAAGTCGTCTCCCCGTCTTGCTGATCGCAGGAAATAGAATATCGTATACTAAAGAAGAAGCGCATCGGCGACAAGGAGACAGGGCATGGAAGCTTCGGCAATCGTCGCCGGCCACGCACAGGGCCCGGTTCTCTGCGCCACCCAGCCGCTCAGCTTCTGGGGTGGGGTGGATCCGGCGACCGGCAGGGTGATCGATGTCCACCATCCGTTGAACGGACAGTCGATTTCGGGGACCGTCCTGGCCCTGCCGGGAACGCGGGGGTCCTGCACCGGGTCGGGCGTCATGCTGGATATGCTCATGTCAGGCCGGGGACCCGCGGCGTTGATCTTCACGGACCCCGAGGATGTGGCGACGCTGGGCGTCCTGGTTGCGGCGGAACTGTTCGGGCAGCGCATTCCCGTATTGCGGGTGTCCAGCGGGGCCTTGGCCGCATTGGCCCGGACCGGTCAGGCCAGGATTACGGAGACAACCCTGACCGCCGGGGGCCTGACGCTGCCGGTCAGGCCGCTGGCCCGGGAACCGCTGTCCCTGACGGAAAAGGATCGTGCGTTTCTGGACGGCCGGCACGGCCCGGCGGCACGGGCTGCCATGCGGCTTGTCTGCGAGATGGCGCAATTGCAGGGCGCGGAAGAACTGGTCGATGTCACGCGGGGGCATATCGACGGCTGTATCTATGCCAGCCCCGCCAACCTGACCTTTGCCGAGCGGTTCTGCGAAATGGGAGCGGAGGTCATCATCCCGACGACAATGAATGCGATCTCGGTCGATCACGCAAACTGGCGCAGCCAGGGAATTCCGCCCGGCTTCGGCGGACCGGCGCAGCGTCTGGCGGATGCCTATCTGCAGATGGGTTGCCAGCCGACCTTCACCTGTTCGCCCTATCTGCTGGACGACCGTCCGGCAGTCGGGGAAGCCATCGCCTGGGCCGAGTCGAATGCCGTCATCTTCGCCAACTCCGTCCTCGGCGCCCGGACGGCGAAGCATCCGGATTTCCTGGACCTGTGCATCGCGCTGACCGGCCGCGCGCCCTTGGCGGGGGTCTATCTGGATCGGGCCCGTCAGGCGCAGCGGGTTCTGGACGTGCAATTGCCCGCGGCCATCGACGATGCGTTCTGGCCGCTTGTCGGCTATGTCGCAGGGCAGTTGTCGCCGGACCGGATACCCGTCCTGCGGGGGCTTGAGGCCGTCAATCCGGGGTTCGAGGAGCTGAAGGCGATGTGCGCCGCCTTCGGAACCACGTCTTCGGCGCCGATGCTGCATGTGGCCGGGGTGACGCCCGAGGCTGACAGGGTGGCCCCCGATGCGGACCGGCTGGCCCTGACGTGCCAGGATCTGCGGGCCGGATGGGACAGCCTGAACCAGGGGCCCGACAGGGTGCAGCTTGTGGCCATCGGCAGCCCGCATGCCTCGGTCCAGGAATGCCGGGCCCTTGTGGCCTCGCTGGGGGGGCGCAGGGCCACGATCCCGGTGATCGTCACCGCAGGATGCGAGGTCATTCGGGCCGTGCGGGATGATGGAACGCTGGAGCGGCTGCTTGGCGCGGGCGTGACGGTGGTGCCGGATCTGTGCTGGTGCTCGATTACCGAGCCGCTGTTTCCGGTCGCCACGCAGGCGGTCATGACCAACTCGGGCAAATATGCCCATTACGGCCCCGGCCTGTCCGGGCGGGCCGTTCGGTTCGGCTCGCTGGCCGCTTGCGCCGATGCCGCCGTGACCGGGCGGGTCCGGCCCGGCAGGCCGGATTGGCTGGCGGATTGAGGGGGATCTAGCGCTTGCTGTTGGGCAGGTGGTGCAAAAGCGACTGGCAGGCCTTCATGATGTGGGCATAAAGCAGATCCGATGCCAGATCGGCCTTGCCGGCCCGGCAGGCCGCCAGGATTTCCCGGTGTTCACGGTCGGCGGTTTCGTGACCGTGCGACAGGGTCAGTTGAATACGCAGATAGCGCTCCAGACGGTCATTGACCGAGCGGATCAGGCCAACCATGAAGGGTCTCTGCGCGTCTTCGTATAGGCAGCTGTGAAACTGCCAGTTCAGGGCAGCCCAGCGGCCGACGTCTTCTTCCCGTGCGAAAGCGTCGCAATACTCTTCGGCCCTGGCAAGCGTGGCCTCGGTCAGAAGCGGCACGGAGATGCGCAGGGCGTTGGACTCGAGGATCGCGCGGGTCTCGAAAATCTGGGCGACCTCGGGTTCGGTCAGGGAGGTCACGACAGCCCCCCGATTGCGGTGGAATGCGACCAGTCCTTCGGACTCCAGCCGCTTCAACGCCTCCCGCACCGGGATCTTGCTGACGTTGAACAGTTTGGCCACATCGTCCTGCCGGATCGGCTCACCCTCTTCCAGAGACCCGTCGGAAATGGATTTCCGAAGGTATTTCAGGATGATGTCCGATGTCGTCGGTGCGTTGCCGAGATCGGTCACATAGGTTTCGTTGAGCGGCATCTCTGTCTCCGGCGCGATCGGCGGCGATCGCAAGGTCGAACGCTAGATATTGTAGACGATATCCCCAAACAAGCTTGGCTGGGGATGGGCGATTTCTCCATGATGTTGGCCGTTGCGCGAACAACGCTTGTGACAGATCATCCAATCCACCGCGGGCAGGGGAGCCGTCCTTGAATCACCTTGACAAGACGCCGGGCATCCTGAAAAACAACCAAATGAAGATATCGTATACGAAATAATAAACCCCCACAACAGGAGAAAGACATGAGAACTCTTCAGCTGACGAGCTGCCTGGTGGCAGTGGCCTGCCTTGGCACTGTCGCCAATGCGGACAAGCTTGATGACGTGATCGCATCGGGCACGCTGCGCTGCGCCGTGGTGCTGGATTTCCCGCCGATGGGGTTCCGGGATGAAAACAACAATCCCGTCGGTTTCGATGTCGATTACTGCCAGGACCTCGCCGCAGCCCTGGGCGTGACGGCCGAGATCGTCGAGACGCCGTTCCCCGAGCGCATTCCGGCATTGATGTCGGGCCGGGTCGACGTGGGCGTCGCATCGACCTCGGACACGCTGGAGCGTGCGAAGACCGTCGGCTTCTCGATCCCCTACTTCGCCTTCGAGAACCTCGTGACGACGAACGAAAAAGCCGGCATCGAATCCTACGACGACCTGAAGGGCAGGGTCGTGGGGTCCGTCGCGGGCACCTTTGAGGGCATCTGGCTGGAAGATCAGGTCAAGGCCTGGGGCGAAGGCGAGTTCCGTCCCTACCAGACGCAGGCCGATGTCTTCCTTGCGCTGAGCCAGGGCCAGATCGACGCAACCGTCGTGACCTCGACCGTCGCGCAGGCCAATGTGCAGTCAGGCAAGTTCCCGGGCATCAAGGTGGCCGGAACGGCCCCGCTGGACACCGACTATGTGGCCCTGTTCACCAACCGTGAAGAATATGGCTTCATCAACTATCTGGACCTCTTCGTGAACCAGCAGATCCGCACCGGCCGCTATGACGAACTGTATGGCAAGTGGATCGGTGGCGAGGTTCCGCCGTTGACCGTGCCGAACGTCTACCGCTGATCCGCCTGTCGGAGGCGCGGGCAGCTTCCCGCGCCTCCGAACCGCTGAACTGAACGAAGAGGCGGTCATGTTCTCATATACATTCCAGTGGAAGCAGGCGCTTGCCAGGCTTCCCCAGATGCTTGACGGCGCGCTGGTCACGATGGAGATCGCGCTCCTGTCGATGGTGATCGGCATTCTGCTGGCGCTTCTGCTGACGGGCTGCCGCCTGTCCGGGAACCGTGTTCTGGCTGCATTCGCCGCGACCTGGGTCGAAATCGCGCGCAACACGCCCGCCCTGTTCCAGATCTACATGGCGCATTTCGGGATTGCCACTTTCGGCGTCCATCTCAGCCCCTGGGCCTCGCTTCTGATCGGGATCACCTTCAACAACGCGGGCTACATGGCCGAGAACTTCCGCGGTGCGCTGAAGGCCATTCCCGATACCCAGACCCGCGCCGCGCGGTCGCTGGGCATGACGCCGATCCGGGCATTCTGGCATGTGGTCATGCCGCAGATGCTGCGCATCTCCTTCCTTCCGATGTCGAACCAGATGGTCTGGGCCATTCTCATGACCTCGCTTGGCGTCACTGTCGGGATGAACACCGACCTTTACGGCGTCACCCAGCACCTGAACGCCGTGACATTCCGCACCTTCGAACTGTTCGCACTGGCCGCCGTGATCTTCTACGCCATCACCAAGCTGATCCAGCTGGCCGCGCGTCTGATCGCGAACCGCCTGTTCCGGTATTGAGGGAGGGCACCGATGTTCGACACCTCTCTTACCGCCGCCGACTTCGTCTTCCTCGCCCAGGGGGCGTGGATGACCATCCTTGTCACCGCCATATCCGTGGCCCTGGGCACGATACTGGGGGTGATATTCGGCATCTTCCGGTTTCAGGTCGGCCCCTGGTGGGCCGCACCCCTGACCTTCGTGCTGGATGTCTTCCGCTCCATTCCGCTGCTGATCCAGCTCGTGCTGGCCAATGCCTTCATGGGCATGGTGCTGAAGCTGAACCTGTCGGGCCTGACAGTCGCCTGCGGCGTCCTCACGCTCTACACCTCTGCCTATTGCGCCGAGATCGTGCGCGGCGCCATCGAGGCGGTTCCGAACACCACCCGCCGCGCCGCGCGGTCGCTGGGCCTGAGCTGGGCCCAGGACATGACCAATATCGTCCTGCCGCTGGCAACGCGCGTGGCGCTGCCATCCTGGATCGGTCTTGCGCTTGGGGTCATGAAGGACTCGGCGCTGGTCTATATCGTCCAGGTCACCGAACTGCTGAAATCGACCCAGATCCTGATCACGCGCCTGCAGGAGCCCCTGCTTCTGCTGATGATCTGCGGCGCCTTCTACTTCATCATCAGCTTCCCCATCGCCCGCTTCGGCGGATATCTGGAAAAACGGTGGTCCAATGATTGAGATCGAAAACGTCCGCAAATCCTTCGGATCGCTGGAAGTCCTGAAAGGCATTGATCTGACCGTCAAGAAGGGCGAAGTGCTGACCATCATCGGCGGCTCCGGCTCTGGAAAATCCACGCTGCTGACCTGCATCAACGGGCTGGAGCAGATCGACTCGGGCCGGATCGTCGTGGATGGCACCGATGTCCATGCGAAGTCGACCGATCTGAACAAGCTGCGCCGCAAGCTTGGGATCGTCTTCCAGCAGTTCAACGCCTTTCCGCATCTGACGGTGCTGGAAAACGTCACGCTTGCGCCGCGCAAGGTGCTGGGCATGCCGAAGGCCGAGGCCGATGCGATCGCGGTCAAGCAATTGACCCATGTCGGCCTGGCCGAAAAGCTGGATGTCTATCCTTCGCGCCTTTCCGGGGGGCAGCAGCAGCGGATGGCGATTGCCCGCGCGCTGGCGATGTCGCCGAACTACATGCTGTTCGACGAGGTGACCTCCGCGCTGGATCCCCAGTTGGTGGGCGAGGTGCTGGACACGCTGCGGATGCTCGCGTCCGAAGGAATGACGATGATCTGCGTCACGCATGAGATGAAATTCGCCCGAGAGGTGTCGGACCGGGTCGCCTTCTTCCACAAGGGCGTGATGGCCGAGATCGGCGAGCCCAGGCAGATCTTCGATACGCCGCAAAATCCCGAAACCGCGGCCTTCGTGAAACTTACCCAAGCCTGAAAACGGACCAGGTCATGCGTTCTTCCAGAATCGTCCATGTCGTTTCCTGCCATGCCGAGGGCGAGGTGGGGGATGTCATCGTCGGGGGGGTGGCGCCGCCTCCCGGTGCGACCGTATGGGACCAGTCGCGCTGGATCGCCGAGGATGAGGTCCTGCGGAACTTCGTGCTGAACGAACCGCGCGGCGGGGTCTTCCGGCATGTGAATCTTCTGGTGCCGCCGAAGGACCCCCGCGCGCAGATGGGCTGGATCATCATGGAGCCCGCCGATACGCCGCCGATGTCTGGATCGAACTCCATCTGCGTGTCGACCGTGCTTTTGGATACCGGGATCATTCCCATGCAGGAGCCGGTGACGCGCATGGTGCTGGAGCCGCCGGGCGGCCTGATCGAAGTCGAGGCCGAGTGCCGGAATGGAAAGGCCGAACGCATCACCGTGCGCAACGTGCCCTCCTTCGCGGCCCGGCTGGACGCAAGGATCGAGGTCGAGGGCATCGGCACGCTGACCGTGGACACCGCCTATGGCGGCGACAGTTTCGTGCTGGTCGAGGCGGCGGCTGTCGGCATTGAAATCCGCGCCGAAAACGCCCGCGACCTGGCGGTGGCGGGGATGAAGATCACCCGGGCCGCGAATGAACAGCTGGGGTTCAATCATCCGGCGAACGACTGGAGCCATATCTCGTTCTGCCAGTTCACCGATCCTGTCCGCACCGAGAATGGCGTTCTCGTCGGCAAGAACGCGGTGGCGATCCGCCCGGGCAAGATCGACCGCTCGCCCACCGGCACGGGCTGTTCCGCCCGCATGGCCGTGCTGCGCGCCAAGGGCCTGATGAAGGTGGGCGACCGGTTCATAGGCCGGTCCATCATCGACACCGAGTTCCATTGCCGCATCGACCACGATCTCGACATCAACGGCACGCCGGGGATCAGCCCGATCATCTCCGGCCGGGCCTGGGTGATCGGAACGCATCAGTTGATGGTCGACCCGGATGATCCGTTCCAGGCGGGATACCGGCTGTCCGATACCTGGCCGATGCAGGGCTGAGGGCCATCCTTTGTTGATCCCTGTCGAGAACCCGGTATTTTGCTTGTCGACATATCGGGAGATGGCGATGGGCGGCGAGGCCGGAGAGATTCAGGACCGCAAGCGCGGATCGGGCGCGCGGCATGTCTATGAGACGCTGCGCGACGAGATCCTGAACCTGTCGCTGCGGCCGGGCCAGACCATCGACGAGGCGGCACTGGCGGAACGGCTTGAGATGTCCCGCACGCCCGTGCGTGAGGCGCTTGTCCGGCTTGCCGCCGACGGTCTCGTGTCGATGCTGCCGAACCGCTCCACCATCGTTGCCCCCATCGACTTTCTGAACCTGCCGCATTTCTTCGATGCGCTGACGCTGATGTATCGGGTCACCACCCGCCTTGCCGCAACGAACCATCAGGCCAGTGATCTGGCCAGAATCCATGAATGTCAGGCTGTATTCGCGCGGGCCGTGGCGGCGCGCGACTCCATGGCGATGATCGCCGCCAACCGCGATTTCCACCTGTCGGTCGCCGAGGCCGGCGGCAATCCCTACTACTGCCAGCTTTTCGCCCGGCTGCTGGACGAGGGGCGCCGCATCCTCCTGCTCTATTACTACCCCAGTTTCGAGGCCAGGTTGCCGCATCCCTATATCCTGGAGCATGAGGCCATCATCGCCGCGATCGTCGCGCGGGATGTGGCCGAATGCGACCGGCTGGCAGGCAGCCATGCCGACCAGATCGTGGCGCAGATCCAGGCCTTGATGGCGGAGGACCGCAGGCAACATCACCCGTTGTAGTTCGCTCTTTTTTTGTCGACTGGTAAAATACTTGATTTATACTATGCGCATCTTCCCAGATTCGCGGCGCAGGAGGCACCCATGGACAGCAGCATTTTCACCGGCACGATCCCGGCCCTGATGACGCCCTGCAATGCGGACCGCACGCCGGATTTCGACAAGCTGGTCGAGAAGGCGCAGGACCTCGTGGGGCAGGGCATGTCGGCGGTGGTCTATTGCGGGTCGATGGGGGACTGGCCGCTTCTGACCAACGAATGGCGGATGGAAGGGGTGGAGCGGCTGGTCAAGGCCGGGATCAAGGTGATCGTCGGCACCGGCGCGGTCAACACGGCCACGGCGGCGGCGATTGCGGCACATGCGCAGAAGGTGGGCGCGCATGGTCTGATGGTCATTCCGCGCCTTCTGTCGCGCGGCACGGTTCCGGCGGCGCAGAAAGCGCATTTCAAGGCCATCCTTTCGGCCGCGCCGAAGCTGCCCGCGGTGATCTACAACAGCCCCTACTATGGCTATTCGACCAAGGCCGACCTGTTCTTCCAGATCCGGGCCGAGCATCCGAACCTGGTCGGCTTCAAGGAATTCGGCGGGTTCGCCGATCTGTCCTATGCGGGCGAGGCGATCACCTCGGGCACCCCCGACATCAAACTGATGATCGGCGTCGATACCGCGGTCTACCATGGCTACATCAACTGCAACGCCGATGGCGCGATCACCGGCATCGGCAACGTGTTCCCGCGCGAGGTGCTGCACCTGACCAAGCTGTGCAAGGCGGCCGTCGCGGGCGATGCGACGGCGCGGCGGCTGGCCCATGAACTGGACAGCGCCATGCAGGTCCTGTCCGAGGTCGATGCCGGACCGGATCTTGTCCTGTTCTTCAAGCACATGCTGGTGCTGAAGGGGGAAACCGCCTTCACGCTGCATTTCAACGAAAGCGATGCGCTGTCGCCCAGCCAGCAGGGCTTCATCGAGCAACAGTTCGCGCTGTTCAACGCCTGGTATGCGGACTGGTCGGCCGGGCTTGACGCAAAGCACGCAGCCTGAGGCCATGGCCGGCGTGATCGTCGTCGGGGCCGGGGTCATCGGGCTGTCGGCGGCGCTGATGGCGCAGGCGCGCGGGCTTTCGGTGACGGTGATCGACCGGCAAGGCCCGGCGGCGGGGGCATCGGCGGGCAATGCCGGGGCCTTCGCCTTCACCGACATCCTGCCGCTGGCCTCGCCCGGCATCCTGCGCCGGGCGCCGCGCTGGTTGCTGGACCCGCTGGGGCCTCTTTCCGTGCCACCCTCCTATGCGCTGAAGATCGCGCCCTGGATGTATCGCTTCTGGCGGGCCTGTTCGCCGCGGGCCGTGGCGGCCTCGACGGCTGCGCAGACGGCGCTGATGGACCTGTCCAGAACCGAGCTTGAGCCGTTTCTGGCCCTGACGGGCACGCAGGACATGCTGGCCAGGCGGGGGAACCTGCAGGTCTATGAAGGCGAGGACGAATTTCGCGCCTCGCTGCCCGGCTGGCAGGTGCGGGCGGAGCACGGGATCGAGTTTCATCACCTGCGCCCCGCTGAAATGGCCGGGGTGCAACCGGGACTGTCCCCCCGTTTCACCCACGGCACCTTCACGCCGGGGTGGTTTTCCATCGCCGACCCCCGGCTTTACACTCTGGCGCTGGCTGACCGGTTCCGCGCGAATGGCGGCAACCTGCAGATCGCCGAAGTCGCCGGCATCGCGCCGACCGCGCAGGGCGCACGGGTTCTGCTGGCCGGGGGGCAGGCGATAGACGCCGGCAAGGTGGTGCTGGCGGCCGGGGCGCATTCGCACCGCATCGCCCGCACCCTGGGCGAGCGCATCCCGCTGGAGACCGAACGCGGCTACAACACCACCCTGCCGCCCGATGCCTTCGACCTGCGCACGCAAGTCACCTTCGGCGGGCATGGCTTCGTGGTCAGCCGCCTGTCCACCGGCATCCGGGTGGGCGGCGCGGTGGAACTGGGCGGGCTGGAACTGCCGCCGAACTACAGGCGGTCCGAGGCGATGCTGGAAAAGGCGAAGGCCTTCCTGCCCGGACTGAAACCGGAAGGCGGCGTGCAGTGGATGGGCTTCCGCCCTTCCTTGCCCGACAGCCTGCCTGCAATCGGTCCGGCACGGGCCACGCCGCATGTCGTCCATGCCTTCGGCCACGGCCATCTGGGCCTGACCCAAAGCGCGGGCACTGCGCGGCTTGTCGCGGATCTGCTCACCGGCGCACCGCCTGCGGTGGACCTGTCCCCTTTTTCTCCGCAAAGGTTCTGAAATGGCGACCCATACCTTCCACTGCATCGACGGCCACACCTGCGGCAATCCGGTTCGTCTGGTGGCGGGCGGCGGCCCGCGGCTGGAAGGGGCCACCATGCTGGAACGCCGCGCGCATTTCCTGCGGGATTTCGACTGGATCCGGACCGGCCTGATGTTCGAGCCGCGCGGCCACGACATGATGTCGGGCAGCATCCTTTACCCGCCCACGCGGGCCGACTGCGATGTGGGCGTGCTGTTCATCGAAACCTCGGGCTGCCTGCCGATGTGCGGCCATGGCACCATCGGCACCATCACCATGGGCATCGAGAACGGGCTTGTCGCTCCACGCGAACCGGGGCGGCTGTCGATCGACGCGCCCGCGGGCAAGGTCGACATCGCTTACCGGCAGGAGGGCCGCTTCGTCGAAGAGGTGCGGCTGACCAACGTGCCCAGCTTCCTCCATGCCGAGGGCCTGACAGCCGAGGTCGAAGGTCTGGGCGAAGTGGTGGTGGATGTGGCCTATGGCGGCAATTTCTACGCGATCGTCGAGCCGCAGAAGAATTTCGGGGACATGGCCGACTTCACCGCCGGGCAGCTGATCGGTTTCAGCCCGAAACTGCGTGCGGCGTTGAATGCCAGATACGAATTCATCCACCCCGAGCATCCCGGCATCAACGGGCTGAGCCATATCCAGTGGACGGGCAAGCCGACGGTCACGGGCGCCCATGCCCGCAATGCGGTGTTCTACGGCGACAAGGCGATCGACCGCAGCCCGTGCGGCACCGGCACCTCGGCCCGGATGGCGCAACTGGTCGCCAAGGGCAGGCTGGCGGTGGGCGATGAATTCCACCACGAATCCATCATCGGCAGCATCTTCAAGGGCCGGGTCGAGGCGGCGACCGCCGTCGCCGGCCGCGCCGCCATCATCCCCTCCATCGCGGGCTGGGCGCGGATGACGGGCTACAACACGATCTTCATCGACGACCGCGACCCTTTCGCCCATGGTTTCGTGGTGAAGTGACTTCCCCCGAAAGCCGTTCCCGAGATGCCTCGTTCGCAGCCGGGATCAGGTGCCCGTTTGCGCAATTGCGGGCTTGCGGGGTAACCTTCCGTCGATGCGGGCACAGGGGCAGGGCGCCCCGGAACACCCGCTCTGGCCTTTCGGGGCGCTCCATGGAATATCCCTGAGGGGCTTTCATGGGGGTCACGATGGCTTTCGACGTTGATCTTTTCGTCATCGGCGGCGGGTCGGGCGGGGTGCGGGCGGCGCGGATCGCCTCGGCCGAGGGCGGCGCGAAGGTGGCGCTGGCCGAGGAAAGCCGGATGGGCGGCACCTGCGTCATCCGCGGCTGCGTGCCGAAGAAGCTGATGGTGAACGCCAGCGCGCTTGGCGGTGCGATCGCGGATGCCGCGGCCTATGGCTGGCAGGTCAGCGCGGGGGGCTTCGACTGGCCGCATTTCCGCGCGGCGCTGGAGGCGGAACTGAACCGTCTGGAGGCGGCCTACCGGAGCACCCTCACCAACGCGGGCGTCACCATCCACGACAGCCGCGCGGTGGTGGAAGACGCCCATGCGGTGCGCCTTGCCAGTGGCGAGCGCATGACTGCAAAGCACATCCTGATCGCCACCGGCGGCCGGCCCTTCGTGCCAGACATTCCGGGGGCCGACCTCGCCGTCACCTCGAACGAGATGTTCCATCTGCCCGCCCTGCCGCGGCGGGCGCTGGTGGTGGGCGGCGGCTATATCGCCAGCGAATTCGCCTGCATCCTGAACGGGTTGGGGGTGGAGGTGGTCCAATACTACCGCGGCCCGCAGATCCTGCGCGGCTTCGACGACGAGGCGCGGGACCATGTGGCGGCGGCCATGCAGACGGCCGGTGTCGCCATCCGGTGCAACACCGGCGTGACCCGGCTGGAGAAGGTTTCGGGCGGCATCCGCGCCCATGCGACCGACGGTTCGGCCCGCGACTTCGATCTGGTGCTCTACGCCACCGGGCGGGTGCCGAACAGCGCCGGACTGGGGCTTGAGGCGCAGGGCGTCCGCATCGGCCCGCGCGGGCAGGTCGAGGTGGACGGCTACAGCCAGACCTCCGTCCCGTCGATCTTCGCCGTGGGCGACGTGACCGACCGGGTGAACCTGACCCCGGTGGCGATCCGCGAGGGCCATGCCTTCGCCGATACCGTATTCCTCGGCCGCCCGACGAAGGCCGACCACGAGTTGATCGCCAGTGCGGTCTTTACCCAGCCGGAGCTGGGCGCCGTGGGTCTGACGGAAGAGGAGGCCCGCGCCGCCGGGCCGGTCGAGGTCTATGCCGCGACCTTCCGGCCGATGAAGACGCTCTTCGCCGGGCGGCAGGACCGGATGCTGATGAAGCTGGTCGTCGCGGCGGATAGCCGCAGGGTTCTGGGCTGCCATATCGTCGGCGACGGCGCGGGAGAGCTGATCCAGCTGGCGGCGGTGGCGATCCGGATGGGGGCGACGAAAGAGGATTTCGACCGCACGGTTGCCGTGCATCCCACCGTGGCCGAGGAACTGGTGACGATGCGCAAGCCGGTGCGGTAGGGCGGGGATCGCCCGGCCGCCCGGCCCGGCCCCTTGGTTGCGGGGAGGGCCGATCCGGCCTAGGGTGGCAGAGGTGCGGAAAAACCGCCCCGGAACGCCCCCGGGCGGCGGTTTCGGGAAGGGATTGCGCTTGAATTCGCCGTGCGGATGCACAGGTTAGACGGAACGATGAAGTAGAGAGGAACAGGCTACATGGCAGGAGGTCCCTGGGGGGGCGGCGGAGGCGGCGGGCACGGGCCCGACGACGAGGACCGCCGCGGTGACGACGGGCGGCGTGGTGGCGGGCGGCGGCCCGGCGAAGGCCCGCAAATCCCCGAGATCGACGAGATCATGCGCAAGGGGCAGGAACAGCTTCGCGTGCTGATGGGCGGCCGCGGCCGCGACGGCCGGAACAACGGCGGCGGCGGCGGGCGCGGCCCCTCGACCGGGCCCTTATTCACCAGGCAGGGCCTCGGGCTCGGTGCCCTTGCGCTTATCGCGGGCTGGGCCTTCATGTCCTTCTACACGGTCCGCCCGGAAGAGCGCAGCGTGGAACTGACGCTGGGCCGTGCCTCCGGCATCGGCGAATCCGGGCTGAACTTCGCCCCCTGGCCGATCGTGACCTATGAGAAGGTCCAGGTGACGGGCGAGCGCACCACCGACATCGGCGCCGCCGACGGCAACACCGGCGCGCTGATGCTGACGCGCGACCAGAACATCGTCGACATCGGCTTCCAGGTGGTGTGGAACGTCGCGGACCCCGAGGCCTATCTGTTCAACATCGCCGACCCCGAGGAAACCATCCGCGCCGTCAGCGAAAGCGCCATGCGCGACATCATCGCGCGCTCGGAACTGTCGCCGATCCTCAACCGCGAGCGGGGCGCCATCGCGTCGGACCTGCGTATCGCGGTGCAGGCCACGCTGGACGAATACAGCGCCGGCATCCAGGTGATCCGCGTCAACCTGCGTCGCGCGCAGCCTCCGTCTGATGTGGCCGCGGCCTTCCGCGCCGTGCAGGACGCGCAGCAGGAACGCGACCGGCTTGAGAAGGAAGCCGACGGCTACGCCAACCGCGTGACCGCAGGCGCCCGCGGCGAGGCCGCGCGTCTGGTCGAAGAATCCGAGGCCTATCGCGCCCAGGCCATCAACTCGGCCGAGGGCGAGGCAGCGCGCTTCAACTCGGTCTATGAGGAATATGTGAAGGCGCCCGAGATCACCCGCAAGCGGCTGTATCTGGAGGCGATGGAGACGGTGCTGGGCGGGATGGACAAGGTGATCCTCGATGGTGTGACCGGCGGGGGGGGCGTGCTGCCCTACCTGCCGCTTGACCGGCTGGGCGGCCGCGCGCCGGCACAGTCTCCGGCAACGGGGGGGGGCAACTGATGCGTGCGATCTATATCCTTCCCGCAATCTTCGTTCTTCTGGTGCTGTTCCTGTCCTCGATCTTCATCGTGGACGAAAGGAAGAAGGGCCTTGTCCTGCAATTCGGCGAGATCAAGCAGGAAAAGGAAGACCCCGGCCTCGGCTGGAAACTGCCCTTCATCCAGGAGGTGGTCTATTACGAGGACCGCATCCTCGGCCTGCAGACCGCGCCGATCGAGGTGACGCTGCTGGGCGAACGCCGCCTTGTGGTGGATGCCTTCGCCCGCTGGCGGATCACCGACCTGAAAGCCTTCCGCCAGGCCACCGGCGCGGGCGGCGAGGACCGGGCGCAGGCGCTGCTGGGCAACATCCTGCAACAGGCGATCCCCGAGGTGCTGGGCAAGACCACCCAGGACCGGGTGCTGAGCCAGGACCGCACCGGGCTGATGAACCAGATCCGCGACATCGCCCGGCGCGAGGCCGAGGCGCTTGGCGTGACCGTCATCGACGTGCGGCTGACCCGCACCGACCTGCCCGAGCAGAACCTGAACGCCACCTATGCAAGGATGCGGGCCGAGCGGGAGCGCGAAGCGGCAGACGAGGTGGCGCGCGGCGGCGAGGCGGCGCAGCGGGTGCGCGCATCGGCGGACCGGACCGTGGTCGAGGAAACCTCGAAGGCGCAGCGCACGGCGGAGGCGATCCGCGGCGAGGCCGATGCCGAAAGGAACCGCATCCTGGCGGAAGCCTTCGGCCAGGACCCGGAGTTCTTCGCCTTCATGCGCTCGCTCGATGCCTATCGGGTGGCGCTGAAGGGCGAGAACTCGACCATCGTCATGCAGCCCGATAGCGAGTTCTTCGACTATCTGAACAGCGAAGCGGGCACGCGCGGAACCACGCCTGCGCCGGTGCCGGCGCCTGCCGTGCCGGGCGCGGCCCCGTGACCTGGATCTTGCTGGCCCTAGGGCTGGTGCTTGTGGTGGAGGGGCTGGCGCTTGCGCTGGCCCCTTCGCGCATGGAGGACGTGCTGCGCCTGATCGCCGCCATGGGCCGCGACCGGCGGCGGGTGGTGGGACTGACCTGCCTCGCGCTTGGCGTGGCGCTCTGCTGGCTGGCAAGGGTGCTGGGGGGCTAGGCTGCTGTCCCGCCCGGTTTCCCCGGCAGAGGCCGCCGCCTCTGCCGTAGCGCAATCGTTACGGCCAGCGCCCGGCCCGTCGATGGCCCTGACCATGGGGAATGACGATCTCTCCCGCCCGGCCAACCGCCCCCGGATGACAAATGCCTTCACGAGGCATTGATTCCGCGCGACGGGGTTTGCATTGCCTCCGCCTTTGCCCGATTGTTCTGTCATGCCCACGGCGCAGACGGAAGCCAATCCCCCCGCGCGCCGCTACGGACGATAGAGGAGTTCGACCCGTGCCCGCAGTCCTTTCCCTCAACAACCGTTCCCGCCGCCGCGGCGTGGCCTCGGTGGCCTCCGCCCTTGCGCTGGCCACCGGCCTTGCGCTGGCGATGCCCGCCGCCCCCGTCCTTGCCTTCGTCGCGCCGGAAAGCTTTGCCGAACTGGCCGAGAAGATCAGCCCCTCAGTGGTGAACATCACCACCTCTTCCATCGTCTCCGGTCCCGCCCGGGGCGGCCCGAGGGTGCCCGAAGGCAGCCCGTTCGAGGATTTCTTCAACCAGTTCGACGACAGGGACGGCGCGCCGCAGCGCTCCGAGGCGCTTGGCTCCGGCTTCGTGATCTCCGAAGACGGCTACATCGTGACGAACAACCACGTCATCGAGGGCGCCGACGAGATCATGATCGAATTCTTCGGCGGCGAGAAACTGCCGGCCAAGCTGATAGGCACCGATCCCAAGACCGACATCGCGCTTCTGAAGGTAGAGGCGAACAAGCCCTTGCCCTTCGTGCAGTTCGGCAATTCCGACCTGATGCGCGTCGGCGACTGGGTGGTCGCCATGGGCAACCCGCTGGGGCAGGGCTTCTCGGTCTCGGCTGGCATCGTCTCGGCCCGCAACCGGGAACTGTCCGGCACCTATGACGATTATCTCCAGACCGACGCCGCCATCAACCGCGGCAACTCGGGCGGGCCGCTGTTCAACATGGACGGGCAGGTGATCGGGGTGAACACCGCGATCCTGTCGCCCAACGGCGGCTCGATCGGCATCGGTTTCTCGATGGCCTCGAACGTGGTGACCAAGGTCGTCGACCAGTTGAAGGAATTCGGCGAAACGCGGCGCGGCTGGCTGGGCGTGCGTATTCAGGACGTGACGCCCGACATCGCCGAATCCATGGGCCTGAACGAGGCAAAGGGCGCGCTGGTGACGGATGTGCCGGACGGCCCGTCCAAGACCGCGGGCATCACCGCGGGCGACGTGATCACCATGTTCAATGGCCAGCCCGTCGGCAGCGCGGGCGACCTGACCCGCCGTGTCGCCGACGCCCCGGTGGGCGAGGCGGTGCCGGTGGTGATCCTGCGCGACGGCAGGACCGAGACGCTGCAGGTGACACTGGGCCGCCGCGAAGAGGCCGAGGCGCAGACGCTGCCCGCCTCGGGCGCGGTGCCGGACGAGCCGAAGCAGATGGACATGCTGGGCCTGACCCTGCAGCCGCTGACCCCCGAAAGCCGCAAGCAGTTCGGCCTGCAGCCGGGGGACAACGGTCTGGTGGTGACCAAGGTCGATCCTGCCTCCGAGGCCTATGTGAAGGGCCTGCGCGAGGGCGATCTGATCACCGAGGCGGGCCAGCAGAAGGTGACGCGGCTGAAGGACCTGCAGGACCGCGTGCAGGAGGCGCGCGACGCCGGGCGCAAGTCGCTGCTCCTCTTGATCCGCCGCAACGGCGACCCGCGCTTCGTGGCGCTTTCGGTCGAGAAGTAAGGGACGCGGGGGCGGGTTTCGCACGAAATCCGCCCCGCTTTCCGCCCGGAAATCGTTACAGCCGCGCCGGATCCACGGCGACGATTCCCAATTCGCGTGCAGCGGCCAGCGACAGGTGGTCGCTGTCCAGCCCCCGGCTGCGCTGGTAGCGGCGGATGGCGTCGCGGGTGGGGCCGTCCATCACGCCGGTCAGCGGCAAGAGGTAGAGGCCCCGGGCCTTCAGTGCGCGTTGCAGCGTGGCCATGAACTCCGGCGTCATCTCGGCCGGGCAGGGGGCGCGGAACCAGACGGTGGCGCGGTCCGAGACGATGCGCTGGCTGGTCGAGGTGCCGTAGACGGCGGGGATGACGCCGCCGCCGGGACCGGGGCGCTCGGGCTGGATCTGCACCTGCTCGGTGACCGTCTCGATCACCGCGGGGCGGATGTCGGCCTGCCAGCAGGCATCCTTCGGGCCGGGCGGCGGCCCCGGCTCCTTGCGGACGATCAGGTCGGCGGAGAAATCGGCACGGCCGGGCGGTTGCACGGACGGATCGGCGCAACCGGCAAGCGCCAGCGCCAGAAGGACCGCGGGGAAGGCTCGCTCGTTCATCTGCCCGTGCCGGAAGCGGCGGTTGCGCCCGGTCTGCCGCCGGGCCTGTCAGGGCGGGACCATAGCGCGCAGCAGCCCGCCCGGAAAGCCCCGCGACCGGCGGCCCGCCCGCAGGCGTGGCTTTCGGGGCACGGGACCCCTCTGGCAAAGCCCGCGGATTTGGCCTATGTCGCTGGGGAAGCAAGGGTTCCCGGGGCAAGGAAATGGCGAAGATCACCTACGTCGAACACAGCGGCAAGCGGCATGAGGTCGAGGTTCCGAACGGCCTGACCGTGATGGAAGGCGCCCGCGACAACGGCATCCCGGGGATCGAGGCCGATTGCGGCGGCGCCTGCGCCTGTTCGACCTGCCATGTCTATGTCGACCCGGACTGGGTGGAGAAGCTGCCGAAGAAGGACAGCATGGAAGAGGACATGCTGGATTTCGCCTGGAACCCCGATCCGGTGCGTTCGCGCCTGACCTGCCAGATCAAGGTGACGTCCGATCTGGACGGGCTGGTCGTGCAGATGCCGGAAAAGCAGATCTGAAACGGTGCAAGGGGGCGCTGCCCCCGTCCGCTGGCGCGGACTCCCCCGGGATATTTTCATTCTGAAAGAAGCAGACGGGCAGAAGGCTATTCCGCCGCCGCCTCGCCCTTCGTCAGCCGCTCGGCCTTCTTGCGCACCAGAACGCTGCGCAGGTCGTGCATCGCCAGCAGCAGCGCGTCGGTCACTTCTTCAAGCTGCGCCGCGCTGGCCTTGGACTGCGCCCATTGCGCGGTCAGGTTCAGGTGGTCCACCGTGCGCAGGATGTCGTCCACGTCCCGCGCCTCCAGCAGCGCCCGGCGCTTGGCCAGCCAGTCGCCGATCACGGCGAGGTCGGCGGGCGTCAGCTTCACCTCGCCATGCGGCTTGATGTTGCCGTTCTTCACGTTGACCGTGGCGATCTCTTCCAGCTCGATCCGGCGCTGGCGGTTCTCGGCATCCACGCGGAAGACGGCCGCGCCGTTCTCGCGGATGCGGAAGTAGTAGTCCGGCAGGTCAGCCGACATCGGGCACCTCCCCGGCATCGCGGTTGTCGATCACCCGCAGGAGAGAGCCGTCCGGGTCCACCAGCGCGAACATCCGCGGCGCCTGCCCGTGCTTGAAGAAGCCGGTCAGCCGGGGGATCGAGGCGCGGTCCGCGGGCAGCCCCGCCCCGCGCCATTCGGCCAGCAGCGCATCGGGATCGTCCACGCGGAGACAGGCGGAGAACCAGCTTGCCTTCGGGTCCAGTCCGGGATGGGGAAAGAACTCCAGCACCAGCCCGCCGCGGCGCAGGATCATCCAGCCCTCGTCACGGAAGCCCTCGGCAAAACCCAGGCGCCCGTAGAAGGCCGAGGTCGCGGCGAAGTCGCGGGCGGGCAGGTTGGCGGTGATCCGGTCGGCCATGGTCCCCCTTCAGACGAGAGAGGCGCAGAACCGCTGGATGCGGGCGCAGGCCTCGCGCAGGATCTCGTCCGAGGTAGCGTAGCTGACGCGGAAGTTCGGCGAAACCCCGAAGGCCGCGCCGAAGACCACGGCGACCCCGGTTTCCTCAAGAAGGGCGGTGGCGAAGACCTCGTCGTTCGAGATGACGGTGCCCGAGGGCGTGGCCTTGCCGATGACCCCCGCGATGTCGGGGTAGACGTAGAAGGCGCCTTCCGGTTTCGGGCAGCGGATGCCCGCCGCCTGGTTCAGCATCGACACCACAAGGTCGCGCCGTCCCTGGAACACCTGCCGCCAGTCGGCTAGGAAGTCCTGCGGGCCGCTCAGCGCCTCAAGGGCCGCGTATTGGCTGACCGAGCAGGGGTTCGAGGTCGATTGCGACTGGATCGTCCCCATCGCCTTGATCAGCGCCACCGGCCCGCCGGCATAGCCGATCCGCCAGCCGGTCATCGCATAGGCCTTGCTGACGCCGTTGCAGGTCAGCGTGCGGTCGTAGAGGCCCGGCTCCACCTGCGCGGGGGTGCAGAAGGTGAAATCGTCGAAGACCAGGTGTTCATACATGTCGTCCGACATCACCCAGACCTGCGGGTGGCGCATCAGCACGTCGGTCAGGGCCTTCAACTCGTCCTGCGTATAGCCCGCCCCGGTGGGGTTCGACGGGCTGTTGAAGATGAACCACTTGGTCTTCGGCGTGATCGCCGCTTCCAGTTGCCCGGGTGTCAGCTTGAAATCGGTCTCGATCCCGCACACCACCGGCACCGGAGTGCCCCCCGCCAGCAGCACCATGTCGGGATAGCTGACCCAGTAGGGCGCGGGGATGATCACCTCGTCGCCGGGGTTCAGTGTCGCCATCAGCGCGTTGTACAGGATCTGCTTGCCGCCGGTGCCGACGGTGATCTGGCCGGGCGTATAGGTCAGGCCGTTTTCCTTCAGGAACTTGGCGCAGATCGCCGCCTTCAGCTCGGGGATGCCGTCCACAGCGGTATAGCGGGTGCGCCCGGCGTCGATGGCGCGTTTCGCGGCCTCGCGGATATGCTCCGGCGTGTCGAAATCCGGCTCTCCGGCGCCAAGGCCGATCACGTCCTTGCCCGCCGCCTTCAGCGCCTGCGCCTTGGTGGTGACGGCGATGGTGGGCGAGGGTTTCACGCGGGCGAGCGTGTCGGAGAGAAGGGCCATGTGGGCAGGCTCCGGCTGGGCTGTTTGTCTTTTCCGGCCGCAGGTCTTAGGCTTGCCGCCCCGTTCATACAAGCGATATCGATGGAAGGAGAGGCAGGATGGCGGAAAGCGGCAAGTGGTTCGCGGCGGAAGTGGCGACTTTCGGGGACCGGCTGGCCGGTGCGCGCGAGGCGGCCGGGTTGACGCAGGAAGAAATGGCGCAACGGCTGGGCGTGCGGCTGACCACGGTGCAGGCATGGGAGGAAGACATGGCCGAGCCCCGGGGCAACCGGCTCCAGATGCTGGCCGGGATGCTGAATGTCTCGCTGACCTGGCTGTTGACGGCCGAGGGCGACGGGCTGGACGCTCCGGCGACGGATGGCGCCGCGCCCCGCGGCGTGGCGGACGCTCTGGCCGAACTGCGACGCCTGCGCGCCCGCGCCGCAGGGCTTGCGGAGGGCTTGGCACGGGTGGAGAAACAGCTTCTGGACGCGATGCAGAAAGAGGTCGCATGATGGTCGAAACGGCGGAGGCGCGCCTGAAGCGGATGCGGATGCGCAGTTGGCGGCGCGGCACCAGGGAGATGGACCTGATGCTGGGTCCATGGGCCGACGCGCATCTTCCTGGGCTGGGGGAAGAGCGCCTGGCGCTTTACGACCGGCTGCTGGAAGAGAACGACCAGGACCTGATGGCCTGGCTTCTGGGCCAGGCGCCGACACCGGACTGGGCGGCGGGCCTCCTGGCCGAGATCGGCGGTTTCGCCCGCACCCGCTGAGGATTTGCCGCGCATTCACCTCAAAACCGGCGCGAGTTTACCGGATGTTTGCGTTTTGTCCCGATTCTCCCCCCGTTCCCAACGAGGTGGAGTTTCACGATGTCGGTTCACCAGCCCCTTCTCGATGGATCGCAGAAGGCGTTCCTCACCTGCTACCTTGACAACCTGTCGCTGGTCGAACGCCTGCACAGGCTGCTGCTCGACGTCATCAAGGACGAGTTCGAGCGGCTGCGTCTGCTTGAGATCAACCCTGTCCAGGCGCTGCTGCTGTTCAACATAGGCGAGAACGAGGTGACGGCGGGGGAGTTGAAAACGCGCGGCTACTACCAGGGCTCGAACGTCAGCTACAACCTGAAGAAGCTGGTCGACCTGGGCTACATGCACTACCAGAGGTCCGAGATCGACCGCCGCTCGGTCCGGGTGAAGCTGACCGAAGCGGGGCGGCGGGTCCGGGGCCAGCTTGCCGATCTGTTCGCCCGCCACGCCGAGGGGATCGGCCAGCGCGGGCTGATCGGCACCAGCGGCATGGACGAGATCAACACCGCGCTGAAACGGATGGAGCGGTTCTGGACCGAACAGATCCGGTATATCTACTGAGGCTTCTGCCAGCCCGGCCGGTTCCTCGGCAGCGCCCGGCGGAAGCCTCTGGCGGGGAACTTTCCGGACAGATGAAATGGAGAAAGACTCCCCTGCCTTTCATCTGTTCACAAATATCCTCAGGGGGTTTGGGGGCAGAATGCCCCCATCGGCCCACGGCAGCCGCAATCGGTTCCGTCAGCCGTCCCGAAAGGCTTGCGGCGGCAGCCGCGCGATTTCTTGATCCGGGGTCAGTTCGCCTTGCGGCTGGGCAGGAAGGGCAGGGGGGCGACGGGAACGCCGTCTTCCAGCAGCTTGCGCGCCTCGTCCGGCCGGGCCTCGCCGTAGATCGACCGTTCCGGCGCGTCGCCTTCATGCATCGCCCGCGCCTCGGAGACGAAATTCATTCCGACATATTCGGAATTGGCCTCGACCCGGCGGCGCATTTCGGCCAGCGCCTGTTCCAGTTCCGATGCAGGCGCGGTCAGCCCCGGCTTGCTCCCGGCCTCTGCCGTCCGCGCCGCCTCTGCCTTGCGGGCCGGGCTCACCGCGGGGGCCATCAGCCCTTTCTCCACGGCCGCATCGCCGCAGACCGGGCAGGCCAGTTGCCCCGCCCCGGCCAGCGCCTCGAAGGCATCGGCATTCTGGAACCAGCTTTCGAAGCCGTGCCCCTTGCCGCAGCTTAGCGTGTAACGGATCATCCGGGCCTTCCCCTCCCCGCCGCCAACCGGCAGGGACCCCTGAAACCTAAGCCTTGCCGCGCGGCGTTCAAGCCCGCACGGCAAGCTTTCACCCCGCCGCCGCGCGTTTCGCGGGTCTGCGGCGGCCTTCCTCGACCGGAGGCGCGAAGGACAGGATCAACTGCCGCAGGTCCGGCTCGTCCACCTTCTTCGCCGCCTTCTCGGGCCGGAACCACTTGCGCCGCCGCTCGCCCTTCTCGGGGTAGCGGTCGGTCAGCCGGTCCACCCGCAGCGCGAAGACCTCGACCACGCAGGGGACGGCCCGGCCCTCGTCCAGCCCCTTGCGATAGGCGAAGTAGCCAAGCGCCTCTTCCTCGGGATGGCCCTCGATCCCGGCCTCTTCCCAGGCCTCGCGCGCCGCCGATCCCGCCGCCGTCAGCCCCTGCACAAGCCAGCCCTTGGGGATGATCCAGCGCCCGGTGTCGCGGCTGGTGATCAGAAGAACCTCATGCCCCGATCCATGCGGCCGCCAGCACAGCGCGCCGATCTGGTTGCGCGCCGCCATGCCGCAAGGTCCCTCGGCCATCGCTGACCTCAGAACCGGTTTGTCGTGCTTGCCCATGGTCCTGCCCGTAACCCCGCCCGTATTCCCGGCCCCGCGTTCCCGGTGGCCTTACCTTGACTGGGCAGATAATCACGAAATGACGAAAAGTCATAGGCCGGGTGGCGAATTTCTGCCCCCTGCGGCCATTCGGGCACGGATTTCCTCACCTTTTCCCGCGATTTGGTGGCATTCTGGGGCAAGGCGACGCAGACAGGGCAAAGGAGGCGGGGCGATGCGCAGCACTCTTCTGGCGATGCTGGCGGTGGCGGTTTCCGCCGTCCCGGCCTGGGCGGGGTTCAGCTTCGCCTCCATCGACGGCGGCACCATCGCGCTGGACGACTGGGCGGGCAAGCCGGTGCTGGTGGTCAACACCGCCTCGCTCTGCGGCTTCGCCCCCCAGTTCGACGAGTTGCAGGCGCTGCACGACACCTACGGCCCGCGCGGCCTTCTGGTCCTCGCCGTGCCCTCGAACGACTTCCGGCAGGAATTGGGCACGGATGCCGAGGTCAGGGACTACTGCGCGACGAATTTCGACCTGACCCTGCCGATGACCACGATCAGCCATGTCCGCGGGCCCGAGGCGCATCCCTTCTACCTCTGGATGAAGACCGAAAGTGGGTTCGAGCCGGGCTGGAACTTCAACAAGGTGCTGCTCGGCCCCGATGGGCAGGTCGCGGGCACCTGGGGCGCGCTGGCCAGCCCCTCGGGTCCTGCGATCACCGGGGCCATCGAGGCGCTGCTGCCATGAGGCCGGGGCCGGAGAGGGCGCTCCCGGCATGATCCGCGCCTTCCTCGGGCTGGATCTGCCCGATGACATCCGCTCGGCCCTGGCCGTGCAGCAATTCCTGCTGCCGCTGCCCCGCCGGGTGGACCCGGTCTCGATGCACCTGACGCTGGTCTTCCTGGGCGAGGTTCCCGAACCGGCGCTTGAGGCCGCGCATGAAGGCTTCGCCGCCCTGAAGGCCGCGCCCTTTCCCCTGTCCCTGCAGGGCTTCGGCCTATTCGGCGGCGCCCGGCCCAAGGTCGCCTGGGCCGGGGTCGCGCCGTCGGAACCCCTGATGCGCCTTCAGGCCAGCGCCGAACATGCCGCCCGGACCGCTGGTCTTGTGCCCGAACACCGCCGCTTTGCCCCGCACATCACCCTTGGCCGCTTCCCGCCGCCCGCCTTCGCCGAAGCCGCCGCGCTGGAGCGGGCCATCGCCACCACCCAATTCACCGCCGGGCCGTGGCAGGTGCGCGAGATGGTCCTGTGGCAAAGCCGCCTGTCCCCGAAAGGCCCGCGCTACGATCCGCTGGCCCGCTACCCGTTTTCTTGACATCCCGCGCCGCCTTCGCCACCACGGGCAGGTCACAGGAGCGCAGAATGCCCAACGAAATCACCATCGCCGGCCGGAAGATCGGCCCCGCCCATCCGCCGCTGGTCATCGCCGAGATCGGCATCAACCATGGCGGCGATCTTGCGGTGGCGAAAGAGATGGTGCGCCTTGCCGCCGGTGCGGGCTGCGAGATGGTGAAGCACCAGACCCATATCATCGAAGACGAGATGACCGAGGAGGCGAAGTCGATCTTCCCGCCCAATGCCGATGTCTCGATCTGGCATGTGATGGAACGCTGCGCGCTGAGCCTCGACGAAGAGGCGGAGCTGAAGCGCTACACCGAATCCCTCGGGATGATCTGGATCTCCACGCCGTTTTCCCGTGCCGCCGCCGACTATCTGGAAACCCTCGACGTGCCCGCCTACAAGATCGGCAGCGGCGAGGCCGACAACCTGCCGCTGATCCGCCACATCGCCCGCAAGGGCAGGCCGGTGATCCTGTCGACGGGGATGCAGACCATCGACACCATCCGCGCCTCGGTCGGCATCCTCGACGCGGCAGACGTGCCCTATGCCCTGCTGGAATGCACCAACCTCTACCCCAGCCCGGCGGAAATCGTGTCGCTGCGGGGGGTTACCGAACTGCGCGAGGCTTTCCCCAAGGCGGTCGTCGGCTTCTCCGACCATTCCATCGGGCCCGAGATGGCGCTGGCCTCGGTCGCGCTCGGCGCTTCGATCCTTGAACGCCACTACACCGACAGCCGCTACCGCAAGGGGCCGGACATCATCAACTCGATGGACCCGGCCGAACTGCGCTTCCTGGTGGATCGGTCAAAGGAAATCTGGATCGCCGCCAACAACCCGAAGAGCCGCAGCGCCCCCGAGGAGGACGTCTACCGCTTCGCCCGCGGCTCGGTCGTCGCCGACGCCGACCTGCCCGAGGGCCATGTGATCACCGAGGCGGACATCTGGGCGCGGCGCCCGGGCAGCGGAGAGATCGCGGCCTATGATTTCGACAAGGTGGTGGGGAAAAGGCTGCTGCGCGCGGTGACGAGGAACACGCAGCTGACGTGGGGGGATCTGGGGTGAGTCTTGCCCGCGAAGATATCGGTGTCTGGCTGATCAACCTGCCGCGTGACCTTGAACGGCGGGAACGGATGGAAAGCCAGCTTGCCCGGATGGGTCTTGACTGGCATCTGTTTGAGGCGGTGGACGGCAAGGCGCGGCAGGAAGAATTGTTGTGCCGGGCCGATCCGGCGGCCTATGCTCGCAACATGGGAAGCCCTCTGTTACCGGGAAAGCTGGGTGTCTATGCTAGTCACGCGGGCGTTTGGCAGGCGCTTCTCGCCAGCGATAAGAAGGCGGCGTTGGTGCTTGAGGACGATGTCGTTTTCCATCCCGATTTCCTGATGGCACTGGATATTGCCCTGAAGAATGACGAGCTGTGGGATCTGTTGCGGTTCAACTGCATCCGGGCAAAGCTGCCGGTGACGCAGGCCGTCCTATCGAGTTACCGCCTGAATGCCTATATCGGGCCGTTTACCGGTAATGCGTGCTACCTGATCCATCGCTCTACGGCTGAAAGAATTCTGCCCGACCTTTGGCCGCAGACGCGGGCAATGGATCATGAACTGAATCGCTTCTTCATTCATGATTACCGGCAGCTCGGTATGGAGCCTTGGTCAAGCCATCCCGACGATGGAGGCACAAGCACCATTACCGGCACCGGATTCGCGCTGGTGAAAAAGTTCAAGTGGTATCGTCGTCTGCCGCATTATAGATTGAAGGCGGCAAATTATCTGCGCCGGTTCCTGTGGTTGGCGCGCAAGGGGATGATCCGGCCAAAAGTGGTCCACCGCTGAACGCGGGGCGAGGTACTATCCCTTGGTGCCGCCCCAGATGCCCCAGGTCTTGCGGAAGTATTCGATGCAGGCACGGTTAGCCGAAACGCGATCATGTCCCTGATAAACGAACTTCCGCAGTGCTTCATGCGAACCAGCCTTGGTGTGGGCGCGTGACCGGACCATTCCCGCGGCGTTGAGCCAGATCGGAATCCCCTTTCGCTCAAGGCAACCGGAAAGCCAGACGTCATCCACTGTCCAGAGCACGTCAGGAATGTCGTAGTCGATCTCGTCAAAGAACGTGGGGCGCACCAATGCGCCACCCCAGCCCTCTAGAATATCGGTGTAGCCTGAAGAAACGGCTTTCGATGGTTTCCATCGCCCAAGGCTTGCCGCCCGCTTCAGGCGATAGGCAAGGTTCTTTTTCAAGTAACCGGCCTGCGGATGACGCGGGGAAATCCAGCTGTCTCCGGCATATTTGTCCGAGGCGATCATCCCGCCAACCTCGCAGATCGCGCAATCTGGGTGTTCCGCAGCGGCATCAACAAAGCGTTGTGCCCAGTTTCGATCGTAAACCTTATCATCGTCACCAAACAGGATCAGCACATCTTGCCCGCGATAGGCCTGCACAGTTGGCAGAACTTTTGATGCAGGCCCAAGATCCGAATCCATGAGTCGCAATGTAACGCCTGGTGGCATTTCAGGCAGGTCGGTGGGATCATATTCAAATCGCCGGTATTTCCGCGCGATATTCAACTCGATGGCCGCGACATCGGCTGTCTGGTCAAGGACCGCCGCCAGGTTGTCGCGGATGTAGGGAAAACGCGGCGGGATAGTGGTTAGGGAAATGATCAGCTTGGTCATCAGGTTCTCGTTCCTTGACAGGCAGGCCGCAAAAGAGTGGGGGGTCAGATCGTGCCGCCGTGGCGAGTCCAGTAGTCCGCCATCCACGGCACCCTGCCGCTTCCATAATGCGGGGGCACGTCCCAGTTGCCCTTCTGCGGGCGGATCAGGTCGATGGGGCGGGGCTTGCCGTGGAAGCACAGTACCCTGACCTCCGGCCCCGGCGCATGCGGGCCGCGGAAGCGGTCGATCAGCAGCGGCGGGCGCAGATGGTATTTGTAGCTGCGGATCCAGTCCTGCGGCCAGAAACCGATCTGCCCGGCCTCTCCGCCGATATAGTTCTGCTCGATGATATAGCGTCCGATCATCTCGTCGCGCCGGGCCTGCAGGCGCTCGACCAGAAAGCCCATCCGGCTAAGGTCGAAGGCGAAGATTCCGGATCCGGGACGAGGAATGCCGTTGCGATAGCGCCACGGCCCGGAATCCAGCATGACCAACCCTTCGCCACAGGTGAAGAAGTCGTCAAGATTGCCCCAGAGCACCATGTCCAGATCAATGAACAGCGCGCGGCCGGACAGCCCGTAAAGATCCTGCGAGAACAGCGACACCTTGGGCCAGCACCCGCCGCGCCAATGCTCGGGCTTCAGCCCGATGTCAGGGATGGGAAAGGCTTCGATTCCGGCATCCAGCCCCGACGGATCGTCCGTCAGGCAGGCAAATCGGAAATCGCCGGTGATATTGGCTCGGGCGGCGGAATGCAGCACATTGACATATTCCGCCCCGTAAAGCGTGCCCCATTTCATGCAGAGAACGACGCGTTCGGATTCCATGGCGGGCGGGGTTCCATCGGTTTGGATATCTGCCGTGGCTAGACAATCCGCAGCATACTGTCCATATCGGCATGATCCCGTCGGCCGGAAAGCCCCCTGACCGCATGACCCGCCACCTTCTCTTCCTCACTGGCACCCGCGCCGATTTCGGCAAGCTGGAACCGCTCGCCGCCGCGGCCCGCGATGCAGGCCACCGGGTCGGCTTCTTCGTCACCGGCATGCACATGCTCGACCGCTACGGCCTGACGAAGATGGAGGTCGCCCGGATGCCCGGCGTGGCCGTGCATGATTTCGTCAACCAGCGGCCCGGCGACCCGCAGGATGCCGTGCTGGCCAAGACCGTCACCGGCTTTTCCGATTACGTGGCCGAGCACCGCCCCGACCTGATCGTCCTGCACGGCGACCGGGTGGAGGCGCTGGCGGGCGCTCTGGTCGCCGCGATGAACTACGTCCGTTCCGCCCATGTCGAGGGCGGCGAGGTCTCGGGCACCATCGATGAGGTGTTCCGCCACTGCAACACCAAGCTTTGCACCCATCATTTCGTGTCCTCCGAGGCCGCCGCCCGCCGGGTGATGGCTTTGGGTGAGCCGCAGGACTGCATCCATGTCATCGGCTCGCCGGAACTCGACTTCCACGCCCGCCCCTCCGGCGTGACACTGGACGAGGTGCGGGCGCATTACGCTATTCCCTTCGCCGATTTCGGCATCGCCACCTTCCACCCGGTCACCAGCGAACAGGCCACCATGGGCGTGCAGGCGCAGGCGCTGTTCGGCGCGCTTGAAGCCTCCGGGCGGCATTTCGTGGTGATCGCCCCGAACAACGACCCCGGGTCGGACGCCATCTTCGCCGTGCTGGACCGCCTGCCGAAAGACCGCTTCCGTGTCCTGCCCTCGATGCGCTTCGCCCATTTCTCGGAACTGATGAAGAACGCCGCCTGCATGGTCGGCAATTCCAGCGCAGGCGTGCGCGAGGCCCCCTTCCTCGGCCTGCCCTCGCTGGACATCGGCACGCGGCAGGCGAACCGCTCCGACGCCGCCTCCGTCACCGCCTGTGAGGCCGCCGATACCTCCACCATCGCCGGATTCCTGGCGCAGGAATGGGGCCGCCGCCACGCGCCGGACGCGGGCTTCGGGCAGGGCAGCGCGGCGGGCCGCTTCGTGCAGGTGCTGGCGGACCCGGCATTCTGGGAAAGGCCGTTGCAAAAGGCCTTCCAGGACCCCGGCTGATGGGCTGGCACCTCGCGGCCTATCGGGCCCTGACCCACGCCCTGCCACTGGCCGCGCCCGCGCTTCTGCGCCGCAGGCTGGCGCGCGGCAAGGAAGACCCGGCCCGCTGGCGCGAGAAGCTGGGGGAACCCACCGCCGCCCGTCCCGAGGGGCCGCTGGTCTGGCTTCATGCCGTGGGCCTTGGCGAGGTTCTGGCGCTGCGCGGCCTGATCGCCGCCATGGCCGCGCAGGATCCGGGGCTCAATTTCCTCGTCACCTCCTCCGCCCGCTCCTCGGCGCAGGTGATGGCGCTGAACCTGCCGCCCCGGACGCAGCACCAGTTCCTGCCGCTGGATGCGCCGCGCTACCTGGACCGCTTCCTCGCCCACTGGCGCCCCGGCCTGTCGGTCTGGGCCGAACAGGACCTCTGGCCCGGTGCTGTGGCCGCGGCCGACAGGGCAGGGGTGCCGCTGGCGCTGGTCAACGCAAGGATGAACGCCGGGGCTTTCGCCCGCCGCAACCGTGCAAGGGGCCTTTACGCCGACCTCCTCTCCCGCTTCCGCCTCGTCGCTGCGCAGGACGAGGCCAGCGCCCGCCACCTCGCCGCCCTCGGCGCGCCTGCCCCCCGTGTCACCGGCTCGCTCAAGGCCGCCGCCCCGCCGCTTGCCGCCGATCCCGTGGAACTGGAGGCGATGCGGAAGGTGCTGGCAGGCCGCCCGCTCTGGCTCCTCGCCTCCTCGCATCCCGAGGATGAGGCCGCGGCCCTTGCCGCCCATCGCCAGCGCCTTGCCGAGACCCCGGCAGCGCTTCTGATCATCGCCCCCCGGGAGCCGCCGCGCGGCCCCGCGATCTCCGCTGCCGCCGGGGCCCTCGGCCTGACCCCGGCCCTGAAGTCGCAGTCCCCCCGTCCGGCCCCGGCCACGCAGGTCCATATCGCCGACGCCTTCGGCGAACTCGGCCTCTGGTATCGTCTTGCCCCCGCAGCCCTGATCGGCGGCACCTTCGGCCCGACGGAGGGGCACAACCCCTGGGAACCTGCCGCCCTTGGCTGCACCATTCTGCACGGCCCCCGCACCGCCAATTTCGCCGCCGATTTCGCCCAGCTCGACGGGGCAGGGGCCGCCCTTCCGGTCATCCCCGAAACCCTTGCCGCCGCCCTCGCGCAGGACCACACCGCCATGGCCGCCCGCGCCCGCGCCCTGTCGGAGGCCGCCAGCGGCAGCCTCGCCCCCCTTGCCGCCGACCTGCTGGGGCTGATGCGATGAGGCTGTTCCTCGCCCTCTGGTCGGCCCTCTGGACCCTGACCCTGCCGCTGATCCTCTTCTACCTCCGCCGCCGCGGCCGCAAGGACCCGCTCTACGCGCAACACCTGCCCGAACGCTTCGGCCGCTATCCCCGCCCGCTGCCCGGCGCCGTCTGGATCCATGCCGTCAGCCTTGGCGAGATGCGCTCCGCCGTGCCCCTCGTCCGCGCCCTGCTCGACCGGGGTGAAACCGTGGTCACCACCCATTTCACCCCCGCCGGCCGCCGCGAGGCCACCCGCACCTTCGCCGCCGAGATCGCGGCGGGCCGCATGGCCGCCGTCTGGGTGCCGCTGGAATTGTCATGGTGCTTCAAGCACTTCTTCCGCGCCTTCCGCCCGAAGCTCGGGCTGGTGATGGAGGTGGAGATCTGGCCCCGCATGGTCTCCGCCGCCCGCGCCGCCGGGGTGCCGCTCTTCATGTGCAACGCCGGATACCCGTCGAAATCCGTTGCCCGGGACGCCCGTTTCCCGCTGCGTCCCGCTGTGATGCGCGGCTTCGCGGGCGCTCTGGTCAAGTCGCAGATGCAGGCCGGCCGCTTCGCCGCCATCGGCGTGCGGAACATCCATGTCACCGGCGAGCTTCGCTTCGACCAGCCGGTCCCGCCCGCCCTGCCGGCCGCCGCCGCCGCCGCCCGCCCGCTGCTGGCCGGGGACCGCCCCGTCATCACCTTCGCCTCGGTGGTGGAAGGCGAGGACGAGACCTATCTCGCCGCCATCGAAACCGCGCTGAAAGGCCCGAACCCGCCCTTCATCGTCTACGTTCCGCGCAAGCCCGAACGTTTCGGCGAAACCGCCCGCCTCATCGAAGCCCGTGGCCTTCGCACCCTCCGCCGCACCCGGATTTTCGACGAAAACCTGCGCCCCCGCGATATTCCGCAGGCCGATATCCTGATCGGCGACTCCCTTGGCGAGATGTATTTCTACCTCGCGCTGGCCGACCGGGTGGTCACCGGCGGCGGCTTCACTCCCCACGGCGCACACAACATCATCGAGCCGCTGGCCCTCGGTCGCCCGGTCATCGTCGGCCCGGCGATCCATACCATCGAATACCCGGCGGAAGAGGCCATCGCCGCCGGTGTCTGCTTCCATGCGCAAACGCCGGAAGACCTGTCCCGCGCGCTGACGCCCCAAGGCTGGCCCGGCCCGACCGAGGCGGAAATCGCCGCCTTCCTTCAGGCCCATTCCGGCGCCGCCGCCCGCACCCTTGCGGCGATCGCGCCCCTGCTCACCAGCCGCTGAACCCGCCGTCCACGTTCAAGAGCTGCCCGGTCATGTAGCCCGCCGCGCTGGAGGCCAGGAACAGCATCGCATCGGCGATCTCGTCCGGCTTCGCCATCCGGTCCAGCATGATCAACTCGCCCACGCGGCGCTGGAACTCGTCCGAATGGCCGTTGAACACCGCCCCCGGCGCGATGGTGTTCACCGTCGCCCCGCGCGGCGCCCAATAGCCCGCCAGCCAGACCGTCAACCCGTGGATCCCCGCCTTCGACACCCCATAGGCCGAGAAGTTCTTGAACGGCATCCCCTCGTAGATCCGGTGATGCGCCCCGTTCAGCGCATACATCGAAGCCACGTTGATCAGCGTGCAGGGCCATTTCCCTACGATGTCGCGGTCCATCTGCCGGGCCACCATGAAGGGGCCGGTCAGGTTGGTCCGCATGGTCTTTTCCCAGTCGGCCACCTGCAGGTCGGCGAAATCCGGGAAACCCTTGCCCGCGCCCATCAGCAACTCGCCGGTGATGGCGGCGTTGTTCAGCACGACATTCGGCTCCCACCCGTCCTTCAGGATGCGGGAGAAGATCTCCATCACCTGATCTTCGTCAGCCACATCAAGCGGATAGAAGCGGAAGTTCGCGTTGCTGCCATGCGCCTCCACCAGCGCCTCCGCCCGCTTCCCCGGCAGATCCGAGGCGATCACCCGCGCGCCCTCGGCCAGCATCCGGCGGACATAGGTGGACCCCAGAACCCCGCCCGATCCGGTGATGAAGACGGTGCGGCCTTTCAGTTGGTCGGTCATTGCGGGCCTCTCCGGGCTTCGGTCAGAAGGAATTCGACAAGGCGGAAGTCGAAGGGGCTGTCGATATCGACGCAGCGCTCCGGCGGCATCAGGAAGGGGATCACCCGCCCCTCCCACAGCCCCTTCGACCGCTTCAGATAGGCGGGCGACACCACATAGGTGCTGGCCGCATGCTCATAGACCACCGGCGCCTGCTGCCGCGCCACCACCCCCCCGGGCAGCGGCTTCGACACATGCAGCGCGCCCGAGGCATCCGGCTCCACGAGGTTGAAATATGGATTCTTTCGTGCCTCGCAGCAGCTCATCACCATGTCTGGATGTTCGTTTTCGTAAAGCGCCAGCGCGCCGGAAATATCCTCGGGCAGGCGCAGCGGCGAGGTGCAGTCGAGGTCGAGGAAGGCATCCACCGGCCCCAAGATAGCTTCCGATGCCTCCAGCGCATGCTGCCAGACCCCCCATTTCCCCGCCGCATCGGTCGCCAGATGCGCGGGCCGCAGCCCGATCTCCAGCGCGCCCTTCGCCACCGCATGGGCATAGATTTCCTCGTCATCGGTGCTGACCACCACCGCATCCACCGCCGGATGCGCGAAAAGCTGGTCCAGCGACCAGTCGATCAGCGGCTTGCCGCAGATCGGGCGGAAATTCTTGCGCGGCACGCCCTTGCTGCCCTTCCGCGCCCCGATATGGCCCAAAATCACTGCAAAAACCTCATCATGGGATCTCCTTGGTGATTTCACCGACAAAGCTGCGCGCCGCCCAGGCCCGCGCCACCAGATGGGCCGAGTCCAGGCACCTGTCCAGGCGCGGCATCAGCGGATTGCCCGAGGTCCCGTCCCCCGACACCAGCGCCAGAAAGTCGCGCATGGCGTCCATGAACATCGCATTGCGCTCCAGCGGCAGGTCCAGAAGCCGCGGCCCGTCCGCATCCGTCACCCGGTAGGCCTGCGCCGCGAAGTCGAAATCGTGCATCCGCTCCGCCCCGCGCAAATGCGCCCGCCGATGCAGGCCCGGCGTCAGGTAGTCCATCGACACATCGCCGACAAGCCCTTGGCGCCGCAGCGAAATCCGGCTGGCGAAATCCACCCCCGGAAAGGCGGCATGGCCAAGGCTTTCCACCGAAACCACCTCCAGCCCCGGGAACAGGCACAGCGCCATGTCCAGCTCGTGGCACAGGTCCAAGAGCACCCCGCCGCCCTGCGCCCGCGCCGCATAGCTTTGCGAGAACCGCCAGTCCGCCCGCCATTGCGTCACGTCATGGCCGATGGTCAGGGCGAACTGGAACACGTCCGAAAGGTCCGTCCCGGCCAGCGCGCGCAGGGCAGGGTGGTAGCGCATCATGTAGCCCAGCATCGACCGGCCGGCGACCGGGGCGGCGGCCTGCGCAATCGCCTCCACCTCCTCGGGGGCGAAGGCCAGCGGCTTCTCGACATAGACCGGCAGGCCCCGCGCCGCGGCCGCCTCGATCACGGCCAGGCGGATATCGGTCGCGGTCGCCACCACCACCGCCTGCGCCCGGTCCATCGCGGCCTGCGCACCGGCAAGCCCGGCCTCGCGCCAGGACAGAAGCTCCGCCTCTGCCCCCAGCTCCGCCAGATTGCCGTGATGCCGCCGCCCGATCGACCCGGACCCGATGACCAGAACCCGCATGGATGCCTCCCTGTGGCAGCCCTAGCGCGAAAGCGCCCCCGCCGCCAGAGGCGGGCGCTTCTGCGGCCATTCCGTCGCTCGGTGATATGCCTGCCCGATGGCCAGCACCCCGGCATCATCGCCCGACCGGCCGATGATCTGCATCCCCGAGGGCAAGCCGCTGTCCGGGAACCCCACCGGCACCGACAGCGCGGGCAGGCCGATCAGGCTGGCCGGGACCACCACCTCCATCCAGCGGTGATAGGTATCCATCCTGCGCCCGGCAATCTCCTGCGGCCAGCGCCAGTCGGCCGGGAAGGGCCAGACCTGCGCCGTCGGCAGCACCACCGCGTCGAAACGGTCGAACATCCGCGCCGCGTGTTTGTACCAGCGGCTGCGGATCACGCTGGCCTCATGCACCGCCTCGGCCGTCAGCCCCGCGCCCTGCTCGATCTCCCAGATCGTTTCCGGCTTGGTCTTCGCGCGCTTTTCCGGCTCCTCCGCCAGCGCCCGCTTGCCGCCCGCGTTCAGCATCGCCCGCAGCGTCACCCAGGCCCACCACAGCTTTTCCGCCGGGAAGGGCGGCGGCAGCGGCTCCACCACCGCCCCCAGATCCTCCAGCACCCGCAGCCCGCCCTCGCAGGCCGCCAGTATCCCCGGCTCCATCGGATAGGCGCCGCCCCAGTCGGCCAGCCAGCCGATGCGCAGCCCCTTCACCCCGCGCTCCAGCCCCGACAGCACATCCGGCACCGCGCGGGGAAAGGGCACCTCGGGGTTCTCGCCCGCCTGCACCAGCAGGAACCGCGCCACATCCTCCACCGTGCGGGCCATCGGCCCTTCGGTCGCCAGCGTCGCCAGATGGGTGTCGCCCTCGGCATCGGCAGGCACCAGCCCCCATGTCGGCCGGAAGCCATAGACGTTGCAGAACCCCGCCGGGTTGCGCAAGGACCCCATCATGTCCGACCCGTCCGCGACCCACAGCATCCGCGCCGCCAGCGCCGCCGCCGCCCCGCCGGACGATCCGCCCGCGGACCTCGACAGGTCATAGGGGTTCCGCGTCACCCCGAAGACCGGGTTGAAGCTGTGCGACCCCTGTCCCCATTCCGGCACATTGGTCTTTCCGGTGAAGATCGCCCCCGCCGCCCGCATCCGCGCCGCCAGGATGTCGTCCTGTCCCGGCACATGGTCCGCATGAAGCGGCGCCCCCCATGTCGTCCGCAGCCCCGCCGTGGCGACAAGATCCTTCACCGCCAGCGGAATCCCGTGCAGCCAGCCCTTCGGCTCCGCATCGTCCAGCGCCCGGGCCTCGGCCATCAGCAGGTCCGGGTCGCGGGCCGAGACGATGGCGTTGATCCCGCCATTGACCGCCGCCACCTGCGCCAGATGCGCCGCCATCACCTCGGACGGCGCCAGCTTCCGCGCATGGATCAGCGCGGAAAGCTCGGTGGCCGACAGGTCAAGCAAATCCGCCGATTTCATCTGTTCACAAATATCCTCTGGGGGTCCGGGGGGCGAAGCGCCCCCGGCGGCCGGCCAAACGAAAATGCCGGGGCCGCGAACAGCCCCGGCACGGTCTCACGCCGCAGAGATCACTTCTGCAACTCGGTCCAGATCGCGGTCATGTATTCCTGCGCCTTGGGCGAGCAGGTGGGCAGGAAATGCCCGGCCGACTTGAACTCTTCCGGGACAACCACTTCCGGCGCGGTCTTCATGTCCTCGGGCATGAACGCGTCGGATCCCGCGATCCCGTTCGCATAGCGCGCGAAAGAGGAGATCATCGCCGCATTCTCGGGCAGCATGATGAAGTCGAGGAACTTGTAGGCCTCGTCGACGTTCTGCGCGTCCTTCAGCAGCGCGACCGAATCCATGAACAGCGGATAGCCCTCGCGCGGGTAGCCATAGGCCACGTCGGGGTTGGCCAGCCGGATGCGCATCGCCGCGCCGTTCCAGTAGACCGAGGCCCCCCAGTCGTTGTTCGACATCTTCTCGGTGGCGCCGTAGTCCATCGACAGCCAGTCCGGCTTGGCCGCGACCAGCACGTCGCGCGCCTTCTTCAGCACCTCGGTATCCTCGGTGCAGGCCTCGCCGCCGACATACCAGATGGCAAGGTTGACGACATCGTTCATCTCCGGCGGGACGTTGATCTTGCCTTTCAACTCGTCCGGCACGTTCAGGAAGATGTCCGAGGTGTTGATATCGCCGCCATAGACCGATGTGTTGACCACCATGCCGGTCGAGCCCCACTGCCACGGGATCGAGGATTTGCGGCCCGGATCCCAGTCGACATCCACCCATTGCGCGTCGATATTGCCGATATTGGCAAGGCGGGAATGATCCAGTTCGACGATCAGCCCCTCGTCGCGGAAGATCGGGATGTAGTTCGCCGAGGGCACGACCAGGTCGAAGCCATGGCCGCCCGCGCGGATCTTGGCCAGCGCGGTGTCGTTGGCGTCGTAATCGGTCACGGTGACGGTGATGCCCGTCTCGGCCTTGAACTTCTCCAGAAGCTCGGGGCTGGTGTAGTTGCCCCAGTTGTAAAGCTGCAGCACCCCTTCGGCCTGGGCAAGCCCGGTCGAGGCCAGAAGCAGCGCGGTTGCGGTCAGCAGTCTTTTCATTGTCGTCTCCCAGGTTGGTTTGTCAGTCTTTCTTGCGCGTCAGCAGGAAGAAGGCGGTCAAGAGCACCACGGTCACCGCCAGAAGCATGGTGGAGACTGCGTTGATCTCGGGCGTCAACTGGCGGCGGAGCTGGCCCAGCATATAGGTGGGCAGGGTGTCCTCTCCGCCGGATTTCACGAATTCGGTGATCACCACGTCGTCCAGGCTGATCACGAAGGCCAGCATCGCCCCGGCCACCATCCCCGGCGCCAGCAGGGGCAGGGTGACGCGGCGGAAGGTCTGCCACGGCGTCGCGTAAAGATCGGCCGCCGCGGTTTCCAGCGCATTGTCCATCCCCTCCAGCCGCGCCCGGATCGGCAGATAGGCGAAGGGCACGCAGAAGGCCGAATGCGCCAGCACCAGATAGCCCAGGCCATGGATGCCGGTCGCCTGCTTGATCACCCCGAACAGGATCATCAGCGCGACGGCGGTGACGATCTCGGGCACCATCAGCGGCTGGTTGATCATCACGTAGATGAAGGTCTGCCCCTTGAACGCCCGCCGCCGGGTGGTCCCCAGCGCCGCCATGGTGGCGACGGTGGTCGAGATGGCGGCAGCGAAGCAGGCGATGATCAGCGACCGCATCGTCGCATCCTTCACCTGGGTATTGGCCCAGGCCTTGGCATACCAGTCCAGCGAGAACCCGCCCCAGACCGCGACCGAGACCGAGGTGTTGAAGCTGTAGGCGACCAGGGTGAAGATCGGCAGGTAAAGCGCCACGAAGACCGCCACCGCCATGGTGGCGAAACCGGGCAGGCGCGCGACATGGAAGGACCGCTCAGCCATGTTTCGCATCCCGGTTGGCGTAGCGGACATAGACCAGAAGCGCCACGGTCACGATGATCAGAAGCAGCATCGACAGCGCCGCGCCAAGCGGCCAGTTCCTGCCTTGCAGGAATTGCAGTTCGATGAAGTTGCCCAGCATCATCTGCTTGCCGCCCCCCAGCACCCGCGGCGTGACATAGGCCCCCAGCGAGGGCACGAAGACAAGGATCGACCCGGCGACGATCCCCGGCTTGACGATGGGCATGATCACCCGCCGCAGCACCTGCCAGCGGCTGGCATACAGGTCGTATCCGGCCTCCAGCAGCTTCATGTCGAAACGGTCGATGGCGGCGAACAGGGGCAGAACCATCAGCGGCAGGTAGACATAGGTCATGCCGACGAAGATGGCGAAGGGACCATACAGCATGTCCAGCGGCGTCTGGATCACCCCCAGCTTCAGCAGCACCAGGTTCACCAGCCCTTCCTTCCGCAGCACCTCGTTGATCGCATAGGTGCGGATCAGCAGGTTGGTCCAGAACGGGATGGTGATCAGGAACAGCCACAGCGCCCGCTGCTTCGGCGGCCGGGTGGCGATGAACCAGGCGGTCGGGAAGCCGAGGACGAAGGTGAAGATCGTGGTCAGCAGGGACAGGCTGACAGACCGCCAGAAGATCGTCAGATGCGCGTCCGCCAGCACCCATTCGTCCGAGAAGATGTCCTTCGACCAGAGGATGCCGCGCCAGCCGTTGGTCGAGAACTCCCAGATCACGCCGCCATATTGGCCGGGCGACAGGAAGGAATAGAGCAGCACGATCAGCAGCGGCCCGGATGCCGCCACCGTCAGCAGCACCAGCGCCGGGGTGGACAGCAGCCAGCCGTTGCGGGCCGATGTCCTGATGGCATTCTCCTCGGCGGGGCTCATCTTCAGTCCTCCATCCGCTGCACCGCGCCGGGGGCGAAGCGGATGCCGACGCTTTCGCCTTCCGCCAGCCCGGCCTCGCCGCTGGCGGGGCTTTGCAGCCGGGCCACCAGTTCGGTGCCGTCGGCCAGATGCAGGTGGCAATGGGTGTCGGTGCCGAAATAGACCATGCTCGCCACGCTGGCCTGCAAGCCGCCATCGGCCGGATTGCCCAGACGCAACTGCTCGGGCCGGACGCTGACGCTCATCGCGCCCGGCGCCGCGCGCAGCCCCTCGACCTCGATCCGCTCGCCGGTGGCCAGCCGCAGCGCGCCGTCCTCCGCCGTGCCGGTCAGGAAGTTGGTCTCGCCGATGAAACTGGCGACGAAGCGGTTCTTCGGATGGATGTAGATCTCCTTCGCCGTGCCGACCTGCTGGATCTTGCCCGCCGACATCACCGCGATGCGGTCGGACATGGTCAGGGCTTCCTCCTGGTCATGGGTGACGAAGACGAAGGTGATGCCGGTCTCGGTCTGCAACCGCTTCAGCTCGATCTGCATCTCCTTGCGCAGCTTCAGGTCCAGCGCCGACAGCGGCTCGTCCAGCAGCAGCACCTTCGGCTGCGGCGCCAGCGCCCGGGCCAGCGCCACCCGCTGCTGCTGCCCGCCGGAAAGCTGCGCCGTCTTGCGCCCCGCCATCGCCTCCAGCTTGACCAGCGCCAGCATCTTCTCGGTCCGCGCCTTCACCTCCGCCGCGGGCTTGCCCAGCATCTGCAACCCGAAGGCCACGTTCTGCGCCACCGTCAGATGCGGGAAAAGGGCATAGCTCTGGAACACCGTGTTCACCGGCCGCCTGTTCGGGGGCAGGGTGGTGATGTCCGCGCCGTCCAGCAGGATCGTGCCGCCGGTCGGCATCTCGAACCCGGCGATCAGCCGCAAGAGCGTGGTCTTGCCGCAGCCCGAGGGGCCGAGCAGCGTGAAGAACTCGCCCCTGCGGATGTCCACCGACACATCGTCCAGCGCCCGGACCGACGCGGCCCCCTGCCCGAAGGCCTTGACCACGCCCCTTGCCGAGATCGTCACGTCATCGGTCAATATGCCAGTCCCCCGTTGGTCTCTTGTCGTTTTGATCATATTGGGCGGGGCCTTCCCCGCATGACAAGCGATTCTTGCACCTCACCCCGCCATCGGTGCCCGTTTGGCGCTCCAGGGGGCGGCGCGCTCAAGATCGGCGCAAAGGGCGATCAACCGCTCGTCCTGCCCGAAGGCGGCCGCCAGATGCACGCCCATCGGCAGTCCGTCCTGCGACCACCCCAGCGGCAGGCTGGCGGCGGGCTGTCCGCTGGCGTTGAAGACCGCGCAGAACGGCGAATAGGCGAAAATCCCCTGCGGGCCCATGCGATAGCCGACGTAATCTTCGGTCTCATGGCTGAACCGCCCCACCTTCGCCGGCGGCTCGGCCAGCGTGGCCGACAGAAGGATATCCGGCCCCTCCGCGAAGACCGCCGCCATCTCGCGTCCGAAGGCATGGATCGCGCCCACCGCCTCAAGATAGCGCGTCGGGTGCAGCCCCTCGGCATGGGCCACCGCGCCGCGGCTGACGCCTTCCACCAGATCGGCGCCGAGCGCGCGCCCCTTCAGCGCCCGCCGGATGCCAAGCGCCGTGCCCACCGCCACGATATCCGTCCAGGCCCGCATCATCCCCGCCACATCGGCCTTCACCGTGACCGGCTCCACCGCATGGCCAAGGGCCTCCAGCAGCCGCCCGGTGGCGCGCACCGCCTCCGCCACCTCCGGGTGGATCGCCCCGCCGGTGAAGGTTCCCTCCACGATCCCCACCCGCAGCGGCGCAACGGGCCGGGAGATCGCCGCCATATGCCCCCGCCCAAGGGGCGGCGCCCAATAGGGCGCGCCGAGGTCCGCCCCCTCGCAGGCGTCCAGCATCGCCGCCGTATCCCGCACGCTCCGCGTCAGGAACCCGTCGATCGCCATCCCCGCCCAGCCCTCGCCGACATAGGGCCCGTCCGGCAGCCGTGCCCGCGTCGGCTTGAACCCGAACAGCCCGCAACTGGAGGCCGGTATCCGCACCGACCCGCCGCCGTCCGAGCCATGGGCGATCGCCACGATCCCCGCCGCCACCGCCGCCCCCGCGCCACCCGAAGACCCGCCCGAGGTATGGCCGGTGTTCCACGGGTTCCGCGTCGGCCCGCCATAGACCGCAGCCTCCGTCGCCGCCCCGATCCCGCCCTCGGGCGAGGTCGTTCGCCCGAAGCACACCACCCCGGTCGCCCGGATCCGCTCCCATATCGCCGAATCCCTTGCCCAGACGGTATCGCGCAACAACCGGCTGCCGTTGTGCCCCGGATAATCCACCGCCTCCGCGCCCAGGTCCTTCAGCAGGAACGGCACCCCGCGGAACGGCCCCCGCGGCAGCCCCGCCGCGATGGCCCGCCGCGCCGCGCCCTCCTGCATCTGCACCACCGCGTTGATCGCCGGATTGCGCGCCTCCACCGCCGCCAGCGCCGCGTCCAGCAGTTCCGTGGCCGAGACCTCCCCCGCCGCCACCATCTCCGCCAGCGCGGTCGCGTCCCGCGCGCCAAGGTCCCCGATCATCGCCCGATTCTCCCCGCCGTTCCGCCCCATGCTGGCCGCCCGGCCCCGCAACGTCCAGCCCGGCGCGTTTTGCGACAGATCCGTGACGCTCCCCGACCTGCGCCGCTGCTTTCCCTTGACAGGCATCTTCCCGCCGATATGGAGGGACTGCCTTGGTTTCCGGGCGTCACACCCCGGATGAAAAGGGAATGCGGTGCGAATCCGCAGCTGCCCCCGCAACTGTAAGCGGCGAGTGCGGACGGAACATGCCACTGGGGATATCCCGGGAAGGCCCGTCCGCGCCCAGACCCGCGAAGCCAGGAGACCTGCCCGGGTGATCACCCTTTCTTCCGTGCGAGGGGCGCGGAGGCAGGCGGCTTCCGCCAGAGGTGACGTTCACCACCGGCGGAAGGGACACCCTTTCCCGCAGAACCGCATCGCAGGGGCCATCGCCCCAAGGGAAAGGACGCAACATGCAAGGCATCTCCAGACTGGCGCTTCTCGCCGCGCTCGCCGCCACCCCAGCCATGGCGCAGGAGGATGAGACCTTTCTTGGCACCATCACGCTGACGGCCCTTCGCACCGCGGTAGAAGCGGCGCACAGCGGGCTTTCGGTCAGCGTGATCGAGGGCGAGAGCCTTGCCCGCGATGGCAGCGTGCGGTTGGCCGACCAACTGGCGCAATTGCCCGGTATCTCGGTGGCCGAGGAGGGGGGATTCGGTAACCGCGCGGTGCTGCGGCTGCGCGGTTTCGACGGACGTTATATCGCAGTCTTTGTCGACGGTATCCGTGTCGACGATCCAAGCGGCATTCAGGTCTCCAGCGATTTTGGCGCCATTCTCAGCAGCGGCATTGCGCGGGTCGAGGTGCTGCGCGGCTCGCAATCCGCGCTTTGGGGCGGCTCGGCGGTGGGTGGCGTGATCAACATCACTACTCTCGCAGGAGCTGAGGATGGGCTTCATCAGACCATCGGTGTCGAGGGTGGCAGCCATGGCAGTGCTGCGCTGAGCTATGGTCTGACGCAGAAAGACGACCGTCTGGAACTCGCCTTCAACGCCAGCCATTTCCGCACCGATGGTATCTCGGCCTTTGACGGCGGCAGCGAGGCCGACGGGGCCGAGGCAAGCCGGTTGTCGTTCTCCGCCCGCTATCGGATCAGCGATACGCTGACCCTCGGCGGTGCGGCCTTCGTCCAGCGCACGCGGCACGATTTCGACGGCTATATCGACACCGATGGCGACGGTTACACCGACACCTTCACCGATATGGACTCGAGCCAGACCCGGCTTGACCGCGGGTTGCGGTTCTTTGCCGAGACGCAAGTCGGTAACACGCTGCACGAGGTCAGCCTCAGCGCTTTTCGCGCTGGCCGCGATCTCGAGGAAAGCGGGGTGCTGAGCCATTTTACCGGCACAAGGCTGCATTTCGACTGGCAGGGCACCACCGAGATTTCACCGGCTCTGACACTGGTTTATGGTGCCGATTGGTCGCGGGAAGAGGCCAGGACCAGTGCCCAGCCCGGCGGTTCGGGCGATAGCGAGATCGCCGGTATCTGGGGCCAGGTGATCTGGGCGCCTGCCGCCGACCTCGACCTGATCGCGGCGTTCCGCCACGATGATCACTCCGCCTTTGGCGGCTTCGACACTGGCCGCCTTTCCTTTGCCTGGCGCCCGGTAGAGAATGTCACTCTGCGCGGCGCAGTGGCGCGGGGTTTCCGTGCCCCTTCACTGGATGAGCTTTACGGTGACTATCCGGCATTCTTTTTCACCGGAAACCCGAACCTGACGCCCGAGACCAGCCTGTCCTACGAACTCGGTGCCGATTGGGCACTGCCGGGCGGTGCCGAGCTTTCGGCGACCGCCTTCCGGGTCGAGGTCGAGGACCGCATCGCCGCCGATCCGGCCACATTCTGGTCGACGTTGGGCAACCTTGCCGGCACCTCGGTCAGTCGTGGCTTGGAACTGTCGGGCCGTGCTCCCCTTACGGAGCGGCTGGATGGGACGCTGGCCTACACCTACACCGATGCACGCGATCCGAACGATGCCTGGCTGCCGCGGGTGCCGCGCCATGCTTTGACGCTGGCGCTCGATGCGCAACTCTCTGACCGGCTGAGCGGCCGGTTGGCGGTGAAGTATCTGGGCGGGCGCACCGACACCGACGTCAATTCCTTCGCCCCGGTGACGATGCCTGATGTGACGCTGGTTGATGCGTCGATGACCTATGACCTGACCGACCAAGTCAGTGCCGCCCTGCGCGTCGAGAATCTGTTCGATCAGGATTACCAGTCGGTCCATGGTTACGGCGCACCGGGCCGGTCGGTCTATCTCGGACTTCAGGCGAAATTCTGAACCCCCGAATCAGCGAAGGAAGCAACATGGTTAACGGCAGCAGGGGCGGGGCGGGGTGCCAGACCATTGCCAGACCGATGCCATACGTTTGCCAGACGCTTGCCGGACGCCTGTTTCTCGCAGTTAACATAGCGTTCCCAATGGCTTGCGTCGCCCTCCCGGCGCTGGCCGAACCGCCTTCCCGCGTCGTCTCGATGAACCTCTGCACCGACCAGCTGGCGATGCTGCTGGCGGCGCCGGGGCAACTCGTCTCGGTCAGCCATCTGGCCCGCGATCCGCTGTCCTCGTCGATGGTCGGGGAAGCCGCGGCCTACAGGGAAAACCGTGGGCAGGCCGAGCAGATTTTCCTTATGAATCCTGATCTTGTGCTGGCGGGCACCTATACCTCGCTGGCCTCGGTGAACCTTCTGCGCGATCTCGGCGTGCCGGTGGTGCAGGTCGCCCCGGTGAATTCGCTGGACGAGGTGTCCGAGCATATTCTCCTGATCGGTCAAGCCCTTGGCCGCGAGGCCGAGGCGCGGCCGATGGCCGAGGATTTCCGGGCCGGCGTCGCTGCGCTGACATGGCAGGGCCCCCTCGCCACTGCCGCCCTCTACTATCCCAACGGCTATACCACGGGCGCCGGAACGCTGGCAGATGATGTGCTGGCCCATACCGGCTTCCACAACATAGGGGCCTCTGCCGGGCTGACCGGCGGCGGCACCCTGCCGCTGGAGCGGCTGGTGATGGCCCAGCCGGATGTCGTCGTCACCTCCGCCCCCTATCCCGGCGCCTCGCGATCCGAGGACCTGTTGACCCATCCCGCGCTGGAGCTTCTGCGCCGCAAGGCCGGTCTTGCCACCACAACCGATGCCGACTGGATCTGTGGCACCCCCCATATCTTGCGGGCGATGCAGGCGATGAAGACGGCGCGGGAGGCCCTTGAATGAAAACGGTCTTCCTGGCGCTGGCCCTTCTGGTCGCCATGCTTTTCGCCGCCTCGCTGCTGATCGGCCCGGCGGGCCTCGGCCTCGGGGAAAGCCTCGCCGCCCTTTTCCGGGGCGAGGGCGGGCCGGTGGTGCTGGTCATGCAGGAGATCCGACTGCCCCGCGCCATCCTCGGCCTGCTGACCGGCGCGGCTTTCGGGCTGGCCGGGGCGGCGATGCAGGGGTATCTGCGGAATCCCTTGGCGGAACCGGGGCTTATCGGCGTTTCCTCATCCGCCGCATTGGGCGCCGTCATCGCCCTGCAAACCGGCCTTGCCGCCGCTTTCGCCCTTGCCCTGCCGCTGGCCGCGCTGGCCGGAGCAGCGGCTTCGGTCCTGCTGATCCTCCTTCTCGCCGGTCCGCGGGGCGGGGCGCTGGCGCTGATCCTGGCCGGGATCGCCATCTCGGCGCTCACCGCCGCGCTGACCTCGCTGGTGCTGAACCTGTCGCCAAACCCTTTTGCCGCAATGGAAATCGTCTACTGGATGATGGGCTCGCTGGCCGACCGCTCGATGACCCATGTCTGGCTGGCCGCGCCCTTCATCCTGATCGGCATGGCCGCGCTCTTGACCCTTGGCCCCGGCCTCGACGCACTGACGCTGGGCGAGGATGCGGCGCAGAGCATGGGGGTGAACATGCCCCGTCTCCGCTGGATATTGATCCTCGGCACCGCCGCAGCCATCGGCGCCTCGGTCGCCGTCGCGGGCGCCGTGGGCTTCGTCGGCCTCGTCGTCCCCCACATCCTGCGCCCGCTGGTCGGCGCCCGGCCCTCGCGCCTTTTGCCCGCTGCGGCGCTTGGCGGGGCGGCGATGCTCTTGGCCGCCGACATCGCCACGCGCCTGATCGCGCCCGACAAGGACCTGAAGCTGGGCGTCCTGACCGCCATCGTCGGCACCCCCTTCTTCCTGCACCTGATCTGGCGGATGCGGAGGGTCGAGGCATGACCTTGCTTTCGCTGGAAAATCTGACCGTGCGGCGCGGCGAATGCCCGGTGGTGGACCGCGTCTCGCTGACCGTCGGCGAAGGCGAATTCGTCGGCCTGATCGGCCCGAACGGCGCGGGCAAGACCAGCCTCCTGCGCGGCGCGCTCGGCCTTCTGCCGCATCAGGGGCGGTCGTCGCTGGCCTCTCTTGCCCCCGCCGTCCGGGCGAAGGCCGCGGCGTTCCTGCCGCAGGGGCGCGACATCGCCTGGCCGGTGACGGTGGAAACCCTTGTCGCGCTGGGCCGCGCGCCGCATGGCGGAGCCGACGATGGCGCGGTCGAGGAGGCGCTGGAGCGGATGGGCCTGCAAGGCTATCGCCACCGCATCGCCACCGCGCTTTCGGGGGGCGAGCAGGCCCGCGTGCTGATCGCCCGCGCGCTCGCACAGGAGACGCCCTTGCTGCTGGCCGACGAGCCGGTCGCCGGGCTGGACCCCGAGGCGCAGATCCGCACCATGGAGGTCTTTGCCGCATTGGCGGCGGAGGGGCGGGCCGTCGTCGCCTCGATCCACGACCTCGGCCTTGCCGCCCGCCATTGCTCGCGGCTTCTGATGCTGCACCGGGGGCAGTTGGTGGCGGATGGCCGGCCTGCCGAGATCCTGACCGATGAACGGCTGGCGGAAGTCTTCGGAATCAAGGGCTTCCACGCGGATACCCCCGATGGCCCGGTGTTCCAGCCGACCGGGGTCGTCCGGTGATCGCGGTCACGCTGGACCGGCCTTGGCTGACGGCCCGCCTGCCCATGCCGATGCGTATCCTGTCGCACGCCCCTTACGGTGCGGGCTACCGCACCACCGATACCGTGCTGTGGCGCGAGGTCAGGAACGCCGACCTGACCCCGGATTTCGCCGTGGAGGACTGGTTCGCGCAGGAGATGGCCCGCACGCCCGGGGCGGTGGGCATGCTGACCTCGCGCGATGTCGGCACCTGGCGGGAGGCGAAGGCCGAGGTCGAGGGGATCCGCGCCGGATGCGTGGTGACGCTGGGGCTTTCCAATGCGGAATCGGTGGGGCGGCGGCTGCCCTGGCACCCGGCGGATTACGGCACGATCAACATCCTTGCCGCCACCGATGCCGCCCTGACCGAGGCCGCGCAGCTTGAGGCGCTGACCATCGCCGTGCAGGCGCGCACCGCGGGGGTGATCTCGGCGGGGCTGGCGCTGGCGACGGGGCAGGCGACGGGGACCGGGACAGATTGCCTTGCTCTGGCCTGCCTGCCGGGGCAGGGGCGCTATGCGGGCCTGCACACCGCTGTGGGAGAGGCCATCGGCGCCTGCGTCCGGCAGGCGGTCGAGGCGGCCGCTGCCGACTGGGTGGCCTGGCGGGACGCCGAACGGGCACGCCGCTCAGGGGGCTGAGGCGTCCGGCCGCACCTCCTGCCGCAGCCGCCCCTCGGCGTTGAACACCAGGATCCGCCCGTCCTCGGTGACCACGGCGATCCAGCCCGGACCGAAGGTCACCGCCTGCGCCTTCGCGCCTTCGGGCATCTGGATGGCCTCGGGCAGGGCGGGCACCCCGTTCAATGCCTGCGGCATCCGGGTGACAAGCAGCGCCACGACCGTTATGACACCGCCGATCATCACCAGCGTCAGCACGATCACCAGTGCTTTCAGCAACCTCAGCGAAGGCGGCAGGCCTTCCCCGGCCGGAGCTTCTTCCATGCAGGACCCTTTCGACGGTGAGGACGGGGACGAGGCCACGGCCCTGAGCGTCACCCTTGGCGGTGAGGCGCCCGAGCGCCTTGATAAGGCGCTTGCCGCCGCGGTGCCAGAGGAGGCTTCGCTGTCGCGGTCCCGCCTGATGCGGCTTATCGCGGAAGGTGCGGTCAGCCGCGGCGGGGTGGCGGTGACCAACCCGAAGGAGAAGGTCCTGCCCGGAGAGGTCTTCACCCTGCGCATCGCGCCTTCGGCCCCCGCCGATCTGCGGGCAGAGGACATTCCCTTGGCGGTGGTGCACGAGGACGCCGACCTGATCGTGGTGAACAAGCCCGCCGGGATGGTGGTGCATCCGGCGCCCGGCAGCCCCTCGGGCACGCTGGCCAATGCGCTGATGCACCATTGCGGCGACAGCCTCTCGGGCATCGGCGGCGAGCGGCGGCCGGGCATCGTCCACCGCATCGACAAGGACACGACCGGCCTTCTGGTCGCGGCGAAGTCCGACCGCGCGCATCACGGCCTTGCCGCGCAATTCGCCGCCCATACGGTGACGCGGCGCTATCTGGCGCTGGTGCATGGCGTGCCGGACGGCGCCGACCCCCGGTTGCGCGGCGTGCGGGGCGTGACCTTCGAGCCGGGCGGCGTGATCCGCATCGCCACCGGCCTTGCCCGCCACCGCACCGACCGGCAGCGGCAGGCGGTGGTCTGGGACGGGCAGGGCCGCCCGGCGGTGACGCGGGTGCGGGTGCTGGAACCCTTCGCCGATCAGGCCGCGCTGGTGGAATGCTGGCTTGAGACCGGCCGCACCCACCAGATCCGTGTCCACATGGCCCATGCAGGCCATGGCCTTCTGGGCGACCAGACATACGGCGGCAAGCGGCGGCTGTCCGAGCGCGCCCTGGGGCAGGGCGCCGCCCTCGGCAACGCCTTCCCGCGGCAGGCGCTCCATGCCGCGACCCTTGGCTTCGACCATCCGGTGACCGGGGAGCGGCTGGAATTCGCCGCCGTGCTGCCGGAGGACATGGAGATCCTCCTTGCCGCCCTGCGCACGGGCTGAGCGCTTCCGGTCACAGGCCCTGACAAGCCCGTGATCCGGCAGACACAAACCGGCAATCGCCGCCGGAAAATCCCACATGATGCGTTAAGGTTTCGGTGATGGCGGGCTGATATCGGTCGGACCGCCCCCTTGAACGGGGAAAGATGTCACCATAGGTAATCCGGTCCCCGGGGGCTGATGGCACCGGGGCGAACAATAGGGGGCAGAATGAGCACCTACGCAAACCTTCCCGCGCCCAGTCCCGAACAGGGGCTGAACCGCTATCTTCAGGAAATCCGCAAGTTCCCGTTGCTGGAACCGGAAGAGGAATACATGCTGGCCAAGGCCTGGGTCGACCGGCAGGACAGCGCCGCCGCCCACAGGCTGGTGACCAGCCACCTGCGGCTGGCCGCCAAGATCGCCATGGGCTACCGCGGCTACGGCCTGCCGCAGGCCGAGGTGATCTCCGAGGCGAATGTCGGCCTGATGCAGGCGGTCAAGCGTTTCGACCCGGAAAAGGGCTTCCGGCTGGCGACCTATGCCATGTGGTGGATCCGCGCCTCGATCCAGGAATACATCCTGCGGTCGTGGTCGCTGGTGAAGCTTGGCACCACCTCGGCGCAGAAGAAGCTGTTCTTCAATCTGCGGAAAGCCAAGGCCAAGGTCGGCGCGCTGGAGGAAGGCGACCTGCGGCCCGAGAACGTGGCCAGGATCGCCCATGACCTGAGCGTTTCCGAAGCGGAGGTGGTGGACATGAACCGCCGCCTTGCAGGCTCGGACGCCTCGCTGAATGCCACGGTGGGCAGCGAGGACGGCGGCGCGCAATGGCAGGACTGGCTGGAGGACGAAGACAGCGACCAGGCCGGCGCCTATGCCGAAAAGGATGAACTGGACACCCGCCGCGCGCTTCTGGCGCAGGCGATGTCCGTGCTGAACGACCGCGAGAAGGACGTGCTGATCCAGCGCCGCCTTGCGGAGGAGCCGAAAACGCTGGAGGACCTGTCCGAAAGCTATGGCGTCAGCCGTGAGCGCATCCGCCAGATCGAGGTGCGCGCCTTCGAGAAGCTTCAGGCGAAGATGCGCGAACTGGCCCGCGGCAAGGGCATGGCGGTGCCCGCCTGACGGCGGGACCGAAATCCGCACGGATCTGGAGGCGGGGTTCGCACGAACTCCGCCTTCGCGCATCCCGTGGCTTTTCATTTGATCCGCGGCCCGCAGGACTGTAGGAGGCGCGACATGAAAATGACCGACACCTTCCTCAAGCCGATGCACCCCGAGGGGTGGAAGTTCGTTCCCGCCTTCGCCGCCGTCACCCTGCTGCTGTTCTGGCTCTGGCAGCCGCTTGGCTGGATCGGGCTGGGGTTGACGGTCTGGTGCTATTATTTCTTCCGCGACCCGAAGCGCGCCGTGCCGCAGAACCGCGGCCTGCTGGTCAGCCCGGCGGATGGCGTGGTCAGCCTGATCGGCCCCGCCGTGCCGCCGCCCGAGCTTGGCCTTGGCCCGCAGCCGATGCTGCGGGTCTCGGTCTTCATGTCGGTCTTCAACTGCCATGTGAACCGCGCACCCATCGCGGGGCAGGTCACCGCCGTCTCCTACCGGCCGGGCAAGTTCCTGAACGCCTCGCTCGACAAGGCGTCCGAGGACAATGAGAGGAACGCGCTGGCGATCCGGCTGGACGACGGCCGCCAGATCGCCGTGGTGCAGATCGCCGGGCTGGTGGCGCGGCGGATCGTCTGCTGGACGCAACCCGGCCAGACCCTGCGCACCGGCGAACGCTTCGGCCTGATCCGCTTCGGCAGCCGGCTGGATGTCTACCTGCCCGAGGGGGTGGAGCCGCAGGTCGCGCTTGGCCAGACCATGGTGGGCGGCGAGACGGTGATCGCCCTGGTCGGGCAGGACGCGCCCGCCCGTTCGGTGAGGATCGACTGATGGCCCGGTCCCCAAAGGCCCCGCGCGAACCGGCCCCGCCCCGGGATCCGCCTTCGGACCCCCAGCTTCACCTGCTGAAGCTTCTGCCGAATCTGGTCTCGATCCTTGCGCTTTGCGCCGGGCTGACCGCCATCCGCTTCGCCATTTCGAGCCGCATCTCCGAGGCGGTGTTCCTGATCGCCCTTGCCGCCGCGCTGGACGGGCTGGACGGGCGGCTGGCCAGGATGCTGAAAAGCGAAAGCGCGATCGGCGCCGAACTGGACAGTTTGTGCGATTTTGTCAATTTTGGCGTGGTTCCGGGGTTGGTTCTCTATCTCTGGAGCCTGAGAAGTGAAATCGAGATCGGCTGGATCGCCGTGCTGGTCTTTGCCGTATGCTGCATGTTGCGGCTGGCGCGGTTCAATGTCGGCAGCCGTTCCGCCGCCCCGGCCGAGAAGACCGCCTTCATCGGCGTGCCTTCTCCGGCGGGCGCCCTGCTGGCCCTGATGCCGATCTATGTCAGCCATGTCACCGATTTCCGCCTGCCCGCGCTGGCCGTGGCGGCCTGGATGGTGGGGGTGGGGGCGCTGATGATCAGCCGGTTGCGCACCCCCAGCCTGAAGCGGATGACCATTGCGGCCTCATGGGCGCGCTATGCGCTGGTGCTGGCGGTGGCGGGGGTGGCGGCGCTGATCACCTATCCGTGGCAGACCATGTTCGTGCTGTCGCTGGCCTATCTGGGCGCGATCCTTGCGCTGGCGCTGGCCGGGCTGCGCAAGACGGATGGCGGCGAGGCCTGAGGCTGCTTGCGGCTGGCCCGGCTTGGCCCTAGCCTTTCTCCGGGCCAATCCGGGGAGAAGGCGCATGAAAACCATCCGTTGGGGCATTCTGGGCGCGGCCAGGTTCGCGCGCGAACATATGGGACCGGCGATCCACGCCGCCGATGGGGCGGAACTGGCGGCGCTGGCGACCTCGGACCCCGCGAAGGCCGAGGGGTTCCGGGCCTTCTGCCCCTCCTTGCGCCTGCACGGCAGCTACGAGGCGCTTTTGGCAGATCCCGGCATAGATGCGGTCTATATCCCGCTGCCCAACCACCTTCATGTCGAATGGACGCTGAAGGCGCTGCGGGCGGGCAAGCACGTGCTGACCGAAAAGCCCATCGCGCTGCAGGCCGACGAGATCGGCGCGATCATCGCCGAGCGCGACCGGACCGGGCTTCTGGCCGCCGAGGCCTATATGATCACCCACCATCCGCAATGGCACCGCGCGAAGGAATGGCTTGAGGCGGGCGAGATCGGCACGCTGCGCCATGTCGATGCGGCGTTCTCCTTCCACCTGACCGATGCGGGCAACATCCGCAACCGGCCGGAAACCGGCGGCGGCAGCTTGCGCGATATCGGCGTCTATACCTTCGGCTCGGCCCGCTTCGTGACCGGAGCCGAGGCTGCCAGCATGGAATCGCGGCTGGTCCGGGAAAACGGCATCGACACCTATGCGCTGGTTTTCGGTCGGATGGAGGGAAACGGCCACGCCTTCACCTATCACTCGATGACCTCGATGCGGCTTTACAACCGGCAGGTGGTGACCTTCCAGGGCGACAGGGGGATGATCCGGCTGGAGGGCGGGCCGTTCAACGCCAATGTCAACGACATGGCGGAGGCGGAGCTGCATGTGCAAGGGAACCGCGTGATCACCGACCGATTCCCCGCCGCCCCGCAATACAAGCTGCAGGTCGAGGCTTTCGGCCGGTCCATCCGCGACGGCGTGCCCTATCCCTGCCCGCTGGAATTCGTGCAGGGAACGCAACGGATGATGGACATGGCCTATGCGGGGGCGGTGGAGATCGGGTGAAGGGCCGCGTTGTCTGTCCTACAGCGGCAGGGTCAGGATGTGCTGCGGCCCGGCGTCGCCGTGCAGGTAAAGCCCGCCGTCATCGATCCAGCCCGCCTTGAGATAGGCGGCACGGGCCGCGGTATTGCGCAGGTTGACCGTCAGCACCAGCCGTTTGGCCCAAGGGTAGCGCCGGCGCACCAGATCGGGCAGGGCGGCCAGCATCGCCCCGCCGATGCCCCGGCGCTGCCATGCGGCATCGACCAGAACGCCGCGCAGCCCCAGATCTCCGGGGCGCGCGAAATCGTGGCGGGGGGCATCGGCATAGCCCCGGTCCAGCTTGAACATGCCGATGACCACGCCGTCCCGCTCGATGGCATGGAGGTCGATCATCGGATCGCTTTCCGCCGCCGCGAAGGCCCCGTCGCGCACGAAATCCTTCTGGTCCTCGGCCTGCTTCAGATGCGCCACCCGGGACTTTTCCCCGGGCGGCACAGGGACCAGCCGGATCACTCCAGCGCTTCCAGCTCGTCGATGAAGCCCGCGATCATGTCCAGCCCCTTGTCC
>CAYLSD010000019.1:0-9461 GCA_964386345.1 uncultured Fuscovulum sp.
GCCCGCCCCGCCCTCGGCGGGCGCTTCTCGCCCGCCGGGTCGGGCGCTGGCCTCCTGTGGTCTCGGGCTGACGGGTTTACAGCGGAACCCGCCCGCACGGGCGGGGGCGAGGCAGTGCCTCGCCTTTTCCCGCCCGCCCCCCGGCTTCCACCGGCGCCCCTATGCCGATCCCGGTGTCCGCGCTTGCCCCTCGCTGCCCTTCCACGCCATCCTGACCCTGTCAGAGGAGGGCGCTTCATGGCGGGCAATGCGGCTTTGGGCACGATGTTCGGCGCGGCGGAGGTGGAGACCTTCATGGGCATCCCGCGTTGCCGCGATCTGTCGCGCCTGCCTGCGAAGATCGCGCTGATCGGGGCGGACGGCTGCACGCCTTACCCCTCGGTCGGGTTCTACTGCGCCGGCGGCCCGGCGGCGATCCGCGCGGCAGGCGCGGCCTATGCGGCGAACCTTGCCCATGTGAACTTCGACCTCGGCGGCCCGGTCTTTCCCGGCGGCGTCGATGCCGTCGATGCGGGCGACCTGCCGCAGGACGAGGCCGAACCGGCGGGCAACCGCGCCCGCATCTTCGGCGCGGTCAGCCAGGTGCTGGACCGGGGCGGCGTGCCCTTCCTGCTGGGCGGAGACGATTCCGTGCCGATCCCGATGATCGAGGCCTTCGGCGCGCGCGGGAAGACCTATACCATCCTGCAGATCGACGCCCATATCGACTGGCGTGACGAGGTGGGGGGAGAACGCCTCGGCCTGTCTTCCACCATGCGCCGGGCCTCGGAGATGGAACATGTCGGGCGGATCGTGCAACTGGGCTGCCGCGGAATCGGCTCGGCCCGCGAGGCGGATCTGCAGGATGCGCTGGATTGGGGGGTGGAGTTCGTGCCCGCCGGAGAGGTGGCGCGCGACGGCGTCTGGCGGGCGGCGGACCTGATCCCGGAGGGGGAGGAGGTGATCGTCTGCCTCGATCTCGACGCGCTGGACCCCTCGGTCATGCCGGCGGTGATCGGGCGGACCGCGGGAGGCCTGTCCTACTGGCAGGTGCTGGAACTGGTGGGGGCGGTGGCCGAGAAGGCCCGGATCGCGGGTTTCGACATGGTGGAGTTCATGCCGGATCGCGACATCGACGGGCAGGGCGCGATGGTGGCGGCGCAGCTTCTGGCCGCGGTGATGGGCGTGGTGGCGCGGCAGGGGTAGGGGCTGGCCCCGGCGCGGGCTGCGCGCTATAGCGGGCCATGACCGATACCCTGCCGCCGTGCCCCGAATGCCGTTCCGTCTATACCTATCAGGCGGATGCCCTGCTGACCTGCCCGGAATGCGGCCATGAATGGCAGCCCGGGGCAGAGGACGGGGCGCCGGAGGTGCGCGACAGCGTGGGCAATGTGCTGCGCGACGGCGATACGGTGACGGTGATCAAGGACCTGAAGGTCAAGGGATCGTCGCTGGTGGTGAAGGTCGGCACCAAGGTGCGCGGCATCCGTCTGGTGGACGGCGATCACGACATCGACTGCAAGATCCCGGGGATCGGCCAGATGGGGCTGAAGTCGCAGTTCGTGAAGAAGGTTTCGGAGTAGGTTGGCCGCCGGGGGCGCTTCGCCCCCGGACCCCGGAGAGTATCCGGGTCAAGGTGTAAGGGGGGCGTGGTCCCGGCAGGCCGCCGCCCGCCACGCAGCCCTGTGGTTGCGCGGTGATGGCCCCCCGTGTATCACCCCGGAAAGTCCTTGCCTTGCTTCGGGAGAGCCTCATGCGCCGAGTTGTCGTCACGGGTCTGGGAATGGTCACGCCGCTGGCCTGCGGGGTGGAGGAGACCTGGAGCCGCCTTCTGGCCGGGCAGTCCGGCGCGGGGCCGATCACCCGCTTCGACACCTCGAACGTGGTCACCACCTATGCCTGCGAGATTCCCTTCGGTGACGGCTCGGACGGCAGCTTCAACCCCGACGACTGGATGGAGGCGAAGGACCGCCGCAAGGTGGACGATTTCATCCTCTACGGTATCGCGGCGGCGACGCAGGCGGTGAAGGATGCGGGCTGGGAGCCCGAGTCGGAGGAAGACCGCGAGCGGACCGGGGTGATGATCGGCTCGGGCATCGGCGGGCTGACGACGATCGCGGAAACCGCGGTGCTGATCAAGGAGAAGGGGCCGAAGCGGGTCTCGCCCTTCTTCATTCCGGGCAGCCTGATCAACCTGATCTCGGGGCAGGTGAGCATCAAGTTCGGCTTCAAGGGGCCGAACCATGCGGTGGTGACGGCCTGTTCCACCGGCGCCCATGCCATCGGCGATGCGGCGCGGCTGATCATGCTGGGCGATGCCGATGTGATGGTGGCGGGCGGGGCGGAAAGCCCGATCTCGGAGATCGGTATCGCCGGGTTCAATGCCTGCAAGGCGCTGTCGACCAAGCGCGCCGACGATCCGGCGAAGGCGAGCCGCCCCTATGACGCCGACCGCGACGGCTTTGTCATGGGTGAGGGCGCGGGCGTGGTGGTGCTGGAGGAATACGAGCACGCCAAGGCGCGCGGCGCGAAGATTTATGCTGAGGTGCTGGGATACGGGCTGTCGGGCGACGCCTATCACATCACCGCGCCGTCCGAGGATGGCGACGGCGGCTTCCGCAGCATGAGCGCGGCGCTGAAGCGGGCCGGGCTGACGCCCGCGGATGTGGATTACATCAACGCGCATGGCACCAGCACCATGGCCGACACCATCGAACTGGGCGCGGTAGAGCGGCTTCTGGGCGATGCGGCGGCAGGTGCGACGATGTCTTCCACCAAGTCCTCCATCGGCCACCTGCTGGGGGCTGCGGGCGCGGTGGAGGCGATCTTCTGCGTGCTGGCGATCCGCGACCAGGTGGCGCCGCCGACGATCAACCTCGACAATCCGGCGGTCACGCCGAAGCTGGACCTGGCGCCGTTGAAGGCGGTGAAGCGCAAGATCGACGTGGCGCTGTCGAACAGCTTCGGCTTCGGCGGCACCAATGCCAGCCTTGTGCTGGGCCGGGTGAAGTAAGGCATGTGGAAGAGCATCGCCTCGAATGCGCTGACGCTGTTCATCGTGGTCCTGATCGCGGCGGCCGGGGTCGTCGCCTGGGGCCGTAACGAGTTCACCAAGCCCGGGCCGCTGGAAGCCTCGATCTGCCTGCGGGTGGAGGCCGGTGCTTCGCTGAGCGGGGTCAGCCGCAACCTGGAAGAGCGGGGGGCGGTCAGCGATGCCCGCATCTTCCGCATCGGGGCGGATTATTCGGGCCGGGCGGGGGACCTGAAGTTCGGCTCCTACCTGATCCGGCCGGGCACCTCGATGGAAGAGGTGCTGCGGGTGATCACCGCCGGGGGGGCCTCGACCTGCGGCAAGGAGGTGAATTTCCGCATCGGCGTCGCCTCGATCGAGGTGGTGCTGCGCGAACTGGACCCGGAGACGCAAAGGTTTGTCGAGGTGGCGAAGTTCGATCCTTCCGCCGAGGCGCCGCCGGAATATACCGAAGCGGTGGCCGAGCCGGACCTGCGCTACAATGTGACGGTGGTCGAGGGCGCGACAAGCTGGCAGGTGGTGGATGGGCTGAGGAAGGCCGCTTTCCTGGAGGGCGAGATCGCCGCGGTTCCGGCCGAGGGATCGCTGGCGCCGCGGGCCTATGACGTGGCCAAGGGGGCGAGCCGTTCCGATCTGGTCGCCCGGATGGAGGCGGATCAGGCGGCGATCCTGGCCGAGTTGTGGCCGCAGAGGGCGGCGGACCTGCCCTATGACACGCCGGAAGAGGCGATGGTCATGGCCTCCATCGTCGAGAAGGAGACCGGGATCGCGGATGAACGGGCGCTGGTGGCAAGCGTTTTCGTCAACCGGCTGAACCAGCGGATGCGGCTGCAGACCGACCCGACGGTGATCTACGGCATCACCAAGGGCGAGGGTGTGCTGGGGCGCGGCCTGCGGCAGAGCGAGTTGCGGCGCGAGACGCCCTACAACACCTATGTCATCGACGGGCTGCCGCCGGGGCCGATCGCCAATCCGGGACGCGATGCTATCGCGGCGGCGCTGAACCCGGCGCAGACGGATTACCTGTTCTTCGTGGCCAAGACGCTGAACCCCGCCGACGGCCATGTCTTTGCGGCGACGCTGGAAGAGCATAACCGCAATGTCTCGGCCTTCCGGGCGCTGGAGGCGGCGGCGGGCAGCGGCGACTGATCCCGGCAGTTAACGGCGGGTTAACGCGCCGTTCTGGTAACATGCTGGTATCGTTGAGTTTTCTTCTTGACTTGGCGTGCGGTCCGATGTAGGACTTGGGGCATGCTAGAAGAAGTGTCGGAAGCGGCTGGGGGCGACCCCGTGCCGCTTTTCGCATTTCGCTCGTGCGGAAGATGGCATGAGAGGCGGGCGGACAGGATGACCATCAGGTTCACCGAGGGTGACGCGATCCCCGAGGATGTCGCGGGGTTCACGGAAGAATTGTTCAGGTGGGCGATTGCGGATCTGCAAGCCGCGATCGCCGCGTTCAAGGCCGGCGAGTTGGGCGAGGCGAAGGTGGCGAAGGCCGCCATCCGCGACCTGCGCTCGATCGGCATGGATCTGGTTCGGGAAAGGGCGAATGTCGAAGCACTCCGCAAACAGGTTGCCGGGACTGCCGGAACCGGAAGCGACCTCGATCTCGGGGCGGCGCGCGATGAAATCGGGCGCCGTCTGGCTTGCCTCCGCGCAGCCCGCGGAGATTGAGGGGTTCATCGGATCGTTGAGCGAGGAGGCGCTGCTGGCGCTGCCCTGGCTGTTCGAGTTCTGGGCGCTGCCGCATCAACTGCCGCCCGAGGGGGAATGGACGACCTGGGTGGTGATGGGCGGGCGCGGTGCGGGGAAGACGCGGGCCGGGGCCGAATGGGTGCGGGCGCAGGTGGAAGGCGCGCGGCCTGAGGATCCGGGCCGGGCGCGGCGGGTGGCGCTGGTGGCCGAGACCCTCGACCAGGGGCGCGAGGTCATGGTGCTGGGGGACAGCGGGATCCTCGCCTGCTCGCCCCCCGACCGGCGGCCGAGGTGGATTTCGGGGCGCAACACGCTGGAATGGCCGAACGGAGCCGAGGCGAGGCTGTTTTCCGCCCATGACCCCGAAAGCCTGCGGGGACCGCAGTTCGATGCCGCCTGGGCGGACGAGCTGGCGAAATGGCCGAAGGCGCAAGCGGCCTGGGACCAGTTGCAGTTCGGGCTGCGGCTGGGGCGGAACCCGCAGCAGGTGGTGACGACGACGCCGAGGAATGTGGAGGTGCTGAAGGCGATCCTGAAGAACCCCTCGACGGTGATCACCCATGCGCCGACCGAGGCGAACCGGGCCTATCTGGCGGAAAGCTACCTGGCCGAGGTGCAGGCGCGGTTCGGCGGCACGCTGTTCGGGCGGCAGGAACTGCTGGGGGAACTGGTGGAGGATGTGCCGGACGGGCTGTGGACGCCGCAGATGATTGCGGCAGCGCAAGCTGCGGCGGCGGTGGAGCCGGTGCGGGTGGTGGTGGCGGTGGACCCGCCGGTGACCGCGACCAAGGTGTCGGACGAATGCGGGATCGTGGTGGTGGGGGCCGATACCCGGGGTGATCCGTCGCGCTGGCGGGCGGTGGTGCTGGCGGACCGCTCGGTCCGGGGTGCCTCGCCCGATGGCTGGGCGCGGGCGGCCCTGGCGGCGGTGGAGGAGTTCGGGGCCGAGCGGCTGGTGGCCGAGGTCAACCAGGGCGGCGATCTGGTGCAGGGGGTGATCCGGCAGATCGACCCGCTGGCGCCGTTCCGGGCGGTGCGGGCGAGCCGGGCCAAGATGCTGCGGGCGGAGCCGGTGGCGGCGCTGTATGAGCAGGGGCGCGTGGCGCATGTCAGGGGGCTGGAGGCGCTGGAGGCGCAGATGCTGCAAATGGCGCGGACGGGCTGGAAGGGGCAGGGATCGCCCGACCGGCTGGACGCGCTGGTCTGGGCGCTGACCGATCTGGTGGTGGACCGCACGGCACAGGGGCGGCCGGGGCTGCGGACGCTGTAAGCATTCGGAAATGTTGGGTTTTGCGACCCGGGTCTTCGGCCCGGGACGGCCGGGCTTTGCCTTCGGCCAGAGGACAGGAGGAGCGGCGATGGTGTTGGATTTTCTGAAACGGGTCCGGGCGGAGGCTCCGGCGGAGAGAAAGGCCAGCGCCACGGGGCGGGTGGTGGCCTGGGGCAGCGCGGGCCGGGTGGCGTGGAGCCCGCGGGACGTGGTGTCGCTGACGAAAAGCGGCTTTCAGGGCAATCCGGTGGGGTTCCGCGCGGTGAAGCTGATCGCCGAGGCGGCGGCGGCGCTGCCGGTGGTCTGCCAGGATGCCGAGCGGCGCTATGATCTGCATCCGGTGCTGGGGCTGCTGGCGCGGCCGAATGCGGGGCAGGGGCGGGCGGAACTGATGGAGGCGGTCTATGGCTTCCTGCTCTTGTCGGGGAACGCCTATCTGGAGGCGGTGCCGGGGGCGGGGAAACTGCCCGGCGAGTTGCATGTGCTGCGCTCGGACCGGATGGCGCTGGTGCCGGGGGCGGATGGCTGGCCGGTGGCCTATGACTACAGCGTCGGCGGGCGGGTGCATCGGTTCCCGGTGGCGGAGGGGCTGAGCCCGATCTGCCATATCCGGGCCTTCCATCCGACGGATGATCACTACGGCCTGTCGCCCATGCAGGCGGCGGCGGTGGCGATCGACGTGCACAACAGCGCGTCGAGCTGGTCGAAGGCGCTGCTGGACAATGCGGCGCGGCCTTCGGGGGCCATCGTCTACAAGGGGGCGGACGGGCAGTCGAACCTGTCGCCGGACCAGTATGACCGGCTGGTCAGCGAGATCGAGACGCATCATCAGGGCGCGCGCAATGCCGGGCGGCCGATGCTGCTGGAGGGCGGGCTGGACTGGAGGCCGATGGGGTTCAGCCCGTCGGACATGGAGTTCCACGAGACCAAGCTGGCGGCGGCGCGCGAGATCGCCATCGCCTTCGGGGTGCCGCCGATGCTGGTCGGCATCCAGGGCGATGCGACCTATGCCAATTACCAGGAGGCGAACCGGGCCTTCTACCGGCTGACCGTGCTGCCGCTGGCGACGCGGGTGCTGGCGGCGCTGTCGCATTGGCTGGCGCAGTTCACCGGCGAGGCGGTGGAGCTGAAGCCCGACCTCGACCAGATCGCGGCGCTGGCGGCGGAGCGCGACCAGCAATGGGCGCGGGTGGGGGCGGCGGATTTCCTGACCATGGCGGAGAAGCGGGTCCTTCTGGGGCTGCCGCGGCTGCGGGAGGAGGAATGAAGGCCGGGGGCGGCTCGCGGTTCCTGTTCGACAGTTTCGACGCGGCGCAGGCGCGGATCGAGGCGAACGAACGGGTGATGGAGGAACGCTGGGCCGGGCTGGAATACCGGCTGGCGCAGATCGAGGCGGCGCTGGAGCGGCTGGAGCGGCGGATCTGGCTGGGGGTCTACGGCGTGGCGGGCTTCCTGCTGGCGCAGGGGGCCGAGGCGGTGATCAGGGCGGCGATGAGGTGAGACGATGGAAGGCTATGGAGCGCCGGAGCGGAAATATCACCGCCCGGAGACCGGATTGACGGTGACCGAGGGCCGGGTGGTGGCGGGCTATGCCTCGCTGTTCGGTGTCAGGGACCAGGGCGGCGATGTGGTGGCGCAGGGGGCCTATGCGGCCTCGCTTGCCCGGCTGGGGAAGAAGGGCGAACGGGTCAGGATGCTGTGGCAGCACGATCCGGCGCAGCCCATCGGCATCTGGGACGAGGTGCGGGAGGACGGCCATGGCCTTTGGGTCAAGGGGCGCATCCTGACCGAGGTGGAGAAGGGCCGCGAGGCGGCGGCCCTGCTGGCGGCGGGGGCGATCGACGGGCTGTCGATCGGCTATCGCACCGTCAGGGCGGAACGCGACGGCAAGGGGCGGCGCCTCTTGCAGGAGCTGGAGTTGTGGGAGGTGTCTCTGGTCACCTTTCCCATGCTTCCCGAGGCGCGGGTGGCGGCGAAATCGGACCCGGTTTCGGACGTCTACCGCTTGTTGGCCGCGGTCTTCGAGGATGCGCGCCGAGGCCTTGCCGGGCGCGGATAGCGCGGCGGATTTTTCGATGAAAGGGATCGAGTGATGACCGAGAGAGAGGCCCGGTCCGGGGAAGGCTTGTCCCCGGATCTGTCGCCGCTGGCGGAGGCGCAATCCGCGGTGGAAGGTTTCCTGAAGGAGTTCAAGGGCTTTCAGGATGAAGTGAAACAATCTCTGCAACATCAGGAAGAGCGGATGACCATGCTGGATCGGAAAACCATGAGCTACGGCCGCCCGGCCCTTTCGGCTGCGGCGGAGAGGGAGGCGCCGCACAGGAAGGCTTTCGACGCCTATCTGCGGTCGGGCGACGACGACGGGCTGCGCGGGCTGGTGCTGGAAGGCAAGGCGATGTCGACCGCCGTGGCGGCGGATGGCGGCTATCTGGTCGATCCGCAGACGGCGGAGTCGATCCGGTCGATGCTGGTTTCCACCTCGTCCCTGCGGGCGGTGGCCAATGTGGTGCAGGTCGAGGCGATCAGCTTCGACGTGCTGGTGGACCGTTCGGAGGTCGGCTCGGGCTGGGCGACCGAGACGGGGGCGCAGGCGGAGACGGCGACGCCGGTCCTTGAGCGGATCTCGATCAAGCTGCATGAACTGAGCGCCATGCCGAAGGCGAGCCAGCGGTTGCTGGATGACAGCGCCTTCGATGTGGAGGGCTGGCTGGCGGGCAAGATCGCCACGCGCTTCATCCGGGCGGAATCGGCGGCCTTCGTCAGCGGCGACGGGGTGGACAAGCCGCGGGGGATCCTGCTGCCCGCGAAGGTGGCGAATGCGTCGTGGACCTGGGGGAGCCTCGGCTATGTGCCGACCGGGGCGGCGGCGGATTTCGCCGGGGCCAATGCCAGCGACTGCATCGTGAACCTGGTCTATGCGCTTGGCGCCGCCTATCGGGCCAACGGCACCTTCGTGATGAATTCCAGGACCGCGGGGGCGGTGCGGAAGATGAAGGATGCCGATGGTCGCTTCATGTGGGGCGACAGCCTGCAATCGGGCCAGCCGCCGCAGTTGATGGGCTATCCGGTGCTGGTCTGCGAGGACATGCCGGATGTGGCGGCGAATGCCTATCCCATCGCCTTCGGCGATTTCGCGGCGGGTTACACGGTGGCGGAGCGGCCGGACCTGCGTATCCTGCGCGATCCGTTCTCGGCCAAGCCGCATGTGCTGTTCTATGCCACCAAGCGGGTGGGCGGCGACATCACCGACTTTGCGGCGATCAAGCTGCTGAAGGTCGCCACCTCGTAAGGCGGCCGACGCGATCCCGGTTCCCTTGCGGGACCGGGACGGGCGCGCGCCGGACTTCCGTTCCGTCTAGCTGCTCCCCCTTCCGTCCGAGCGGGGCGGGAGAGGCGCGCGCCCACCCATTCATGCGGCATCGGAGGCAGGATGATGTTGACCGAACTGACGGCGGTGCCCGGCGCGGCGCTGCCGGTGGCGGAGTT
>CAYLSD010000019.1:9561-74007 GCA_964386345.1 uncultured Fuscovulum sp.
GGGCTTCCGCCGGGCGTGGGGGTGCTGATCGAACGCTGGCGGCAGGTGCGTATCCTTGGCGGGGCGCGCAGATGAGGGCGCCGCATCTGAACCGGGCGCTGGAGTTGCAGGAAGCCAGCCGAAGCCCGGACGGGGCGGGCGGCTTCACGCTGGTCTGGGCCACGCTGGGCAGGCTTTGGGCCGAGGTGGTGCCGGGGACGGGGCGCGATCCGGCGGGGGAGGAGGTGGTGCTGACCTCTGTTCCCTGCCGGATCACCGTGCGCGCCGCCCCGGCGGGAGCGGCGGGCCGTCCGAAGCCCGAGCAGCGGTTCCGCGAGGGGAGCCGTGTTTTCACCATCCTGGCGGTGGCCGAGCGCGATCCCGCCGGGCGCTACCTGACCTGTTTCTGCCGCGAGGAGGGACCGCGATGAGCTATGGCGCAGCGGTCGCCTTGCAGGCGGCGGTGTATCAGCACTTGTCGGCGGTGCTGACGGATGTGGCGGTGCATGATGCGGTGCCGCCCGGCCCGGCGGGGACCTTCGTGCTGGTGGGGCCGGAGGAGGTGCTGGACGCCTCGGACAAATCGGGCGCGGGGGCGGAGCACCGGCTGGTGGTCAGCGTCATTTCCGGCGGGGCGGGGTTTCTGGCGGCGAAGACCATCGCGGCGGATGTCTCGGACGCCCTGACCGGGGCCGGTCTGGTGCTGGCGCGGGGGCGGCTGGTCAGCCTGCTGTTCCAGCGCGCGGTGGCGCGGCGGATCGACGAGGGCGAGGTGCGGCGGATCGACCTGACCTTCCGCGCCCGTATCGAGCTTTGAAAAACCTTTTCACGGAGATGAGCCATGGCAGTGCAGGCCGGCAAGGACCTTCTGATCAAGATCGACCAGACCGGGGACGGTCAGTTCGAGACCATCGCGGGGCTGCGCGCCACGCGGATCAGCTTCAATGCCGAGACGGTGGATGTGACCAGCCTGGAGTCGCAGGGTGGGTGGCGGGAGCTGCTGGCGGGGGCGGGGGTGAAATCGGCGGCGATTTCCGGCTCGGGCGTGTTCCGGGACGCGAACACCGATGAGCGGGCGCGGCAGATCTTCTTCGACGGCGAGATCCCGGCATTCCAGGTGGTGATCCCGGATTTCGGCACGGTGGAGGGGCCGTTCCAGATCTCGGCGCTGGAATATGCGGGCAGCCACAATGGCGAGGCGAGTTATGAAATCACGCTGGCCTCGGCGGGTGTGCTGACCTTTACGGCGCTGTGATGGCCAATCCTTGGGCGGGAGAGGTGGCGGTGCTGCTGGACGGGCAGCGCCATGTGGCGAAGCTGACGCTGGGGGCGCTGGCGGAACTGGAGGCGGCGCTGGAGGCGGGGTCGCTTCTGGATCTGGTGGAGCGGTTCGAGGCGGGGCGGTTTTCCAGCCGCGATGTGCTGGCGCTGATCGTGGCGGGGCTGCGGGGCGGCGGCTGGCAGGGAACGGCGGCGGACCTGTTGCGGGTGGAGATCGGCGGCGGGCCGGTGGAGGCGGCGCGGGCGGCGGCGGAGCTTCTGGCCCGCGCCTTCGCCTTGCCGGGCGAGGGGTGAGGGCGGCGGTCGCCACCCGCGCGATCGACTGGGCCGGGCTGATGCGGGCCGGGCTGCGGGAGTTGCGGCTTGAGCCCGCGGTGTTCTGGCGGCTGACCCCGGTGGAATTGCGGATGATGCTGGGGGCGGAGCAGGCGGCTCCGCCCCTGACGCGGGCGCGGCTGGCGGAACTGGCCGCGGCATTCCCGGACATGGAAAAGGGGCGGGACGATGGAGACGACCGGGAACCTGATGGAGCAACTGGCGGCGCTTGAGGAAAGCCTTGGCAGCTCGGCGGCGATGGTGGCGGCCTTCGACGGCGAGATGGCGCGGATGCGGCAGACGATGGCCTTCACCGGGCGCGAGATGGACAGCCTGTCGCGGGGCTTCAGCGGCGGGTTGCGGCGGGCGTTCGACGGGCTGGTGTTCGACGGGATGAAGCTGTCGGACGCGCTGCGGGGCGTGGGCAAGGCGATCAGCGACACGATCTATTCCATCGCCATGCGGCCGGTGACCGATGCGGTCGGCGGGGCGCTGGCGCAGGGGATTGCGGGCGTCATGGGGGCCTTCATGCCCTTTGCCAGGGGCGGGGCCTTCTCGCAGGGCAGGGTGATGCCCTTTGCGAACGGCGGCGTGGTGTCCTCGCCGGTGACGTTCCCGATGCGGGGCGGGCGGGGGCTGATGGGCGAGGCGGGGCCCGAGGCGATCATGCCGCTGGCGCGCGGCGCGGACGGGCGGCTGGGGGTGCAGGCAGCGGGCGGCGGGCGGGCGGTGAACGTGGTGATGAACATCACCACCCCGGACGTGCAGGGCTTCCAGCGCAGCCAGAGCCAGATCGCGGCGCAGGTCGGCCGGGCGCTGGCCCGCGGCCAGAGGAACAGGTGAGGGCAGATGGCGTTTCACGAGATCAGATTTCCGGCGAACCTGAGCTTCGGCTCGGTGGGCGGGCCGGAGCGGCGAACCGAGGTGGTGACGCTGCAGAACGGGCATGAGGAGCGGAATACGCCATGGGCGCATTCGCGGCGGCGCTATGACGCGGGCGTCGGGCTGCGGTCGCTGGACGATGTGGAGGCGCTGATCGCCTTCTTCGAGGCGCGGCGGGGGCGGCTGCACGGGTTCCGCTGGAAGGACTGGTCGGATTACAGGTCCTGCCTGCCCTCGCGCGCGCCCTCGGCGCTGGACCAGACCATCGGCACGGGGGACGGGGTGACGGCGGTGTTCCGGTTGCAGAAGACCTATCGCTCGGGCGAGCAGGTCTATGTGCGGCCGGTGGCGAAGCCGGTTCAGGGTTCGGTGCTGGTGGCGGTGGCGCAGGATCCGAAGGTCGAGGGGCTGGAGTTCGAGGTGGACCCGGCAACGGGGCTGGTGACCTTCGAGACCCCGCCCGCGCTTGGCACCGAGATCAGCGCAGGGTTCGAGTTCGATGTGCCGGTGCGTTTCGACACCGATCACATCCAGACCTCGGTGGCGTCGTTCCAGGCGGGGGATGTGCCCTCGGTTCCGGTGGTGGAGGTGCGGGCATGATCCCGGCGGAATTGCAGGCGCATCTGGATGGCGGCGCGACGACGACCTGCCGGGCCTGGACGGTGACGCGGCGGGATGGCGTGGTGCTGGGGTTCACCGATCACGATTGCGACCTGGTGATCGAGGGGGTGGCGCATCGGGCGGGCTCGGGCCTGACGGCGCGGGCCTTGCAGCAGGGCACGGGGCTGGCGGTGGACAATACCGAGGCGGTGGGGGCGCTGTCGGATGCGGCGATCTCGGAGGGCGATCTGGCCGCCGGGCGCTATGATGCGGCCGAGGTGCGGATCTGGCTGGTCAACTGGGCCGATGTGGCGCAGCGGGCGGAGGTGTTCCGCGGCTCGCTGGGCGAGGTGACACGGCTGGGGGCGGAGTTCCGGGCGGAACTGCGGGGGCTGTCCGAGGCGCTGAACCAGCCGGTGGGGCTGGCCTATACGCGGGGCTGTTCGGCGGTTCTGGGCGACGGGCGCTGCCGGTTCGATACGACGCAGCCGGGGTATTTCGCCGAATGCGTGGTGGAGGAGGTCGATGATGAGCGGCGGGTGTTCCGCTTTGCCGATTTCGGCGGATTCGACGACCGCTGGTTCGAGTTCGGGCGGGTCGAGGTGCTGGACGGCGCGGCCTCGGGGCTGGCCGGGCTGGTGAAGTCGGACAGGGTGGCGGGGCAGGGCCGGGTGATGGAATTGTGGCACGGCCTCCGCGCCGATCTGCGGCCGGGGGACAAGCTGCGCTTCATCGCCGGGTGCGACAAGCGGGCCGGGACCTGCCGGATGAAATTCGCCAACATGCCGAATTTCCGCGGCTTTCCGCATATCCCGGGCGAGGACTGGCTGACCGCCTATCCTCGGGCCGGGCAGAACACCGGCGGCGGGTCGATCTTCGCCGGGCTGGGGCTGGCATGACCGTGGCAGAGCGGGCGGTGGCGGAGGCGCGGCTCTGGCTGGGCACGCCTTATGTCCATCAGGCCAGTTGCCGCGGGGCGGGCACGGATTGCCTGGGCCTGCTGCGGGGTGTCTGGCGGGCGCTTTACGGGGCGGAACCGGAGACGGTGCCTGCCTATACCGCCGACTGGGCCGAGCCGACCGGCGACGAGGTTCTGCTTCGGGCGGGGCAGCGGCTGCTTTGCCCGAAGCCGGTGGCGGAGGAGGCTGCGGGCGACGTGATCCTGTTCCGGATGCGGGCGGGGCATGTGGCCAAGCATCTGGGGCTGCAATCCTCGGTGGGGGCCGAGGCGCGGTTCATCCATGCCTACAGCGGCCATTGCGTCACAGAAAGCGCGCTGACCGATCCCTGGCGCCGCCGCATCGCGGCGCGTTTCGCATTTCCTGACGGAGCCTTGTGACCATGGCGACCCTTCTTCTTTCGGCGGCCGGCGCGGCCATCGGCGCCGGTTTCGGCGGCACGGTGCTTGGCCTGTCCGGTGCGGTCATCGGCCGGGCCATCGGCGCCACCATCGGCCGCAGCATCGACCAGCGCATCCTCGGCGGCGGGTCCGAGGCGGTCGAGGTCGGCCGGATCGACCGGCTGCGGCTGACCGGGGCCTCGGAAGGGGCGCCGGTCGGGCAGGTCTGGGGACGGATGCGCATCGCGGGACAGGTGATCTGGACGACGCAGTTCCAGGAGCATGCCACCCGCAGGGGCGGCGGCAAGGGGGCGCCGCAGCCGAAGGTGACGGAATACAGCTATTCGGTCAGCCTGGCGATCGCGCTTTGCGAGGGCGAGATCCTGAAGGTCGGGCGGATCTGGGCCGATGGCAACGAGATCGCGCCGGATGACCTGAACCTGCGGGTCTATACCGGCAGCGAGACGCAACTGGCCGATCCGCGGATCGAGGCGGTGGAGGGCGCGGGCAATGCGCCCGCCTATCGCGGCATCGCCTATGTGGTGATCGAGGACCTGGACCTGACACCCTATGGCAACCGGGTGCCGCAGTTCTCGTTCGAGGTGGTGCGGGCGGCGCGCACATCGCCCGGCGCCGAGCCGTCGCTGCATGAGGCGGTGCGGGCGGTGGCGATGATCCCGGGCACCGGGGAATATGCGCTGGCCACGACGCCGGTGCATCTGAACCTCGGGCTTGGGAGGAGCGTTTCGGCGAATGTCCATACCGCCTCTGGCCGGACGGATTTCGCCACCTCGCTGGAGCATCTGGTGACGGAACTGCCGAATTGCGGCTCGGTCTCGCTGGTGGTGTCGTGGTTCGGGGACGACCTGCGCTGCGGGACATGCAGGGTGCGGCCGAAGGTGGAACAGTCTCGGCTGGACGGGGTGGGGATGCCCTGGCGGGCGGGTGGCATCACGCGGGCGGCGGCGCAGGTGGTGCCACAGGTCGAGGGGCGGCCGGTCTATGGCGGGACGCCGGCCGATGCCTCGGTGGTGGAGGCGATCCGGGCGATCCGGGCCGAGGGGCGGGAGGTGATGTTCTATCCCTTCGTGCTGATGGAGCAACTGGCGGGCAATGTGCTGCCAGACCCCTGGACCGGGGCGGAGGGCCAGCCCGTGCTGCCCTGGCGGGGGCGGATCACCACCTCGGTCGCGCCGGGGCGGGCGGGGACGCCGGACCGGACCGCGGTGGCCGAGGCGGAGGTGGCGGCGTTCTTCGGGACCGCGATGCCGTCGCAGTTCATCGCCTCGGGGACGAGGGTCAATTACTCCGGGCCTGCCGACTGGGGCTTTCGCCGCTTCATCCTGCATTACGCCCGGCTTTGCGCCGCGGCGGGCGGGGTGGATGCGTTCTGCATCGGCTCGGAGATGCGGTCTCTGGTGCAGGTGCGCGGGGCGGGGGACAGTTTTCCGGCGGTTGCCGAACTGGTCCGGCTGGCGGGGGAGGTGAAGGCCATCCTCGGGCCGGGCTGCAAGGTCAGCTATGCGGCGGACTGGTCGGAATATGCGGGCTATCAGGCGGACGGGAACCTGTATTTCCCGCTTGATCCGCTGTGGTCCTGCCCGGCGGTCGATTTCATCGGCATCGACAATTACATGCCGCTGTCGGACTGGCGGGATGAGGCGGGCCATGCCGATGAGGGCTGGGGCAGCCTTTACAACCTGGATTACCTGCGGGCGAATATCGCCGGGGGCGAGCATTACGACTGGTATTACGATTCGCCGGAGGGCGAGGCGTTCCAGCGGCGCCGGCCGATCACCGATGGCGCGCATGACGAGCCCTGGGTGTTCCGGGCGAAGGATCTGGCAGGATGGTGGTCGAACAGCCACCACCAGCGGATCGGCGGAGTGCGTGATCCGCTGCCGACGGGATGGATGCCGCAGTCGAAGCCGATCCGCTTCACCGAATACGGCTGCGCGGCGATCGACAAGGGCAGCAACCAGCCGAACAGGTTCCTTGACGCGATGTCGTCGGAGTCGGCTCTGCCGCGGGCGTCCAGCGGGCGGCGGGACGATCTGGTGCAGATGCAGTATCTGCGGGCGATGGCCGGGCATTTCGCCGATCCGGCGGGAAACCCGGTCTCGACCGTCTATCACGGGCCGATGGTGGAGATGTCCCATGCCCATGCCTGGGCCTGGGATGCGCGGCCGTTTCCGGCCTTTCCGGCGCGGCCGGACCTCTGGGCCGATGCCGGAGCCTATGCGCGGGGCCATTGGCTGAACGGGAGGGCGACGGGGCAGCCGCTGGATGCGGTGGTGCGCGAGATCTGCGGGCAGAGCGGGCTTGCCGTGCTGGATACCTCGGCGCTTTACGGCGTGGTCCGGGGCTATGCCGCCGATCAGGTGCAGCCGGGGCGGGCGGCGTTGCAGCCGCTTCTGCTGGGCTATTCGGCGGATGCGGTGGAACGCGTCGGGATGCTGCGCTTTGCCCTGCGGGACGGGCGGGTCGACCATGTGCTGGAGCCCGGCAGCCTTGCCGTTGCCGGGGGCCTGGACGGCTATGCCGAGATCGCGCGGCAAGGCGCGGGCGAGGCCAGCGGCACGGTGCGGCTGAGCTATATCGACGTGCAGGGCGATTTCGAGGCGAGAACGGCAGAGGCGCGCTTTCCCGACGAGGATCTGCGCGCCGTCGCCGTGTCGGAACTGGCGCTTGGCCTGACGGCGGCGGAGGCCCGGGACGTGACTCACCGCTGGCTGGCCGAAGAACGGATCGGCCGCGACAGCATCCGGTTTGCCCTGCCGCCGTCGCGGCTGGCGGTCGGTGCGGGGGATGTCGTCGCGCTGCATGGCGGGCTGTGGCGGGTGGATCGGGTGGAGACGGGGGATGCCGCGCTGCTGGAGGCGGTTCGGGTAGAGACCGGCGCCTGTCGCCCGGCCGAAATCGGCGAGGAAATCTTTGCGGCCCGCCGCTTCATGGCGGCGGTTCCGGTTTATCCGGTCTTTCTCGACCTGCCGCTGCTGACCGGCAACGAGGTTCCCCACGCCCCGCATGTGGCGGTGACGGCGGAACCCTGGCCCGGGACGGTGGGGGTCTGGTCCTCGGACGGGGCGGAGGCGGGGTTCGGGTTGAACCGGGTGGTCGCCGCACCCGCGGTGATCGGTATGACCGAAAGCCCGCTTGCCGCGGCCCGGCCCGGCCTTTGGGACCGGGGCGAGCCGCTGCGGGTGCGGGTGACCGGCGGGCAACTGAGTTCGGCGGGAATGACCTCGGTGCTGAACGGGGCCAATGCGATGGCCATCGGCGACGGCAGCAACGGCAACTGGGAGGTATTCCAGTTCGCCAGCGCCGACCTGGTGGCGCCCGACACCTATGACCTGTCGCTGCGCCTGCGGGGGCAGGCAGGGACCGACGGGATCATGCCGGCGGAATGGCCGGTGGGCAGCACGGTGGTGGTGCTGGACCGGACCTTGCAGCAACTGGACCTTGCCGCCTTGGCCCGGGGGCTTTTGCGGCATTACCGGATCGGCGCCACGGCGCGCGGCCATGACGATCCGGCGGTGGTGACCCGGGCGGAGGCTTTCGACGGCATCGGGCTGCGGCCCTATCCGGTTTGCCACCTGCGGGCCAGCGGCAAGGCCGGACAGGTGGTCCGGGCGACCTGGGTCCGGCGGACGCGGATCGAGGGCGACAACTGGCAGCAAGGCGAGGTGCCGCTGGGAGAGGAAACAGAGGCCTATCTGGTGCGCATCATGGATGGCGCCACGATCCGGGCGGAATATCGGGAAAACGCCGCAGCCTTCGAATATCCGCCCTCTGCGCAGACGGGGGACGGCGTGGCGGGGCCGTTCGACATCGCGGTCGCCCAGGTGTCGGCCCGCTTCGGCCCCGGCCCGTTCCGCAAGGTCCATGTCGGCGCCTGACACCACGGGCCATGCGCAATCCCGATTGCCGCCCGGATGATCTTGAATCATACTGCGTCATGGGTGATATCTTCCGCTCCGGCACCCGGCCGGACAGGCAGGAACAGGACGCAGGCCATGGCTGATCCCCGCAAGAAGGTTGCAACCGTCGATCCGCTCTGGCGCCGCCTCTGCGACGAGGCGGAAGAGGCGGTGCGGGCCGAGCCCCTTCTGGGTGCGCTGATCCATTCGGGCCTTCTGCACCACCCGTCGCTGGAACGCGCGCTGGCCTACCGCTTCTCGATGAAGCTGGCCTCGGCCGAGATGAGCGAGCAGATCCTGCGCGAGATCGCCGACGGGGCCTATATGGCCGATCCCGACCTTGGCGCGGCCGCCCGCACCGACCTGATGGCGGTCTATGAGCGTGACCCGGCCTGCCACCGTTTCATCCAGCCGATCCTGTTCTTCAAGGGCTATCAGGCGGTGCAGGCCTATCGGGTCGGCAACTGGCTCTGGCGGATGGGCCGCAAGGACATGGCCTATTTCGTGCAGATGCGGGTCAGCGAGGTGTTTGGCGTCGACATCCATCCTGCCGCCCGCGTCGGCAAGGGGATCATGATCGACCATGCCCATTCCATCGTCATCGGCGAAACTGCGGTGGTGGGCGACAACGTTTCCATGCTGCATTCGGTGACGCTGGGCGGCACCGGCAAGGAGGATGGCGACCGGCATCCGAAGATCGGCGACGGCGTGCTGATCGGGGCAGGGGCCAAGGTGCTGGGGAACATCCATGTCGGCCATTGCTCGCGCATCGCCGCGGGGTCCGTGGTGCTGGAGGATGTGCCGCACAACACCACCGTGGCCGGGGTTCCGGCGCGGGTTGTGGGCAAGGCCGGCTGTGCGCAGCCGGCGCTGACCATGGACCAGCTTCTGAAACCGGAATGAGATGCAGGGGGTGAAGGCCGTGCTCCGTCAGGCAGCAGCGCTTGCCACCGGCAAGGCCATCACCCTTTTCGCCCGTTTCGTCACCGCCCCCCGTGCGCTGTGGCAGGGGATCGAGCCGACCTACGCACAGCGGATCTATTTCGCCAACCACAGCTCCAACGGCGATTTCGTGCTGATCTGGACGGTGCTGCCCGCGGCCCTTCGTGCCCGCACCCGGCCCGTTGCCGCGCTGGATTACTGGCTGAAATCCCCGCTGCGCACCTTCATCGGGCGCGAGGTGTTCAACGCCGTCCTCATCGAGCGCCGCCCCGAGGCGCGGACCGAGGATCCGGTGGCGCAGATGGCCGCGGCGCTGGACGAAGGGTCATCGCTGATCCTTTTCCCCGAGGGCGGGCGCAATTCGGGGGAGACGCCGTTGCTGCCGTTCAAGTCCGGCCTTTACCATCTGGCCCGGATGCGCCCGAATGTCGATATGGTGCCGGTCTGGATCAACAACCTCAACCACGTCATGCCCAAGGGCAAGGTCGTTCCCGTGCCGCTGATCTGCACGCTGACCTTCGGCGCCGCGCTTCGCCTTGATCCGAACGAGACGAAGGAAGCCTTCCTTTCCCGCGCCTCCGCCAGCCTTCTGGCGCTTTCGGGAGAGGCCGCATGAACGGCGCCCCGCATCTGGCCCTGCTGCTTGGCGGCGTGGCGGGCATCCTGGTGCTGGCCACGCTGATCGGGCAGGTGCTGCGCGCCCGGCTCGACCCGCAGGGCACCAACCCGGCGATCGAGAACCTGAACGCCCGCATCGCCGCCTGGTGGGGGATGGTGGCGCTGCTGTCCGTCGCCTTCCTGGCCGGGCGGGCGGGGGTGGTCCTGCTTTTCGCGCTGCTTTCCTTCGCCGCATTGCGCGAGTTCCTTTCCCTGACCTCGAAGCACGCGGCCGACCATTGGTCTCTGGCCGCCGGGTTCTTCGTCATCCTGCCGCTGCAATACTGGCTGATCTGGATCGACTGGTACGGGCTTTATTCCGTCTTCGTGCCGGTCTATGCTTTCCTGCTGCTGCCGGTCGTCTCGGCACTGCACGGCAACACGAAGCATTTCCTCGTCCGCGTCGCGGAAACCCAATGGGCGCTGATGATCTGCATCTTCTGCATCAGCCATGTGCCCGCATTGTTGACCCTGCAGATCCCGGGGTTCGAGGGGCGCAACGTCATGCTGATCGCCTGGCTGATCTTCGTGGTGCAGCTGTCGGACGTGCTGCAATATGTCTGGGGCAAGCTGATCGGCCGCCACAAGGTCGCGCCCAACCTTTCGCCGTCCAAGACGTGGGAAGGGCTGGTCGGCGGCACGCTTTCGGCCTCGCTGATCGGCGCCTCGCTCTGGTGGATGACGCCGTTTACCCTGACGCAAGCGGCGGGCATGTGCCTTGTCATCACCACCATGGGCTTTTTCGGCGGCCTCGTGATGTCGGCGATCAAGCGCGACAAGGGGGTGAAGGACTGGGGCCACCTGATCGCCGGGCATGGCGGCTTCATCGACCGGCTGGATTCGGTGATCTTCGCCGCGCCGATCTTCTTCCACCTCACCCGCTACTGGTATTCCGCCGTATGAGCGACACGAACCGCCGCCCGCTGAATTCACGCGACAGCCGTTGGGCGAAGGCCCTTGCGACAAGGCTGGTCGAAAGCCGCATCACGCCGAACCAGATATCGCAGGCTTCGGCCGGTTTTGCGGTCCTTGGCTTCCTGCTGTTCTGGGCGGCTTCCTGCACCGGCGGTTTCCTGCAATTCCTCTGCCTGATCCTCGCCGCCGCCACGGTGCAACTGCGGCTTCTCTGCAACCTGCTCGACGGCATGGTGGCGATCGAGGGTGGCAAGTCCGCCCCCACCGGCCCGTTCTGGAACGAGGCGCCGGACCGGGCCGCAGACATCCTCTTCCTTTCCGGTGCCGGCCTTGCCGCGGGCTGTCCCGCACTCGGCCTCGCCGCCGCCGCGCTGGCCGTCGCCACCGCCTATATCCGCGAGCTTGGCCGGGCCGAGGGCTTCCCGCCCGACTTCTCCGGCCCCATGGCGAAACCGCATCGCATGGCCGCGCTGACCGTCGGCAGCGTCATCGCCGCCTTCTACGCAACCGGCTGGTCCCTGACAGTCACGCTCTGGATCATCGCCCTCGGCACCGCCGCGACGATCCTCCGCCGCAGCTTCCGCCTGCTCAAGGCCCTGAACGAGCGATAGAAAAAGGGAGCCGCGAGGCCCCCTTTCATCTGTTCACAAATATCCCGGGGGGTGCGGGGGGCTGGCCCCCCGCCGCCTCAGGCCAGCATCGAGATCGGGTTCTCCAGGCTCTCGACCACCACCTTCAGGAAGGCCGCGCCCAGGGCCCCGTCGATCACCCGGTGGTCGACCGAAAGCGTCATCGACATCACCGTCGCCACGCCGACCGAGCCATCCGCCAGCACCACGGGCTTCTTCACCCCGGCCCCGACTGCAAGGATCGCGCCATGCGGCGGGTTGATGACGGCATCGAAATTCTCGACCCCCATCATGCCGAGGTTGGAAATGGCGAAGGACCCGCCCTGATATTCATGCGGCGCCAGCTTCTTGGTCTTGGCGCGGTTGGCCAGATCCTTCATCTCCGCCGACAGGGCCGAGAGGGTCTTCTTCTCGGCATCCTTCAGGACCGGGGTAAACAGGCCCCCCTCCACCGCCACGGCAACGGCCACGTCGGACGGCTTCAGCTTCAGGATGCGGTCGCCCGCCCAGACGGCATTGGCGTCGGGCACCGCCTGCAGGGCCAGCGCGCAGGCCTTGATGATGAAGTCGTTGACCGACAGCTTCACGCCACGCGATTCCAGCCCCTTGTTCAACTGCTCGCGGAAGGCCATCAGCGCATCCAGCCGCACCTCTCGGCGCAGGTAGAAATGCGGGATGGTCTGCTTGGCCTCGGTCAGCCGCGCGGCGATGGTGCGGCGCATGCCGTCCAGCGCGACCTCGGTGAAGTCGCGGTCGGCATACATCTTCAGCACCACCTCGGGCGACATGCCCGCCGCCGGTGCCGCGGGTTTTGCCGCCGGGGCAGGGGCCGCCGCCGCCGCGACCGGAGCCGCAGCCCCGGGCTTCGCCGCCTCGACATCGGCCCGGACGATCCGGCCATGCGGACCGGACCCCTTCACCGCGGCCAGATCCAGCCCCTTCTCCTTCGCGATCCGCCGCGCCAGAGGCGAGGCGAAGACCCGCGCCCCGCCAGCCGCAGGCACCGCTGCCGCTGCCGCAGGGGCCGCCGCCACCGGAGCCGCGGCAGCAGGCGCTGCCGCCGCCGGAGCAGCCGGAGCCGAAACCGCATCGGCGGCCGAGGCATCCTCGCCTTCCTCCAGCAGCACCGCGATGGGCGTGTTCACCTTCACCCCCGCCGAGCCCTCGGCCACGAGGATCTTCCCGACGGTCCCTTCGTCGACCGCCTCGAATTCCATCGTCGCCTTGTCGGTCTCGATCTCGGCGAGGATCTGGCCGGACTTGACCACATCGCCTTCCTTCACCAGCCATTTGGCCAGCGTGCCTTCCTCCATCGTCGGAGAAAGCGCGGGCATCAGAATCTGCGTTGCCATGATCTCCCCCTTACCGATAGCAGACCGATTTCACCGCGGCGGCGATCTCCGCCGGGGTGATCAGCGCCAGTTTCTCAAGGTTGGCCGCATAGGGCATCGGCACATCCTTGCCGGTGCAGGTGATCACCGGCGCGTCGAGGTAATCGAAGGCGCGCTGCATGATCGTGCTGGCCAGATGGTCGCCGATGCTGCCCACCGGGAAGCCCTCTTCCACCGTCACGCAGCGGTTGGTCTTCTGCACGCTCGCCAGCACCGTGTCGTAGTCGATGGGCCGCAGGGTGCGCAGGTTGATCACCTCGGCACTGATCCCTTCACCCGCCAGTTCCTCGGCGGCGGCCAGCGCATGGGCCACGCCGATGCCGAAGGAGACCAGCGTCACATCCGCGCCTTCGCGCAGGATCGACGCCTTGCCGAAGGGGATGGTGAAGTCGCCCTCGGCGGGCACCTCGAAGCTGCGGCCGTAGAGGATCTCGTTCTCAAGGAACACCACCGGGTTCGGGTCGCGGATCGCCGATTTCAAGAGGCCCTTCGCATCCGCCGCCGTATAGGGCATGCAGACCCGCAGGCCCGGGATCGCGGCATACCAAGCGGCGAAGTCCTGGCTGTGCTGCGCCCCCACCCGCGCCGCAGCGCCGTTCGGGCCGCGGAACACCATCGGGCTGCCCATCTGGCCGCCCGACATGTACAGCGTCTTCGCCGCCGAGTTGATGATGTGGTCGATCGCCTGCATGGCGAAGTTGAAGGTCATGAACTCGACGATCGGCTTCAGCCCGCCCCAGCTTGCCCCGGTGGCGATGCCGGCGAAGCCGATCTCGGTGATCGGCGTGTCGACCACGCGCTTGGCGCCGAACTCGTCCAGAAGCCCTTGGGAAATCTTGTAGGCCCCTTGGTATTCGCCGACTTCCTCGCCCATCAGGAAGACATTCGGGTCCGCCCGCATCTCCTCGGCCATCGCCTCGCGCAGGGCCTCGCGCACGGTCATGGTTCTGGTCGGCACGCCCTCGGGCACATCGGAATGCGGCCAGCCCTTCGCCGCCTGGACCGGAGCCGGGGCAGGGGCCGCAGCCGCCGCGGGAACCGGAGCCGCGGCTTCGGCAACAGGCGCTGCTGCCGGGGCGGGGGCCGCAGCCGTATCCGGGACGCTTTCCCCCTCTTCGACCAGCACGGCAATCGGCGTGTTCACCTTCACCCCGGCAGAGCCTTCGGCCACGAGGATCTTGCCGACGATCCCCTCGTCCACCGCCTCGAATTCCATCGTTGCCTTGTCGGTCTCGATCTCGGCGAGGATCTGGCCGGACTTGACCACATCGCCTTCCTTCACCAGCCATTTGGCCAGCGTGCCTTCCTCCATCGTCGGAGAAAGCGCGGGCATCAATACTTGCGTCGCCATGGTCTTCCTCCCTCAGGCGTAGATATCGGTCCAGAGCTCGTCCAGCGGCGGCTCGGGGCTTTCCTTCGAGAACTCGGCCGCCTCGTTCACCAGCGCCTTGATCTCCTTGTCGATGGCCTTCAGCTCCTCGTCCGAGGCCAGCCCGCCCTGCGTCAGCAGGTCCCGCACATGTTCGATGCAGTCCTTCTCGGTCTTGATCTTCTCGACCTCTTCCCGCGTCCGGTATTTCGCCGGGTCGGACATCGAATGCCCGCGGTAGCGGTAGGTCATCATCTCAAGGATATAGGGGCCTTTCCCGGCCCGGCAGTGCGCCACGGCCTTCTCGCCCGCCGCCTTCACCGCCAGCACGTCCATGCCGTCGACCTGCTCGCCCGGGATGCCATAGGCCACGCCGCGGCCGTAAAGCGTTTCCGACTTGGTGGCCCGCTTCATGCTGGTGCCCATGGCATACTGGTTGTTCTCGATCACGAAGACCACCGGCAGTTCCCAGAGCTCCGCCATGTTGTAGGTCTCGTAGACCTGGCCCTGGTTCGCCGCGCCGTCGCCGAAATAGGTGAAGGTCACGTTGTCGTTGCCCAGATACTTGTCGGCGAAGGCAAGCCCCGCGCCCAGCGGCACCTGCGCGCCCACGATCCCGTGGCCGCCGTAGAAGTGGCGCTCTTTCGAGAACATGTGCATCGAGCCGCCTTTCCCCTTGGAATAGCCGCCGATGCGCCCGGTCAGTTCCGCCATCACGCCCTTGGCGTCCATGCCGCAGGCCAGCATGTGGCCGTGGTCGCGGTAAGAGGTGATCCGCTTGTCGCCTTCCTTCGAGGCCGCTTCCAGCCCGACGACCACCGCTTCCTGCCCGATATACAGGTGGCAGAAGCCGCCGATCAGGCCCATGCCGTAAAGCTGCCCGGCCTTTTCCTCGAATCGGCGGATCAGCAGCATGTCGCGGTAATATTTAAGAAGTTCGTCCTTCGAGACATTCGGTCTCGCCTCCGGCTTCTTCGCCATAGGCTTCTCCTCCCCGGAAAAGAAATGGTTCAACGTTAAACTATCCATACACTAACGGGAAACGTTGAGTCAAAGCAAGACTGCCGTGCAGGATTGCATTCCGCGCAGGGGGATTTGCGCCGGAAGCAGGGCTTGGGGATGGCCCAAACCCCGGCCGGGCGGGGATGAGCCAGCGCCTCGCCTTCTTCCGCATGGCCGGATCAGGGAAAGGTCAGCGGATGACGATCTCGTCCGCCCGCATGTAGCCCAGCACCTCGCGCGCCTGCTGGTCCAGCAGGTCCAGGTCCAGATAGGCATCCGAAAGCCGGTGGGTCAGGTTCTGCACCTCGGCCAGTTCGGTGCGCAGCCGGTCGCGCTCGGCCCGCAGGGCATCGGCCTCGGCGGCGATCTGGACCCGGCGGAACACGCCATAGTCGCCCTGCACGGCGGCAAAGGTGAAATAGGCGCCCAGCGCGAAAGCCATGGTGAAATAGATCAACCCGCCAAGGGTGCGCCGCGCCGTCTTGTTGGTCATTCCTGCCGCCTCGATCCGCCCCTCTTGACCGGGGGCATGGGCGAAGATTGGCACATTATGGCAGGGATGGGAATCCCCGATCTGTGGACAAACCGAAAATTCCGGCCCGGTTCAGGGGGTTGCACCCGGGGCCGGGCGCAACCCCGCCGATGTCAGCCCGCGACCGAGGCCGCGTGGATCGAGCCGATGGCATCCGCCAGCAGCGCGTCGAACTCGGCATCCGTCTGCTGCGCCGAAAGGCCCTCGGTCAGCGCCCGGCTGAACGAGGCGATCATCCCCCGGTTCCGCGCAAGGATCGCATTGGCCGCCGCGCGCGAATGGCCGCCCGACAGCGCCACCACCTTCAGCACCTTCGGGTGATCGACCAGCGGCGCGTAGAAATTGTCCACCGTCGGCAGCGACAGCTTCAGCATCACCTGTTGCCCCGCAGGCAGGGCGTCCAGCCCCTTCAGCAGCGCGTCGCGCAGCATCGCCTCGGCCTCGGCCTTGTCGGGGATGGAGATCGTCACCTCGGGTTCGAGGATCGGCATCAGCCCATGCGCCAGAACCTGCGCGCCCACCGTGAACTGCTGGTCCACGATGGCCTGGATTCCCTTGGCATTGGCCGCGGAGATCACCGACCGCTCCTTGGTTCCGAACACCCCGGCCTTCGCCGCCCGGTCCAGCAGCGCATCCAGCCCCGGCATCGGCTTCATCAACTGGCAGCCATCGGCCTCGGCCTCAAGCCCCTTGTCGATCTTCAGGAAGGGCACGACATGGCGCGTGTCCCACAGATAGGTGGCGGTCGGGATGCCGTCCACGTCGCGGTCCATGGTCTGCTCGAACAGGATCGCGCCCACCACCTTGTCGCCGGTGAAGGCGGGGGACTTGATGATCCGCACCCGCATGGCGTGGATCAGGTCGAACATGCCCTTCTCATCCGACCATGCCGTCTCGGCCACGCCGTATTGCTTCAGCGCCTTGGGGGTCGATCCGCCCGACTGGTCCAGCGCCGCGATGAAGCCCTTGCCCCCGGCGATCTGCGCGGTCATTTCCTTGTTGCCCATCATCCTCATCCCTTCGCTCTGCCCGACCGGGGCCATTCCCCCGCATAGCGGCAAGCGCTGTCGGCGGCAATTCCGGTGGCGCTAACGGCGGCTGAGAAACCGGCCTGCCACCCAGGCGACCATGCGACGCGGCGCAAGGCGCGGCAAGACGGTAAAGATCTTGTTGTCGATCCCGGTTACCGCCACCCGCCGCCCCCGCTTCATCGCCGCCCAACCGGCGGCGGCCACGCGGTTGGCGCGGCCCATCGGCAGGCGCTGGATCAGCGTCTCGCCCTCAATCCCGCCTGCGCGGAAGAACCCGGTCCGCGTGGCGCCGGGGCAGAGCGCGGTGACGGTCACGCCGCTGCCCGCAAGCTCGCTGCCCACGGCCTCGGACAGGCTGAGCAGATAGGCCTTGGTCGCATGGTAGACCGCCATGCCCGGCCCGGGCATGAAGCCCGCCGCCGAGGCGACGTTGAGAATGCGCCCGCGGCCCCGTGCCGCCATCTCGACCGCGGCAGCCTTCATCAGCACGGTGGCCGACAGCACGTTGACCATCACGCTGTCGTATTCGCGCGCCCATTCCGCCGGATCGGCGAAGGACCCGCCCGCGCCGAGGCCCGCGTTGTTGACCAGCACCGCGATCTCGCGCCCGTCCGCCGTCGCCCCGGCCCAGAGTTTCTCGGCCTCGCCCTCCTGCGACAGGTCGGCGGGCAGGACCAGCGCCTCGACGCCGAACTCTGCCGACAGCTCTGCCGCAAGCGCCTCAAGCACCGCCGCCCGGCGGGCCGAAAGCACCAGCATATGGCCATCGGCTGCCGCCAGCCGGGCGAATTCGCGCCCCAGCCCCTCCGACGCGCCGGTGATCAGGACCCAGCCCATCCGCGGCTACGCCATCAGCGCCTTCACCCCCGGCAGGTCCTTGCCCTCCATCCATTCGAGGAAGGCCCCCCCGGCGGTGGAGATGAAGGTGAAGTCCGCCGCCGCGCCCGCGCCGTTCAGCGCCGCCACCGTATCGCCGCCCCCGGCGACCGAGACCAGCCGCCCGGCCTGCGTCAGCCGCGCGGCCTCGGCTGCCGCGGCATTGGTCGCCATGTCGAAGGGCGGAATCTCGAAGGCGCCCAAGGGGCCGTTCCAGATCAGCGTGGCGCATTGGCCCATCACCGCCTGCAGCCGCGCCACCGTCTCGGGGCCCGCGTCGAGGATCATCGCATCTGCCGGGCAGGCGCTGGCCACCACGGTCTCCGCCGCCGCGCCCGCCTTGAACTCGCGCGCCACCACCACATCGACCGGCAGGTGGATCCGGCAGCCGGTGGCCTTGGCCTTCTCAAGGATCTCGGCCGCCGTCCCCGCCATGTCGCGCTCGGCCAGCGACTTGCCGACCTCCAGCCCCTGCGCCACAAGGAAGGTGTTCGCCATGCCGCCGCCGATCGCCAGATGGTCGACCTTCTCGACAAGGTTGCCCAGAAGCTCCAGCTTGGTCGAGACCTTGGCCCCGCCCACCACCGCGATCACCGGCCGGGCCGGATTGCCGAGCGCGGCGTCCAGCGCCTTCAGCTCCGCCTCCATCAGCCGCCCGGCGGCATGGGGCAGAAGATGCGCAAGCCCCTCGGTCGAGGCATGGGCCCGGTGCGCGGCCGAGAAGGCGTCGTTGACATAGATGTCGCCAAGCGCCGCCATGGCCTTGGCCAGTTCGGGGTCGTTCTTCTCTTCGCCCGGATGGAAGCGGGTGTTTTCCAAGAGCACCACCTCCGCCGGTCCGGCCTTGGCGATGGCCTCCGCCGCCGCGTTTCCGATGCAATCCGCGCCGAAAACCACCTTGCGGCCAAGGCTCGCCTCCAGCGCCGGAACGATGCGCGACAGGCTCATCTCCGGCACTACCTTGCCCTTCGGCCGGTCGAAATGCGCCAGCAGAACCACCTTGCCGCCGCGGGCGATGATGTCTTCCACCGTCGGCCCGATCTTGTCGATGCGGGTGGTGTCGGTGACGGCATCCCCCTCCATCGGCACGTTGATGTCGACGCGCAGCAGCACCACTTTCCCGGCCATGGCGATATCGTCCAGCGTGTTCCAGCCCATCGTCGCATCCTCCTGTTCCGTCAGGCGCGCAGGTTTGTCGAAGCCGCCTGCCCGCGTCAACCGATCACGGGCTTTTGCCCTTCCCCTTGCGGCATCCCGCCGCTACCTTCGCCGCCGACCTGACATGAGGAGACGGCGCATGGCCGAGATCAAGGACCCCGAGAACACCATCATCATGACGCTGAAGGACGGCGAGGTGGTGATCCAGCTTCTGCCCGACGTAGCGCCGAAACATGTCGAGCGGATGAAGCAGCTTGCCCGCGACAAGGCCTATGACGGCGTGGCCTTCCACCGGGTGATCGACGGCTTCATGGCCCAGACCGGCGATGTCGAGAATGCCAACATGGACAGCCCGAACTACAACCCGCGCCGGGCGGGGACGGGCGGGTCGAAATATCCCGACCTTCCCGCCGAATTCTCCAAGGTGCCGCATGCCCGCGGGTCGCTCGGGGCGGCGCGGTCGCAGAACCCCAACTCGGCCAACAGCCAGTTCTTCATCAACTTCGGCGAGAACAGCTTCCTCAACGGCCAGTATACCGTCTACGGCCAGGTGATCTCGGGCATGGAGCATGTCGACAAGATCACCCGCGGCGAGCCTCCGGCCAACCCCGACCGCATGATCACCGTCCGGGTGGCCGCCGATGTTGCGTAGGCTGATTCTCGCCGCCGCGCTTCTGGCGTCCCCGGCGCTGGCCCAGACCCCGCCCGACGGCCCCGGCCCCAATCTGGTGATCGAGGTGACGGGGGCGGCGAACGGCACCGTGGTCATCGACATGCTGCCGGACTATGCGCCGAAACATGTGGCGCAGATGGTGGCGCTGGCCAAGGCGGGGGCCTATGACGGCGTGGTCTTCCACCGCGTCATCGACGGCTTCATGGCCCAGACCGGCGACGTGCAATACGGCAAGGCAGGCGGCGGCCTGTCGATGGCGGGGATGGGCGGCAGCGACCTGCCCGACCTCCCGGCCGAGTTCTCCAACGTCTCGTTCCAGCGCGGCATCGTCGGCATGGCGCGCTCGAACGACCCGAACTCGGCCAACAGCCAGTTCTTCATCATGTTCTCCCCGGCGCCGCATCTGGACGGGAAATATACCGTCGTCGGCCATGTGGTGCAGGGCATGGAGGTGGTGGACGCCATCGCCAAGGGCGAGCCGCCCTCGACGCCCGATGTGATGAGCAAGGTCACCGTTCAGGAGTGACGCGAAAGAGGCCCTTCGGGGCCTCTTTTCATTCGGCGCAGCCGTGCAGGCGGAACTGGTCCCAGGGGTCTTCGCCCGGCCCGTCGAACACCGCATAGCGCAGCTTGCGGCCAAGGTCGGTCAGGATCAGGCTTTCCGGCGCCTTGTCCTCAGACTGGGGCAGGGGGCTGACTGTGCCGTCCTGCAAGGCATAGACCACGCCCTCCCAGGCCAGACATTCCGCCGCCGCCTCTTCCGACAGCGGCATGTCGTCCGGTCCCGGCCGGTCGCAGCCGAAGAACAGCTGCCCGGTATCGCGGCTGGTGCCCATGTTCTGGCCGATCCGGCCCCAGAGCACCCGGCCATCGTTCAGTGCAAGCTCGATGGCATAGGTCGTGCTTCCCGAACCTTCCCACGACGCCGGGGTGCGGATGCGCAATTCCGTCCTGGTTGCGGTATCGGCATAAAGCGCCAGCGTCATCGGGCAGGCCTGCGCCGCCGCCCCGATCAAAGCCAGCGCAGCGGCCAGTCCCGCGATCCGCATCAGCCCAGAACCACCAGCGCATGGCGCTTCTTGCCCGCGGTCAGCTTCACCGGCTCCACCAACTCGCCCGCACCGAAGCGCAGCCCGGCGTCGGTGACGATCTCGTCATTCACCTTCGCCCCGCCTTCGCTGATCAGCCGCTTGGCGTCCTTGCCGGACCCCGCCAGCCCGGCGCGGACCAGAAGCTGCACGATGCCCACGCCCTCGGCCACATCCTCGGGCGTCAGCGTCACTGTGGGCAGATCGTCGCCGATCCCGCCCTTCTCGAACACCTCGCGCGCCGTGGCCCCGGCCGCCGCCGCCGCCTCTTCCCCGTGCAGCAGCGCGGTTGCCAGATTGGCTAGCGTCACCTTGGCCTCGTTGATCTCGGCCCCTTGCAGCGCGCCCAGCCAGTCGCATTCCTCGACCGGCAGTTCGGTGAAGATCTTCAGGAATCGCCCCACATCGGCATCGGTGGTGTTGCGCCAGAACTGCCAGAACTCGTAAGGCGACAGCATGTCGCCGTTCAGCCAGACCGCGCCGGAGGCCGATTTCCCCATCTTCCGCCCGTCCGAAGTGGTCAGCAGCGGCGTGGTCAGCCCGTAGATTTCCTTGTCGATCACCCGCCGCGTCAGGTCCACCCCGTTGACGATATTGCCCCACTGGTCCGAGCCGCCCATCTGGAGCAGGCAGCCATAGCGCCGATGGATTTCAAGGAAATCATAGGCCTGCAGGATCATGTAGTTGAATTCGAGGAAGCTCAGGCTCTGCTCGCGGTCCAGCCGCGATTTCACGCTTTCGAAGCTGAGCATCCGGTTGACCGAGAAATGCCGCCCGATATCCCGCAGGAAATCCAGGTAGTTCAGCCCGTCCAGCCATTCGGCATTGTTCAGCATGATCGCATCGGTCGGCCCGTCGCCATACGCCAGGTATTTGCCGAACACCTTCTTCAGCCCGGCGATGTTCTCGTCGATCTTCTCGGGCGTCAGCAGCGGCCGCTCCTCGCTGCGGAACGACGGATCGCCCACCTTGGTCGTGCCACCGCCCATCAGCGTGATCGGCTTGTGCCCGGTCTTTTGCAGCCAGCGCAGCACCATGATGTTCATCAGGTGCCCGACATGCAGCGACGCCGCCGTGGCGTCATAGCCGATGTAGGCCGGCACCACGCCCTTGACCAAGGCCTCGTCCAGCGCCTGATAATCGGTGCAATCGGCGACGAAGCCGCGCTCGAACATCACACGCATGAAGTCGGATTTCGGATGGTAGGTCATGGCTTGCCCGTGCTTTAAGGTGGGGGCGGTATAGCGGGGCAGGGGATGAAGGGGAAGATGGCGAAGGCGGATGCGGCGCCGGTCTGGGCGCTTGGCGCGATGTCGGGCACCTCGCTGGACGGGGTGGATGCCGCGATGGTGCTGACCGACGGCCATTCGGTGCAGGAGTTCGGCCCCCATGCCTATCGCCCCTATACCCCGGCCGAGCAGTCGGTGCTGCGCGCCGCCCTTGGCAAATGGCCCGGCGACCCGGGCGTGCAGGAGGCGGCGGAGGTGGTGGAGACCGCCCATGCCGAGCTGCTGTCGCGGTTTTCCGGCGCCGATGTCGTCGGCTTCCACGGCCAGACGCTGGCGCATGACCCAGGCGGCAGGGGAACGCATCAGGCCGGCAACGGCACGCTTCTGGCGCAGGTGCTGAACCTGCCGGTGGTCTGGGATTTCCGATCTTCCGACGTGGCGCTCGGCGGGCAGGGCGCGCCGCTGGCGCCGTTCTACCATTTCGCGCTGGCGAAACGGATCGGCGCCGCCGGGCCGGTGGCCTTCCTGAACCTCGGCGGCGTCGGCAACCTGACCTGGGTGGACCCGTCGCAACCCGCGCCCGAGGTTCCCGGCGCCCTGCTGGCCTTCGACACCGGCCCGGCGAACGCCCCGATCGACGACCTCGCCCGCGCCCGGCTTGGCGTGGCGCGCGACGAAGGCGGCAGGCTGGCCGCGAAGGGCAGGGTGAAGAAGCCGGTGATCGAGGGGTTCCTCGCCCATCCGTATTTCTACCGCATCCCGCCCAAATCGCTGGACCGCAACGATTTCGCCGGACTTTTGCAGGCGGTGAAGCCCTTGGGCACCGAGGCGGCCCTTGCCACCCTGACCGCCGCCGCTGCCGCCGCCGTGGCGAAGGGGGCCGAGCATTTCCCCGCCCCCGCCTCGCGCCTTCTGGTCACCGGAGGCGGCCGCCACAACGCCACCCTGATGCGCCACCTGTCGCGGAAATTCCCCTGTCCGGTGCAGCCGGTTGAGGCTGCGGGTCTCGACGGCGACATGCTGGAGGCGCAGGCCTTCGCCTTCCTCGCCGTCCGGGTGATGCGCGGCCTGCCCACCTCCTGCGCCACGACCACAGGCGTTCCGGCGGCGGTCGGCGGTGGTCAGGTCAGCAGGCCATAGCGGCGGAATTCGCGCGAATTCCGCCCCGATCTCCGCGCGGAAATCTGGGCTACCCCCGTGACCGGCGCAGGATCGACCAGGAATAGACCAGCAGCGCCGCCCAGATGAAGCCGAAGGCTACCAGCTTCACCCGGCTGAACGGCTCTCCGAACAGGAAGACCGCGGTCAGGAAGATCATCGTCGGCGCGATATATTGCATGATGGCGATGGTCGACAGCCGCAGCCGCTTGGCCCCGTTGGCATAGATCATCAGCGGCGCCGCGGTGACGATGCCGCAGCCGAACAGCATCCATGTGTCGAAGGGCACGCCTTCCATGAAATGCCCCTCTCCGGTCCAGGCCAGCCATCCGGCATAGCCAAGCGCGAAGGGCAGCAGGATCAGCACCTCCAGCGCGAAGCCCTGGTTCGGGCCGATCGGCAGGCGGCGTTTCAGATAGGCATAGAACCCCCAGGTCAGGAACAGCCCCGCCGCGATGACCGGCAGTTGCCCGGCCTCCCATGTCAGGATTCCGACGGCGATGCAGACCAGCGCGATGGCCAGCCACTGGATGCCGCGCAACCGTTCCCCCAGCAGCACCGCGCCGAGGAAGATGGAAAACAGCGGATTGATGTAATAGCCAAGCGCCGCGTCCAGCGCATGGTCCGCGCCGATGGCCCAGACATAGATCCCCCAGTTGACCGAGATGATCGCCGCCGTCAGCGCCGCCATCCCCAGCATCCGCGGGTTGACCAGCGCCGCCTTCAGATCCGCCGTCCGCCGCAGCCAGGCCAGCACGGCCAGGGCCACCGGCACCGACCAGATCACCCGATGCGCCAGCACCTCGACCGGGGGGATATGCGCCAGCGCCTTCATGTAAAGCGGCAGGAGCCCCCAGAGGAGATAGGCCGCAAGGGCATAGAAGAACCCCGAAAGGCTGTCCCCGGTATCCGGCCTGCCTGTCATGGCGACGGCTTAGCCGCTCGGCCCGCGCTCCGCCACGGGGAAGTTGTCACCCACACAATCCGGGAGCGAGGGCGGTGCGAGGCTGTCCGGGAAGGCAGGGCCCTCTCGTCAGGCGACGGGGCAGCTAGCGCAGGGCTGGGGTCGGCCATACGGGCGTATGGGCCATACTGCCGTATGGACCCTGCGCCCGGATTGGCCCTACGCGCCGTCTATTATTGGCCATACGCGCCGCCTACTGCGGGGGCCGGACCCGCCGCGCCAGATAGTCCCGGGTGAAGGCCGCATAGCCGTCCGCCGTCACCCGCAACTCGTCCCGCATCAGCGCATGGACCTCGGGCAGGCGGTGGAAGGGGACGGCGGGCCAGACGTGGTGCTCGACATGATAGGGCATGTTCCAGGCCAGGGCGCGGACGATCCGGTTGGTGAAGGTGGTCCGGGTGTTCTCGAACATGTTCGCCACCCGCGGGCAGTCGCCATGTTCCGCCAGCAGGTAAAGCCGCAGGAAGGGCTGGCCGAGCAGAACCGGCACCACCCAGACCCACAGCACGGCCGGCGACCAGACCAGGCTTGCCGCCAGCCCGGCGTAGACCAGCACCATCCCCCGCGCCTCCCGGACGATCCGGGCCTTGGCGCCTTCGGGCAGGTAGTCGCCCTCGGCCCGGCCGATGGAAAGCGCCGCCATCAGCCGCAGCGCGGCCCACCAATAAGGCAGGCCGGAAACATGCCAGACCCAGGCCGCCACGCCCTCGGGTTTTTCCGAGGCCAGTTCCGGGTCCTTTCCCGGCAGGTTGGTCCAGCGGTGATGCGCCAGGTGGAACCAGCGGAACCATTCGAAGGGCAGCACCAGCGCCAGCCCGCACAGCCGTCCGACCCGGTCGTTCAGCCGCTCGCTGGCAAAGGGGGTGCGATGGGTGCATTCATGCTCAAGCGTGAAGAGGAAGACGATCAGCACGCCCTGCACCGGCAGGAGCAATGCCCATCCCGGCACAGCCGCCGCGATCAGGCCGCCGCAGGCGAGGATCGCCCCGAGATGCCCGGCCAGATGGCGCAGGCCCGGGGCATCGAACCGCTCGATCATCCCGGCCCGCAACTCGGGCGGAAGGTTCGACAGAAACTCCCTGTGGTCCATGGGTGGTTCCTTCGGCATTGCTTCCCCTTCGGGTCTTGCCCCTCACTCCGGCATCGCCCTTCATTCGGCCTTGCTCTTCAAGGCATGATCGCGGCGTGTTCCGGTATCGCCCCGTTCCGGCCCGATGTCTTCTTCCGGTCAGCCGCCGCTCTCTTCCAGTTTCCAGCCAGGTGCTGCCCAGCCGACTCCGGGTTCGTCAGTTCTTGCCTTTCACGGCCCATCCTGCATGGCTCGGGCCCTTGTCGGCCGCAAGTCGACCTGCTCCGGTCATGCCGATGATCGCCATGGCGCGACGCAAGGCAAGCCTGTTCGACATCGCCGGGCAACCGGGCGGTTCCGGTCTGCCTTGGGCTTCCCCGGAATGCGGGGCGCCTGATGGGTCGGACGAGTCCTGCCCCGTATGGGCCATACGGTAGAATGGCCCATACGGGGCAGGGTATTTCCGATTGCCAGGGGCCGCCTTGGTCCGCGCGAGACGGCTGCAAGCAGAATGGCCAATGGCGGCGCCATGGGGCCGACCGGCGCCCACACCGGACTCCGGTGCCGGGGATCGGCGCGCCCGTCCCTGCCTCCCGAAGGCATCGCTTCCAATCCTCTGACAGGCAGGGGCATATTGTGCGGCGGTCTCCATCGCCGAAGGCGCTTCCCCGGCCGGCAGCCTTCGCCCGTTCAGGGGAAGGTTCCGATATCCCAAGGCCGCCGATGAGTTGCGTTCGATATCTGCCTTCCCCGTGGGTTTTGGTGGCCCAGGATGTTGAAAGGCAGGGGATCGGGCATGATGATCCTGCAAGCCGCTCCGATGGCTTCGGGGTGGGCTGCAAAATCATGCACCGCGTCGCAATATCCTGCCGTGCCCCTACAACCTGCGCACCGCCCCCGGCGCCAGCCCCTCAAGCGTCCAGTCGCCCACGCGCCAGCGGATCAGCCGCAGGCAGGGCAGGCCGATGGCGGCGCACATCCGGCGCACCTGCCGGTTGCGGCCCTCGCGCAGGGTCAGTTCGATCCAGCCGTCGGGCACCGTCTTGCGCTCGCGCACCGGCGGGGTGCGGGGCCAGAGCCATACGGGCGTATCCACCATACGGGCGCCCGCTGGCAGGGTCGGGCCGTCCTTCAGCTCCACCCCGCGGCGCAGGGCGGCAAGGGCGGTTTCCGTTATCGCCCCCTCGACCTGCGCCAGATAGACCTTCTCCAGCTTGTGCCGCGGATCGCTGATGCGGGCCTGCAACCGCCCGTCGTCGGTCAGCACCACCAGCCCCTCGGAATCCCGGTCGAGCCGCCCGGCGGGATAGACGCCCTTGTCGCGGACGAAATCCGCCAGCGTGGGCCGCCCCTCGGCGTCGGTGAACTGGCAGAGGACGTCATAGGGTTTGTTCAGGAGGATCAGCCGGGCCATGGGGCAGGGGTAGCGCATCGCGGCGCGGCTGGCCAGAACGGGTGTCGGATGCGCCCGGAGGCAGTTGGCTGGCAGAGGACAGCAAGCAACCGAACGGGACGCAGCCGAAGGAGATGGATACATGTGCGCAGCCGCTTGTCAGCACCCCGCGCCGCTGGCAGGGTCGCGCCATGCAGATCGTCGTCATCGGCGCCGGGGTGATCGGCGCATCCATCGCCTTCCAGCTTGCCCGCCGCGGCCATGGCGTCACCATCCTCGACGGGCAGGGCATCGCCGCCGGGGCCTCGGGGCGCAGCTTCGGATGGATCAACGCCTCCTACTTCCTGACCGAGGCGCATTACCGCCTGCGGCTGGAGGGCATCGCCGCTCACCGCCGCCTGTGCGGGATCCTGCCCGATTGCCCCACGAGCTGGCCCGGCTGCCTGTGGTTCGAGGAGACCGGCGCCGCGCAGGCCGCCTTCGCCGCGGACCTGCGCGCGCTTGGCTATCCGGTCGAAACATGGGACGGCGGCCGCATCAGGCGTGATCTGCCGCAGCTTGGCGCCGCGCCCGAAAGCGCGCTGTTCCTGCCCGGCGAGGGCGCGGTCGATCCCGCGCTTCTCGCCGCCCGGCTGATCGCCGCCTCCGGCGCGCGGCTCTGGCGAGGCGTGGCGGCGGAAGGGCTCGTGCAGGCACAGGGCAGGGTGAGTGGCGTCCAGACCGCGCAAGGGGGGATTGCCGCCGATGCCGTGGTGGTGGCCGCCGGGACCGGCGCGCCCGCGCTGGTGGAGCCGCTGGGGATGACGCTGCCGATGCTGCCGCGCCCGGGGCTGATCCTGAAGACGCCGCCGCTGCCGCCGGTTCTGCCGCTGGTCCTCTGGGGGCCGGGGGGCGAGTTGCGGCAGGACGAGGCCGGGCGGCTGGTGATGCCGACGGCGGCCAACCATCAGGGCGATGCGGCGGAGACCGTCGCGGGCCTTGCCGGTGCCCATGCCGATGCCGCCATGGCGCGGCTGCGGGCGCTGCTGCCCGGGGTGCGGGCAGAGTGGGACGAGGTGGCGCTGGCCCATCGCCCGGTGCCGGGCGACGGCCTGCCGGTGATCGGGCAGGCGCGCCCCGGCCTCTGGCTGGCGGTGATGCATTCCGGTGCGACGCTGGCGGCGATCACCGGAGAACTGGTGGCGCAGGAGATGGAAGGGGCGGAGAGCGGGCTGCTCGCCGATTTCCGGCCCGGCCGGTTCGGCTGAACGGCGCTCGGCGGCAGAGAAGAAGACGGCCGCCTGCCACCCTGGCTTGCGCCCTCAGAATGCTCGGGGTATCTGTCGCTCATGATATGTAATGATATAACATATCGAATCAATGCGGCGATACCTTGAAAGGAACTCCACCATGCGACTGACGACACAAGGATGGACCGGCGCCCTGGCATTGGCTTCGGTGCTTGCCCTGGCCCTGCCGGCGGCGGCCCAGCAGGCGGCCGATGAGGGCCATGACCATGACCACTCCCATGCGGCGGACGACCAGGTCTACAATGGCTATTTCGACGATGCCCAGATCGCGGCCCGCCCGCTTTCCGACTGGGAGGGCGACTGGCAGTCGGTCTATCCGCTTCTGCTCGACGGCACGCTGGACCCGGTGATGCAGCACAAGGCCGGGCATGGCGGCAAGAGCGCCGAGGAATATCGCGCCTATTACGACACCGGCTATCGCACCGATGTCGACCGGATCGAAATCCATGGCGACAGCGTCAGCTTCCATCGCGCGGCCGGTGTGGTGTCGGCGCACTATGCCGATGACGGGCATGAGGTGCTGACCTATGAAAAGGGCAATCGCGGCGTGCGCTACATCTTCCGCAAGGTCGAGGGCGACGCGGCGGCGCCCGGTTTCATCCAGTTCAGCGACCACGCCATCGCGCCGGTGAAGGCGGGGCATTATCACCTCTATTGGGGCGATGATCGCGCGGCGCTGCTGCAGGAGGTGACCAACTGGCCGACCTATTATCCCGCGGCGCTGACCCCGGCCGAAATCCTGTCGGAAATGCAGGCGCATTGATCTGCACCAGCCGAAACGGGCGCCCTTCCGGGGGCGCCCGCAGCGGTTTTCCTCAGCCCTTCAGGATGCTGTCCCCGGCATATTCCGCCGTTTCGCCCAGCATTTCCTCGATGCGGATAAGCTGGTTGTATTTCGCCAGCCGGTCCGAGCGGGCCAGAGAGCCGGTCTTGATCTGGCCGCAGTTGGTGGCGACGGCAAGGTCGGCGATGGTCGCGTCCTCGGTCTCGCCCGAGCGGTGGGACATGACGTTGGTATAGCGGGCGCGATGGGCCATCTCGACGGCCTGCAGCGTCTCGGTCAGGGTGCCGATCTGGTTGACCTTGACCAGCATGGAATTGGCGCAACCCCTGCCGATGCCTTCGGCCAGACGGCGCGGGTTGGTGACGAAGAGATCGTCGCCGACAAGCTGGATCTTGCTGCCCAGAACCTCGGTCAGGGCCTTCCAGCCCTCCCAGTCGTCCTCGGCCATGCCGTCCTCGATCGAGATGATCGGATAGTCGCCGACAAGGCTCGCCAGATATTCGACGTTCTCGATGGAGGACAGGATTTTTCCTTCACCGGCAAGGTGATACTTGCCGTCCTTGAAGTATTCCGTCGAGGCGCAGTCCAGCGCCAGATAGATATCCTCGCCCGGGCGGTATCCGGCCTTCTCGATGGATTTCAGAATGAAATCAAGCGCGTCCCGGGTAGAGCTGAGATTCGGCGCGAAGCCGCCCTCGTCGCCGATCCCGGTGGACAGGCCCGCGCTCGACAACTCCTTCTTCAGCGTGTGGAAGACTTCCGATCCCATGCGCACCGCCTCGCGGATGTCCTGTGCGCCGACCGGCATGATCATGAATTCCTGGATGTCGATCGGGTTGTCGGCATGGGCGCCGCCGTTGATGATGTTCATCATCGGCACCGGCAGCACGCGGGCCGAGGTGCCGCCGACATAGCGGTAAAGCGGCTGGCTGGAATATTCCGCCGCCGCCTTGGCCACCGCCAGCGACACGCCGAGGATGGCGTTGGCGCCAAGGCGCGACTTGTTCGGCGTGCCGTCCATCTCGATCATGGTGCGGTCGATGCCGACCTGCTCGGTCGCGTCGTAGCCCACCAGCTCCTCGGCGATCTCGCCGTTGACCGCGGCCACCGCCTCCAGCACGCCCTTGCCCATGTAGCGGGACTTGTCGCCGTCGCGCCGCTCCACCGCCTCATGCGCGCCGGTCGAGGCGCCCGAGGGCACGGCGGCCCGGCCCATGGCGCCGCTTTCCAGCACCACGTCCACCTCGACGGTGGGGTTGCCGCGGCTGTCGAGGATCTCGCGCGCGTGGATGTCGATGATCGTGCTCATGGGGGGTCTCCCGGGGGAAAGGATGCTCTCGCCCGCCGGTTTAGCCGCCTTCGGGCTAGAGGGAAAGACGGCTTTCCGACTCGGCCGCCAGATGCTTTTGGCGGATTCTCTCGCGGGCGAAGGCGTAAAGGCCGGAGGCGACGACGATGGCCGCGCCGATATAGGTGGAAAGGTCGGGGCGTTCGCCGAAGAAGATCATCGCAAGCGCGACCGAGAACACCAGCCGGGAATAGCGGAAGGGGGCGACGACCGAGACCTCGCCCAGCCGCATCGCCGCGACCACGGCGTAATAGCCGAAAAGCCCCGCCACCAGCGCGCCGCCAAGGCCCGCCCATTGCATCGGAGAGGGCCAGACGAAGCCCTGTCCCATGATCGCCATCAGGAGGATGCCCGAGGGCACCAGCCCCAGATAGGCCCAGGCCGAAACCTGGAAGGTGCCGATCCGCGCCGGCATCAGCCGCGTCGACAGGTCGCGCACCGCCAGCACAAGGACGCACCCCACGGTCAGAAGGCCGGTCGGGTCGAAATCGGCATTCCAGGGCGACAGGATCACCAGCACGCCGATGAAGCCCACCACGACCGAGGCCCACCGCCGCCAGCCGACGGTTTCCCCAAGGAACAGCGCCGCGCCCGCCACCACCACAAGGGGCGAAGCCTGCAACAGCGCCGCCGTCATCGACAGCGGCGCCAGCGCCAGCGCGACGATATAAAGCATCGCCGCCCCCGCCTCGGACAGCGATCGCAGCAGCGGCACGCCGCGCAGGGCGTCCATCGACAGCACCCGCTCGCGCCGCCGCGCCGCCAGCGCCCAGAACACCAGCCCGCCGACGCCGCCGGTCAGCGCCAGCACCTCGCCCGGAGGCAGGGCTTCGGCCACGCGCTTCAGGAACAGGTCCTCGACGGCGAAGAAGGCCATCGAGCCGATCATCAGGGCGGCGGCGCGCGAGTTCTCGGCCGCGGGCGATGGCGTCATGGCAGCCTCCAGCAGCCGGGATCGGGCAAGGCCCTACACCGGCCACCGGGGAAAGGGAACCTCAGCGGTAGATCTTCGGCGCGCCCGCCCGGTCGTGCAGCGCGTTCACCTCATGCGGTTGCAGTTCCAGCCCCTGCGCCAGCGCGTGCAGGTATTGCGCCTCTTCCTGCCGGTCGAGGTCTATCGCCGACAGCGAGGCCAGGTAGACCTGCGCCTCCATCCCGTTCGGCACCATCCGCACCAGCGCATCGACATCCACCGGGGCCGACAGTTCGGCATTCACCGCCTGCACCTCGGCCTGGGTGGCGTCGCCCATGGCCTCCATCAGCTTCTTCTTCTCGGCGGCATCCAGTTCCCCGTCGCATTTCACCGCCTGAATGATCGCCTTCAGCATCAGCGCGGCGGAAATCTCGTCCTCCTCCTCGATCCGCAAGGAGCCGCCCGCAGGCCGCGCCGCGGAAGCGCCGAGGACGGAGCCGAGAAGATCGCCGATCCCGCCCGCGTTCTGGCCGCCCCGGCCCGAGCGCGCGCCGGTCATCTGTTCCAGCACTGATTCCAGCCCGCCCTTTGGCGCGGTCTTGCGGCTGGTGGTGCGCTTCTGGCCCAGCACCTCTTCCAGCAGGTCGCCGCCGCGGCCGCTGCGGCTGGAGCGGGTGGCATTGCTGCCGGAATTGCCCAGCAGGTCGCCCATCAGATCGCCAAGCCCGCCGGATTGCCCCGCGGACCGGCCCGCCGGGCGCGTGCTTCCGGCCGAGCTGCCGCCGCCCAGCATCCCGCCGAGCACGTCGCCCAGACCGCCGCCCGAGCCGGAAGCACCGCTTCCGCCCGCGCTCTTTGCGAGGGTCGAGACGCCCTTGGCCACCGCCACCCCGATCGCCACCTTCATCAATGTCTTTCCGAGACTCATCGCAAGGGCCCTCCAGCCGGACAACAGGGACTAGAGCCTTGCTTGCGCTTCCGCCGCGGTCAATGCAAAACACCGTCCGGGGCAGGGGGAATTCCCGGGGGATCGCGTCACATCATGCGCAAGGACAGCCTCGATGCCGCCGGGGTGGCAATGCTGCTGGGGGTGCAGCTTCTGCTGGCGCTGAACCAGATCAGCATCAAGGTTGTGAATGCCGGGCTTCAGCCGGTGTTCTTCGCGGGCCTGCGTTCGGCGCTGGCGATCCTGTTCGTCTGGGGCTGGCTGGTCTTCCGAGGCCGCCCGCCGCGGCTGAACCGCGCCGCGCTGCTGCCGGGCCTTGCCATGGGCGCGGTCTTCGCGGCCGAGTTCCTGTTCCTTTTCGTCGCGCTGGACCTGACCACGGTCGGCCGCGCCTCGGTGCTGATGTATTCGATGCCGCTCTGGTTCGCGCTGATGGCGCATTTCGGGCTGGGGGACCGCATCACGCCCTTGAAGGCATTCGGGCTGGTGCTGGCCTTCGCGGGCACCGCCTGGGCGATTCTCGGCGGCGCGAAAGGGGGCGAGGGCAGCATCCTGGGCGATCTCTGCGCGCTTGGGGCGGCGGTCGGCTGGGCGGGGACGGCCTTCATCGCCCGCCGCCCGATGATGCGGGCCGAGGGGCCGGAGATGCAGCTTTTCTGGATGGTCCTCGTCTCCGCGCCGATCCTGCTGGCGATCGCGCCGATCTTCGGCCCGCTGGTCCGCGACCTGCAGCCGCTGCACCTGTGGCTGCTGCTGTTCCAGGCCACCATCGTCGTGGCCGGGGGCTTCATCGCCTGGCTGTGGCTGATGTCGGTCTATCCCTCCTCGACCGTCGCCGCCTTCTCCTTCCTGACGCCGGTGCTGGCCATCCTTCTGGGGGCAGCGATCTTCGGCGAGACCCTCTCGCCGGCGATTCTCGGCCCCGGGGTTCTGGTGGCGGCGGGCATCGTGCTGATCAACCGCTCGGCCGCGCGGCGCTGAGGGCGCGAGAATCGGCTGATCGGCGGCGCAGGATTTGTCCCCCGCATCATCCGTTGCCTGAACCTGCGGCCCCAACCGCGCCGCTTTCTTGGCAAAAGGGCCGGAGTTCAGAAAACACTCCAACCCTTGTCCACAGGACCCTCCACAACCGGAAGGCGGAAAAGGTTACAAATCCGTGAACTGGGCGTGACGTGATGACGAAAGCGTCAAGACGGAAAATCCGCCGAAGAGGCAAAAAAAACCGTTGAACCGTCTTGGTGAATACGACAGGTTGACCGGGTGTTTCGGGCAGACACTAAATCTAGTGTCGTCGGGCAGAGGCAGGACCCTCAAGAGATGGCAGCCGGCATCACGGCGCCGAACCCCTGTCGGCAGGCAGCCGGCGGGGCCGGGTTCCTGTGTTCCGTTCCGTCCGGCCGCATGCAGGACCATGCCGGGCTTCCGGCCAATGAAGGATCAGGGGCAATGAAGATCGAGCGCAAGTTTACCGCCGCCGCAACCGGTGCCTATGGCGCGATGGCATTCGCCGTCACCACCTCGGAAATCCGCAACCCGGACGGCAAGGTCGTGTTCCGCAACGATGCCGTGGAAGTGCCGGAGGGCTGGAGCCAGGTCGCCTCGGACGTGCTGGCGCAGAAGTATTTCCGCAAGGCGGGGGTTCCGGCGGTCCTGAAGAAGGTCAAGGAAAAGGGCGTGCCCGAATTCCTCTGGCGCTCGGTCCCCGATGAGGATGCGCTGGCCAGGCTGCCCGCCGAGCAGCGCTATGTCGGCGAGACCTCGGCCAAGCAGGTCTTCGACCGTCTGGCCGGGGCCTGGGCCTATTGGGGCTGGAAGGGCGGCTATTTCACCACCGAGGCCGATGCATCGGCCTATTACGACGAGATGCGCTTCATGCTGGCCCGCCAGATGGCGGCGCCGAACTCGCCCCAGTGGTTCAACACCGGGCTGCATTGGGCCTATGGCATCGACGGTCCGGGGCAGGGGCATTTCTACGTCGACCACAAGACCGGCAAGCTGACCCGTTCCGACAGCGCCTATGAACACCCGCAGCCGCATGCCTGCTTCATCCAGTCCGTCTCGGACGATCTGGTCAACGACGGCGGCATCATGGACCTCTGGGTCCGCGAGGCGCGGCTGTTCAAATACGGCTCCGGCACCGGCACCAACTTCTCCAGCCTGCGCGGCGAGGGCGAGAAACTGTCGGGCGGCGGCAAGTCCAGCGGCCTGATGGGCTTCCTGAAAATCGGCGACCGCGCGGCGGGGGCGATCAAGTCGGGCGGCACCACCCGGCGCGCGGCCAAGATGGTGATCTGCGACATGGATCACCCGGATATCGAGCAATTCATCAACTGGAAGGTGATCGAGGAGCAGAAGGTCGCTTCCCTCGTCGCCGGGTCGAAGATGCATCAGGCCCGCCTGAACGACATCTTCACCGCCATCCGCAGCTGGGACGGGTCCTCCGAGGATTCGGTCGATCCGGCGAAGAATCCCGCGCTGAAAGCCGCGATCAAGGCCGCCAAGAAGGCCATGATCCCCGACACCTACACCAACCGCATCCTGCAATACGCGCGTCAGGGCTTCGACAGCATCGAATTCCCCACCTATGACACCGACTGGGATTCCGAGGCCTATGTCACCGTCTCGGGACAGAACTCGAACAACTCGGTCCGCGTCACCGACGCCTTCCTGAAGGCCGTCCGCGACGACCTGCCGTGGGAGCTGGTCCGCCGCACCGACGGCAAGGTGTCGAAGACCGTCTCGGCGCGCGACCTCTGGGACCAGATCGGCCACGCCGCATGGGCCTGCGCCGACCCCGGCATCCAGTTCCACGACACGGTGAACGCCTGGCACACCTGCCCGGAGGACGGGCCGATCCGCGGCTCCAACCCGTGCTCGGAATACATGTTCCTCGACGACACGGCCTGCAACCTTGCCTCGATGAACCTGCTGACCTTCTTCCATGACGGCAAGTTCGACGCCGAGGCCTATGTCCACGCCACCCGGCTCTGGACCGTCACGCTGGAAATCTCGGTGATGATGGCGCAGTTCCCGTCGAAGGAGATCGCGCAGCTTTCCTACGACTTCCGCACCCTCGGCCTGGGTTACGCCAATATCGGCGGGCTGCTGATGAACATGGGCCTCGGCTACGATTCCGCCGAGGGCCGCGCGCTGTGCGGCGCGCTGACCGCGATCATGACCGGCATCTCCTATGCCACCTCGGCCGAGATGGCCAAGGAACTGGGGCCGTTCTCGGGCTATGCCCGCAACCGCGACCACATGCTGCGGGTGATCCGCAACCACCGCGCCGCCGCCTGGGGCAAGACCGAGGGCTACGAGGCGCTGAACGTTGCCCCCGTGGCGCTGGATCAGGTGAACTGCCCCGACCAGACCCTGGTCGCGCTGGCGAAATCCGCCTGGGACGAGGCGCTGGCATTGGGCGAGGCGCATGGCTTCCGCAATGCCCAGACCACGGTCATCGCCCCCACCGGCACCATCGGCCTGGTGATGGATTGCGACACCACCGGGATCGAGCCGGACTTCGCGCTGGTGAAGTTCAAGAAACTGGCCGGCGGCGGCTATTTCAAGATCATCAACCAATCGGTCCCGGCGGCGCTTGAAACGCTTGGCTACGCCCCCCACCAGATCGCCGAGATGGTCGCCTATGCGGTCGGCCACGGCAGCCTTGCGCAGGCGCCTGCCGTCAACCACACCGCCCTTGTCGGCCACGGCTTCGGCCCGCGCGAGATCGAGAAGGTCGAGGCCGCCCTGCCGACCGCCTTCGACATCCGCTTCGTCTTCAACCAGTGGACGCTGGGCGAGGAATTCTGCAAGGGCACCCTCGGCATCCCCGAGGACAAGCTGAACGACCCGACCTTCGACCTGCTGCGCCACCTCGGCTTCACCAAGGCGCAGGTCGATGCGGCCAACGACCATGTTTGCGGCACGATGACGCTGGAAGGCGCCCCCTTCCTGAAGGCCGAGCACCTGAGCGTCTTCGACTGCGCCAACCCCTGCGGCAAGACCGGCAAGCGCTTCCTGTCGGTGGAAAGCCACATCCACATGATGGCGGCGGCGCAATCGTTCATCTCGGGCGCGATCTCGAAGACGATCAACATGCCGAACTCGGCCACGATCGAGGAAACGCTGGCGGCCTATGAACTGTCGCACAGCCTCGGGATCAAGGCCAATGCGCTTTACCGCGACGGGTCCAAACTGTCGCAACCGCTGGCCTCGGCGCTGATCGAGGACGACGAGGAGGCCGAGGAAATCCTCGCCACCGGCTCCTTGCAGGAGAAGGCCGCCGTCATCGCCGAGAAGATCGTCGAGAAGGTGATCGTCAAGGAGATCGTGCGGTCCCACCGCGAGAAGCTGCCGGAACGCCGCAAGGGCTATACCCAGAAGGCGATCATCGGCGGGCACAAGGTCTACCTCCGCACCGGTGAATATGCCGACGGCTCGCTGGGCGAGATCTTCATCGACATGCACAAGGAAGGCGCGGGCTTCCGGGCGATGATGAACAACTTCGCCATCGCGGTCTCGGTCGGCCTGCAATACGGCGTGCCGCTGGAGGAATTCGTCGAGGCCTTCACCTTCACCCGCTTCGAACCGGCAGGCATGGTGCAGGGCAACGACAGCATCAAGAACGCCACCTCGATCCTCGACTACATCTTCCGGGAACTGGCGATTTCCTACCTCGACCGCACGGATCTTGCGCATGTCGCGCCGAAGGGCACCACCTTCGACGACCTCGGGCGCGGCGACGACGAGGGCAAGCGGAACATCTCGGAAGTCTCCGAATCCGCCGCCTCGAAATCGGTGGAACTGCTGAAGTCGATCTCCTCCTCCGGCTATCTGCGCAAGCGGCTGCCGCAGGAACTGGTGGTGTTGCAGGGCGGGGCAGGGGCGACGGCCCTGGCCACCGGCACCGACCCGGTCGCCACGCTGAACATCCTGGTGCCCGAGACCCGCGCCATGGGCCTTTCCGAGGGCGCTTCGGCCTTCGCCATGGGTGCGGCCTCGTCCTCCAGCGACGTGGCGCGGACCAAGGCCAAGATGCAGGGCTACACCGGCGACCCCTGCGGCGAATGCGGCAACTACACGCTCGTGCGCAACGGCACCTGCCTGAAGTGCAACACCTGCGGCGGGACCACGGGCTGCAGCTGACCGACTGTTCCGGTCAGCGCGGGGCGGTGGGGGGAAACCTCCGCCGCCCCTTCGTTTTGGGGCGCCCCGGATTTCATCCCGGCCCGCCGCAAGCCGCCCGGAATCCCCCATCTTCCGGCCCGTCGCCGCCGGGCCTATAGTCCGACGGAAAGTCCGGCCCCGGACGTATCAGGGGAAAGCCAGAGGACCGCCCTTGCCCGATTCCGCCCGCCGCCCCGACCTCACGCAACTGTCGCGCAGCGCCCGGCGCCGGCCCCGCCGCTGGCTCTGGCTGCTGGCGCTGGCCGCCCTGATCGGCCTTGGCGGATGGGCCTGGGCCAGCCGCAACAACACCCCCGCCGCCGTCCGCTACGACACCACGGCGGTAGAGCGCGGCGACCTGATCGTCACCGTCATCGCCACCGGCACCGTGCAGCCCACCACGCGGGTGGACATCTCCTCCGAACTTTCCGGCACGCTGGCCGCGGTGGAGGCCGATTTCAACGATGCCGTGACCGAGGGACAGGTCCTTGCCCGGCTGGACGCCACCAACCTGCGCGCCCGGCTTGCCACCGCCGAGGCGCAGCTTGCCGCCGCCGCCGCCCGGGTGACCCAGGCCGAGGCCACGGCGACCGAGACGGCGGAAAGCTGGGCCTCCACCCAGGCGCTGGACCAGCGCGGGCTGGCCGTGCGTTCCACCGTCGTCGCCGCCAAGGCCGCGCATGACCGCGCCGCCGCCGCGGTGGAAATCGCCCGCGCCGACCTGAAACTGGCCGAGGCCAGCCTGGAAGAGGCCAAGACCGACCTTGCCAAGGCCGATATCCGCAGCCCGATCACCGGCATCGTGCTGGACCGCACGGCGGAGAAGGGCATGATCGTTGCCGCCACGCTGAACGCCCCGGTCCTGTTCACCCTGGCCGAGGACCTCAGCCGGATGGAGCTTCAGGTCGCCATCGACGAGGCGGATATCGGCCGCGTCGGCGTGGGCAACGAGGCCACGTTCAGCGTCGACGCCTATCCGGGCCGCACCTTCCCTGCCCGGATCACCCAGTTGCGCTATGCCCCCGAACAGACCGATGGCGTGGTCACCTACAAGGCCGTGCTTTCGGTCGAGAACTCGGACCTCTTGCTGCGCCCCGGCATGACCGCCACGGCGACCATCACCGTCGCCCGTCAGCCCGAGGTCCTGCTGGTGCCCATGGCCGCGCTGCGCTACGCGCCGCCGGTGACGGAAAGCGCCAGCCGCTCGGGCGGCGGGCTGATCGGCCTGATCATGCCGCGGCGGGGCGGCGAGACGCGGGCCAGGGTCGACGGCAGCTCGCTCTGGGTGCTGCGGGCCGGGCAGCCGGTGAAGGTGAAGGTCACGCCCGGCGCCTCGGACGGCAGGATGATCTCGGTTTCCTCGGACGACCTGTCCGAGGGCGATCTGGTGATCACCGAGCAGAGCAGCAACTGATGACGGCGCTGATCGAATTCCGCAACGTCTCGCGCGTCTATGGCGAGGGCGAGGCCGAGGTCCGGGCGCTGGACGGGGTGGACCTGACCATCCGGCGCGGCGAATTCGTCGCCATCATGGGGCCGTCCGGGTCCGGCAAGTCCACCGCGATGAACATCATCGGCTGCCTCGACCGGCCCACGGGCGGGCAATACCTGTTCGACGGCACCCCGGTCGAGAACCTGACGCCCGATGCGCTGGCACTGCTGCGGCGGCATTTCCTTGGCTTCGTCTTCCAGGGCTTCAACCTCTTGGCCCGCACCTCGGCGCTGGAGAATGTGGAACTGCCGCTGATCTACAAGGGCCTGCCGCGCGCCGAACGCGAGGCCAAGGCCCGCGCCGCGCTGGCCAAGGTGGGGCTTGAGGGGCGCGAGGGGCATCACCCGTCGCAGCTTTCCGGCGGCCAGCAGCAGCGCGTCGCCATCGCCCGGGCGCTGGCGGGCGACCCGATGGTGATCCTTGCCGACGAACCCACCGGCAACCTGGATACCCAGCGCAGCCACGAGATCATGGCGCTGCTCAAGGACCTGAACCGGGACGAGGGCATCACCGTGGTCATGGTCACGCATGAGGCCGACATCGCTGCCCATGCCCGGCGGCTGGTGGTCTTCACCGACGGCAGGATCGTCCGCGACGAACCCGCGGAAGGGGCCGCCGCATGATCGCCGAAGCCTTCCGCCTGGCCGCAAGGTCCATCGTCCGCAACAAGCTGCGGTCGTTCCTGACCATCCTCGGCATCGTCATCGGCGTGGCGGCGGTGATCGCCATGGTCACGGTGGGGCAGGGTTCGTCCAGGCAGGTCTCGGCCTCGGTCGAGGCGATGGGATCGGACGTGCTCGTCCTGCGGCCCGGGCGGCGCGAGTTCGGACCGCCCGGCGCCAGCGGGCGGGCGCGGCGCTTCACCCTGCGCGACGCCGAGGCGCTGGTGCAACTGCCGCAGGTGGGGGCGCTGGCGCCCATCGCCTCCTCCAGCCAGACGGTGATTGCCGCCCGCGCCAATGCCGCCACCCAGGTCACCGGATCGACGCCGGACTGGCTGAGCGTGGCGAACTGGACGCTGGCCTCGGGGCGCAACTTCACCCTGGTCGAGGACAATGCCGGGCTGGCGGTCTGCATTCTGGGCCAGACCGTGCGGCAGCGGCTGTTCGGCGAGGAGGATCCGGTCGGCCAGACGGTGCGGATCAAGTCCATCGCCTGCGAGGTTGTGGGCCTCTTGTCGCCCAAGGGCGCGGGCAGCTTCGGCCAGGATCAGGACGACGTGGTGGTGATGCCGATCCGCCTGCTGCAACGGCGGCTGTCGGGCGATACCGAGGTCAGCACGATCCAGATCAAGGTCACGCAGGGCGTCTCGGTGCAGGAGGCCACTTCGGCGATCCAGCAGGTGATGCGCGAACGCCGCCGTCTAACTATCGAGAAGGACGACGATTTCTCCATCACCGATGCGAAGGAGATCGCCACCATGCTGAACTCGGTCAATTCGGTGCTGTCCGGGCTGCTCTCTTCGGTCGCCGCGGTCAGCCTGCTGGTGGGCGGCATCGGCATCATGAACATCATGCTGGTCTCGGTGACCGAGCGCACGCGCGAGATCGGCATCAGGCTGGCGGTGGGGGCCAGCGCGCGGCAGGTGCTGACGCAATTCCTGGTGGAATCGGTGGCGCTGTCGCTTCTGGGCGGCGTGGTCGGCATCGTGGCGGGGCTGGCCATGGCCGGGGTGGCGTCGCGGTTCATGGCGATCCCCTTCGTCGCCGATCCCACGGTGATCGTGGGCGCCTTCGGCTTCTCGGCGCTGGTGGGCGTGGTCTTCGGCTATTTCCCGGCGCGGCGGGCCGCCCGGATGGACCCGATCGAGGCGCTGCGGCACCAATAGCCGCGGCTTCTCATCTGCGGGGTTGTTCCTGCGAATGGATCGGGTAGATTCCCGGGATGAAGAGCTCCGACAAACCCCCGCGCGACAAGACCGGGCGGATGACCCAGACCCTGCGCGACGGCGGCGTGCGGGTGACGCGGCAGCGCGAGGCGGTGTTGCGCGTTCTGGCCGAGGCCGCCGACCATCCCGACGCGACCGAACTGCACCGCCGCGCCCGGGCAGTGGACGATTCCGTCTCCCTGGCCACCGTCTACCGCACGCTTTCGGTGCTTGAACGCGAGGGCGTGGTGCAGCGCCATTCCTTCGAGACCGGGGGCGCGCGGTTCGAGGTTGCCGACGAGGCGCATCACGACCATATCCTCGACGTCGATTCCGGCGAGATCATCGAGTTCCGCAACGAGCGGATCGAGGAACTGCAACGCCAGATCGCCGCCGAGATGGGATACGAGATCGTCCATCACCGGCTGGAGCTTTATTGCCGCAAGACGGTCAGGGGGTAAGCCGCTCCTCGGGCAGCAGGCTGGCGATTTCCCGGCGGAAGGACAGGTCGTCGCCCCGGTCCGGCGCGTCCAGTTCCTCGGCCCACCGCCGCCCGGCATAGGTGGCCCAGGCGATCGGCCCGGGCGCGGCGGCGTCGCCGATCAATTGCAGGCTGCGGATGCCGGCCCCCTGCCAGTCCAGCGCGTTTGCGGCATGGAACAGGCCGTCGTCGGGGATGCGGCTGGTCACCATCACCACCGCATCGGCGGGCAGGACGCTCTGCCGCCCGGTCCAGGTGCAGCCCAGGATTACCTCATTCCTGCCAATGGCTTCCGGCGCCTTGCTCAGGTGAATCTCCACGCCGGTTTCCAGCAGGCGGCGCATGATCGTGCCCTGTTCCAGCGTGTTGTCGGTCCATTCCGCAACCTTCACCGCCGGGGTGACGAAATCCACCTTGTTCCCGCGCGCCGCCAGCAGTTCCGCCAGCACCGAGCCCATGTAGAAATGATCGTCGTCGTAAAGGGTTACGCGCAGGCCTTCAGGCACATTCCCCGCCATCAACTCGTCGGGCGTATACAGCGGCATCGCCGGATCGGCCGGGATCGGGTGCAGGTGCAGCCGCGCCACCGCATCGCGCCGCCAATGCGCGCCCGTGGCGATGGCGACATGGTCGGCGCCCATGGCAAGGATGTCCTCCGCCGTCAGGCGGCTGTCGCGGTAGATCTCCACATTCGGCATCGGCGCCATCTGCCCGGTGCGATAGTCCGCCACCCGGCCCCAGGCGGACAGGCCCGGCAGCGCGCGTTCCTTCGCCACCCGGCCGCCAAGCACGGTGGTCGCCTCGGCCAGGGTCACCGCATAGCCGCGGCGGGCGGCCTGAAGCGCCGCTTCCAGCCCGGCGGGACCGGCGCCGACCACCAGGACAGACTGGCTGCCCCCCTTCGGACGCGCCCGGTCTGGGTGCCAGCCCTTGCGCCATTCCTCCATGAAGGCGGTGTTCTGGGTGCAGCGGCTGATCCCCCCGGTCATGTCGCCGGAGACGCAGATGTTGCAGCCGATGCATTCGCGGATATCCTCGTAACGGCCTTCCTCGACCTTCACCGGCAGGAACGGGTCCGCGATGGAAGGTCTTGCCGCGCCGATGAAATCCAGGATTCCGGCCCGGATCTGCCGCACCATGGCATCGGGGCTGGTGAAGCGGCCGACGCCGACCACCGGCCTTGGCGTCAGCGCCTTGATCCCGGCGACCAGATCCTCCTGCGCCGCCTCGGGCTTGAAACGGCTGGTGCCGGAGCAGTTCTCCCAAGTGCCATGGGCAAGGTCCCAGATGTCGGGCAACTCGCCGTGCATCTCGATGAAGTCGCGCAATTCGGCATTGGAAAAGCCGAAGGCGCCGCCTTCATGCAGCGACATGCGCAGGGAAACCGCCAACTCGCCCTTCGTCACTTCCCTTGCATCTTCAACCACTTCGCGCAGGAACCTGCCGCGGTTTTCCAGCGATCCGCCGTATTCGTCGGTCCGGTGGTTGGTGGCGCGCGACAGGAAATGCTGCAGGATGCCGAAGCCATGCGCGCCGTAAAGGCAGATCAGGTCGAAGCCCGCCTGCTGGCTGCGGCGAAAGGCGTTGCGGAACCAGCGGCGCAGGTCCCGTATGTCCTGCCGGTCCATGGTGCGGGCCTGCACCGGATCGGAGGTGAAGGTCAGGATCGGGCCGCCGGTCACCGCCAAGGGCACCTCGCGCGAATAGAGGTTCGGCCCGTTGATGCCTGAATAGGCAAGCTGAATCCCGGCAAGTGCCCCGTGGCTTTTCATCGCCTCGGCCATTCGCGCCAGCGCCGGGATGTCGCGGTCGTCCCAGAGGTGTTGTTCGATGAACGGGGTGATCTCGCTGGTCGGGTGGATCTCCGTCTGTTCGGTGAAGATCACGCCCCAGCCGCCCTCGGCCTTCGTCCGGCGCATCTCGACCACCGCCGAAGGATCGCGGTAGCCGCCGCCGTTGCAATGCGGCACCTGGTAGAAGCGGTTCTTCGCCAGCTTCGGGCCGATCCGCAGCGGGGTGAACAGGATGTCATGGGCAGGCAGGCGGCTCATTCGACAAGCCTCAGGTCGGCGGATTGGGTGGAAAGATGGGCGGGCCGGCGGGCGGGGATATCGGCCACCAGCAGCGCCGGGCTTTCGCCCGCCTGCGCCAGCACCTCGCCATGCGGCCCGGCGATCAGGCTGCCGCCGAGATAGGTCAGATCGCCCTCGGTCCCGCAGTAATTGGCATAGGCGATGGCGACCCCGTGGTTCGCCGCCATGGCGGGCACCGTGGCGCGGACGACATGGGCATAGGGCTGCATGTTGGCGGTAGGGACAAGGATCGCCGTGGCGCCTTTGTCCGCCAGGGCCTTGACATGCGGGGCGAATTCCACGTCGTAGCAGATCAGCAGCGCCGCCGTCTCCCCGGCCAGCGGGAAGGTAACATAGGCCTCGCCCGGCCGGTAGATCGCCTTTTCCCGGGGCCCGTAAAGCTGGATCTTGCGGTAATGCGCCAGCCGCGCGCCATCGGGGCCAAGGCAGAGGGCGGAGTTGTAGACCGCATCGCCATCCCGTTCGGCATAGCCGGCAATCAGCGCGCAACGGGCGGCGGCGGCGGCGCGGGACAGACGGTCGAAGGCGGGCGCGTCCTGCGGCAGGGCATTCGCCGCCGAGACCGGCTGGTTGTAGCCGGGCAGCCAGACCTCGGGCAGGACCAGCGCATCGGCCCCCACCGAACCCGCCGCCACAAGCGCGGCCTCGGCCTCCGCCAGCGCCCGGTCCAGATCGGAAGCCGGGGAGTTCCCCTGCCAGAGCGCCAGCCGCATCGCCATCCTCCACGGGGATACCCCCGATTACCTGCCCGGACGCTATATCCAACGGCATCGGGGGGTATATACCCCCGGAGAGGTATCGCCTCAGATGTCCTTCATCAGCCGCAGCGCATCGTAGATCGCCGCATGGGTGTTGCGCGATTCCACCGCGTCGCCGATCCGGTAGAGGCGGAAGCCCTTCGGCCCGTCGCCCGCGGGTTGCGGCCTGCCGTCGATCAGCGCGTCGTAATCCACCGCGCCGAGGTTCTCGGACAGCGGCTTCAGCGCGAAGTAGAGATCGGCATTCGGCGCGGTGCCGTGGTTCACCACGATCTGGTCGTAGTGCTTTTCCTGCGCCAGATCGGCGATGTAGTCCGATCCGATCACGGCCTTCAGCCGGTTGCCGTCGCGCGCCACCGAGGTCAGCCGGTAGGTGACGGTGAAGGTGACGGATTTCCCTTGCAGGCTGCGCATATAGGGGACGAGGTTCATCCCCATCACCTCGGGCGCGAAGCTGCGGTCGGGGGTCATCACCTCGACCGTGGCGCCCGCGGCGGCCAGCGCATCGGCGGTCTGCATCGCGGTATGGTCGCCCGCATCGTCGTAAAGCAGCACATTCGCCCCCGGCTTCACGTCGCCCGACAGGATGTCCCAGGCCTGCACGCAGAGATCCTCGCCCGAAGCCAGCCCCACGGGCTGCGGCAACCCGCCGGTGGCGACGATCACCACATCTGGGGAAAGTGACGTTATGTCAGAGGTTTCCGCCCAAGTATTGAAGTGAAATGTCACGCCCTTGGCCGTGCATTGCTCCATCCGCCAGTCGACGATGCCGATCATCTCGGACCGCCGCTTCTGCTGCGCGGTCAGCAGCACCTGCCCCCCGGCGCGCGGCCCGGCCTCGAAGACCGTTACCCTGTGCCCGCGCTCGGCAGCGACCCGCGCGGCCTCAAGCCCCGCAGGACCGGCGCCGACGATCACGACATTCTTCGGTGCCGCAGCGGCGGGAATGTCATGCGGCATCGTCTCTTCCCGCCCCGTCGCCGGGTTGTGGATGCACAGCGCCATGCCGCCCTGGTAGATCCGGTCGAGGCAATAGGTCGCGCCGACGCAGGGGCGGATGTCATGCTCGCGTCCCTCCACGATCTTGCGCACCACATGCGGGTCGGCCATATGCGCCCGCGTCATCCCCACCATGTCGACCAGCCCCGCCGAGACGGCATGGCGCGCCGTCGCCACATCGGGGATGCGGGCGGCGTGGAAGGTGGGCAGGCCGACCTCGGCCCTGATCCGCCCGGCAAGGTCCAGATGCGGGGCCGATCGCATGCCCTGCACCGGGATCACATCGGTCAGCGCGGCATCGGTGTGGATGCGGCCGCGGATGATGTTGACGAAATCGACCAGTCCCGAATCCTTGAACCGCCGCGCCATCTCGACGCCCTCCTCGGCGGGGATACCGCCGGGGCTGTCCTCGTCGGCGGTGTAGCGCAGGCCCAGGAGGACCTTCGGCCCCACCCGCTCGCGGCAGGCTTGCAGCACCTCGAAGGCGAAGCGCAGGCGGTTGTCGAGGCTGCTTCCGTCATAGGGGCCGCCCTCCAGCGCATTGGTCAGCGGGCTGATGAACTGGTCCATCAGATGGCCGTAGCATTCGAATTCGACGCCATCGACACCCGCCGCCGCCATCCGTTCGGCGGCATCGGCATAGTCCTTGACGATGCGCGAGATGTCCCAGTCCTCGATCACCTTGGGGAAGGCGCGGTGGCTGGGTTCGCGGACCGGGCCGGGGGCGACCACGGGCAGCCAGTCGCCCTTGTCCCAGCGGGTGCGGCGGCCAAGGTGGGAAAGCTGGATCATCACCGCCGCGCCCGCCTCGTGGCAGTCGTCGGTCAGCCGCTTCATCCAGGGCACGATCTCGTCCTTCCAGACCAGCAGGTTGGAAAATACCGGCGGGCTGTCGCGGCTGACCGATGCGGAACCGGCCGTCATCACCATGGCCACCCCGGCCTTCGCACGCTCCAGATGGTAAAGCCGGTAGCGGTCCTTCGGCATCCCGTCCTCGCCATAGGCGGGTTCGTGGCTGGTGGTCATGATGCGGTTGCGCAGGGTCAGGTGATGCAGCTGGTAGGGTTGCAGCAGCGGATCGTTCGAGGGTCTGGACATGGCAAGCGGCCTTTTCACGGGTGGCTGGCGGCATCGTCGGGCAGGGCGCGGATTTCGTCAAACACAAAATCGACACTGGTGTCGATTTTGTGGGCTGTCTGGTTGCGGCGGGCGGGCAGGGGGCTTACCCTTGCCGCATGGAAAGCACGGCGGAAGAGGCGGAGACGAAGGATCGCGGCTGGCGCGGCTCGGCCGCGCTGTGGCTGGACGGGGCCCATGCGCTGTTGATCGAAGGCGGCGTGGAGGCGGTGAAGATCGGCCCGCTGGCCGCCCGGCTCGGCCTGTCGCGGACCTCGTTCTACTGGCATTTCGCCGACCGCGAGGCGCTTCTGGCCGCGCTGGTCGCCCGCTGGCGCGAGACGAACACGCCCGCGCTGGTGGCACGGATCGACCGGCCCGCGGCGACGGTGACCGAGGCGGTTCTGGCGCTTTTCGACGCCTGGGTGGATGCGGACATGTTCGATTCGGCGGCGGAATTCGCCATGCGGACCTGGGCGCTGACCGATCCCGTGGTGGCCGCCGCGCTGGCCGGAGAGGATGAGGCGCGGATCGCCGCGCTGACCGGCCTTTTCCTGCGCCACGGCTATGCGGCGGATGAGGCGGACACCCGGGCGCGTACGGTCTATCTGACCCAGGTCGGCTATATCGCGCTGCGGTCGGAAGAGGATTTCGCGGCGCGGATGGCGCGGATCCCCTCCTATGCGCTGGTCTTCACCGGGGTTGCCCCTTCGGCGGCGGAGGTGGCGGCCTTCCGGGCGCGCCACGCCCTTACGTAAGACGCGCCAGCAGCCGGGCCAGAAGCGCGGCCTCCGCCTCGTCCAGCGGTTCCAGCGTCAGGGCGCTGATCTCCAGCGCCAGCGGCGCCAGCCGGGCGAACAGCGCCCGGCCTTCGGGTGTCAGCGCCACGATCCGCCGGCGGCGGTCGGCCGGGTCCGGCGTGGCGGCGACAAGCCCCTGCCGCACCAGCCGGTCGACCACGCCCTTGACCGTGACCGCATCCATCGCGGTTTCCCGGCCGAGCGCGTTCTGCGACTGCGGCCCCAGTTCGGCCAGCCGGGCCAGCAGGGCGAATTGCGTGGTGGTCACGTCCGGGATGCCGCGGGCAAAGATCGCCAGATGCCGCTGCGTCACCCGGCGCAGCAGAAAGCCGATCTGCTCGTCCAGCACATAGCCCGTATGGTCCATGCGCCCGAATAGACCCTACGCTTTCCGTCCGCGCAAGGGACGGCTGTTGACAGCCGGGGCCGAGGCTTGGCACCTTGTTCGTATACGAACGACAGGGCTAAGCGGATGGATTACCTTCGCCCCGACAGCCTTTCCCAGGCGCTGGCCGCAGTTGCGGGCGGGGCGCGGGTGCTGGCGGGCGGGACGGATCTCTACCCCGGGGCGGGGCCGCGGCTGAAAGGGCCGGTGGTGGATCTTGCCGCCCTGCCGGGGATGGCGGGGATAAAGGCGGGGCCGGATGGCCTGCGGATCGGCGCCTGCACCACCTGGACCGCGATTGCCGAGGCAGACCTGCCCCCCGCCGCGCGGGCGCTGCAACAGGCGGCGCTTCAGGTCGGCGGGCGGCAGGTGCAGAACGCGGGCACCATCGCCGGGAATATCTGCAACGCCTCGCCCGCCGCCGACGGCGTGCCGCCGCTTCTGGCCATAGGGGCCGGGGTGGAACTGGCCTCTGCCGCCGGGACGCGGCGGCTGGCGCTGGAGGATTTCCTGCAAGGCCCGCGCCGGGTGGAGCTACGGCCCGGCGAACTGGTCTCGGCGGTGCTGCTGCCGCGGGCGGGGCTGGCCGGGCGCTCGGCCTTCGCGAAACTGGGCGCGCGGGCGCATCTGGTGATCTCCATCGCCTCGGCCGCCGTGCGGCTGGAGGTCTCGGGCAGGCGGATCGAGGCGGCTGCGGTGGCGGTCGGCGCCTGCTCTCCGGTCCCGCGGCGGCTGCCTGCGGTGGAGGCGGCGCTTTGCGGCCCGATGCAGGGGGCCGCAGCCCGGGTCGATCCGGCGGCGGTGGCGGCGGCCCTGTCGCCCATCGGCGATGTGCGGGCGACGGCGGATTACCGGCTGCGGGCAGCGGCGGAACTGGTCCGCCGGGCGGTGGAGGACGCGCTGTGATCCGGTTCCGGCTGAACGGCGAGGAGGTCGCGGCGGAGGCCCCGCCCACCGAACGGTTGAGCCTTACCCTTCGGGAAAGGCTGGGGAAAACCGGCACCAAGGTCGGCTGCGACGCGGGCGATTGCGGCGCCTGCACGGTGCTGGTGGACGGCTGGGCCACCTGCGCCTGCCTGACCCCGGCGGCGCGGGTCGAGGGCCGCGAGGTCACCACGGTTGAGGCGGAAACCCCCATCCTTGGCCGCCTGCGCGCCGCCTTCCTGGCCGAGGGCGCGGCGCAATGCGGCATCTGCACGCCGGGGATGCTGATGGCGGCGGCCGAGCTTCTGGCGCATACACCCCGGCCGGACGAGGCCATGGTGCGGCAGGCCCTTGGGGGCGTCCTCTGCCGCTGCACCGGCTATGCGCGGATCGTCGCGGCGGTGGTCTCGGCGGGCCGGCCTGCGGCGGCGCATCCCGCCGCACCCGCCGCAGGGCAGGCGGTCGGCGCGGCCATGCCGCGGCTGGACGGGGCGGCGAAGGTGGCGGGCGATCTGTTCGGCGACGATGTGGTGCCCCCCGGCGCGCTGGTGGTACGGGCCGTCCGCTCGCCGCATCCCCATGCCGCCTTCCGCTTCGGCGACCTGGCCGCCTATGCCGCCCGCCCGGGCGTGGCCGGGGTCTTCACCGCCGGGGACATTCCCGGCCGCAACGCCTTTTCCGTCATCCCGCCCTTCGCCGACCAGCCCGCCATCGCCACCTCTCCGGCCCGGTTCCGCGGCGAATGCGTGGCGCTGGTGGCGTTCGAGCCCGAGGCGGATTCCGGCCTGGCCGATTTCCCGGTGGACTGGCAGCCCTTGCCCGCGCTGGACAGCCCGGAGGCGGCCGAGGCCCCCGGCGCGGCGCTTGTCCACCCGGGCCGCCCCGGCAACCTGCTGATCGAGGGCAGGGTGAGGCGCGGCGACGTGGCGGCGGCGCTGGCCGCCTCGGCCCATGTGGTGGAGGGCAGCTTCACCACCGCCTTCGTCGAGCACGCCTATATCGAACCCGAGGCAGGCGCCGCATGGCTTGAGGGCGACAGGCTGGTCATCCGCGCCTGCACCCAGGCCCCCGGCATGGACCGCGAGGAAACCGCCGCGATCCTCGGCCTGCCGCTGGACAGGCTGCGCATCATCCCCTCTGCCGTCGGCGGCGGTTTCGGCTCGAAGCTGGATGTCTCCTTGCAGCCGCTGATCGGGCTGGTCGCCCTGCGCACAGGCCGCCCGGCGCGGATGACTTATTCGCGCCCCGAAAGCATGGCCTCCACCACCAAGCGCCACCCGGCCGGGATGCAGGGCCGGATCGGTTGCGACGCCCGGGGCCGGATCACCGGCATGGAGTTCGAGGGCAGCTTCGACACCGGCGCCTATTCCAGCTGGGGCCCGACGGTGGCGAACCGGGTGCCGGTGCATGTCTCCGGCCCCTATCTGACGCCCGCGATCCATGCCCGGGCGCGGGCGGTGCACACCAACGGCCCGGTCTCCGGCGCCTTCCGCGGCTTCGGCGTGCCGCAGGCGGCGCTGTGGCAGGAAACGCTTTACGACCGGCTGGCGGAGAAGGCCGGGATCGACCGGCTGGAGTTCCGTATCCTGAACGCGCTGCGCGACGGGGATGTCTCGCCCACCGGCAACAGCCTGCAGGCGGTGGGGATCGCGCCGTGCCTTGAAGCGCTGCGGCCCGCATGGATGCGCGCGCTGGACTGGGCGGCTTCGGCCAGGGGCCGCGGCATCGGCGTCGCCTCCTGCTGGTATGGCTGCGGCAATACCGCCTTGCCCAACCCTTCCACCATCCGCATCGGCATCACCCGCGGGGGAGAGGCCGTATTGCATCAGGGCGCGACCGATATCGGGCAGGGATCGAACACCGTCATCCCGCAGATCGCCGCCGATGCCCTTGGCGTGCCGGTCCATGCCCTGCGGCTGGTCGGCCCCGACACGGCGCTGACGCCGGATGCGGGCAAGACCTCGGCCTCCCGCCAGACCTATGTCACCGGCCGGGCGGCGCAGAAGGCGGCGGGCAGTTTGCGGGCGGCGATCCTGCGTATGGCCAATGCGGGCGAAGGGTCCATACTGGCACTGTCCCCGGGCCGGATCACCGTGACCGAAGGGACCATACGGCGCGAGATCGAGCTTGAGGCGATGCCCCCCGACAGCCGCGGCTATGCGCTGTCGGCCGAGGAAAGCTACGACCCGCCGACCCGGCCGCTGGATGCCGACGGGCAGGGCGTGCCCTATGCCGTCTATGGCTACGGCGCGCAGATGGTGGAACTGGAGGTGGACCCGGCCCTCGGCACCGTCCGCCTGCACCGGATCACCGCGGCGCATGACCTCGGCCGGGTGATCAACCCGCTGCTCGCCCGCGGCCAGATCGAGGGCGGCATCGCCCAGGGACTCGGCATGGCGCTGATGGAGGAATACCTGCCTGGCCGCACCGACAACCTGCACGACTACCTGATCCCGACCACCGGCGACATGCCGGCCATCGACCCGATCCTGATCGAGGTGCCGGACCCCGAAGGCCCTTTCGGCGCCAAGGGCCTCGGCGAACACGTCCTGATCCCCACCGCCCCGGCGATCCTGAACGCCATCCGCCACGCTACCGGAGCCGCGATCACCCGCACCCCCGCGCTGCCCCACCGCATCCTCGCGGCGATGGAGGGCAGGGAATGAAAGGTTCTTTTCCCCTTCATCTTGGTCCAAATACTCCGGGGGCGCGGGGGCTGGCCCCCGCTCCGACCTTGGCCGCAGGACTTGCCCCATGACCGAAGCCCCCGAGAAGATCCGCTGCGATGCCTGCCCGGTGATGTGCTACATCGCCCCCGGCCAGACCGGCGCCTGCGACCGTTATGCCAATGAGGCAGGCCGGATCGTGCGGACCGATCCGGTGGTGATGCTGTCCCATGCCGTCGGGACCGGCGGGCGCGTGGTGCCCTTCGCGGCGCGGGATTGGGATGGCAGCCCGGTGCCCGCGGATGCTTTCGTCACCGGCATCGGCGCGGGAACCACCTACCCGGACTACAAGCCCGCGCCCTTCATCGTGTCGTCCCGTATGGGCGATACGGACATGGTGACCGTGGTGACCGAGGCGATCTTTTCCTATTGCGGGGTGAAGGTGAAGATCGACACCGACCGCTTCCTCGGCCCCGAGGGGGCGGTGGTCCGGGTGACGGGCGAGGCCGTCGGCCATGTCACCACCGCCGAATACGGCAGCCAGATGCTGTCCCTCGGCGGCGTCCATCACCTGACCGGCGGCTCGAAGGCCGGGGGCCGCGTCACCTGCGCCGCGCTGCTGAGCCTGTGCAACGGCGAGGCGGTGGAGATGGAGATCGAGGGCGGCTCGGCCGTGACCGTGCAGGCCGGACGGCCTCCGGTTGTGGATGGCGTGCAGGAGCGGCGGATGCGGGTCGGCTGCGGCTCGGCCACCATCGGCATGTTCGCGGTGCAATGGCAGGGGCTGGTGGACGAGGTGGTGGTGGTGGACGACCACATCACCGGCGTCGTTTCGGAACATCAGGCCGGGAAGGTGCTGGACTGGCAGCCGACCGGGATCAGGATCAAGGGGCATCGGTCGACCCCGGGGCGGTATTTCCGGGTGTCGGAGCCCGGACAGGGCTGGGGCGGCACGCGGCTGACCGATCCGCTGGAGATCCTGGGCGACTGGCAGGAGAAGAAGGGGGCAAGGCCGGGGCTGCGGCTGCTGATGGTGTCCACCACCGGCGAGGAATACGCCTATTACGTGCTGGACCGGGACCTGCGCCCGGTGCCGCAGGAGTTGCCGCAGAACCTGAAGAAGACCGTGCAACTGATTGACGAGAATTGCGAACCCTCGCTTTGCACCGTGCTGTTCATGGGCGGGGCCGGGGGATCGCTGCGGGCGGGCGTCACCCGGAATCCGGTGCGGTTGACAAGGTCCGTGCAGGGCGGCGTGACCCGGCTGACCTGCGGCGGGGCGGAAACCTTCGTCTGGCCCGGCGGCGGCATCACCTTCATGGTCGACGTGACCCGGCTGCCGAAGGGCGCCTTCGGTTATGTGCCGACGCCCGCGCTGGTGGCTCCGCTGGAATTCACCCTGCCGCGCGAGGATTATCTGGCGATGGGCGGGCATGAGGCGGCGGTCCGGGACATCGGGCAGGTGATGGAGGAAGGCGGGGAATACCCGACTGCCGCGAGGATCGAACCGTGGGGCGGGCGGTGAGCGGCGCGTTCCATATCGCGCAGCCGCGCATCCGCGCGCGGCTGCAAGGGCCCGTCTCGCCTCTGGCCGTTCCGGCCAACCGGCTCGGGGCCTCCGGCGGGGATATTGGCGGTTCTGGAAGAGGGGCGGTGGCGGCGCTTTTGCCGGACGGGCGGCTGCATCTGCAACACGGGCCGATCGACATAGTCGCGGAAGCCTGGGGAGAGGCCGTGGCCGTCCGCGAAGGATATGCCCGGGCGGCGGGGCGCTTCGCTTCCGTGCTTCAGGAACTGGCGGCGGAACTGCCTGCGTTGCGGGCTGAGGATGCGCCCTTGCGGGGAGCCATCGCGCAACGGATGGCCGCTGCCGTGGCCCCGTTCCGGCCCGCCTTCATCACGCCCATGGCCGCCGTGGCGGGTGCGGTGGCGGAGGAGGTGCTGGCGGCGCTGGTCGGGCCGGGGATCGCCCGCGCCTGTGTCAACAACGGCGGCGACATCGCGCTGTTCCTTGCGCCGGGGCAGCGGCTGTCCTGCGCGCTGGCGGCCTCGGGCGGTATGGACCATACCACCGTATGGGCCGAGGCGCCGGTGCGCGGCATCGCCACCTCGGGCTGGCGGGGGCGCAGTTTCTCTTTCGGTGTCGCCGATGCGGTCACGGTGCTGGCGCGGACCGCGGCGATGGCGGATGCGGCGGCGACGATGGTGGCGAATGCGGTGGATCTGCCCGGCCACCCGGGCATCCGCCGGCGCCCGGCCTGCGAGATGCAGGCGGATACCGATCTGGGCGCGCGGCTGGTGACGGTGGCGGTTCCCGCTCTTTCGCCGGAAGACCGCGGCGCAGCGCTGGCGGCGGGGCTGGCGGCGGCCGAGGGCTTCCGGGCGCGCGGATTGATTGAAGCTGCCGCGATTTACCTGCAAGGTGAGCGGCGGGTGACCGGGGGCCTTGCCCTTTCCGCGCCGGCAAGGGGAGAAGATGACTGATTTCACCGTCCGCAAGATCGTGACCCAGATCGAGGAAATCCGCCATGAGGGCGGGCCCGCCGCCGTGCCGCCTCCGGTCCGCGGCGCGATCTATGCGATCTGCGCCAATCCCTTCGCCGGGCGCTACGAGCCGGATCTGCAACCCGCGATGGAGAGGCTGAAGCCCCTTGCGCTGGACCTGACCGACCGGCTGGTCGCCGCGCTTGGGGGCCGGAACGGCATCGACGCCTATGGCAAGGGTGCCATCGTCGGCGAGGCGGGGGAAAGCGAGCATGGCGCGATCTGGCATGTCTCGGGCGGCTACGGCATGCGCGAGCGGCTGGGGGAATGCCGTGCCATCGTGCCGAGCGCGATGAAGGTCGGCGGCATGGGGGCGGCGCTGGACATCCCGCTTGGCCACCTGAACGCGGCCTATGTCCGGTCGCGCTTCGACGTGATCACCGTCGCCTGCGCCGACGGGCCGCGCGCGGGCGAGGTGCTGTTCGCCCTGGCCATGGCGCGGGGCGGGCGGGTGCATTCCCGGATGGGCGGGCTGGAGATCCATCAGGTGAAGGGGGAGGACGGGCTGCGATGATCCCGCGGGGCACGGCGACGGCGCTGATCCTGTGCCTGTTCCCCGGCGCCGCGCTGGCCTGCGCGCTGCCGCCCTCGGTCATCCTGGTCCTGCCGACCGGGCATTACATCACCGCCGCGGCGCTGACCGTCGCGCTGACGGCGCTGCTGGCCGCGATGGCGGGGCGGATGCCGGAGATGCGGGCGCATGTGCTGTGGGAAAGCCGCCGGGTCGTGCCTCAGGCGGCGACCTCATACCTTTCCTTCCTGATCTTCCTCGGCCTGGTGCTGACCGGTTTCCTTGGCCCGCGCGACCCGATGCACAACCTGATGACGCTGGTATTCTGGACCGGGGTCTGGATCGCGGTGCCGCTGGCCTCGGCCGTGTTCGGCAATATCTGGCGCTGGATCAACCCGTGGAGCGGCCCGGTGCGGATCGCCCGCACGCTGCTGGGGCGCAGGGGCGGCATCGGGTTGACCCGCCTTGGCCACTGGCCTGCCGTGCTGTTCTACCTTGGCTTCATCTGGTTCCAGATGATCTCGCTTTCCCCCGACGACCCCGCCGTTCTGGCGCAGGCGGCGCTGGTCTACTGGCTTGCCGTCTTCGCCCTTGCCGTGGCCGAGGGCGAGGACTGGCTGGAAAGGGGCGAGTTCCTGACCGTGCTTTTCGGCTTCGTCTCGAAGATCGCGCCGCTTTGGGTAGAGACCGACGGGTCCCGCAGCCGGCAGATGGCGGGCTGGCCCGGGGCGCAGGTGCTGCGGATGCCGCCGCTGTCCCCGTCCGCCATGGTCTTCATCGCGCTGGCGCTGGCCGCGCTGACCTTCGAGGGGCTGAGCGAGACCTTCTTCTGGCAGGGTGTGATCGGGCAGAACCCGCTGGAGCCGACGGGCCGCTCCGCCGTGGTCTGGCAGAACTCGGCCGGCATCCTTGCCACCTTCGCGCTGACGCTGGCGGCGCTGTGGCTGGGGATGCGGCTTGGCGGGTGGCTGTCCGGCGGGGCGTTCCGGGCCGACCGGGTGATGCTGTCCTTCCTTGCCATCGCCAGCGGCTACCATGCGGCGCATTACCTGGTGATGCTGCTGACCGCCGGGCAATACACGCTGGCCGCGCTGAACGACCCGTTCTTCACCGGCGAAAGCTGGCTGGGGCTGCCGCCCTTCTACGTCTCCTTCGGTTTCCTGACCGATGCGCGGATCATGCCGCTGCTTTACGGCACGCAGTTCGCGGTGATCCTCGGGGCGCATCTGCTGGCCGTCGTCCTGTCCTTCCGGCTGGCCGGGCCGGTGCGGGCGGTGGCGCATCTGCCGCTGACGGTGCTGATGGTCGGCTATACGGTCCTGGGGCTGTGGCTTCTGTCCACCGCCCGGGTGGGGTGAAACGGGTGGACAGCGCCGCGCCGCGGCGACACATTCGACGAGAGGTCCCCGGCAGCGGGGCCAGCCAGCAAGGGGAGAGACCCAGATGACCACGACTTCGCTTTTCACGCCGTCCCGCCGCCGGGTTCTGCAGGGCATGGGGGCCGGTCTGGCCACGGCGGCAATCCCGGGGCATGTCTGGGGGCAGGCCGCGCCGCTGAAGATCGGGTTCCAGTTGCACCGCACCGGCATCGGCGCGGCCTATGGCCGCTGGTATGAGCGCACGACCACCGCCGCCGCCGCCGCGATCAACGCCGCGGGCGGGATCGGCGGGCGGCAGGTGGAGATCCTTTACGAGGACGATGCCACCGACCCCAAGCGCGGCGCCGAAGTGGTGGAAAAGCTGGCGGGCCCCTCGGGCTGCGACCTGATCATGGGGACGCTGTTTTCCCATGTCGTGATGGGCGCCGCGCCGCGGGCGGGGGAGTTGAAGATCCCCTATCTCGTCTGCTCCGAGGGCTATCACGTCGCCTCCGGCGCGCTGAACCGCTGGGTGCTGCAACCCGGCATCACCGATGTGCGGGCGCAGATCTCCACCATGGCGCCCTGGGTCGCCTCGACCCTTGGCAAGAAGGTGACGATGGTCTTCCCGGACTATGCCTTCGGCCACGACCACCGCGATTTCTTCACCAGTGCCATTGCCGCGCAGGGCGGCGAGGTGATCAGGCAGATCGCCATCCCGCCGACCGAAACCAGCTTCACCCGCTATTTCCCGCAGATCCCGGCCGAGACCGAGGTGCTGTATCACGTCATGGTCGGCCCCGCCGTCCTGACCTTCGTCAAGGAGCTGGGAGAGTTCTACGGCACCGGCGCGAAGCCCGCGCTCTTCGGCTTCATCGACTCGCTGGAGGCGGTGGATACGGCCTCGCCGGGGCTGGAGTTCCTTGAGGGCAGCCATTTCTGGGAAGGCCATTGCCGGGTGAAGCCCGCCGACGCGGGCGAGGCCGAGACCGCCTATCGCGCCGCGGTGGGGGTGGACGACAACGGCGCAAGCGTCAGCGACGCCAAGGATGTCTCGACCTATGCGCATATGTTCTCTTGCTGGGAGACGCTGCATTTCATCAAGCAGGCGGTAGAGGCTTCGGGCTATGCCGGCCCCGCCGACCGCCAGAAGCTGGTCGAGGCGATGGAGGCGGTGACCGACCTGCCCGAGGGGCCGGAACGCCCGCAGGGGCCGATGCGCTTCGACGGCAAGAAGCACCAGGCCTTCGGGGTGCAGAACATCTCGAAGGTCGAAGGCGGCAAGCTGGTGCGGGTGCACCAGACCACGATCGAGGAAGGGCTTTACGAGAACGACACCGACTATACGGCGATGTCGTTCTAAGGGCCGCGGCGGGGGCGACCCCGCCCCACGCATCCCCGCATGGCCTTCGGTCCCTTCCTGCTTCTCGCCCTGATGGAGGGCATGGTCACCGCCGCGGTGCTGTCGCTGGCGGCGGTGGGCCTGTCGCTGGTCTTCGGCGTCATGCGGGTGGTCAATGTCGCGCATGGCGAGTTCTTCATGCTGGGCGCGGTGATCGCCTGGTTCGTGGCGGGGCTGGTGCCCGGCCCGGCATGGATGGCCTTCCTTGCCGCGCTGGTGATCGCGCCGCTGATCGTCGGCGCGTTGGCGGCGGCGGTCGACGGGCTGGTGCTGAAGCGGCTGAACTACGACCCCGAGGCCACCATCGTCGCCACCATCGGCGTGATGTACATGCTGCAACAGGCGGCGCTGAGCTTTTACGGCCCCGACGCCCGCCCGGTGGCCGCCCCCTTCACCTGGCGCATCCAGCTGCCGTGGTTCGGCACCTCCGGCTACAAGTTCTTCGTCGTCCTTGCCGCCATCCTCGTCCTGCTGGCGGTCTGGCTGGTGATGACACGCACGAAGGCCGGGCTGGTGATGCGGGCGACGCAGGTGGACCGTGATGTCGCCCGCGCCTTCGGGATAAATGTCGACCGGGTCTACATGGGCACCTTCGCGCTTGGCGCGGGGCTGGCGGCGATGGGGGCGGTGCTCTACGTGCCGATCAGCCAGGCGCATTACCTGATGGGGCACGACCCGCTGCTTTTGTCCTTCATCGTGGTGATCATCGGCGGCCTCGGCAGCTTGCGCGGCACGCTGGTCGCGGCGCTGGTGATCGGCCTGTCGGACGGGGTGATCAGCATGTTCTTCTCGCCCACGCTGGCGAAGATCCTCGCCACGCTGCTGGTCGCCATGGTGCTGGTGTTCCGCCCGCAGGGCCTGTTCGGGGCGAAGGCATGAGTCGCGGGGCGCGGACATGGGCGCTGCATCTGGCCGTGCTGGCGGCGCTGCTGGCGGCGGGGCTGCTGCTGCCCGCCTATCATGCGACCAACCTTGCGCGCATCCTGGTGCTGGCCACCTTCGCCGCCGGATACAACCTTGCCTTCGGCTATACCGGGCTTCTGAGCCTTGGCCATGCGATGTTCTTCGCCGCCGGGATGTATGCCGCCGGGCTGCCCGCCTGGCACTGGGGCTGGCCCGCCGCGCCCGCGCTGCTGGCCGGGGCGGCGGCGGGCGGGCTGATGGCGCTGGCCGTGGGCGCGCTGGCGCTGCGGACGGCGGGCGTCTCCTTCATGATCGTCACGCTGATGTTCGCGCAGGCCTTCGCGCTGACCATCCTTTATTTCAACACCTGGACCGGCGGGGACGAGGGCTTCGTGATCCCCGACGCCTCGCGCCGCCTGTTCGGCGTCAGCCTCTCCGCCGACGTTCCGCGCTTCCTGACGGCATGGGGCCTGTTCGCCATTGGCCTGATCCTGTCGCTGGCGCTGGTCCGCTCGCGCTTCGGCCGGATCATGGTGGCGCTGCGCGAGAACGAGGAACGGGCGAGGATGCTGGGCATCAACCCCTTCGCCGCCAAGCTGAAGGTGCTGGCGGTCTCGGGCGCCTATTCCGGCGCGGCGGGGGCGGCCTATGCCATCCTGTTCGGCTATGCGGGCGGCACCTTCGCCGGCATCCAGTATTCCATCCTGCCGATGCTCTACGTCCTTCTGGGCGGGGCGGGCACCGTTCTTGGCGCCGTCCTCGGCGCGGGGCTGATGTTCTACCTGACCGAACTGGCCTCTTCCGTCACCTCGGCCTGGCTGTTCCTGGTGGGGCTGGCGCTGGTGGTGCTGGTCCTCTTCGCGCCGAAGGGCATCCTCGGCTGGGTCCGGGCAAGGCTGTGGAGGGATCTGCCATGAGCCTTCTCTCCGCCCGCGGCCTGACCCGGCACTTCGGCGGCATCCATGCCGTCGACGGGGTGGATTTCGATCTGGAGGCCGGAGAGATCCATGCCCTGATCGGCCCCAACGGCGCGGGCAAGACGACGCTGGTCTCGCTGCTTTCGGGCCGCATCGCGGCGCAGGCGGGCAGGATCACGCTGGCGGGAGAGGACATCACCCGCCTTCCCGCCCATGCCCGCGTCCGGCGCGGTCTGGCCTATACCTTCCAGATCACCAGCATCTTCCCGGGGCTTTCGGTCTTCGACAATGTGGCGCTGGCGGTGCAGGGCGGCGCGGCCCCGGCCCGCGACCTGCCCGCCGCCGTCGGGGCCAGCCTCGCCCGGGTCGGCATGACGGGGATGGAGGCACAGGCCGCGGGGACCCTGTCCTACGGCCACCAGCGGCTGCTGGAACTGGCGATGGGGCTGGCGCTGGCCCCCCGCGTGCTGATCCTGGACGAGCCGACGCAGGGCCTTGCGGCGGGCGAGATCGAGGGATTCAAGGCGCTGGTCCGCGGGCTGGTCCCCGAGGTCTCGGTCCTGCTGATCGAGCACAACATGGAGGTGGTGATGGACCTTGCCCACCGCATCACCGTGATGAACTCCGGCCGGGTGCTGGCGCGCGGAACGCCTGCGGAAGTCCGGGCCGATGCGGCGGTGCAGGAGGCCTATCTCGGTGCTTGAACTGACCGCCCTCACCGCCGGATACGGCCCCGTCACCGTGCTGCGCGGGGTGGATTTCTCGGCGCGGGCGGGTGCGGTGACCTGCATCATGGGCCGCAACGGCGCGGGCAAGACCACGCTGATGAAGGCGATCATGGGGCTGGTTCCCGCCACCGGGGGCACGATCACCCTGGCGGGAGAGGCGATCCACGGCCTGCCCGCCCATGAGGTGCCGGGCCGGGGTCTGGCCTGGGTGCCGCAGGGCCGCCGCCTCTTCGGCCCGCTGAGCGTGGCCGAGAACCTCGACATCGGCGGGCTGGTCCGCGGCAATCCGGCCGGGGTGCGCGACCATGTGCTGACGCTGTTCCCCCGCCTGCGCGAACGGCTGGACCAGCCCGCCGCCACGCTTTCGGGGGGCGAGCAGCAGATGCTGGCCATCGCCCGCGCGCTCTGCCTGCAACCGAAGGTGCTGCTGCTGGACGAGCCGACCGAGGGGTTGCAGCCCAGCATGATCGCCCTGATCCGCGACGCGGTGCTGCGGCTGAAGGCCGAGGGCGTCGCGGTGGTGCTGGTCGAGCAGCGGGTGGAGGCGGTGCTGAAGATGGCCGACCGCGTGGCCTTCATGGCGCATGGCCGGGTGGAGGAGATGGCCGATGCCGCCGCCCTGGCCCCCGGCGCCCGCCAGTTCGCCGAATTCGTGGGGGTGTGAGATGGCGGGGCTGGTGGCGGGCGTGGACGTGGGCGGCACCTTCACCGACCTCGTGGTCTTCGATCCGGCCTCGGGCGCGGTGCGGCTGGCCAAGGTGCCGACGACGCTGCCGAACCAGTCGGGCGGGGTGCTGGCGGCCTTCGATGCCGCGGGCACCGGTCTTGCCGCGCTGGACCTGATCGTCCACGGCACCACCACCACCACCAATGCGGTGCTGGAGCGGCAGTTGGCGAGGACCGGCCTGATCACCACCGCAGGTTTCCGCGACGTGCTGGAGCTTGGCCGCCGCACCCGTCCGCAGGCCTATGGCATGTCGGGACGGTTCACGCCGATCATTCCCCGCGACCTGCGGCTTGAGGTGCCGGAACGGATGGACGCCCGGGGCAGGGTGGTCACGCCGCTGGACGGGGATGCCGTGGCCCGGGCGATCCGCGACCTGCTGGCCAGGGGCTGCGAGGCGCTGGTGATCCATTTCCTGCACGCCTACGCCAACCCGGCGCATGAGCTGCGCGCCGCCGAAATCGCCGCCCGCCTCTGGCCGAACGGCTATGTCACCACCGGGCATTCCCTGCTGTCCGAGGCGCGGGAATACGAGCGCGGGGTGACGGCGGCGGTGAATGCCAGTGTGCAGCCGGTGCTGGAGCGCTATGTCTCGCGCCTGGCCGGAGAGTTGAAGGCGCGGGGATATGCCCGTGATCTGCTGGTGATGAACGGCAACGGCGGCATGGTCAGCGCGGCCCATGTCGCGCGCGAGGCGGTGAAGACGGTGATGTCCGGCCCGGCCTCGGGCGTGATGGCGGCGGTGGCCACCGGGCGGCGGGCGGGCTTCCCGAACCTGCTGACCTATGACATGGGCGGCACCTCGACCGATGTGGCGATGATCCGCGGCGGCGTGGCCCCGGTCTCGAACGAGATCGAGGTGGAATATGCCATGCCGATCCATGTGCCGATGGTGGATGTGCGCACCGTGGGGGCAGGGGGCGGGTCGATCGCCCGGGTCGATGCCGGCGGCATGCTGCGCGTCGGGCCGGAAAGCGCCGGCTCCGACCCCGGGCCGGTCTGCTATGGCCGGGGCGGCACGCGGGCGACGCTGTCGGACGCCAACCTGATCCTCGGGCGGCTTCCGGCCAGCCGTTTCGGGGCGGCCGCCGGGGCGGCGCGGGCGGCGATGGAGGAACAGATCGCGCGGCCTCTGGGTCTGGGGGTGGAGGAGGCGGCGGAGGCGGTGGTGACCATCGCCAACACCCATATGGCCGGGGCGATCCGCATGGTTTCCATTTCCATGGGCGCCGACCCGCGCGACTTCGCGCTGTTCGCCTTCGGCGGCGCCGGGCCGCTGCATGCCGTGGCGCTGGCGCGCGAGCTTGCGGTGCCGAAGGTTCTGGTCCCGGCGCGGCCCGGCATCACCAATGCGCTCGGCTGCGTGGTGGCCGACCTGCGGCATGATTTCGTCCGCACCCTGAACCGGCCGCTGGACGGGGTGGAGATGGCGGAGGTCCATGCCATCCTTGCCGCGCAGGAGGCCGAGGGCCGCCGCCTGATCGGCGAGGAGCGGATCGAGCTGCGCGACATGGCCGCCGGGTTTGCCGCCGAGATGCAGTTCATCGGCCAGACCCATTTGCTGCGCGTGCCGCTGCCCTCGGCCACGCCCTCGCGCGAAGAGCTTCAGCGCCTGTTCGAGGCGGCCTATCACGCCCGCTTCCGGGTGGACCTGCCGGAGATCCGCGCCAATCTGGTGAACCTGACCACCAGCGTCACCGGCCGCCGGGCCGAGCCGGACCTGTCCCGCCTGATCGACCCGGCAGGGCGCAAGGCGCTGGCCGAGCCGCAGGAGGTGCGACGGGTCTGGTTCGGCGGCTGGGTGGAAACCCCGGTCTACTGGCGCGACCACCTGCCGCTGGAGCTGGCGCTGGGGGGGCCGGCGATCGTCGAGCAGATGGACACGACCTTGGTGGTGGAGCCGGGGTGCCGGGTGACTTCGGATGCGGATGGAAATCTGATTGTGCGGGTTTCGGGGGGCTAGCGGACCCCCGTGGAGTATTTCCGTCAAGAGGAAGGGCAGGGCGATGGTCGATCCGGTGACTTTGGCGGTGATCCAGGCGGGGTTGCAGCAGGTCTGCGACGAGATGGACCTGACGTTTTCGCGCGCGGCCTTCTCGCCGGTGATCGCCGAGGCCGACGACCGTTCGGACGGCATCTATTCGGCTGAGGACGGCTCCTTGATCGCGCAGGGATCGAAGGGCCTGCCGGTCTTCGTCGGCGTGATGCAGTTCTCCACCCGCACGCTGGTGGAGCGGATCGCGGCGGGCGTCACCGCGGCGCCTGAGCCGGGGGATATCTACATCGTCAACGATCCTTACCTCGGCGGCACCCATCTGATGGATGTGCGCTTCGCCATGCCGTTCTGGCGGGACGGGCGGATCTGGTGCTGGCTGTCGAACACCGGGCATTGGCCGGACACCGGCGGCATGGTGCCGGGCGGGTTTTCCGCCAGCGCGATCAGCGCCGAGCAGGAGGGGCTGCGGCTGCCGCCGGTGAAGCTGTTCAAGAAGGGGGTGCTGGACGAGGAGATCTGGGCGATCATCCGGTCCAACATCCGGGTTTCCGAACAGCGGATCGGCGATGTGAAGGCGCAGGCCTCGGCGCTGATGGTGGGGGCAGAGCGGCTGGCGGCGCTGATGGACCGCTACGGCGATGCCACGGTGGCGGAGGCGGTGGCGCGGATGCGCGATCTGGCCGCGCGGCAGATGCGGGCGATGATCGGGCTGATCCCGGAGGGGCGCTACGAGGCGCGGGCCTTCATCGATTCCGATGGCGTGGTGAACGAGCCGCTGACCATCGCGCTGGCGGTGACGCGGGCGGGCGAGGGGCTGGTCTTCGATTTCGCCGGTTCCTCGCCGCCCTGCACGGGGCCGATGAACTCGGTCCGGGCGACGACGCTGTCCTCGGTCTATCTGGCGATGCGCCATATCTTCCCCGATGTGCCGATCAGCGCGGGCGCCTTCGAGCCGCTGGAGGTGACGGGGATCGAGGGCACCTTCCTGGACGCCCGCTACCCCCGCCCGGTCTCGGGCTGCGCGGCCGAGGTCAGCCAGCGCATCGCGGAAGCCGTCTTCGCGGCGCTGGTGCAGGCGATCCCCGACCGGGTGACGGCGGCGCCCGCCGGGACCAGCGGCAACTTCGGGCTGGGGGGCACGGACCCGGAGACCGGGGCGGGCTATGTGATGTATCAGATCTCTGGCGGCGGCTATGGCGGGTTCCGGGGCGGCGACGGCATCGCCAACGGCTGTTCCACCATCGGCATCTCCAAGGCGCCGCCGGTCGAGATCATGGAGCAGAAATTCCCCGTCCTCTACCGCCGCTATGCGCTGCACGAGGGCAGCGGCGGGGCCGGGGAATGGCGCGGCGGCTTCGGGCTGGACTACGAGATCGAACTGCTGCGGGGCGCGGCGCGGGCCTCTTTCGTGATGGACCACGGGCGGACCGGGCCGCAGGGCGCGCTTGGCGGCGGCGAGGGGGCGGTGAACCGGGTGGAGATCACCCGCGGCGGGCAGGTGATGGTGCCCGAACACCTGTCGAAGGCGCAGGACATCGCGCTGGCGCCGGGCGACCGGGTGCGGGTGCGCACGCCCGGCGGCGGCGGCTACGGCGATCCGGCGCGGCGCGATCCGGCGGCGGTGGCCGAGGATGTGCGGCTGGGGCGCTATACGGCGGAAGAGGCGGCGCGGCTGTGGCCGGGATGACGATCTTCGCGCGAAGCCCGGCCTAGCCCTTTGCCGCCCGCAACCGCGGATGGATGGCATTGGTCTTCCAGCTGAGCGCGGGATCGTTCTCCACCACATCCAGCGACAGGGCGAAATGCGGCTCGGCCAGAAGGGCGGCGAAATGCGTCTCCGCCGCCGTCATCACCGCCGCGCCGAGGCGTTTCTTCTCTTCCGCCGTCCGGCCTGCGCCGATCCGCAGCAGCAGGGCGGCGAAGGCGTTTTCCGGCAAGATGTCGGCCACGGCGTAATGCGGGCAGGGCAGGGCGCGGACGCGCACCGCGCCTTCCTCGAAGAGGCCGGTCGCCAGCAGCGCCTCGCGCAGCCGCAGGCAAAGGCCGGGCAGGTCGCCCGCGGTTTCCAGATTGGCCGAATATTCGATGGTCAGATGCGGCATTCCGGCCCTCCTGTCGCCGCACAGAAAGCCGGGCCGCGGCGGAAAGGTCAACCGCCGGCTTGCCAAGCCGGCCCCTGCGGTGCAGGACTGGACCCATGCCGGACCACACCGCCCCCCGTTCCACCCGTATCGCGCTGCCGATGGCGCTTTTGCGCGCGCGCGAGGCGGTGATGGCGCGGTTCCGTCCGCTTCTCGACGCCCATGGCATCAACGAGCAGCAATGGCGGGTGATCCGGGTGCTGGCGGAGGCGGGCAGCCTTGACGCCTCGGAACTGGCGGCGCGGGCGAATATCCTTGCGCCCAGCCTGACGCGGATGATCCGGACGCTGGACGAGCGCGGGCTGATCCGGCGGGGCCGGGACAAGGCGGACGGCAGGCGGGTGATCCTGACCATCACGCCCCGGGGGCAGCGGTTGATCGAGGCGGTGACGCCCGCCGCCAATGCCGTCTATGCAAGGATCGACGCGGAGTTCGGCCCGGAAAGGGTGGCTGCGCTGGTCGCGCTTCTGGACGAGTTGTCGGGACTGCCGCCGGAGGGGTAGGGGCTTAGGCTGGGCGGGAGAAGGCGAGGCACTGCCTCGCCCCCGCCCGCGTGAGCTGGTTCCACTGTAGACAGGTCAGCCAGAGACCACATAGGCCAGCGCCCGACCCGGTGGGCGAGAAGCGCCCGCCGAGGGCGGGTCGGGCGCCGGCCGGGACTGATGGTCCCGGCCGGGAAGGCGGAACCCGCACCGCATGGCGAAGGCACGCGCCTTCGCCAAGGAAACGGGCAGGGAATTGCCCTTATTCCGCCACCAGCACCGGCCGCGACTTGCCGCCTGTCTCCAGCGCCGTGACCCTTG
>CAYLSD010000020.1:0-70220 GCA_964386345.1 uncultured Fuscovulum sp.
TGCAAGGAATCGCTGGTCGACGGCATCCGCCGCGCCACCGACACGATGATGGCCGGCAAGGTTGCCGTGGTCTGCGGCTATGGCGACGTGGGCAAGGGCTCCGCCGCCTCGCTCCGCGGTGCGGGCGCGCGGGTGAAGGTGACCGAGGTGGACCCGATCTGCGCGCTTCAGGCCGCGATGGACGGCTACGAGGTGACGCTGCTGGAGGATGAGGTCGCCACGGCGGACATCTTCATCACCACCACCGGCAACAAGGACGTGATCCGCATCGAGCATATGCGCGAGATGAAGGACATGGCCATCGTCGGCAACATCGGCCATTTCGACAACGAGATCCAGGTGGCCGCCCTGCGCAACCACAAATGGACCAACATCAAGGAACAGGTGGACATGATCGAGATGCCCTCGGGCAGCCGCATCATCCTGCTGTCCGAAGGCCGGCTCCTGAACCTCGGCAATGCCACCGGCCATCCCAGTTTCGTCATGTCGGCCAGCTTCACCAACCAGGTGCTGGCGCAGATCGAACTGTGGACCAAGGGCCAGGACTACGCCCCCGGCGTCTACATCCTGCCCAAGGCGCTGGACGAAAAGGTCGCCCGCCTGCACCTGAAGAAGATCGGCGTTCGGCTGACCGAGCTGAAGCCGGACCAGGCCGCCTATATCGGGGTGCAGGTCGAGGGTCCCTACAAGGCCGACCACTACCGCTATTGATCGCTGCCGCGACGGCATAAGGCATGGCACGGGAAAGGCGTCCTCCGGGGCGCCTTTTCCGGTCTTGTCCCTGCGAGAACGGCCCCGGCCGTTCCGCCTGCATCGGAGCCGAAATCCGGTTCTGATCCTCTCCACAGCACGACACCCGGGGCCGGATCTGATCCGGCACCCGGTTTTTTCCCCTTTCCCGGCGCAGTGGGCTTGCTATCCGGGCGGATAGCGCGAAACATCAGCCATCCAGTGACCAAGGGAGAACAAGCGACATGGGCAAGAGAGACGAACTGATCGCCAAATATGCCGACGATCTGAAGAACAAGTGCAAGGTCAACCCGGACATGGACCTTCTGACCAAGGTCACCATTGGCTGCGGTCCGTCGATCTACGACAACGACGCCCAGACCGTTGCCGCCTCGGACCCCGAAGAACTGGAGCGGATCAAGAAAAACTTCCTGATCAAGAAGCTTGGCCTGAAGGACGGCCCGGCGCTGATGGAAGGCATCAATGCCGCCGTCGACACCTACGGCAAGTCCGAGCGCAACAAATATCGCGCGCCCTTCTACTACCTGCTGGTCAAGCATTTCGGCCGCGAGTCGGCCTACAAGTAAAGACACATTCCTGCCATTGAACTTTCCCGAACGGGCGGCCAAAGTGCCGCCCGTTCGCATTCCCGAAGGCCGTCATGACCGCCGCCCCCCAGCCCAATACATCCGCCGCCGAATCCACGGTCGTCCCCGTCATCCTCGGTGTGGCCCTGGGGCATTTCCTGAACGACCTGATGCAATCGCTGATCCCGGCGGCCTATCCGCTGCTGAAGGAGAACCTGGCGCTGAGCTTCACCCAGATCGGGCTGGTCACCTTCGTGTTCCAGGGCACGGCGTCGATCCTGCAGCCGCTCGTCGGGCTTTACACCGACCGCCGCCCGCTGCCCTACGCCATGGCGGCCGGAATGGCCTCGACCGGGACCGGGCTGATCCTGCTGGCCCATGCCACCAGCTTCGCCATGGTGCTGCTGTCGGTGGCCTTCATCGGCCTCGGCTCGGCCATCTTCCATCCCGAGGCGTCGCGGATCGCCCGGCTTGCCGCCGGGATGCGGCCCGGTTTCGCGCAATCGGTGTTCCAGGTCGGCGGCAATGCGGGGTCTGCCCTCGGCCCGCTGGCCGCGGCCTTCATCGTGCTGGAGCGCGGCCAGGTCTCCATCGAATGGTTTGCCGCCGTGGCGCTGGCAGCGATGCTGGTGCTTTACGCCGTCGGCCGCTGGTATCGCAGCGCAGGCGCCACCCGTGCCGCCAACCGCAAGGCCCGGGCCGCCACGACCGCCCCCGCGCCGCATGTCGTGCGCCGCGGCATGGCGATCCTGATCCTGCTGATGGTGTCCAAGTTCGTCTATTCGGTCAGCTTCTCCAGCTACTACACCTTCTACCTGATCGAGAGCTTCAAGCTGACCAAGGCCGAGGCCAACCTCTGCCTCTTCATCTTCCTGGCCGCCGTCGCCGCCGGCACCATCATCGGCGGGCCTATCGGAGACCGCATCGGCCGCCGCCGGGTGATCCTGTGGTCGATCCTCGGCATCCTGCCGCTGACGCTGGCCCTGCCCTGGCTGCCGCTTTACGCCAATGTCTTCGTGGCGGCGCTGGCCGGGTTGATGCTGGCCTCGGCCTTCCCGGCGATGGTGGTCTATGCGCAGGACCTGATGCCCCACCATACCGGCATGGTGGCGGGCCTGCTGTTCGGCCTGGCCTTCGGCATCGCGGCCTTCGGGGCGGCGCTTCTGGGCGTGTTGGCCGACCAGTGGGGCATCGTCGCCGTCTACAAGATCTGCGCCGTGCTGCCCGCGCTTGGCCTTGCCGCTTTCTTCCTGCCCGACGCAAGGCACTGATCCTGCGGCATTCGCCTAAAATCCCCGGCACTCGGCCTTTGCCTTGCCGGGGCGATTCCCTGTATGAAGGATCAGCAGGGCAGAACCGCCCGGGACCTTTTCAGAACACATGCGGTGCAGGGGTGGCATGTGGGGTGGATGGAGGGTCCCGTAGGGGTGCGGGGCCCTCCATTTTGTCTCCTGTTCTTGCAAGTCCGGGCCGCGCGGATGACAAGCTGTCGCCGGATGCTTTATCCGGACCGCGGGAAAGGACGGGCGCATGAAGACGGCGCGGGATTTCGGGCTGATTCCCGATGGCAGGCTGGCCGCTGGGCCGGGGAATGCCATCACCGATGTGCCGGGCGTGACCGTCGGCCACCGCTCGCTGCGCGGGAACGGCATCTTCACCGGCGTGACCGCCATCGTCCCGCATCCCGGCGATCTGTTCCGGTTGAAACCGCGCGCCGCGGTCGAGGTGATCAACGGCTTCGGCAAATCGGCGGGGCTGATGCAGGTGGCCGAGCTTGGCAGCATCGAGACGCCGATCCTGCTGACCAACACCTTCGGCGTCGCCGCCTGCACCGAGGCGCTGATCCGCCGCGCCATTGCCGCCAATCCGGCGATCGGCCGCCAGACCTCGACCGTCAACCCGCTGGTCTGCGAATGCAACGATGGCGGCATCAACGACCTGCAGGCGATGGCGGTGACGCCCGAAGACGCCTTCGCCGCGCTGGAGGCCGCCCGTCCCGGGCCGGTCGAACAGGGGCCGGTCGGCGCGGGGTCGGGCATGACGGCTTTCGGCTTCAAGGCAGGGATCGGCACCGCCTCTCGCCGGATGCAGATCGCCGGGCAGGATTTCACCCTTGGCGCGCTGGTGCTGGCCAATTTCGGCGCTTCAGGGGATCTGGTCCTGCCCGATGGCCGCCGCCCCCATCCGCGCCGCCCGGCCGAGGCGGAAAGCGGATCGGTCATCGTCATTCTGGCGACCGACCTGCCGCTGGCCGACCGGCAGTTGCAGCGCGTCGCAAGGCGCGGCGGTGCGGGGCTGGCGCGGCTCGGCGCCTTCTGGGGGCACGGCAGCGGCGACATCTGCCTGTGCTTCACCACCGCCGACCCGGTGGAGCATGAACCGCAAGCCGCCTTCGCCCCGCAGACCCGGCTTTCCGATGCCCATATCGACACCGCCTTCCGCGCCGCTGCCGAGGCGACGCAGGAAGCCGTGCTGAACGCGCTTTGCGCCGCCCCGGCGATGACCGGCCGCGACGGACGCCGCTATCCCGCCCTTGCCGACTGGCTGAAGGAGAACCCGCTGCCATGAAGATCTTCATCTCCGCCGACATCGAAGGCACCGCAGGCATCGCCCATTGGGACGAGGCCGAGCGGACGCACCCCGACTGGGCCGAGTTCCGCGCCCTGATGACCGCCGAAGTCGTCGCCGCCTGCGAGGGAGCGCGCGCGGCAGGCGCGACCGAGGTGGTGATCAAGGATGCCCATGACAGCGGCCGCAACCTGATCCTCGACCGCCTGCCGGATTACGCCCGCATCGTCCGCGGCTGGTCCGGCCACCCGGATGCGATGATGTTCGGGCTGGATGCCGGTTTCGCCGCGGCGATCTACACCGGCTATCACTCCAAGGCGGGCAGCGAGGCCAATCCGCTGGCCCATACCTCCAACCTGCGCATCTCGCGGCTGCTGCTGAATGGCGAGGTGGCGTCGGAATTCACCGTGAACGCGCTTTGTGCGGCGGGCTATGGCGTGCCCTCGGTCTTCCTGTCCGGCGATGCCGGCATCTGCGCCGAAGCCCGCGTCCTGGTGCCCGGCCTTGCGGCGGTGGAAACGCTGGCGGGCGAGGGGAATGCGACCACCTCCATCGCGCCCGCCCGGTCCTGCCGCCTGATCCGCGAAGGGGTGGAGGCGGCGCTGTCGGGCGATTTCTCGCGCGCGCTGCCCGAACGGGCCGCGCGCTACGAGGTGGTGATCGAGTTCAACAATCCGACCGGCGCCTATCGCGCGGCATGGTATCCGGGCGCCAGGATGCACGGTCCCCGCGCGGTTGCCTTCGCCGATGCCGATTTCGCGGAAATCCTGCGGGCGCTGGTCTTTCTGAAGGTCTGACGGTTCAGGCCACCTTGCGGCCCTGCACCCAGATATCGCTGATCGCCGCGCGGTCGGCGGTAAGGACGATCTTCTCGAAAATCTCCTCGGACCGGTCGTCGCCGGGGAAATGCCGCAGCCCGCTGCCCGGCAGGTTGGCGCGGATCACCAGCGCGTCGAAGGCATGCCCCTCGGCCAGCCGCCCCACCGGCAGCGACAGGGCATCCGCCCCGCCCGCGGTGGCCAGCCAGAACGCCTCCACCGCGGTCAGGGGGGTCTCACCGGTGCCACGGGTTTCCGGCGGCAGCGCAGGGTCCGCCCCCCGGCCCAGATGGCGCGAGGTCATCAGCGCATGGCGCAGCCCGTCCAGGATCGAGGGGCTGAACCCGCCCGAGATATCGGTGCCGAGGCCAACCTCGACCCCCGCCTCCAGCGCCCGGCGGACGGGGAAGATCGCATTGGCGAAATAGGCGTTCGACATCGGGCAATGCGCCACCGCCGCGCCGCGCCGGGCCATCAGCGCCATGTCCCGGCCGTCGATGAAATTGGCATGGGCCAGCACCGTCCTGTCGGTCAGCAGGCCGAAGCGATCCAGCGCGTCGCAATCCGAACAGCCCAGCCGGTCGCGCACATGGCCCGCCGCCCAGTCGCTTTCCGAGGCATGGGTCTGCACATGGCACCCCGTCTCGCGCGCCAGTTCGCCCAGACCTTCCAGCAGCGCATCGGTGCAACTGGGGATGAAGCGCGGGGTGATGACCGGCAGCACCAGCGGGTCCTCGCCCTGCATGGCGCGCAGTTCGGCGATGAAGGCCCGGGTCTCGGCAATCGCCGTCGCCGCATCGGCATCGCGGTAATAGTCGGGGCAGGTGGCGGGATCGTCCATCGCCACCTTGCCGACCAGCGCCCGCTGGCCGTGGCGCAGGCAGGCCTCGGCAAGGATCAGGTTCGGCTGGCGATGGACCGAGCCGAAGTAAAGCGCGGTGGTGGTGCCCTGCGCCAGCAGGCTGCGAACCAGATCGTCATAGACCTCGCGCGCGAAATCCGGGTCGGCGAAGCGTGCTTCCAGCGGGAAGGTGTATTTCTGCAGCCAGACCTCAAGCGGTTCGTCCAGCGCCTTGCCGAGTTGCGGCCATTGCGGCGCGTGGATGTGCAGGTCGACCAGCCCGGGGATCAGCCAGGCATCGGAGGGCAGGCGGTGCAGCGCGCGCTGCGCCTCGGCCCAGGCGACCAGAACGGCCTGCCGGGGATCGTCCGGGCGGATGACATCGGCGATCCGTCCCGTGCCGTCGATGATGAAGGCGCAATCCTCCAGCACCTCCAGCCGGTTGCGCGTCGGCGTGTGCAGCCCGGTGCCCAGGACGACCAGCGCGGGCTTCATCACTGGCTGCCCAGCACGGCGGGGAAGATGCCGGGCATGACGACAAAGCCGGGGATGCGCTTCACCCGGTCGGTCCAGCGGCGGATCGCCGGACAGGTCTCGCGCGGGATGCCGCCCTCTTCGGACAGCATGACATAGGGGAAGCAGGCGATGTCGGCCACGGTGGGCGCGGCGCCCGGAACCAGCCAGTCATGGCCCTGCCGTTCCTGGAACCACAGGTGTTCGTCCATCACGGCGAACAGCCTGTGCGCCCCTTCCCGCGCGGCATCCGCGTCGAAGTCGAAGCCCATCCCGTCCGCCAGCCGTGCGGCGGATGCGGTGGCCGTCAGCCCCTCGGCAAAGCCCAGCCATTGCTGGACCTGCCCGGTGACCTCCGGGCTGTCCAGCGGATACCAAAGGCCCGAGGGATCGTATTTCCGGGCGATATAGACAAGGATCGCCTGGCTTTGTGCCAGCCGCAGATCGCCATCCTCCAGCACCGGCAACTGGCCCAGCGGGTTCACCGCAAGGAATTCGGGCGAACGGTGCTTGAAGCCGGGGAAGAAGTCGACGTTCTTGCGTTCGTATTCCACGCCGAGGATCGCCAGCAGCAGCCGTGCCTTGTAGCAGTTGCCCGACAGGTCGAAGTCGTAAAGCCTGATCATCGGCTACAGATCCAGAATGAGACGGTCGGATTTCGCCCGCGAGACGCAGGTCATGATCCTGTCGCCCGCGGCCTTCTCGGCGTTGTTCAGATAGACGTCCTGATGGTCGGGAATGCCTTCCAGCACCTTCACCTTGCAGGTGCCGCAAGCCCCCTGCCCGCAGGAGGAGGGGACAGAGATGCCGTTCTCGCGCAGGACCTGAAGGATCGTCTTGCCCGCGGGCACCCGCAGCGTCATGGCAGAACGGGCAAGGGCGATGTCGAAGCTGCTGGAATCGTCGATTTCGTGGGTGTTCCGGAAATATTCGAAATGCACGGCGCTTTCCGGCCAGCCCTGATCCGCCGCGATCCTGCGGGCCGCGTCCAGCATCGGGCCGGGGCCGCAGACATAGACCTGCCGGGCCGGGCCGGGGCGGGACAGGATTTCGGCCAGCGCCGCCATGGTTCCGGCGGGGTCCAGCCCCGGATGCGCTTTCACCCGGTCGCCAAGCGCGGCCAGCCGGTCGGGGAAGGCCAGGTGCTCCGGCCCTGCGGCGAAGTAGTGCAGGCGGAAGGTCTGGTCGTCCACCGCCATCGCCGCGGCCATTGCCAGCAGCGGCGTCACGCCGATGCCGCCCGCCAGAAAGATCGTCTCCTCGGCATCGCGGCGCAGGGTGAAGTTGTTGCGCGGTTCGGAAATCGCCAGCAGGTCGCCTTCCTTCAGGGTGTCATGGATCGCCAGCGATCCGCCCGCCGACTGCGGCTCGCGCTTGACGCCGATGATGTAGCGGTCGGTCTCGCCCGGGCCGTTCACCAGAGAATATTGCCGGACAAGGCCGTTCGGCAGCGCCACGTCGATATGCGCGCCGGGCTGGAAGGCGGGCAGCACGCCGCGCAGCGGGCGCAGGTCCAGCGAGACGATGCCTTCGGCCACCATGGTCCTGGCGGCGATGGTGACGCGGATCTTGCCGGGACCGGCGGCCATGTCGGGCATCTCGGCCAGTTCCTCGCTGACCCGGCCATAGACCGGCGGGATCGGCGCGGGGGCCGGGCGCTGCCGGGCGGCCGTTTCCGCCGCGCGGCCGACGGCGGTCAGCGCGGTGTTCAGCCGGCGCAGCAGGGGAAGCCCCTCGCCCGCCAGCGGCCCCGAGACCAGACCGCGGATCACCGACTGTCCGGCGTCCATCGGCTGCACGAACAGATGCAGCTCGCTCGCGCCGTCGCGGAAGACCAGCCCGCCGCGATGCGCCAGCCCCTCGCCCGGATCGAAACCTTCCAGCGCGGCGGTAACCTCGGCGGGTGCGGCCCTGACAGGGACCGCGCGCAGCACCAGCGGGGCTTCGGCCAGCGCCCGGGGCATCGCGGGTTCCACCGCATCGAAATGGGTCCAGATCAGGCCATGCGCCTCGCGCACCGGCCAGGTGCGGTTGCAGATCGTGCGCGGGGGCGCATCGGCGGGATGGGCGGGAATGTAGGTGCAGCCCGCGTTGCGGTTGGCATAGCGCCAGCCGTGATACTGGCAGACCAGTTCCGTTCCGGTGTTCACCCCGATGGAAAGCCGCACCCCGCGGTGCAGGCAGCGGTTTTCCCAGACGTTGACGTAGCCGTCGTCGGCCCGCCAGATCGCCAGTTCCTGCCCCAGAAGCTTGCCCTGGAACACATGCCGCGGCACCACATCCTCGCTGGCGGCCACCGGAACCCAGCCCGGGGCGATGCTTGCGCTGTCCATCGTCATCCTTTCATGCCGCTGCGGGGATCACGCCATAGGTCACGCCGTTCGACGCCAGCCAGCGGCGATACATGATCGAGGTCTTGTCGGCCCGGATCGGCGTTTCCGCCCTTGGGTCCAGCGGCAGCCGCTTGGGCATCTGGTTTTCCAGGATCGGCTTGTCCTGCCCGAAGATGTGCAGCTGGAAATAGCTGATGAAATCGTCGGCGTTCACGTCGTCCAGGATGCTCAGGACCATGTGGCCGCGGAAACTCTCCGGTCCGGTCGGCTGGCCGAACAGCGCGATCACGTCCAGCCGCCGGTCGTCCATCGGGCTGGATTTGTAAAGGACCGAGCAGGTCGGATGCGGCACGCGGTAGATATATTCCACATCCGCCCCGCTGGTGGAGACGGTGGAGGCGCGCGGCTGGTAGAACAGGCATTCGGTCGCCACGATCTCGCGCCCGCCCTCGCGCAGTTCGACGTTGTATTCCTTGACCTCGGTATGCGGCAACTCGCCCAGGATGCCGGTGTGGACATAGGGAAAATGCCCCATGTCGAGGAAGTTCTCGATCCCGCGCATCGCCGAGACATTCACCCCGATCGACCCGGCGGCGATGTTGCGGCGGTCGGCCTCGTCATATTCCGGGATCGGGAACAGCCCGCCTTCGGGCTGGCCCAGCGTGGTCCAGAGGCAGGCGTATTGCTCCAGCACGGGCAGCGCGCGGCCGTCCGCGCCGGTGACATGGCAGCCGGAGCCGTCGCGGAAATAGACCAGCGGCTCGCCCATCAGCAGGGTGCGGCGGGGATGCGGATGCACGTCCTGCAGGGCAGAGATCGGGAACCACTGGTTCAGCATGAAGGAGTCGGGAAGGTTTTCGGCCATTGTCCTGCGCCTCCGGGTCACGGGGGATATGAATTGCATAGCAATCCGACAATCTTGTCATGTCAACGAAGAAGATTGCTTGACAAGACCTGACGCTGATACCTTACGCTCGGATACAGGAAATGCACAGGCAGCACGGATGGCGTATCGTTCCCGGCAGATCGCAGAGGCTTTGTCCGGCGCCATCGCCGCGCAGGAACTGCCGCCCGGTTTCAAGCTGGGCGAACGCCATCTGGGCGAGATCTGCGGCACCAGCCGCGCCGTGGTGAAGCAGGCGCTTGTCGTCCTTGCGCGCGAGGGGCTGGTGCAGATGCACCCCAACCGCGGCGCCTTCGTCGCGGAACTGGACGCGCGCGAGGCCTTCGACATCTTCGAGGCCATCGCCGCCATCGAACAGGGCGCGGCCTTCCAACTGGCGACCCGCCTTTCGCCTTCGGACTTCGACCGGCTGGAATGCAATGTCTGCGAGACGCAATGCTGCCTCGACCATGGCGACGACGCCGGGTCCGACCGGATCGGGCCGGAATTTCATGTGGAACTGGTCAAGCTGGCCCGCAACCGGGTGCTTGAGGAAAGCCATGCCCGCCTGCTGCGCCGGTCGCAGCTTATCCGCCTGCTTTACGTGAACCGCGACTATCACCGGCAGAAGCTGAACGACGACCATGGGTTGCTGCTGGCGCATCTGAAGGCGGGCCGGATCGAACCGGCGCTGCGCCTGATCGCCAACCATTACGATTCCATCGCCCGCGGCTACGACATGGACATGCGCGCGGCGATCCGGCCCGACCTGGACGAGGTGCTGGGCCGCTGGCTGAAACCGCAGACGGAACCGGCCTGAACCGGACAAACGCCTATCCAGCAAGGGCACGACAGGAGGGACGACATGAATTTCTCGCGCAGAAGACTGCTTCAGGGTTCGGCGGCATTCGCCGGGGCCATGGCGCTGCCCCGGATTGCCGCGGCGCAGGATGTGCTGAAGATCGGCCAGGTCAACGCCTCTCCGGCGGCCGAGATCGGCTGGTCGAAGCAGCACGCCCTGGGGATCGACGCGATCAAGGCCGCCTTCGGTGACCGGGTCCAGGTGACGGTGGTCGACAACACCTTCCTGCCGCAGGACGCCGAGCGGGTGTTCCGCGACCTCGCCTCGCAGGGCCACCGGCTGATCTTCGGCACCAGCTTCTCCTTGGGCCAGCCGATGCAGAAGGTTGCGCCGCAGTTCCCGGACGTGGCCTGGGAGCATTGTTCGGGCATCGTGCATCTGCCGAACCTCGGCACCTTCGAGGCCAAGTATTACGAAGGCATGTATATCTCCGGCATCGCGGCGGGCCACATGACCAAGACCGGCAAGCTGGGCTTCGTCGGCGGCTTCCCGATCCCCGATATCGTTGGCCCCGGCAATGCCTTCCTGCTGGGCGCGCGAACGGTGAACCCGGAAATCACCTGCTCGGTGGTGTTCCTGAATTCCTGGTTCGACCCCGGCAAGGAGAAAGAGGCCGCGCAGGCGCTGATGGCGCAGGGGGCGGATGTGATCCTGGGCATGACCGACACCGGCGTCTGCGTGCAGGCCGCGCAGGAGGCGGGGGTATTCGCCGTCGGCTATGCCAGCGACCTGACCTCCTTCGGGCCGGACAGCCAGCTGACCTCGGTCGTGCTGGACTGGAGCTCCGACTACGTCGGCGCGGCGCAGAAGGTGCTGGACGGGAACTGGACCAGCGAGTCCCGTTGGGATGGGCTTGCCGGTGGCGTCGTCACCCTTGCGCCCTTCAATGCCGCGATCCCGGAAGATGTCCGCGCCCAGCTTGATGCCGCGGTGGAGGGCGTGAAATCCGGCGAGATCCAGCCCTATGCGGGCGAGATCAAGGACAATCAGGGCAATGTCATCGTGCCGGAGGGCGGCGTGCTGGCCGATGCGGATGTGCGCGGCATCAACTGGCTGGCCGAAGGCATGATCGGCACGCTGGGCTGATGGCGACTGCCGTCGACGAGGGGATGACGCCGCGGCTGGAGCTTTCGGACATCTCCAAGGCCTATCCGGGCGTGGTCGCGAACGACGCGATCACGCTCGCCGTGGCGCCGGGCGAGATCCATGCCATCCTTGGCGAGAACGGCGCGGGCAAGTCCACGCTGATGAAGATCATCTACGGCGCGATCAGCCCCGACCGGGGCGAAATCCGCTATGACGGCAGGGTGCTGGGCCATCACAGCCCGGCGCGGGCCCGGGCGCTGGGGATCGAGATGGTCTACCAGCATTTCTCGCTGTTCGAATCCGCCACCGTGGCCGAGAACATCGCACTGTGCCTGCCGGGCCGGATGGACCTGCCCGCGCTGTCCGCCCGTATCGCCGGGACAGCCGCGCATTACGGCCTGTCGGTGGAGCCGGACCGCATGGTTGCCGACCTGTCGATGGGCGAGCGCCAGCAGGTCGAGATCCTGCGCTGCCTGATGCGCGACCCGCGGCTGCTGATCCTGGACGAGCCGACCTCGGTCCTTGCCCCGCAGGCGGTGGAGCAGTTGTTCATCGTGCTGCGGCGGATCGCCGGGGGCGGGTGCAGCATCATCTACATCAGCCACAAGCTGGACGAGGTGCGCGCCCTTTGCCACAGCGCCACCGTGCTGCGCGGCGGGCGTGTCACCGGCAGCACCGATCCGCGCAAGGCCTCGGCCCATGAGCTTGCGGTGATGATGATCGGCAGCGACCTGCCGGTGACGGACCACCCCCCGGCCAGCCTGACGCCCGAGCCGCTGTTGTCGGTGCAGGGTCTGTCGGGCCGCCCCTTCGGCGTGCAGGGCCGGGCGCTGGACGGGATCACGCTGGACCTTTTCGGCGGCGAGATCGTCGGCATCGCCGGTGTCTCCGGCAACGGCCAGTCCGAGCTTGCCGCCTGCCTGTCGGGCGAGGCCTTCGCGCCTTCGGGCCGGATGACCCTGCTGGGGCAGGACATGACCGGCCTGCGCCCCGACCAGCGCCGCCGCCGGGGCCTTGCCTATGTGCCCGAGGAAAGGCTGGGCCGCGGCGCCGTGCCCGGCCACTCGCTGACGCAGAACACCCTTCTGACCGGCTACACCGCCGGGCTGGTCCGCCACGGCCTTGCCCGCTATGCGCAGGCCCGCACCCGCGCCGCCGGGATCATCGCGCGCTTCTCGGTCAAGGCCGAGGGGCCTTCGGCGCTGGCCTCAAGCCTTTCGGGCGGCAACCTGCAGAAGTTCATCCTTGGGCGCGAACTGGCGCTGGACCCGAAGGTGCTGATCGTGGCCCAGCCGACATGGGGCGTCGATGTCGGCGCCGCCGCCTTCATCCGCCAGCGCATCATCGACCAAAGCCGCCGGGGCGCCGCCGTGCTGGTCTTCTCCGAGGAGCTGGAAGAACTGATCGAGATCTGCGACCGCATCCATGTCCTGTCCGAGGGGCGGCTTTCCCCCTCGATCCCGCGGGCCGAGGCGACCAAGGCCCGGCTCGGCAGCTACATGACCGGCGCGGGCGACAGCCTGCTTCCGGTGGAGGCACAGTGATGGCGCTGCGCATCGAACCCCGCCGCGAGGTGACCTGGGCCGCGCGCCTGCTGTCCCCGGTCGCCGCCGTCGCGCTGACGCTGGTCTTCGGCGGAGCGTTGTTTTGGACACTCGGCTTCGCGCCGCTGACCACGCTTTACGCCTTCTTCATCGGTCCGGTGACCGGCCTTTACGGGATCACCGAGCTTCTGGTGAAGGCGGTTCCGCTGATCATCATCGCCGCGGGCCTGTCGGTCGGCTTTCGCGCCAATATCTGGAACATCGGGGCCGAGGGGCAACTGACCATGGGCGCCATCGCCGCCGCGGGCGTCGGGCTGTTCGCGCCGCAGGGGCTGCACGGGCTGCTGCTGCCGCTGATGTTCCTGGCGGCGATGGCGGCGGGCATGGCCTGGGCCGGGATCGCCGCCTTCCTTCGGGCGCGGTTCGGCACCAACGAGATCCTCGTGACCCTGATGCTGACCTATGTCGCCGGGCTGCTGCTTTCATGGCTGGTGCGCGGGCCGTGGCGCGATCCGCATGGCTTCAACTTCCCGCAGACCGCGCTGATGCCATATGAGGGGATGCTGTCCCCCATCGACCCGCGTTTCCGCGTGACCGCCTCGGTCTGGTTCGCGCTGCTGGTCCTTGGCGCGCTGTGGCTGTTCGTCTCGCGCTCTTTCGCGGGCTACCGCCTGTCGGTCGGCGGGGCCGCGCCGCGCGCCGCGCGCTATGTCGGCTTTTCCGAGAAGGGCGCGATCTGGACCGGCCTGCTTGTCAGCGGGGCCGCCGCCGGGGTGGCGGGCTTCTACGAGGTCGCCGGTCCCCTTGGCCAGCTTTCCGCGGTGATCTCGCCCGGCTACGGCTTCACGGCCATCATCGTCGCTTTCGTCGGGCGGCTGCATCCGGCGGGCATCCTGCTGGGCGGGCTGTTCCTTGCCCTGACCTATGTCGGCGGCGAGGCGGTGCAGGTTTCCTACGGCATCCCGGCGCATATCACCCGGGTCTTCCAGGGCCTGCTGCTGTTCTTCCTTCTGGCCAGCGAGTTCTTCACCTCATGGCGGATCACCCGAAGCGGGGGCGCGTGATGGATCTGGCAACCGCGATCTTCGTCGGCACGATCGCCGCCGCCACCCCGATGCTGCTGGCGGCCTTGGGAGAGCTGGTGGTCGAGAAATCCGGCGTCCTCAACCTCGGCCTCGAAGGGATGATGCTGATCGGCGCGGCGGTGGCCTTCTGGCTGGCGATCTCGGGCTGCGGGCTGCCTGCCGCCTTCGTCGGCGGTGCGCTGGCGGGGATGCTGGCCTCCTGCCTGTTCGCCCTCCTGGCGCTGGTCTTCCTGGCCAACCAATATGCCACCGGGCTGGCGCTGGCGATCTTCGGCACCGGGCTTTCCGCCATGATCGGCATGGGTTTCGGCAGCCAGCCGATCGCCACGCTGAAGCCGCTGGCCATCCCGGTCCTGGGCGAGATTCCCGTGCTCGGCCCGCTGTTCTTCCGCTTCGACATCATGGTCTATCTGACCCTTGCCATGGTGCCCCTGGTCTGGTGGTGGCTGACCCGCACCAAATCCGGCCTGATCCTGCGCACCAGCGGGGAATCTCCGGAAAACGCCCATGCCATCGGCTATCCGGTTCTGCGCATCCGCTTTGCCGCGATCCTGTTCGGCGGCGCGATGGCCGGGCTTGGCGGGGCCTACCTGTCCGTCGCCTATGTCGGCATCTGGGTCGAGAACATGACCGCCGGGCGCGGCTGGATCGCGCTGTCGCTGGTGGTCTTCGCCGCCTGGAGGCCGTGGCGCGCACTGGCCGGGGCCGTGCTGTTCGGCGGTTTCACCATCCTGCAACTGCACGGCCAGATCCTCGGCCTGCCGCTGCCGTCCGAGGCGCTTTCGGCCCTGCCCTATCTGGCGACCATCGTGGCGCTGGTCCTGATCTCGCAGAAGCGCGGACGCGGCATGGAGGTGCCGGCTTCCCTCGCCCGGCCCTTCCGTCCGGGGGCCTGAGCGGCAATGCGATAGAAACTATTTGATCGGTCAGTCAAGTTGTGACAGCCTTCGACTCGGACAACGGGCGGGGGCCGGGATGGGCGACAGGCTGAGGAACGAGGACCGCACCGCCCTTGCCGCGCGCGACCATCTGCTGAACCCTTCGGAAGAGATGGAAAAGCTGGGCGAAGCCGCCCGCCCGGTGCTGACCCATGGCGAGGGCATCCATGTCTATACCGCCACCGGCCAGCGGCTGATCGACGGCCCGGCGGGCATGTGGTGCACCCAGATCGGCTATGCCTCGCCCGACATCGCCCAGGCGATCGCGGCGCAGGCGCTGCGGTTGTCCTACAACTCGCCCTGGTACACGACCAACAGCCCGGCGGCCGAACTGGCCGGACGCATCGCCGCAATGACACCGGGCGACCTGAACCGGGTCTTCTTCACCACCGGCGGATCCACCGCCGTGGATACGGCCCTGCGCTTCGTCGAATATTACAACAACGTGCTGGGGCGGCCCGCGAAGAAGAAGATCATCGCCCGCTATGACGGCTATCACGGCAGCACGGCGCTGACGGCCTCCTGCACCGGACGCACCGGCAACTGGCCGAATTTCGACATTGCGGGGGACCACGTCTCCTTCCTCTCCAGCCCCAACCCGCGCCTTGCGGGCGGGCGCAGCGAGGCGGAGTTCCTGGAGTTCCTTGTCGAGGAGTTCGAGGAGCGGATCGCCCGCCTCGGCCCCGAAACCGTCGCCGCCTTCCTGGCCGAGCCTGTGCTGGCCTCGGGCGGGGTGATCATCCCGCCGAAGGGCTATCACGCCCGCTTCAAGGCGATCTGCGAGAGGCACGACATCCTCTACATCTCGGACGAGGTGGTCACCGCCTTCGGCCGCTGCGGCGAATGGTTCGCCTCGGAAAGCGTCTTCGGCGTGGTGCCCGACATGATCACCTTCGCCAAGGGCGTGACCTCGGGCTATGTGCCCCTTGGCGGCGTGGCGATATCCGAGGCGGTTCTGGCCCGCGTCAGCGGCGGCAATGCGCGGGGCGGCTGGTTCAACAACGGCTATACCTACACCGGCCATCCGGTCTCTTGCGCCGCCGCGCTGGCCAATATCGCGGTGATCGAGCGCGACGGGCTCTTGCCCCATACCCGCGCGATGATCCCGTATTTCACCGAAGGTCTGATGGCGCTGCGCGGCCTGCCGCTGGTGGCCGATGTGCGTGCCGTGGGGCTGATCGGCGCGGTCGAGATCATGACCGGCCCGCCCCATGCCGAAGCGACCGAACTGGACAAGAAGATCGCGCTGCGGGTGGACGAGATCGCCTGGGAGCTGGGGCTGATCGTGCGTCCCATCGTCAATCTCTGCGTCATCTCTCCGCCGCTGATCGCCGATGCCGCCGATATCGACCGGATCTGCGGCATCCTGCGCGAGGCGATCCTTCGGACGGGAAAGGAACTGGCGGATGGCCGTATCGGCTGAAACGGAAAGGCCCGCGCGCCAGCGGGCGACGCGCGAGGACCAGACCGCCGAACGCCGCCGGGCGATCCTCGACGCGACGGTCTCGGTCATCGGCAAGCTGGGGCTGACCGGGCTGACCATGAAGACCGTGGCCGATGCGGCGGGCTGCAGCTACGGCGTCACCGCCTTTCACTTCCAGTCGAAGGACGGGCTGCTGCTGGCGGCGCTGGACCATATGCTTGAGGAATACGAGGCCCTGCGCCAGCCGCTGTGCCAGGGCGGAGAGACGGCAGGAGAGGCGGGCGCAAGGCGGCTGCGCGCCATGATCGAAAGCGATTTCGACGGCAGGGTTTCCAGCGCCCGGCAGGTGGCCGCCTGGATCGCCTTCTGGGCCGAAGCGGCGCGCAATCCGGCCTATCGCCAGCGCTGTGCCGAGGTGAAGGCGCGCTATCGCCGCGCAACCGCCGAGGATCTGGCGGCGCTGGCGGCCGCGCGGGGCGCGAAGATCGACGCCGATCAGGTCTCGGCCACGCTGAACGCCATCGTCGATGGCTACTGGATCGCAAATCTGGTGAACGGCGAGACCGGGCCCGAGGGCCGGGCGGCGGGGATCAGGGCCTGTCTGGCCTATCTGGACGGGCTGTTTCCCGGCGATTTTCCGGCGCCAAGGTTCTGACAGCGCCCTGTGGGGACGGGGAGGTTTCGGATGACGGCAGAACTTCGGAACAGGCAGGATCTGGCGGGGCACAGGCTGGACCCGCTGCTGCGGCCCGCCTCCATCGCCTTCGTCGGCGCCTCTCCCACGCCCGACACGCCGGGCCGGACCATGCTTCACGCGGCCGCCATGGACGGCTACAGGGGCCGCGTCCATGCGGTGAACCCGCGGTATGAACGGATCGGCGAGCATCCCTGCCATCCCGACCTTTCAGCCCTGCCCGAGCCGGTGGAGCATGTGGTCCTTGGCCTTGGCAATGCGCAGCTTGAGGCCGGGCTGATCCGCGCCGTGGAGCATGGCGCCAAGGCGGTCACCATCTTCGCCAGTTGCGACCTGACCGGCCTGCCGGGCGATCCGCTGGCCGGGAGGCTGACGGCCATAGCCCGCGAGGCCGGGATCGCCATCTGCGGCGGCAACGGCATGGGGTTCTGCAACCCCACCATCGGGCTGCGGGTGTCCGGCTTCGCCTCCGCCCTGCCGATGCGGCCGGGCAGCGTGGCTTTCGTCACCCAGTCCGGCTCGGCCTTCTCGGCGCTGGCCTACAACGACGCGCGGCTGAAATATGCGCTGGCGGTGTCTTCGGGGCGCGAGCTGACGACCGAGGCCGCCGACTACATGGACTGGGCGCTGGACCAGCCGCAGACCCGCGCGGTGGGCCTGTTCCTTGAAACCGCCCGCAGCCCGGACCGGCTGGTCGCGGCGCTGGAAAAGGCCGACCGGCTGGGGGTGCCGGTGGTGGCGTTGAAGGTGGGCCGCAGCCGGATCGCCGCGGAATTCGCCGTCAGCCATTCCGGTGCCATCGCCGGCGACAGCGCGGCCTGGGAGGCGCTGTTCGCCCGGCATGGCGTGATGGCGGTGGAGACGCTGGACCAGTTGGCGGCAAGCCTGCTGCTGGCCTCGTCCTGCGGGCCGCTGCCCGAAGGCGGGCTGGCCTCGATCCACGATTCCGGCGGTGAGCGCGAGATGGTCGCCGATCTGGCCGAAAGGCTGGGCGTGCCCTTCGCCGATGTGGGCGAGGCCACGCTGACCCGGCTTCAGGCGCATCTCGACCCCGGCCTGCCCCCGGCAAATCCGCTGGATGTCTGGGGCACCGGCCGGGATTTCGAGGCTCAGGTCGAAGGCTGCATGGCCGCGTTGCTGGACGATCCCTCGGTGGCCATCGGCGTGCTGTTCCAGGATATCCGCGACGGTTCCTACATCGCCGAGGGCTTCACCCGTGCGGTGGTCCGCGCGCGGCAGGGACGGGCGAAGCCCATCGCGGTGGTCAGCAATTACGCCGGCGTCAGCCACCGCGCGCTGGCCCTGGCGGTGACCGAGGCAGGCGTCCCGGTGATCGACGGCACCCCCGAGGGGCTGGTGGCGGTGCGCCAGTTGATGCAGGCCCGCGACCGCCGGGCCGAGCCGCGCAACTTTCCCGCCCCGGTGCCCGATGCCCTGCGGCAGCACTGGCGCGGCAGGCTGGCCGACCCGGCGCCGCTGACGGCGGCAGAGGCGGCGGAGTTGCTGGCGGACTACGGTGTCCCGGCTGCGCGCAGCATAGTCGCAGGCGATGCGGAAATGGCGGTCCGGGCGGCGCAGACGCTCGGCTGGCCGGTGGCGATGAAAAGCGCGGCTCCGGGGCTGGCGCACAAGTCCGATGCGGGCGGGGTGCTGCTGGACCTGACGGACGAAGCCGCCTTGCGCGCGGGCTATGCCCGGCTGGAGCGGCTGGGGCCGGAAGTGACCGTCTCGCCCATGGTGCGCGGCCGGATCGAGCTGGCCTTCGGCATGGTCCACGACCCGCAGTTCGGCCCGATGCTGCTGCTGGCGGCGGGGGGCATCTTCATCGAGGCGCTGGCCGACCGCGCCGTCGCCCTGCCGCCGGTGTCGCAGGAAGAGGCGGCCCGGCTGCTGCGCGGCTTGCGCATCCATGCGCTGACCGGCCCGCTGCGCGGCCTGCCCGCGGTGGACACCGCCGTCGCCGCCCGCGCCTTCGCCGGATTCTCGGCGCTGGTGCAGGACCTGGGCGGCCTGATCGCCGAATGCGACATCAACCCGCTTCTGGTCTCGGACACCGGTGCCGTGGCGGTGGATGCCCTGATCGTCACCCGGGCGGAAGCCCTGCACAGGAACGGAGCCGACTGATGGATTTCGCCTTCACCCCACGCCAGCAGGAGCTTGCCGCCCGCGCCCGCGCCTTCGTCGAGGAGGTGCTGCTGCCGCTGGAACAGATCACCGACGACCACGGCGAAGTGCCGATGGAACTGCGCGAGGGCATCCGCCAGAAGGTGCGCGACTGGGGTTTCGCCGGGATCAACCATTCGAAGGAGAACGGCGGCCTCGGCCTTTCCATGCTGGAACAGACCGCGATCGAGGAACAGCTTGGCCGGGTGACCAACGGGCTGTGGTCCTGCGTCTGGCGCCCGCCGGTCAGCCTGAAGTTCGGCACCGAAGCGCAGCGCGAGCGCTGGCTTCTCCCCTCCTGCCAGGGCCACCGGCGCGGCGCCTTCGCCATCACCGAGGAAGGGGCGGGGTCGGACCCGCGGCAGGTGAAGACCCGGGCGGTGAAACGCGGCGGCGAATGGCTGCTGACCGGGGTGAAATGGTTCGTCACCTCCTACAACGCCTCGGATTTCGTGATCGTCCATGCCCATGTCGATGACGACCCCGACAAGCCGACGCTGTTCATCGTCGACAAGCCTTCCTTCACCGAGGCGCCGCCCACGGTAACCCACCTCCGCTCGCCCAAGTTCATGCACAACTTCGCCTTCGACCATGCCGAGCTGGAGTTCCGCGAGACCCCGGTGCCCGAAGACGCCGTGCTGGGCGGCATCGGCCAGGGGTTCGAGCTGACCAAGGACTGGTTCGTCGAGGCGCGGTTGCAGATCGCCTCGCACGCGGTTGGGGCGGCCTGCCGGGCGGCCGAGGTGGCCAACGACTTCGCCGCCGGGCGGCAGCAGTTCGGCCGGCCGATCCGCGATTTCCAGGCCATCGAATTCATGCTGGCCGACATGGCGGTGGAGATCTTCGCGGCGAAATCCATGCTGTATCGCGTGGCATGGGAGATCGACCAGGGGCTGGACCGCAAGCTGGTCCATGCCCATGCCTCGGCGCTGAAGCTGCATTGTTCGGAAATGGCCGGGCGGGTGATCGACAAGGCGCTGCAGATCCTTGGCGGCCGCGGCTACATGCGCGAGAACCCGGTGGAGCGGCTTTACCGCGACATCCGCGTGGACCGGATCTGGGAGGGTACGTCCGAAATCCAGCGCGTCGTCATCGCCGGGCAGGTCAAGAAGCGCGGCCTCGGCGTCTTCGCCGACATCGGCGGCACGTCATGAACGGGCGGTCGCGGCTTGAGGTGTGGGCGCTGCTGGCCCCGGCGCTGATCCTGACGCTGGTGGTCTTCGTCCTGCCGCTGGCCCGGTTCCTGTCGCTGGCCTTCACCGCGCCGGACGGCACCTTCGCCACCTTCACCGCGCTGGCCGAAAGCCCTGTCTACCGGCGGATCATGCTGAATTCCTTCGTCATCGCCGCGGTGGTGACGGCGATCACCGCGGCTCTCGCCTGGCCCTTGGCCTATCTGCTGGCGCGGGCGCGGGGGATCGTCTTCACGCTGATGATCTACGGCGTGCTGTTCCCGCTGTGGATTTCCATCCTTGTCCGCACCTATTCCTGGATGCTGCTCTTGGAGCGCAACGGACCGGTGAACCGGACGATCCAGGCCCTGGGGATTTCCGACACGCCGCTGCCGCTCCTGTTCAACCACACCGGCGTGCTGATCGGCATGGTGCATGTGCTGCTGCCCTATATGGTGCTGCCGCTTTACGGCGCGATGCGTTCGATCGACCCGCGGCTGATGCAGGCCAGCGACGGGCTGGGGGCGGGGCTGTGGCAAAGCTTCCGCCGTATCTGGCTGCCCTTGACGTTGCCGGGCCTTGCCGGGGGCGCGACCTTCGTCTTCCTGCTGTCGCTGGGGTTCTACATCACCCCCGCCCTGCTGGGCGGCAGGACCTCGATCATGCTGCCGACGCTGATCGTCGCCTTCATCAACGAGCATTTCAACTGGCCGATGGCTGCTGCCGCTTCCCTCGCGCTTCTGGCGGCGGTGGCGGTGCTGATGCTGGCGGCCACCCGGTTCCTGAAGCTGGACAAGGGGATGTTCGCGCGATGAACCGGCTGCCGCTTCCCTGGCGCATCGCCGCCAACATGGCCACCATGGCGGTTCTGGCCTTTCTGGTCGCGCCGATCCTTGCGGTGATCCCGGCCTCGTTCAACAAGGCAAGCTTCATCTACCTGCCGCCGAAGGAATGGTCCACGCTCTGGTATGGGCGGTTCTTCGACGATGCCGAATGGCTGCGGGCGCTGATGAACAGCCTGAAGCTGGCCACGCTGGCGACGCTGGTCGCGGTGCCGCTGGGAACGCTGGCCGCCATGGGTCTGTCGCGGGCGGGGCGCAAGCTGGCGCTGGTGTCCAGCGCGCTGTTCCTTGCCCCGATGGTGGTGCCGATCGTCGTCGTCTCGGTCGCCATCTACCGGTCGGCGCTGGATGTCAGCATGAACGGCACGCTGCTGGCGCTGTCGCTGTCCCATGCCGTGCTGGCGCTGCCCTTCGTGGTGATCAACGTCGGCATTTCCCTGCGCGCGGTGAACCCGGCCTGGCCTCTGGCCGCCGCCGGGCTGGGCGCCGGGCCGTGGCGGATCTTCCGCACCATCACCCTGCCGGTGATCCTGCCCGGCATCGCCGGGGGTGCGGTGTTTTCCTTCATGACCTCGTTCGACGAGGCGGTGCTGACGATCTTCCTGGCCGACCATTCGACCAAGACCCTGCCGGTCAAGCTGTGGGAGACGGTGCGGCTGGAATTCACCCCGGTGCTGGCGGTGGCGGCGGTGGTGATGATCGGGCTTTCGGTCGCGCTGTTCGTGCTGGCGCAAATCATGGCCCGCCGGAACGGAGAGAAGGCATGAACCAGACCACCGGCCTTGCCCTTGGCCTGCGCGCGCTGACCAAGCGCTACGGCACCGTCACGGCGCTGGAGCCGACCGACCTGGACATCGGCGCGGGTGAATTCCTGACGCTTCTGGGCCCCTCGGGATCGGGGAAGACCACGCTTCTGAACCTGATCGCGGGCTATACCGAACCCACCGGCGGCACGATCCGCATCGGCGACCGGGATGTCACCCGCACCCCGGCGCGGCACCGCAACATCGGCATGGTGTTCCAGTCCTACGCTTTGTTCCCGCATATGACGGTGGCGCAGAACCTTGCCTACGGGCTTGAGGCCCGTCGGGTGCCGAAGGCCGAGATCGCCCGGCGGGTAGAGGCGGCGCTGGCGCTGGTGCAGCTTGAGGGCTACGGCAGCCGCGGCGTGCAGCAGATGTCGGGCGGCCAGCAGCAGCGGGTTGCCGTGGCCCGCGCGCTGGTGATCGAGCCGGACGTGCTGCTGATGGACGAGCCGCTCGGCGCGCTGGACCGGCAGTTGCGGCGGCAGGTGCAGGTTGAGTTGCGGCGGCTGCACCTGAAGCATGGCCGCACCACGATCTACGTCACCCATGACCAGGAAGAGGCACTGGTGCTGTCCGACCGGATCGCGGTGATGGGCAAGGGGCGCATCCAGCAGCTTGGCACCGCGGCAGAGCTTTACGCCCGGCCGGCCAACAGCTTCATCGCCGGCTTCATCGGCGAGTCGAACCTGCCCGAGGCGCGGGTGACGGAGGTGACCGGAGGCATGGCCTCGGCGGAGATCCCGGCGCTGGGCCTGACCGTCAACGCTCCCGCCGTGCCCGGTGTCGCCCCCGGCACGCCCGCGCGGCTGATGATCCGGCCCGAGCATCTGCGGATCCTTCCCGATGCGGGCGAGGGGATCGAGGCCCGCATCGTCGAGGTGATCTATCTGGGAGAGCTGACGCAGTTCGGGCTGGAAACCGCCGGCGGCGCCTTCCTTGTGGCCCGCGGGATGGAGGGGCGCGGGTTGCGGCAGGGGGATGCCGTGCGGCTGGGATGGTCGCCGCAGGATGTGCTGATCGTGCCCGACACCGGGCCCTGACCCAAGGAAACACGGCCCGGACGAAGGCCGGAAGCGAAGACGGAAAGGCAACACACAACACGGAGGAAGACCATGCAGAGACGTTCGTTCATGATCGGTGCCACGGCGCTTGCCGCGGCGTCGGGGCTGATCCGCCCGGCCCATGCGCAGGGGCGGCCCTTCACCTTCACCTCATGGGGCGGCGCGCTGTCGGATGCCGAGCGCAATGCCTTCATCGACCCCTTCGCCGCGATGAAGGGGATCGAGGCGATCAACACCTCGCCCACCGAGACCGCCAAGACCATCGCCATGGTCGAGGCGAAGAAGGTGGAATGGGATCTGGTCTGCGAAGGCGGCACCGTCGCCTTCCAGGGCGAGCAGATGGGCTTCCTTGAGGTGCTGGACCTGTCGAAGATCCCCAATGCCGCCGCCCTGCCCGATGCGATGCGCGCGCCCTGCGGGCTGGTCACCTCGACCGGGGCGACGATCATCGCCTGGTCGGAAAGCGCCTTCCCGGACGGCGGGCCGCAAAGCTGGGCCGAGTTCTGGGATGTCGCGCGCTTCCCCGGCCCGCGTGGGCTGTATACCGAGTTCACCTACAATTACGAGGCGGCGCTGCTGGCGGCGGGGCTGAAGGCCGAGGAGGTCTATCCCTACACGCCCGAGAAACTGGAGATCGCCTTCGGCAAGATCCGCGAGATCAAGCCGCATGTCACCGTCTGGTGGGGGTCGGGCGCGCAGCCGCCGCAATTGCTGTCCACCGGCGAACTGGCGGCCTCTTCGGCGTGGAGCGGGCGGATGCTGGCGGCCAAGGCCGAGGGCGCGCCGGTCGGCTTCACCTTCCGCGACGGTGTGGCCTGGGGCAACTGGTGGGTGATCCCCAAGGGCTCTCCCTACGTCGATCTGGCGCATGAGGCGATCAACTTCGCGCTGGATGTCGAGAACCAGAAGAAGCTTCTGCCCTTGGGGACCTACGGCCCGGTGGTCAGCGCCGCGACCGAGGGGCTGTCGCCGGAAGAGATGGCGATCCTGGTCATGGCGCCCGAGAATCTCGAACACATGGTCCTGCTCGATGAGAAGGAGGGCTGGACCTATACCGAGGCCACGATGGGCAGCTGGCAGCAGTTGATGATGGAGTGAACGACATGGGCCGGGGGCGGACCCCCGGCCCGTTTTCCTGCCGAAGGAGGCCCCGATGCCCGCCGTCGACCTGATCCTCGTCAATGCCGATATCGTCACCATGGACCCGTTCCTGCCCCGCGCCACGGCTTTGGCAGCGGGTGGCGGCAGGGTCCTTGCGCTTGGCGGCAGCCATGAGATGCGCGCGCTGGCCGGGCCGGGAGTGCGGGTCATCGACTGCGGCGGGCGGATGGTGCTGCCCGGCTTGCAGGACACCCATATCCACCTGCAGGACAGCGGCTTCGACTACGGCGGCTCGGCCGCGCTGGACGATGCGCGGACGGCCGAGGACCTGGTCCGATGCCTTGCCGATTTCGCCAAGGGCAGCGGCGCGGCCTGGGTGACCGGGGTGGGCTGGTATACCGGCGTCTTCAACGACGGCAACCTGACGCGGCAGGTGCTTGACCGCGCGGTGCCCGACCGGCCCTGCTTCATCCTCGGCTCCGACGGCCACAACGCCTGTATCAACAGCGCGGCCTGCCATGCGCTCGGGCTGGATGACGATACGCAGGATCCACCCGGCGGCCATTTCGTGCGCGATGCCGGGGGCGTGCCCACGGGCATGCTGCACGAATCCGCAATCGTCTGGGCACGGGCGCGGATGCCTGCGCCGACGGATGCCGATTACGAGGCCGGGGTGCGCTACGGGCAGGCGCTGGCCAACCGGCACGGCATCACCGGCATCATCGACGCCTCGGTCGAGGAGCGCCATGCGCGGGTCTACCGCCGCATGGCGGAGGCGGGTGCCCTGACCCTGCGGGTTGCCGCCACTGCCCGGGTCGATCCGTCCGAGACGGTGGCGGGCGCGGTGGAACGGGTCTCGGCCCTGCGCCAAGAGGCTGCCGCCGGATCGGAGCGGTTCCGTATCCATTCGGCGAAGTTCTTTCTGGACGGCGTGTTCGAGAACCGCACCGCCACCATGCTTGAGCCCTATTCCGACGCCATCGGCGGCAATGCGCCCCTGCTTTTCGCGCCCGAACAGGTGCCCGCGCTGTTCACCGCCTTCGACGCCGCGCGGTTCCAGATTCATGTCCATGTCATCGGCGACGGCGCGGTCCGGGCGGCGCTGGACGGGGTGGAGGCGGCACGGCAGGCCAATGGCGCCTGGCCTGGGCTGCACCAGCTGGCCCATGTGCAATGCGTCGACCCGGCGGATATCCCGCGCTTTGCCGGGCTGGGCGTCATGGCGAACATCCAGCCGTTCTGGGCCCGCCATGCGCCCTCGGTCACCGATGTCACCCTGCCGATGGTGGGCAAGGAGCGGGGGCGGCTGGTTTATGTCTTCGGCAGCCTGATCCGGGCCGGGGCGGATTTCGCGCTGTCCAGTGACTGGGGGGTCACCACGCTGAACCCGTTCCGCATCATGGAAACCGCGATGACCCGCCAGCCGACCGGCGGCGGAGCCGGGCCCTTCCTGCCGGACGAGGCGCTGACGCGGCGGGACTGCCTGCTGGGCTATACGCTCAACGCCGCCCGCGCGGCCTGGCGCGGGCAGGAGACCGGGCAGCTTTCCCCCGGCGCCCGGGCGGACCTGATCGTGCTGGACCGCGATCTTCTGGCCTGCGATCCGGTGGCTTTCGGCGAAACCGGGGTGCTGCTGACGCTGGTCGACGGGGCAGAGGTCTGGCGCGATCCGGGCTTCGGCGGATAGGCGTCAGACCTGCAGGAACCGCCGGACCATCTCCTGGATATTGTCGCGCCGGGCAGCCAGCTCCCCGAGCGAAAGCATGTTCCGGCCGAAGGTCACATCGACGGTATAGGACGTTGCCACCGTGAACCAGCACAGCGACGACAGCAGCAGCCACAATTCCACCGGGTCGACGCCGGGCCGGAATTTCCCTTCGGCAACACCACGGTGATAGACGGTGTTCATGATCCGCAACAGGCTGCCCACGCCAAGGTCTTCAAGCGGAATGCGCCTTATATGCTCGCCCTTGTGAAGGTTTTCGATCCCGACAAGGATCAGGAAGTCGGGATTGGAAACGTAATATTCCAGCGTGAAGGCGCAAAGCTGATCAAGGGCAATGACCGGATCTGCCGAAAAGCTCAATTCCGCCTCGCGCGCCCGCATTTCGCGATAGCTGTGCGCCAGCACTTCCTGAAACAGCAGGCTCTTGCTGGTGAAATGCCGATAGACCAGCGCCTTGTTGACCTTGGCGATGCGGGCGATGGATTCCATCGTCGTGCCTTCCAGCCCGCGCGCGACGAATTCCAGCTTTGCGGCGGCCAGAATCTTGTCGCGGGTCAGCCTGGTGCGCAGCCCGTTCAGATTTTCGGCGCTCTGGGCAGGGGCGGGACTGGAACTTATGGATACCATGGCCTGTCCGGCATAGCCCGAAGATCGCTTGTGCTTCAACATCAATCCTCCCGTTTCGCGCGGCCCTGCAATTGGGACGGAAGGCCGGAACGGGTTTCAGCCGACAGGACCGGCCGCCTGCCGCGATACCAGCCAGCCAAGCGCCAGCGTCGTTCCGACCGCGGCGCATGCGGCCGCGGCAAAAGCGGGCCATGGGTTCATTGCATGAAGCCCCGCCGCCAGAACGAAACAGAATGCCGCAAGGCTGCTGCTGCCCCGCATTGCGGAATATAATGTGGCGATCAGCACATCCTTTCCGTAGATCTTCAACGCGGTCGCGCAAAGAACCATGAAGGCGATGGGAAAGACCAGCAGCACTCCGCTCCAGCTGGTGCCGATCCTTGCGGCGACCGAGGTGGAGAAGGCGACCAATACCCCCGCGCTTGCCCCCTTGATCGCCGTCACCCAGGGCCGGTCTGCGGTGACGGTGACTTTCGTGCTTTTGACGAAGCCGCGCGCCAGCCTGCGGGTCAGGGCGGTGATCAGCACGAAGCCCGCCGCGCCGAGCCAGGGCGATGGCGGCAAGAGGCCGAGAAGAAGGATCGCCGCAAACCAGCCCGGCCCGGCCAGAAGGAAACAGCCCGCCAGGCCGGTCCTGCGCAGCATGGCGATGAAGATCAGCAGGAAGATCTGCGCCGCGCCGATATAGATCAGCGAATAGGCCGCCGCCTCGGCGACGAAGGCGGTATCCCCCTGCGTCAGCAGGATGAAATAGGCCGGGCCCGTCACCATCGGCATGGAGGCGATCAGCCCGCCGATGGAGGGGCCGAACCACCGGATCGCCTGGGTGGCAAGCACGACCAGCAGGGCGATGGACAGTCCCCGCACGATGGCCTGCGGCTGGATCAGGACCTCAAGGGCAGCTTGCATGGCAGGCCTTGCCGATCTGCCCCAGTTCGGCCACCAGTGCCGCCGTGGCCGAAGGATCGGGCGGCACGAAGGGTGGCACCGTCAGCGCATAACCCGGATCGGCCATCTCCGCCGCCACGGCCTGCTTCAGCCAGGGCACCAGCGGCTTGCCGTCGAAAAGCGCCCTGATGGCGGATGCTCGCCGCAGGGCCTGGTCATCCCCCTGGTGCAGGGCCGCCGCCGCGTGGCGCGCGCTGACGTTGACGGTGGCCGAGATGCAGCCAGCGAAGATGCCGTCGCGGGCAAGGTCCAGCGCCGCCTCGGACGAGGGGAAGACATCCAGCCCGCCGGGCAGCGCGGCGATCCGCCGGGCATAGCCGATATCGCCCGAGGAATCCTTCAGCCCGGCGATACGGCTGCCGAAACGGGTGATCAGCGCCGAGACCAGCTCTTCCGTATAGGGCACCCCGGACAAGGCCGGGAAATTGTAGAGATAGAGGGGGATGCCGCTGCCCGCGCTGCCCTCGGCGATGGCGTCGAAATAGCGCAGGATGCCTTCGGTGCCGACGCCCTTGTAATAGAAGGGCGGCAGGACCAGCGCCCCGGCGAAGCCGCAGTCGCCCGCGTGGCGGGTCAGGTCCACCGCGTCGCGTGTGGCGGCGGCCCCGGTCCCGGCCATCAGCCGCTGCCGGGGCAGGTCCGAGGCGGCGATGGCGCTCATCAGCCCGCGCCGCTGGTCCAGCGAGAAGGAGGTCGCCTCGCCCGTGGTGCCAAGGACGTTCAGCCCATCGGCGCCCTCGGACAAGAGATGCCGGGCGTGCCGCAGGAAGCGTGCCGCGTCGGGGTCGAGGCCCGGGGTGACGGGCGTGACGATGGCGGCGACCACGCCGCGGATGCGGGATGCGCGGGTCATGCGCCTGCCTTTCCGGGTGTTTGCGGGGCCTGCCGGACCGATCCGGGAATGGCGGCCGGCATCTCCCCGCCGCCGAACCAGTTCAGCAGGTTGTCCCGGACCAGTTCCCACATCAGCCGCCGGGTGTGATGCGTGCCCGATCCCAGATGCGGGGTGGCCAGCGAGTTCGGCAGGTCCAGCAGCCGCGGGTCCGGGTTCGGCTCGTTCTCGAAGACATCAAGGCCCGCCGCCAGGATCCGCCCGCCGTCCAGCGCCTCGATCAGCGCCTCTTCATCCAGAACGGAGCCGCGGGCGACGTTGATGACCACGCCCGATGGGCCAAGCGCGGCAAGGACCCGGCGGTCGATGATGTGGCGGGTCGAAGGGCCGCCGGGCAGGATGGCGATCAAGGTGTCCACGTCGCGCGCCATCTCCACCATGTCGGGGTAATGGCGCAGGCCGCTGCCGGGCCGGGGGCTGCGGCTGTGATAGACCACCGGCACGTCGAAGCCAGCCAGCCGCCGGGTGATGCGGCTGCCGATCCGTCCCATGCCGATCAGGCCGATGGTCCGGCCGCGCAGGGTGGGGGTCAGCGGGTAATGCCCCGAGGGCCAGAGCCCGCCCAGCAGGTGCCGGTTGCCCTGCGGGATCTGCCGCAGGGTCGCCAGCAGCAGGCCCACCGCCAGGTCGGCCACCTCGTCGTTCAGCACATCGGGCGTGTAGCCGACGGCGATGCCGCGCCGCAGCGCCTCGTCGGCATCCACAAGGTCGTAGCCGACGCCGAAGTTGGAAACGACCTCCAGCCGCGGCAGCCGGTCCATCAGCGTGCGGTCCACCTTTCCGCTGCGGCGGATGACGGCGGCGATGTCGGGCTGCGGCTCGGTCAGGGGCAGGTGCCCCGCCGCCGCCAGATCGGCCAGCAGCCAGCCGGGGACCTCGCCGAGGCAAAGGACTTTCGCCATGCGCTAGTCCTTTCCGCAGAAGTCGAAATCGGCGCCTTCGTCGGCTTGCAGGACATGGCGGTTGTAAAGCCAGTCGTAGCCCCGCCGCTTGCGGCCGGCAGAGGCATCCGCCTGCGCGGCGCGGCGGGCCAGTTCCTCTTGCGGCACCAGCAGGTCCAGGCTGCGGGAGGCGACGCTGATGCGGATGCGGTCGCCGTCGCGCACCAGCGCCAGCGGTCCGCCGACCGCGGCCTCGGGCGTCACATGCAGGACGATGGCGCCATAGGCGGTGCCCGACATGCGGGCGTCCGAGATGCGCAGCATGTCCTTCACCCCGGCCTGCGCCAGCTTCTTCGGGATCGGCAGGTAGCCCGCCTCGGGCATCCCGGAGTCGCTGCGCGGCCCGGCGTTCTGCAGGACCAGCACGTCGTCGGCCGTCACATCCAGCGCCGGGTCGTCGATCCGCGCCGCCAGATCGGCAAGCGAGGAGAAGACCACCGCCCGCCCTTCGTGCTCCATCAGCCGGGGGTCCGCCGCTGCCCGCTTCACCACCGCGCCGCCGGGGGCGAGGCTGCCGAACACCGTCACCAGCCCGCCGACCGGCGACACCGGTTCTTCGCGCGGCCGGATCACGTCGCGCCCGACCGGGTCCGCCAGCGGCCTGTCCAGCAACTCGCCCATGGTCAGGCCCGAGACCGTCATCGCATCGCGTTCCAGCAGGGGCGAAAGCTCTTTCAGCACCGCCGGAATGCCGCCTGCATGGAACAGGTCTTCCATGTAATGCGGGCCGACGGGCTTCAGGTCGACCAGCACCGGGGTTTCCTCGGACAGCCGGTTGAATTCCTGCAGGTCGATGCGGATGCCCGCCCGCCGCGCGATGGCGGTCAGGTGCAGCAGGGCGTTGGTCGATCCGCTTAGCGCCAGCAGCATCCGCATCGCGTTGCGCACCGCCGCCGGGGTGACGATCTTCGATGGCGTCAGGCCGCTGCCGATCAGTTCGACCGCCCGCCTGCCGGTGGCCTCGGCCATGCGCAGGCGGTCGGCGTGGACGGCGGGGATCGCGGCGCAGCCCGGCAGGCTCATCCCAAGGGTTTCGGACAGGCAGGCCATGGTGGAGGCGGTGCCCATCACCGCGCAGGTGCCCGCCGTGGTGGCCAGCCGCCCCTCGACGATATTGATCTCTTCCTCGCCGATCTCGCCCGCGCGGTATTTCGCCCAGAACCTCCGGCAATCGGTGCAGGCGCCCAGCCTTTCGCCGCGATGCCTTCCCGTCGACATCGGCCCGGCGACAAGCTGGATCGCCGGGATATCCGCGGACACCGCGCCCATGAGCTGCGCCGGAACGGTCTTGTCGCAGCCGCCCATCAGCACCACCGCATCCATCGGCTGCGCGCGGATCATCTCTTCGGTGTCCAGCGCCATCAGGTTGCGGAACTTCAGGCTGGTCGGGCTGGTGAACACCTCGCCCAGCGAAATGGTGGGGAATTCCACCGGCAGCGCCCCTGCCATAAGGACGCCGCGTTTCACCGCCTCCAGCAGTTCGGGGAAGTGCCGGTGGCAGTTGTTGAAGCCCGAGGGCGTGTAGGCGATGCCGACGATGGGTCGGCCGAGCGCATCGTCGGAATAGCCCTGCGACTTGGCGAAGGAGCGGCGCAGATAGGCGGCGAAATCGGCGTCGCCATAATTGGTCGGCCGCCCGGCGATGCCGCGGCCCTTCGGGTTTTCCCCTGTCATGCGCCTGCTCCCTGCACCCGGATCTCTGCCCGCCGCTTTTCGGTGGCGGCGGGGTCCGGGGCGCCGCCCGCCATCACCACGCCATAGACCGTCTCGGCATGGGCCGGGGTGATGATCCCGTCGGTCAGATCCTCGACGATCTCGGCCACCGGGCGGTCCAGCGGGTCGCCATAGCCGCCGCCCGAGGGCGAGATGTGGCAGAACACGTCGCCGCGGCGGACGGTGACCGGGCTGGTCAGCAGGACGGGCAGGGTGCGGCTGCCCCCGGCGGTGGTGAGGCGGCTGAGCGGGCCGCGGCCGGGATGGCCGCCGACCAGGCCATGGGGCGGAAAGGCCGCCTTGTCCGAGCGCAGCGACAGCACGCCTTCCTCGGCCAGGAATTCGTATTCCCGCACGAAGGAGGCCCCGCCCCTGTGCCGCCCCGGCCCGCCGCTGTCGGGGATGGTGCCGTAGCGGCGGATGCGCAGCGGATAGTTGGTCTCGATCATCTCGACGGGCACGTTGGCCTGGTTGGCGCCCATATGCGGCACCCCGACCTGCCCGTCGTGATGCGCCCCGGCGCCCCAGGTGCCCATCACGGTTTCGGTGAAGACGAAGGGCTTGCCGTCGTGCCAGCCGCCGAAGGTGGGCACGGTCGATCCGCCCATGCCGTCGGCGGTGACGCGGTCGGGCAGCGGCCCCGCCAGCGCGCCGAACACCGCGTCGATGACCCGGTAGCCGGTGATCCCCCGCGCGCCGCAGGGTGCGGGATGGACCGAGTTGACCACCGTTCCCAGCGGCGCCGTGACCTCGATGGCACGCTGGAAGCCGTGGCAGTTGGGAATGTCCGACTGCATCACCGACCGCAGCGCGGTATAGACGCTGGCCTTGGTGAAGGGCAGCGGCGTGTTGACCCCGCCCTGCACCTGTTTCGACGATCCCGCGAAGTCGATCAGGATGCGGTCGCCCCGGATCGAGACCCTGACCTGGAAGACGATCGGCTCGGGGTGCTCGCCCAGCCCGTCGATATGGTCGGTGAAGCTGTAGTCGCCGTCCGGCAGTTCGGCGATCTCGGCCCGGGTCAGGCGCTCGGCGTATTCGTGCAGTTCCTCGGCATAGGCCAGCACTTCGTCGATGCCGTAGCGGGCCACCAGATCGCCGAAGGACCGGCGGCAGGACTGGCAGGCCGCCATCTGGGCGCGCAGGTCGCCGGTCACCAGATCGGGGACCCGCACGTTCAGGGCGATGATGTCCCAGATCGTCTGGTTCTGGACGCCCTTCGATTGCAGTTTCAGGAACGGGAGGCGCAGCCCCTCCTGGAAGATCTCGGTCGCGCCAAGGGCATTGCTGCCCGGAACGATGCCGCCGACATCGGCATGGTGGGCGATGGTCGTCGCCCATGCCACCAGCCGCCCGGAATGGAACAGCGGCTCGATGATGTAGATGTCGGGCAGGTGCTGCCCGGCGGCGGCATAGGGATCGTTGCCGATGAAGATGTCGCCTTCGTGGATGTCGCCCTCGAACTTCTCCATCAGGTGCAGCATCGCGTCGTAGAAGCTGCCCAGATGCATCGGCGTGGTGACGCCCTGCGCCAGCGTCTGGCCCTTGGCGTCGCAAAGCGCGGTGGAATAATCCATGGAATCCCGCACGATGGGCGAATAGGCCGCCCGCATCAGCATCAGCGCCATCTCGTCCGCGATGGCGTCGAAGGCGTTCTTCAGGACTTCCAGCCGGATCGGGTCGATCTTCTTCATGGCGTGCCCTCCTGCGGTGCCGTGGGGTCGGGAAGGTCGATGACGATGTTGCCGAGCGCGTCGAGCGTGGCCGAGCAATCCGGTGGCACCACGGTGGTGCCGTCGTATTCCTCGACGATCAGCGGTCCGCGTTGGGGGCCGGCCGCCAGCGCGGCCCGGTCGATGATCCGGGTGGCGATGCGGGCGCCGAAGGCCGGGCCGAAATAGACCATCCGTTCCGGCCGGGCCTCGCCGCCCTGCGCCGGACGGTATTCCGACACCACCTGCCCCGCGCCTGCCAGCCGCGCCGTGACCCGCAGCGTCACCAGTTCCACCGCGTTGCGCGTCAGGCGGTAGCCGTAAAGCCGTTCGTGTTCGTCCTCGAACCGGTCGCGCACCGCTGCCAGGTCATCGGCCGAAAGGGCCGCGCTTTCCTCGAAGGGCAGGGTCAGTTCGAAGGCCTGCCCGGCATAGCGGAAATCGGCCCGGCGTTCGATCTGCAACCCGTCCACGCTGCGGCCGATCTCGTGGCTGGCCCGCGCGGTCAGCTCGTCGAAGCGGGGCGCCAGCAGGCCGGTGGTCAACTGGTCCAGCGGGCAGAGGAAGGCCGCCGAGGCGCTGGTTTCCACATCGGCGTAAAGCAGCCCCAGCGCGGAGAACACCCCCGACCCCGGCGGCACCACCACCCGGCGCACGCCAAGGGCGCGGGCCAGCGAGACGGAATGCACGCCGCCGTTGCCGCCGAAGGCGATCATGGTGAATTCGCGTGGATCGCGGCCGCGGTAGGTGGTGACGGATTTCACCCCCCGCGTCATCACGTTGGTGATCAGCTCATGCACCCCGAAGGCCGCGGCGTCGAGGTCGAGTCCCAGCGGTTCCGCCACCTGCCGCGTCAGCACCGCCCGGCTGAGACCGGCGTCGATGGGAACCGACCCCCCGGCCAGCGCCTCCTGGTTCAGGTAGCCGAGGACCACATTGGCGTCGGTGACCGTGGGCTGTTCCCCGCCCTGCCCGTAGCAGGCCGGTCCCGGCACCGAACCCGCGCTTTGCGGGCCGACCTTCAGCCCGCCCGCCCGGTCGATCCAGACGATGGAGCCGCCGCCCGCGCCGACCTCGGAAATGTCGATCACCGGCAGTTTCAGCGCATAGCCGCCGCCCTTGGCCAGCCGCGAGGACAGAGAGATCCCGCCGCCCACCTCGTAGTCGTCGGTGGTGACCAGGCGGCCGTTCTCGATCAGCGCCGCCTTGGCCGTGGTGCCGCCCATGTCGAAGGAGATCGCATCGCCTTCGCCTGCCCGGCCCATGACCTTGCTTGCGCCAAGGGCGCCCGCCGCCGGGCCGCATTCCACGATCTGCGCCGGGCGTTCCATCACCGTGCGCGCATCGAGGATGCCGCCCGCCGAATGCATCATGAAGAATTGCCGGGGCAGCCCGGCCGCATGAAGCCGTTCGGCCAGCGCGTTCAGATAGCCGCGCACCGGCGGGCCGATGTAGGAGTTGATCGCGGTGGTCGAGGTCCGTTCGTATTCCCGGATCTCCGGCAGGATATCCACCGAAAGCGAGACGAACATGGCCGGAAACCGCTCGCGCACCATCTGGCCGATGCGCCGTTCATGCGCCGGGTTGGCGTAGGAATGCAGCAGGCAGACGGCGACCGCCTCGATCCCCTCGGCGGCGATGGCGTCCAGCGCGCGATGGACGCTGGCCTCGTCCAGCGGGGTCAGGATGTTGCCCCGGTAGTCCATCCGCTCCTCGACCTCGAACCGCCAGCGCCGGGGCACCAGCGCGGGCGGCTTCCGGTAAAGCGGGTCGTAGAGACGCGGCACGCGCACGCGCCGCATCTCGAGGATGTCGCGGAACCCCGCCGTGGTCAGCAGCGCGGTCCTTGCGCCCTTGCCTTCCAGGATGGTGTTCGTCGCCACGGTCGAGGCATGCAGCACCTCGCCCAGTTCGCCGGGCGACAGCCCCTCGACCCCCAGCAGTTCGACGATGCCCTGCACCACGCCCCGGCTGTAATCGTCGGGGGTGGATGAGACCTTGCGCGTCGCGATGCTCTTGTCGCCCCGGATCATGGCGACATCGGTGAAGGTTCCGCCGACATCGGCGGCGATCCGCAGCTTGCTTGCGGTCATGGTCCGGCCTCCGCGCCAAGGACAAGATCGGGCAGCCACAGCACCACCTGCGGGAAGAAGGCGATGGCGAACAGCACGCCGATCAGGGGGATCATGAAGGGCATGACGGATTTGCAGACCTCCTCGAAGGAGATGCGGGCGATCTTCGTCACGATGAACAGGGCTACCCCGACCGGTGGAGAGACGATCCCGATCAGCAGGCCGTAGACCAGCACCATGCCGAAATGCACCCGGTCGATGCCGAAATGGTCGACCAGCGGCAGCATGATCGGCGTCAGCACCACCTGCGCCGGGATGTTCTCCAGCACCGTGCCGATCAGCAGGAAGAACACCACCGCGATCAGCATGAACAGGTATTTGTTGTCGGTCAGGTCCAGCACCGCGGCGGCAAGGGTCTGCGGCACCCGGTCGTAGGTCAGCACCCAGCTCATCGCGGTGGAGACGCCGATGATCATCAGGACGGAACCGAACAGGATGACCGTATCGCCCACCGCATGGCGGATGCGCGAGAACGACAGGCTGCGATAGGCGACGCCAAGGACCAGCGTGTAGAGGCAGGCGATGACCCCGGCCTCCATCGGCGTGGCAAGGCCGGTGATGATCGAGCCGATGATGATCAGCGGCGCCAGCAGCGCCCAGCCCGAGCGCAGGACCATGCCCCCGATCTCGCGCGCAGGGGGGCGGGGTGTCAGCGGCACGTTGTAGCGCACGGCGACAAAGCGGTTGTAGACCATCAGCGACAGGATGATCAGCACGCCCGGCCCGATTCCCGCCAGGAACATCCGCTCGACCGAGACCGAGGCGCTGAAGGCGTAGATCAAGAGCGGCACCGAGGGCCACATGGTCGGCCCGATGACCGAGCTTGCCACCGTCAGCGCCGAGGCGAAGGAGGCCGGGTAGCCCCGCTTCTTCATCTGGGCGATGACAAGGTTGCCGATCCCCGCCACATCGGCCACGGCCGAGCCGGTGATCCCGCCGAAGAACAGCGAGCAGACCACGTTCACCTGCGCCAGACCGGCCCGCATATGGCCGACGAAGGCATTGGCCAGGGCGAAGATCCGCTCGGTCAGCCCGATCGCCGTCATGAAATGGCCGGCAAGGATGAAGAACGGCACCGCCAGCAGCGCCGGACTGTCGATCCCTTCCAGGATCTGCAGCGGAAAGACGTAGAGCTTGGACAGGCTGGTCGCAAAACCCAGATGAGCCATGCCCGCCAGCGTGCCGACCGCCATGGCGATCACGACCGGCACCCGGAACAGCATGAGCAGGATGAAGATGCCGAAAACGGTAAGGGCTACCATATCAATGCCTCGTCGTCTTCGGGTGGGGCGATGGAACTGTGGCCCATGAGGATGCTGACGATCTCGGACAGGAAATGGACGACCAGCAGCGCCGAGGAGATCAGCAGCGGAACGGACAGGGCATAGCGTTGCAGGCCGACCAGCTCGATCACGCCCACCTGCCGGGCCAGGATCTGCGGGGCTTCCAGCGTGATCAGGCCGGTGACGATCAGGCCGCAGAGATGGGCCATGATCGTCGCGGCCTTCTGCCAGACCGGCGCCAGCCGCTCCACCAGGAAGCTCATGCTGATGTCCATGTTGCGGCGATACATCACGTAGAAGGCCAGGAAGACGCTCCACACCATCAGGGTGGCGGTCCATGGCCACACCCAGAGAAGGGACGGCCCCCCGAGGTTCCGGCTGGCGACATTGACGATGTTTATCAACAGCATGATGCCGACCAGGATCTCCGCGCAGGTCTGTGAGACCACGGCTGCGCCATCCAGAATGCGGTCCAGCAGGCGCAGAAGGTAGGGCTTGGGAGGGGGCGACCCCCTCCCGTGCACGACTGTGGTTCTGTCCATCGAAGGGTTTCCCGCCTGTTGCGTGTTTATTGGGCCGAAGCCGCCCGGGCGGCTTCGAGCAGGCCCTTCGGCAGATTGCCGGAAGTCTCCTGCTGGTCGTACCAGGCCGCCATGTGGTCGACGGTGCCCTGGATGTCGAAGTCGACGAAGGTCACGCCGCGCGCCTCCAGGTTGGCCTGCATCTTGTCGGTCACCTCGGTCATGATCTGCACGCTGTAGACCCCGGCATCGGCATGGGCCTGCAGCAGGATCTGCCGGTATTCCTCGGACAGGCCGTCGAAGGCTTCGGCGTTCATGGCGAAGACGATGCCCTGCCAGTATTCGTTGGTGCGCGAGATGTAGGGGGCGACCTCGTAATGCCTCATGCTTTCCACCAGCGCGGCGGGGCTGGTGGTGGCGGTGGCGATGCCGCTCTTGATGCCCTCGTAGGTTTCGGTCCAGGCCAGCATCCGCAGGTCGGCGCCCAGATAGGTCCAGACGTCGATGGCCAGCTGGTCGGGATACATGCGCAGCCGCATCTTGCCGATATCGTCCAGACCGGCGACCGGGGTCGAGGAGACAAGCACGCGATAGGGGCCGCGGACCACGGCGGTCGGGTCGCCCAGCGGGCGGATGCCGGCCGTGGCCTCGACCTCGGCGAACCAGCCGTTCACCAGGTCGCTGTGCATGAAGCCCTGCCACTTCTCGCGGTCGGAGAACATGAAGGGCATGGAGATCCAGCGGATGTCCGGCACCCATTTCTGCAGGAAGAAGGCATCCTCGGCGTAGAGGTTGACGGTGCCCAGTTCCAGTTGTTCAAGGATCGCCGCCTCGGTCCCCAGTTGCTCGGACGGGTAGACCTGCACGGTGAAGCCGCCTTCCGAAAGCTCTTCGACCCGGTCGGCGAAATACTGGAACACCAGCCCCTCGGGGCTGTCGGCGGGCATCTTGGTGGCGAAGCGCCAGGTTTCGGCGGATACCGGGGCCGCAAGGGCGCCAAGCCCAAGGGCGACGACGGCCGCGCGGATGCTTCCCGAAAAGTCTTTCATGCTTACCTCCTGTTGAGATTGGTCTTTCTGGAAGGCCGTTTTCGGCTTCTCTCGTTGTTCCCCGGGGCCCGGCCTATGCCTTGCCCCATCCCCCGCCGCCGGGCGTTTCCACCACGACGACCTCATCATGCCGCAGGGTGATCGAGCCTTTCGAGGGCAGGTCGCGCCTTGTCCCTTCGGCATCCAGCATCCAGTTCAGCCCCTTGGCCCCGCTTTCGCCGCCATGCAACCCGTAGGGCGCGAACCGGCGCCGGTCGGATTGCAGCGAGACACGCGCATCGTGGCCGACCACGCGGATCGCCCGGACCACGCCCTCGCCGCCGGGGTTCCTGCCCGCGCCCGATGAGCCGTTGCGCAACTCGTAGCGTTCCACACGCAGGGGGTAGGTGATCTCAAGCGCCTCGATCGGGGTGTTGAAGGTGTTCGACATGTTGGCGTGGACCGCGCTCATCCCCGGGCCGTAGGGCCGCCCGCCCTGCCCGCCGCCGATGGTCTCGATATAGGTATAGGGCTTGCCCGAGCGCGGATCGTGGCCGCCGACGCCGATCAGGTTCATCGTGCCCTGGCTGGCGGCGGCGATGCGATGCGGCGCGATCTGGGCGAAGGCGCGCAGCACCGTGTCGGCAACCCTCTGGGTGGTCTCGGTATTGCCCGAACAGACCGCGGCGGGATGCTGGGCGTCGAGGAACGATCCCTTGGGGATGTTCACCCGCACCGGCCGCAGCACGCCCGCGTTCGGCGGCATGGTGGCGTCGGTCAGGATCTTGATCGCGTAGAAGATCGACGAATAGGTCATCGGCGCGACGGCGTTCACGTTGCCCTTGCGCTGCGGCGAGGAGCCTTCGAAATCGAAGACCAGCTCGTCGGGCGAGATATCGACCCGCAGCTTGATCACCACCGGCTCGTCGCTGCTGCCGTCGTCGTCCAGGCAATCCTCGGTGGTCCAGCTTCCGATGGGCAGTTCGGCCAGCCGCTTGCGCATCCGCCGCTCGGTATAGTCCAGCACCTCGGCCAGCCCGTCTTCCAGCGTGTCGGCGCCGAACCGTTCGGCCAGTTCCTCAAGCCGCCGGATACCGATGCGCAGCGCGGCAAGCTGGGCGTTGATGTCGCCGCGGCGCTCGTCCGGCGTGCGGACATTGGCGAGGATCAGCGAGAGGATATCCTCCTGCTCCACCCCGCGCCGGTAAAGCCGCAGCGGCGGGATGATGATGCCCTCCTGGAAAATCTCGGTCGAGCGGCCGGGCATCGACCCCGGTTCCATCCCGCCCACGTCGGAATGGTGGGCGCGGTTGGCGACATAGGCGATGCAGCGCCCGCCGATATAGACCGGGGCGATCAGCAGGATGTCGGGCAGGTGGGCCCCGGCGACGAAGGGGTCGTTGACGATGGCCACGTCGCCGTCTTCAAGCTGTGTCATCCGGTCCAGCACCGGCCGCACCGCCCGCAGCATGGACCCCAGATGCACCGGAACGTGCTCGGCCTGCGCCACCAGTTGCCCCTCGGCGTCGAAGATCGCGCAGGAGGCGTCCATCCGCTCCTTGATGTTGGGCGAGAACGAGGTGAATTGCAGCACCACACCCATCTCCTGCGCCGTCGCCTCCAGCGCGTTGCGCAGGACTTCCAGACGGATCGGATCGAAATTCCTTGCGGCGCTCATTGCGCGACCTCCACGATGAGATTGCCCGAGGCATGGGCCGTCAGCCGGTCGCCGGGGTAAAGGATGGTGGTGGAAGAGACTTCCTCGATCACGGCGGGGCCTTCGATCACATCACCCGCCCGCAGCGCCTCGCGGCGGTAGACCACGGTCCGGTGATGCTGGCCTTGTTGGGAAGGGTCGAGCGGCTCGAAATAGATCTCCCGCTCACCCACCCGCGCCTCGGGCGCCGGGGTTCCGCCGCCTTCGGGCAGCTGCGGCAGGCGCGGCGTGTCGATGCGGCCGATCCCGGTGGCGCCGATGCCGACGATCTCGATCGGGGCCTTGCGGTCGGCATGGCCGAAGCGGGCCTGGTGCATCTTGTGGAAGGCATCGGGCAGCTTGGCCCAGTAGCCGGGATCGCCAAGGTCCACCGGGATCGCCAGTTCATAGCTCTGGCCGATGTAGCGCATGTCGATCCGCACCTCGACCGACCGCTTCTCTTCGGGCACGCCGTCATGGGCAAGGTGTTCGTCCGCCCGTTCCACCATCGCGCCGATCAGCCCGGCCGCGCCGCCGGCGCTCAGATCGGCATAGGGCACGATATGGGTTTCCACGAAGTCGTGGCGCAGGTCCGAGATCAACTGGCCAAGCGCGCAGAGGATTCCCGGCGTCGGCGGCACCAGCACCCGGGTCATCCGCAGCTCGCGGGCGACCGGGCTGCCGTGCATCGGCCCGGCGCCGCCGAAGGGCACCAGCGCGAAATCGCGCGGGTCGTAGCCGCGCTCGACCGAGACGACGCGGATGCCGCGCACGATATTGGCATGTGCCACCCGCAGGATACCCGCCGCCGCCTCGTCGAGGCTCAGCCCCAGCGGATCGGCGATCCTTTCCTTGATCGCGGCGCGGGCCGAGGCGACATCCATCGTCAGCTCTCCGCCCAGGCGCGAATTGCCGTCGAACCGGCCGAGGACCAGGTTGGCGTCGGTGACGGTCGGCTCGGTGCCGCCGCGGCCATAGCAGACGGGGCCGGGCACGGCCTCGGCGCTCATCGGGCCGACGCGCAGCGCGCCGCCGTCGTCGATCCAGGCGATGGAGCCGCCGCCCGCGCCGATGGCGTTGATGTCGATGACCGGCAGCCGGATCGGCACCGTCTCAAGCTTGGCGCTGCGGGTGACTTCGGGGCGGCCCTTGCGGATCAGGCTGATGTCGGTCGAGGTGCCGCCGATGTCCATGGTGATGATGTCTGGCACCCCGGCAAGGGCCGCGACATGGGCGCTGGCCACCACGCCGCCCGCCGGGCCGGACAGCACGGTATGCACCGGCTTCGCCCGGGCGCTTTCCAGGCTCATCAGCCCGCCCGCGGCATCCATCACCATCACCGGCTTGTCCCGGCCGAGGCCAAGCCCCTTGTCCGCATCCTGAAGGAAGCCCGACAGAGACCGCAGATAGGTGTTCATCACCGGCCGGAGATAGGCGTTCAGCACCGTGGTGCTGGCCCGCTCATATTCCCGGAACTCGGCATTGATGTCGGTCGAGGCGCAGACGGCGGCCTCGGGCAGCATTTCCTCAAGGATATCCCGGGCGCGGCGTTCGTGCGACGGGTTGGCATAGGAATGCAGGAAAAGGATCGCCACCGCTTCCACCCCCGCCTCGGCCATGGCGCGGCCGGCGGCGCGCACGTCCTCCTCGGACAGGGGGGCGATCTCGGCCCCGTCGGCGCCGATGCGTCCGGCGGCGGTGAAGCAAAGCTCTTGCGGGACCAGTTGCTCGGGCCGCACGACCTGCAGGTCGAACAGCGTCGGGCGGTTCTGGCGGCCGATCAGCAAGAGGTCGCGGAAGCCGGTGTTGGTCAGGAAGGCCGTGCGGGCGCCCTTGCGCTGGATCACCGCATTGGTCGCCGTGGTCATGCCGTGGCCGACATAGACCACGTTCCCGCCATCGGCCCCCTGCAGCGCCACCGCCTTGCGCAGCCCCTCGACCGTGCCGCGCGCGCGGTTGTCGGGCGTGGTCGAGACCTTCGACACGGTGATCGCCTGCGAATCCTCGTCATAGGCGATGCTGTCGGTGAAGGTTCCTCCGACGTCCGATGCGACGCGAATGCGAGAGTTCATTGAGCTGCCTCTTTCATAACAGTAACGCCTTCGTTACAGACTAGAATCGGAAAATCGGACCTGTAAAGATGATTCGTAACGGTGCCGTTACTTTTTGCGGCCACGCCTGTGCGAAGCCTGCCGAACAGGCGGAAAACCCAAGGATTTCCGCTCGTCTCCGGCGGGGATCGGTGCCTATATTCGGCCCGGACCGCAAGGGCTCGCGGCCCTGACCCAACCTTCCAAGCCGGGGGAAACCATCGTGTCGATCGAAGCGAAGTTCAGGAAGCTGGGCACCGACAATGCCCCCGGGCAGGAGGTGCGCCAGACGTCCGGCGGGCTGGAGGGCCTGCTGCGCGGCGGGGTGCTGGAGGGGAGCCCGGTCGATTTCTCGCATGGCGATGTCGATGCGCATGAGCCGACGCCGGGCGCGTTCGGCCTGTTCTCCGCCGGGGTCGCCTCGGGCGGGGTGCAGGCCTATACCGAATACCGCGGCGACATGGGCATCCGCGACCTGCTGGCCCCGCGCCTTGCCGCCTTCACCGGCGCGCCGGTCGATGCGCGGGACGGGCTGATCATCACCCCCGGCACCCAGGGCGCGCTGTTCCTGGCGGTCGCGGCCACCGTCGCGCGGGGCGACAGGGTGGCCATCGTGCAGCCCGACTATTTCGCCAACCGCAAGCTGGTGGAGTTCTTCGAGGGCGAAATGGTCCCGGTGCGGCTGGACTACGAGACCGGCGACGAGACCCGCGCGGGGCTGGACCTGACGGGGCTGGAGGATGCCTTCAAGGCCGGGGCGAAGGTGTTCCTGTTCTCGAACCCGAACAACCCGGCGGGCGTGGTCTATTCGGCGGAAGAGATCGCGCGGATCGCGGCGCTGGCGGGGCGATACGGGGTGACGGTGATCGCCGACCAGCTCTACTCCCGCCTTCGCTATTCCGGCGTGGCCTATACCCACCTGCGGGCGCAGGCCGTCGATGCCGAAAACGTGGTGACGATCATGGGCCCGTCGAAGACCGAGTCGCTTTCGGGCTACCGGCTGGGCGTGGCCTTCGGCTCGAAGACCATCATCGCGCGGATGGAGAAGCTGCAGGCCATCGTCAGCCTGCGCGCCGCAGGCTACAGCCAGGCGGTGCTGCGCGGCTGGTTCGACGAACCCGCGGGCTGGATGGAAGACCGCATCCGCCGGCATCAGGCGATCCGCGACGATCTGCTGCGGGTGCTGCGGGCCTGCGAGGGCGTTTTCGCCCGCACCCCGCAGGCGGGCAGCTATCTCTTCCCGCGCCTGCCGCGGCTGGCGGTGAGTCCTGCCGATTTCGTCAGGATCCTGCGGGTGCAGGCCGGGGTGGTGGTGACGCCGGGCACCGAGTTCAGCCCGCATACCCCGGACAGCGTGCGGCTGAACTTCAGCCAGGACCACAGGGCGGCGGTGGCGGCGGCCGAACGGATCGCCGCACTGGTCGACAGGTATCGGGCATGAGCGGCGGGCACCCCCGGCCCGTTCCGCAGGGCGACTACATCCCGGCGCGCAGGCATGGCGACCTGATCTTCACCTCGGGCATGACGCCGCGCCTGAACGGCGTGTTGCAGTTCACCGGGCCGGTTCGCAAGGACGCCGCACTGGAAGACTACCGCGAGGCCGTCCTGCTGGCCTGCGGCAATGCACTGGCCGCCGCCCGCGGTGCGCTGGCCGAGGGCGAAAGCATCTCCGCGATCCTTGGCCTGACGGTCTATATCGCCGCCGAACCGGGGTTCGAGGCCCATGCGAGGCTGGCCGATTACGCCTCGGCCTTCCTGCGGGCCGAACTTGGGGCACAGGGGATCGGCGCACGGGCGGCGGTGGGTGTCGCCACGCTGCCCGGCAATGCTCCGGTGGAAGTCCAGCTGATCGCTGCTGTCTGAAAACTCGGATGGCGAACGTGGTCGTCGCGCTCCCGTGACGAACTTGTCCCATGGTGCCTCCTTCCATTCCAACGAAAGGATCGCACCGTCAAACCATGGGATCAGACGGGCGCAACGAACGTGGGCTTCGTCGGCCATGAGGCCCTTTCTGCGCGGGTTGGCACCACCACCAGTTGCGGCAACTCGGCCATAGGCGGGCAGTCGCGGCAGTTCTCCTGCAACATCGGCATGCTTGGCGTGGGCGAAGAGGTCCGTGTCCGCGTGACGGTGCGGCCGGGCGGCATGGAAGGCGCATCGCCGATGCCTTCTTGCCGGACGTGGCCGATCCGGATTGGTCGAACAATACCGCGCCTGCCGGTTTCTCGGTCACGCCGCTTGCCGACCTGACCGTGACCAAGGTCGCGGACAAGACCACCGTTCCCGAGACGCTGCTGCTTGACGTGATCTTCCTTTCGGTCAGCGGCGCATCCTGCGCGGAACCGGCGGCTCGGTCTATTTCCTGACCCGTCAGGACATCAACGGCGGCTCCCAGATCGTTTCGGTGCAGATCATCGCCCCGGATACCGGCAGGGTGGTGCGGATCCAGCGCCTCGCAGAGGGCGTGGATTACGAGATCGACCATGTGGGCGACGGGCTGTTCCTGAACCTGATCGCCAGGTTCTAGGCGGGCGAAGGCGGCCCAGCCCTCTGGACAGCAAGGGCGGGCATGTGTTCCACATCGGCTGCGGGATGCCTGCGGCCGACAGGGGAAAGACGATGCGGATCGACCTGAATTCCGATCTGGGCGAAGGTTTCGGCCCCTGGTCGATGGGCGACGACGCGGCCATGCTGTCTCTGGTGACCAGCGCCAATATCGCCTGCGGCGGCCATGCGGGCGATCCGGAAACCATGTTCGCCACCCTGCGGCAGGCGGCCGGGCGGGGCGTGACCGTGGGCGCGCATCCCGGATATGCCGATCGTGATGGCTTTGGCCGCCGGATCATCCCGATGACCCCTGCCGAAATCGCCCGGATGGTCGCGGCGCAGGTCGGCGCGCTGGCCGGTGTCGCCACGCTGGCGGCGGCGGTGGTGCGCTACGTCAAGCCGCATGGCGCGCTGGCCAATCTGGCGGCGGAGGACCGGGCCGTCGCCGATGCGATCACCGGCGCGGTTGCCGCCCTGCCCGGCGATCTTGCGGTTCTGGCGATCTCGGGGACCGAACTGGAGCATTCGGCCCGGGCGGCGGGGCTGCCGGTGTTTTCCGAGATCTTCGCCGACCGGGCCTATCTGCCCGATGGCCGCCTTGTTCCCCGGTCCCGCGAAGGGGCTGTGCTGCATGACGCGGAAGAGGCCGCCGCGCGGCTGATCCGCTTTCTTGAAACCGGGCTGATGCCGGTCCTTGGCGGCGATCCGATCCCACTGGCGGCACATTCCGTCTGCGTTCATGGCGACACGCCGGGGGCCGAGGCGATGGCCCGGCTGATCCGGGACAGGCTCAAGGCGGCAGGGTGCGGCATCGTGCCCTTCCTGCCATGACCGCCCCTACGCCCGCCCATCCCCGCCTGACGCCGGTGGCCGACCACGCGCTGCTTGTCGAATTCGCCGAGGCCATCGACGACCGCGCGCATGAGGCCGTGCTGCATCTGGACCGGATGCTTTCCGCGCATCCGCCTGCGGGCGTGACAGAGCTTGTCCCTGCCTATGTCAGCCTGCTGGTCGATTTCGACCCGCTGGCGACGGATCATGCCGCCGTGGGGGCTGCGGTCCTTGCGGCGCTGCGCGAACCCCGGGCCGGGGCCGGGGCAGGCGCGGCGCGCGAGGTGCTGGTCTGCTACGATGCCGATCTTGCCCCCGACCTGCCCGGGGTGGCCGCGCGGACCGGGCTGTCGGAAGAGGCGGTGATTGGCGCCCATCTGGCGGGCGACTACCGCGTCTTCGTGTATGGCTTCGCACCGGGCTATGCCTATCTGGCCGGGGTTCCCGAGGCGATCAGGCTGGACCGCAAGCCCGCCCCGCGCCGCGGCGTTCCCGCGGGCAGCGTCATCATCGCCGGGCCGCAATGCCTGATCACCACGCTGACCATGCCGACCGGCTGGTGGATCCTCGGCCGCTCTCCCACCCGCATCCTGACCGGCGACGAAAGCCGCCCCTTCCTGTTCGACGTGGGCGATCCCGTGCGTTTCCGCCGCATCGGCCGCGCGGAGTTCGAGAGGGCGCGGGATGGCTGAGGCGGTGTTCAGCGTCGCCCATGCCGGGCCGCATGTGACCGTGCAGGACGGCGGGCGGCGCGGCATGATGCGCTATGGCGTGCCCGCCTCCGGCCCGATGGATCGCATGTCCCTTGCCATCGCCAACACCGCGCTGGGCAATCCGCCGGGGCAGGCGGGGATCGAGGTTTCCTTGGGCGGGCTGGTGCTGGACTGCCGCAGCGGCGCGGTCACGCTGGCCGTGGCGGGGGGCGGGTTCATCCTTGGTGCGGGGGAACGGGTGCTGGGGTCGTGGACGGTGCTGACCGTCCGGGCGGGCGAGCGGCTGACGATCCGCCCCGGGCCATGGGGCAACTGGACCTGCCTTGCCTTCGCCGGGCAGGTGCAGGCGCCCTCATGGCTGGGCAGCCGCGCCACGCATTCGACCTCGGGCCTCGGCGGCGGCAGGCTGGCCGCGGGGCAGGAACTGACCATCACCGGCGCCGAACTGCATGAGGATCGCGAGAGCCGTATCCCCTGCCCGGTCTGGGCAAGGCCCCGCGCCGCCGTCCGCGCGGTGCTCGGCCCGCAGGAGCGCTTTTTCGCGCCCGAAGCGGTGGACCTGCTGACCTCGATGCCGTTCCAGCTGACCGATTCCTACGACAGGATGGGTGTCCGCCTGCGCGGGCCGCGGCTTGAGACGGCTTCGGCGCTGAGCATCCCGTCCGAGCCGATCCTGCGCGGCTCGGTCCAGGTGTCGGGCGACGGGGTGGCGACGGTGCTGCTGGCCGACCACCAGACGACCGGCGGCTACCCCAAGATCGCCACGCTGATCAGCGAGGACATCGACGGCTTCGCCCAGCTTCGCCCACGCGATTTCGCCCGCTTCCGGCTGGTCTCGCCGGAAGAGGCCGTGGGCATCGCCCGGCACAGGGCGCGCCAGAAGGCGGCCTATCTGGAGGCCTTGGCCCGCAGGCGTTAGGCCCCGGTCACCGTGGGGATGCGCGGGTTCTCGGCGGTCTGCACCCGGGCGGCCAGCCCCACGGCCAGCGCCTGCACGAGGCACATCGGTGCGGCCAGCGAGCGGGAAAACGAATAGTCGTGCTCGGGCACCGCGAACAGCACCCGCGCCGATTTCGCCAAGGGGCTGAGCGTGCTGTCCGACACCGCGATGATCGGCACATCGCGGGCGCCGGTCTCCTCGACGATGTTCACCACCTCATTGGCGTAGAAGCGGAAGGACACCGCCACCAGCACGTCGCGCGGGGTGATGGTGCGGGCCATATGGGTGGCCAGCCCGCCGCCCGGGTCCAGCAGGACGCAACGCTTGCCCAGCATGGTGAACAGGTAGCGCAACAGCTCCACCACCGGGGTAGAGCGCAACTGCCCCAGCAGGAACACCACCTCGGCCTGTTCCAGAAGCGCGGTGGCGCGGTTCAGGCTGTCGGGGTCGATCTCGTCCAGCAGGCTTTGCAGCGAGGCGATGTCGCGCACCACCAGTTCGCGCAGGAAGCCGAAGTCCGAGGCGTCCTCGCGTCCTTGCAATTCCTCCTTAAGCGCGTTGACGCGTGCCTCGAACCCCGGTGCGGCGGTGGCGAGGCGCTTCTGGAACAGCGCCTGCAATTCCTTGAACCCCCGGTAGCCCAGCGCCTGCGCGAAGCGGACGAAACTGGAGGCATGGATGCCGCAGCGTTCCGCGATGGCGTTGACCGACTGCACCGCCACGTCATTGGGGTTCTGCGTCAGGAAGACCGAGATCTGCTGATAGGTCTTGCTCATCTGGTCGTGACGATCGTGGATCAACCGGATCAGCGACTCGTAATCCTTGGGGGGCTGGACCCCGGACAATGACATGGACGGCCTCCTGAAGGTGCTGATGCCAGTCTGTCATGCGGGCGGGGGTGCTTGCAATGATCGTTGCAGCCACCCCGCCCGTATAGGACGCAGGGTCAGATCGCCCGCCAGGCCTGTTCGCGGCTTGAAGCCTGGATCGCCTCGATCAGCGACTGGATGCGCCAGCCCTTGCGGAAGTTGAAGGGTTCCTCCCCCTTGCCCGCGATGGCATTGATGTAGCCCGCCACCTCGATCGCCTTCAGGTCGTTGAAGCCAAGCTGGTGGCCGGGCGCCACGCAGAAGGCGCCATAGGGCGGATGGTCCGGCGCCGCCTCGATCCGGCGGAAGCCGCGGCGGCCGGGCGCATCGCCGGTGGCGTAGAAATGCAGTTCGTTGAAGCGTTCCTGGCTGAACAGCAGCGCCCCTTTCGAGCCGTAGATCTCGAAATCGTGCTGCATCTTGCGGCCGGTGGCGACCCAGTTCGCCTCGATGCTGCCGGTTGCGCCGTTCCCGAAGCGCAGGAAGGCGCGTCCGATGTCATCGACCTCGATGGCGCGCTGGCGCCCGTCCGGCCCGAGGCGGCTGGCGATGGCGGTGACGCAATCGCCCATCACCCGGGTGATCGGCCCCAGCAGGAATTCCGCCGTGGCCAGCGCGTGGCTGCCGATGTCGGCCAGCGCGCCGCCGCCCGCCGGATCGTGGCGGAAGGTGAAGGGGCTGGCCGGATCGGTCATGTAATCCTCGGCATGGACGCCGCGGTAGCTGCGGATCTCGCCCAGTTCCCCCGCCGCGATCATCTCGCGCGCGACATGGATCATCGGGTTGCAGAGGTAGTTGAAACCGACCTGCGTCCTGATCCCCGCCGCTTCTGCAGCCTCGGCCATCTCGAGGGCATCCCCGGCCAGCGGCGCCAGCGGCTTTTCGCAATAGACATGCTTGCCCGCGGCGATGGCGGCCAAGGCCATCTCCTTGTGCAGCGCGTTGGGGGCGGTGATGTCGACGATGTCGATCTCGGGATCGTTCACCAGGTTGCGCCAGTCGGTGGTGGCATGGGCGAAGCCCCAGCCTTCGGCGGCGTGGCGGGCGGCCTCTTCGGTCACATCGGCCACGGTATGCAGCACGATGTCATGGGGCAGGTCGAACACCTTCTGCGCGGTGGCGAAGCCGAAGACATGGGTCTTGCCCATGAAGCCGGTGCCGATCAGGCCAAGGCGGAGTTTCGGTTTTTCAGACATGGACGGTGTCCCGGTTGACGATCAGGTCGGGGTCGATGCTGCCGTCGAGATAGCCCAGGGCGTTCTCGATGGCGGCGACGGCCATGCGTTCGGCGCAGTCGGCGGTCAGGCCCGCGATATGCGGCGACAGGATCGCGGTGTCGCAGGCGAAGAGGGGCGAGGTTTCGGGCGGCTCGATCTCGAACACGTCCACCCCCGCCGCGCCGACATGGCCCGAGGCCAGCGCCTCGGCCAGCGCCGCTTCGTCCACCACGCCGCCGCGGGCGGTATTGGCCAGCAGCACGCCGGGCTTCATCCGGGCGATCTCGGCCGCGCCGATGGCAGGGCGGTCGCCGCGCGGGATGTGGACCGAGATGCAGTCGGCCCAGGCCAGACCTTCCTCAAGCGACACCGGGCGCACCGGGCCGTCGGGCCAGCCCGCGCGTTCAAGCCAGGGGTCGCAGGCGCGCACCTGCATCTGGAACCCGGCGGCCATCCGCGCCAGATGCCGGCCGGTGCGGCCATAGCCCAGGATCAGCAGGTTCTTGCCGGAAATCTCTTGCTGTTCCAGCCGGTTGCGCCAACCCCATTGTCCCGGCTCACGCACCGAACGGTCGGCCCGCAGGACGCGTTTCGCCCCGGCCAGCAACTGCATCATCGCATGTTCGGCGACGGAGACCGAGTTCACGTCGCCGACGATGGTCAGCGCGATGCCGCGGTCGTTCAGCGCCGCCAGATCGACGGAATCGTAGCCGACACCATGGCGCGACACCACGCGCAGCCGTTCGGCCTGCGCCACCGTCGCCGCCGAAAGCGGCTGGGTGCGGATCACCAGCGCGTCGGCCTTGTGGATCAGCGGCGCGTAGGAGGGTTCGGAGATTTCCGTGACGTAATCCACCGTCACGCCCTGCCCCTGCAGGCGGTGCAGCAGCGCCTCGCCCACGGGATGCAGCTTTCCGGCCACCAGAAGATGCGGCATCAGTAGCCTCCTTTCGGGGCATCGGGGGCGGCTTGCCCGGCCCCGGTCAGCGCGCGCCATTCCTTGACCGAGGCGGCGGCGGCCCCGGCCAGCAGGCGGCTGTCGCCCGAGACCGTGGTCAGGTCGAAGCCCCAGCCGATGGCCTTGGCGGCATAGGCGGGCGTTCCGCAATGCAGGCAGGCGCGGATGCCGTTCGCCTTGCAGATGGCAAGGATGCGCTGGATCAGCGTCACCATCTCCGGCTCTTCCCGGTCGAAGCCGGGCGGCAGGCGGCCGTTCTGGGTGCCCAGCGTCAGGTCCGCCGGGCCGATATAGAGACCATCGAGGCCCGGAGTGGCGGCGATTTCCTCAAGGTTGTCGACGCCCTGCTGCGTCTCGATCATCGCAAGCGCCAGCACCTGGTCGTTCGCCGCGACGCCATAGCCCGGATAGGCGATGGCCGCCCGCGTCGGGCCGAAGCTGCGCTGGCCAAGCGGCGGGTAACGGGTATAGCTGACGAATTCCGCCGCCTCCTCCGCCGAGTTGACCATCGGGCAGATGATCCCCATGGCGCCCGCGTCCAGCGCCTTCATCACGATGCCCGGCTCGCGCCATGGCACCCGCGCCATCGGCACCACGCCCGAAGCGCGCATCGCCTGAAGCATCGGCAGGACCGAGCCGTAGTCCAGCGCGCCATGCTGGATGTCGATGGTGATGCTGTCATAGCCCTGCGCCGCCATGATCTCGGCGGTGAAGGCATTGCCGATGGACAGCCAGCCGTTGATGGCGGGGCGGCCCTCGGCCCAGATCCGTTTCAGCCTGTTCTCCATGGCCCCCTCCTTCAGAACACGATCTGCGCCAGCTTGGTGTCGAGGTAATCCTCGATCCCCTCGCTGCCGCCTTCGCGCCCCATGCCGGAATGGTTGGTGCCGCCGAAGGGCGCCTCGCTGGCCGCCAGCGCAAAGCTGTTGATGCCGACCATCCCCGCCTTCAGCGTCGCCACCGTGCGCCGTGCGCGCTCGGGCGAGCGGGTGAAGGCATAGGCCGACAGCCCCATGTCGCTGGCATTGGCCCGGGCCAGCACCTCGTCCTCTGCCCCGAAGCGGGTGATCGCGGCGATGGGGCCGAAGTTCTCCTCGGCAAAGACCCGCATGCCGTCGGTGACATTGGTCAGAACCGTCGGCTGGTAGAAGAAGCCGCTGTTGTGGTCGGGCGACCGCTTGCCGCCATGGGCCAGCGTCGCGCCCGAGGCCAGCGCGTCCTGAACGATGGCGTCGATCTCGGCCAGCCGTCCGGCGTTGATCAGCGGGCCCATGCCGGTTGCCGGGTCCAGCCCGTCGCCCAGCCGGATCTTCGCGGTCCGCGCCACGAAGCCATCGACGAAGGCGTCATGCAGGCTGTCATGCACGAAGAACCGGTCGGGGGTGACGCAGACCTGTCCGGAATTGGCGAATTTCGTCGGCACGCAGACATCCAGCGCGGCCTCAAGATCGGTATCGTCGTAGATGATCGCGGGGGCGTTGCCGCCCAGTTCCATCGACACCTTCTTCACCGTCTCGGCGGCATCGCGGATCATCTGCTGGCCGACGCGGGTCGATCCGGTCAGGCTGACCTTGCGCACTCTCTTGTCGGCCATGATCGGCGCATAGGTCGCGGCGGTCGTGCCGACGACAAGGTTCACCGCGCCATCGGGCAGACCGGCGGCGCGCAGGCAATCGACCATCACCATCGCCACGCCCGGCGTCTGCGACGAGGGCCGCAGCACCACCGGGCAACCGGCGGCCAGCGCCGGGGCCAGCTTGCGGGCGGGCAGCGCGGCGGGGAAGTTCCAGGCGGTGAAGGCGCCGACGATGCCTACCGGCTCGCGGGTGACCTCGAACCGTCCGCCGGGCACGCGGCTTTCCACCACGCGGCCATAGATGCGGCGGGCCTCTTCGGCGTACCAGCGGAACTGGTCGCAGGCGAGGCCCCATTCCCGCCCGGCCTGCGCGATGGGCTTGCCGGTCTCGGTGGCGATCATCCGCGCGCCTTCCTCGGCCCGGCGGATCATCTCGTCCGCCGCCTTGTGCAGGGCGTCGGCGCGGGCGAAGCCGCCCATGGCGCGCAGAAGGGGCAGGGCGCGCGCGGCGGCGTCCAGCGCGGTGCGCGTGTCCTCTGCCGTGGCCTGCGGCGCCCGGCCAAGCGGCTTTTCGGTGACGGGCGAGATCACCTCGCCCTCGGCGCCGGCCTTGCGCCATGCCCCGTCGATGAACAGTCCGAAATCCTGATACATGGCTCAGCCCAATTCGCTGGTTTTCACCGTGCGCCCCTCGGCCACCGAACGGATCGCCGCCTCGGCCAGCAGAAGCGCCAGACGGCCGTCCTCGAAGCCCACCTCGACAGGGGTGCCGCGTTCCACCGAATCGACGAAGCTGTCGATCTCGGCCGCGAAGGCCTGGGTGTAGCGTTCGATGAAGAAGTTCTGCAGCACCGCGCCCTGGGCGGTGAAATCGCCGGTGTAGAGCTGCATGTTGTTGACCCGGTGGTTTTCCGAGATCGCCATGCCGCCCGATCCGAAGGCCTCGACCCGCTGGTCGTAGCCATAGACCGCGCGGCGCGAGTTGGTGATGACCGCCTGCTTGCCGCCCGCGGTCTTCAGGATGATCGACACGGTGTCGTAGTCGCCGCACCGCTCCATCAGCGCCGGATCGACAAGGCGAGAGCCGGTGGCGGTGACTTCGGTCACCTCCTCGCCCAGCATGTAGCGGGCAAGGTCGAAGTCATGGATCGTCATGTCGCGGAAGATGCCGCCCGAGACCTCGATATAGGCATCGGGCGCCATGCCCGGATCGCGCGAGGTGATGACGACCTGGTGCAACTCGCCGATCTCGCCCGACAGGATGGCCTGCCGCACCGCGCGGTGGCCCGGGTCGAAGCGGCGGCAGAAGCCCAGCATGACCGGCAGCTTGGTGCCCCTGATTCGCGCGGCGCATTCGTCCACCCGCGCCAGCGACAGGTCGATCGGCTTTTCGCACAGCACCGCCTTGCCCGCCGCCACCGCCTGCTCGATATAGCCGGTATGGGTGGCGGTCGCCGTGGCGATCAGCACCGCATCCACATCGGCCGAAGCGAAGACGGCTTCGGCTGATTCGAATCGCACCGCGCCCAGTTTTTCGGCCACTTCGACGGCCGAGGGCTGGTGGATGTCATAGACCCCGGCCAGCGCGGCGCGCGGATGGCGGGCAATATTCTCTGCGTGCATACGGCCGATGCGGCCGCAGCCGAGGACAGCAATCTTCAACATTCGATCTCCTCCCGGAAGCTTTGTGCAATAGTCATTGCAGAACTGTTGCGCTGTCAATCGTCATTCCGTAATGTCGGTGCAAATCCATCCGCGGGAGGAGGCGAGATGACCCGGAATACCGTGCGCCTGACCATGGCTCAGGCCCTTGTGCGCTATCTGTGCAACCAGTTCACCGAGATCGAGGGCGAACGCGTCCCGCTGTTCGCCGGGGTGTTCGGCATCTTCGGCCACGGCAACGTCACCTGCCTCAGCGAAGCGCTGGAGCAGGTGCAGGACAAGCTGCCCACCTGGCGGGGCCAGAACGAACAGTCGATGGCGCTGGCGGCCATCGGTTTCGCCAAGGCCAAGCGGCGGCGGCAGGTGATGATCGCCGCCACCTCCATCGGCCCCGGCGCGGCCAACATGGTCACGGCGGCGGGCACGGCGATGGCGAACCGGCTGCCGGTGCTGCTGCTGGCGGGCGACACTTTCGCCAACCGCCTGCCCGACCCGGTGCTGCAACAGGTGGAGCATTTCGGCGACCCCACGGTGACGGTGAACGACGCCTTCAAGCCGGTGGTGCGCTACTGGGACCGCATCAGCCTGCCCGAGCAGATCATCACCTCGCTGCCGCAGGCCATCGCCACCATGCTGGACCCGGCCGATTGCGGCCCGGCCTTCATCGCGCTGGCGCAGGATACGCAGGAAAAGGCCTTCGACTACCCCGAGGTGTTCTTCGAGCCGAAGGTCTGGCGCATCCCGCGCCCGCGTCCCGACCGCGACGCGGTGGCCGAGGCGGCGGCGCTGCTGAAGACGGCGAAGCGGCCGCTGATCATCTCGGGCGGCGGCGTGCGCTATTCGCTGGCCGAGGAGAAGCTGGCGGAATTCGCGGCCAGGCGCGGCATCCCGGTGGTGGAGACCATCGCCGGCAAGGGCGCGCTGACCCATGACCACCCGGTCCATGCCGGGCCGATCGGCATCGTCGGTTCCACCTCGGCCAATGCGCTGGCCAAGGAGGCCGACGTGATCCTGGCCATCGGCACGCGGTTGCAGGACTTCACCACGGGGTCGTGGACGGCCTTCGCGCAGGACGCCCGCTTCATCTCGGTCAATGCCGCGCGCTTCGATGCGGTGAAGCACCGGGCGCTGTCGGTGGTGGGCGATGCGCTGGAAACCATCACGGATCTGGACGGCGCGCTGGGCGACTGGAAGGCGGACGCGGGCCTGATGAAGCGGGCGAAGACCCTGTTTGCCGAGTGGAACAAGATCCTCGACGACCACCAGAACCCGACCAACGCGCCGGTGCCCTCCTACGCGCAGGTCATCGGCGTCTTGAACAAGGTGGCGGGCCCGTCGGACACGCTGATCGGCGCGGCGGGCGGCACCCCGGGCGAGATCACCAAGGGCTGGCGGGTGAAGAACCCCAACACCTTCGACTGCGAATTCGGCTTTTCCTGCATGGGCTACGAAATCGCCGCCGGATGGGGTTGCGCCATGGCGCAGGAAGGCCCGGGCGCGGCGGGCGGCACGCCCATCGTCATGCTGGGCGACGGCACCTACATGATGATGAACTCCGACATCTATTCGGCGGCGCTGACCGGCCACAGGATGGTGGTCGTGGTCTGCGACAACGGCGGCTATGCGGTGATCAACCGGCTGCAGCAGTTCAAGGGCGTGCCGGGGTTCAACAACCTTCTGGCCGATTGCCGGGTGCAGAACCGCGACAACCCGCTGCATGTCGATTTCGTCAAGCATGCCGAGGCGATGGGGGCCAAGGCCCGCCGCGCCGAAAGCCTTGCCGATCTGGAAGAGGCGGTGAAATGGGCCTTGCAGAACGACGGGCCTACGGTGATTTCCATCGTGTCGGATGCCTGGGCTTGGGTGCCGGGCGATGCCGACTGGGACGTGGGCGTGCCCGAGGTTTCGGAGTTCGAGAAGGTGCGCGAGGCGCGCAAGGCTCAGGATGCAATTCGCGCCAATCAGCGCGTGGGAGTGTAAGGCATGAAGGCAAGACTGGGTATCGCGCCGATCGCGTGGTGGAACGACGATCTGGCGGAACTGTCGGATGACGTGAGCCTTGAGGAATGCCTGCGGCAGGCCAGCGTGGCGGGCTTCACCGGCATGGAAACCGGCCGCCGCTTTCCGATGGACATGGCCGAGCTGGGGCCGATCCTTGCGAAATACGGCATCTCGGTCTGCGGCGGCTGGTTCTCCGGCCTGCTGCTGGACGGCGATATCGAGGTGGAAAAGGACCGCATCGCGCAGCAGCTGGCCTTCTTCAAAGCGGCGGGCGCGCCCTGCATCGTCTATGGCGAGACCGCGCGCAGCATTCAGGGCGTGAAATCCGCGCCGCTGGCGACCAAGCCGAAGCTGACCGAGGCCGAGATCGCCGCCTATGGCCGCAAGATCAGCGATTTCGCCGACTGGTGCGCCGCCGAAGGCATGCCGATCAGCTACCACCACCACATGGCCGCGGCCATCGAGACCGAGGCGGAACTGGACCTGCTGATGAAGCATTCCACCGTGCCGCTGTTGTTCGACGCGGGCCACATGGCCTTTGCCGGGGGCGACAATCTGCGGGTGATCGACAACCACCATGCCCGGATCACCCATGTCCACACCAAGGACATCCGCCAATCGGTGATCGACGGGCTGGACCGCAGCCGCGAGTCCTTCCTCGATGCGGTGGTGAAGGGCGCCTTCACCGTGCCGGGCGACGGGTCGCTGGACTTCGAGGCGATCACCAAGGCGCTGGCGGCCAAGGGCTATCAGGGCTGGTTCGTGGTCGAGGCCGAGCAGGACCCGAAGGTCTCTCCCCCGCTGGAGATGGCGAAGAAGGGTCACGGGGAATTGCTGCGCGTGATGGCGGCGGCGGGATATGAGGTGGTGCAATGAACCGGATCGACGGCAAGATCGCCATCATCACCGGCGGCACGCAGGGCCTTGGCGCCGCCATCGCCCGCGTCTTCGCCGAGGCGGGCGCGGCGGGCATCGTGATCGTCGGCCGCGGGGTCGAGAAGGGCCGGGCAGTCGCGCAAGAGATCACCGGCAAGACCGGCGTGCCGGTCGAGATGGTCGCCGCCGACCTGGCCGACATCGACGCGGTGCGCGCCATCGTGCCTGCCGCCGACAAGCGCTTCGGCCGGGTGGACATCCTTGTCAACGCCGCGGGCCTGACCGACCGCGGCAACATCCTGAACACCACGCCTGACCTGTTCGACCGCATGTTCGCCGTCAACACCCGCGCGCCGTTCTTCCTGATGCAGGACGCGGCCAGCGTGATGATCCGCGAAGGGATCGAAGGGCGGATCGTCAACATCGGCTCCATGTCCGGGCTGACCGGCCAGCCCTTCCTTGCGCCCTATGCCGGGTCCAAGGGGGCGCTGGCGACGCTGACCCGCCACGGGGCCTTCGCCCTGATGCGGCACCGGATCCATATCAACGAGCTGGATATCGGCTGGATGAATTCCGACAACGAACGCGCTCTGGTGCTGTCGGAGACCGGCGATCCCGGCTTCATCGACCGCGCGGCGGCGGCCAAGCCCTTCGGCCGCATCCTCGACCCGGTCGAGGTGGCGAAGGCCGTGCTGTGGATGGCCTCGGACGATGCCGGGATGATGACGGGCGCGGTGATCCCCTTCGACCAGTCGGTCTATGGCGGCTACGACGACGCGCCGGTGCCTGCCGCGAAGCTGGAGGCGTAAGCGATGCAGACGATCAAGGGGCCGGGGGTGTTCCTGGCCCAGTTCGCCGCCGATCAGGCACCCTACAACTCGCTGCCCGGCCTTGCGGCATGGGCGGCGGAGAAGGGCTTCAAGGGGGTGCAGATCCCGACTTGGGACACCCGGTTGATCGACATGAAGCAGGCCGCCGAAAGCGATGCCTATTGCGACGATCTGCGCGGGCTGCTGGCCGGCCATGGGCTGGAGATCACCGAATTCGCCTCGCATATCACCGGGCAACTGGTGGCGGTGCATCCGGCGCATGACGCGATCATGGACAGCTTCGCGCCCGAAGCCGTGCGGGGCAATCCGGCCCGGCGGCGGGCATGGGCGGAAGAGCAATTGCGCTTCGCCGCCCGTGCATCGAAGCGGCTGGGGATCGACCGGCATGTCACCTTCTCGGGCGCCCTGCTCTGGCCCTATCTCTACCCCTATCCGCAATGGCCCGAGGGGCTGGTGGAAGAGGGCTTCGACGAACTGGCCCGGCGCTGGACCCCGATCCTGGACGACTTCGACGCCCATGGCGTAGATGTCTGCTACGAGATTCACCCCAGCGAGGATCTGCATGACGGCCATTCGTGGGAGGTCTTCCTTGAGAAGGTGAAGAACCACCCGCGCGCCAATCTGATGTACGACCCCAGCCATCTGGTGCTGCAGGGCATGGATTACCTTGCTTTCCTCGACCACTACCACGACCGGATCAGGACCTTCCACGTCAAGGACGCCGAGTTCCGCCCCGACGGCAAGTCCGGTGCCTATGGCGGCTATCAGCCGTGGTCGAAACGCGCGGGCCGCTTCCGGTCCCCCGGCGACGGGCAGGTCGATTTCGGCGCGATCTTCACCAAACTGGGCACCTACGGTTTCGACGGCTGGGCGGTGCTGGAATGGGAATGCTTCATCAAGCACCCCGAGGACGGCGCGCGCGAGGGGGCGGCTTTCATCGCCGACCACATCATCCGTGTCTCGGACCGGGCCTTCGACGATTTCGTGAAATCCGGCGCCAACCGCGCCGCGAACCGGGCGATGCTCGGGCTGGAGGAATGATGGGCGGCAAGCATCTGCGTCTTGGCATGGTCGGCGGCGGGCAGGGCGCCTATATCGGCAATATCCACCGCCTTGCGGCGCGGCTGGACGGGGCGTGGGCACTGGTGGCCGGGGCCTTCGATGCCGACCCCGGGAAGGGCCGCGCCTTCGCGCTGGCCGAGGGGATCGACCCGGCCCGCAGCTATGGCACCTATCAGGAACTGATCGCCGGGGAAGCCGCGCGCGAGGACCGGGTGGATGCGGTGGCGATCTGCACGCCGAACTTCACCCATTACCCCATTGCCAAGGCGCTGATCGAGGCGGGCTTCGACGTGATCTGCGAAAAGCCGCTGACCGCCACGCTTGAGGATGCGGTGGCGCTGGAGGCACTGGCGCGGGACTCGGGCCGCTTCGTCGGGGTGACCTATACCTATTCGGGCTATCCGATGGTGCACGAGGCCCGCGTCCGCGTGGCGGCGGGCGAGATCGGCGCGGTGCGCACGGTGCAGGTGGAATATCCGCTGGAATGGATGTCCACCGCCATCGAACAGAAGGGCAATGCGCAGGCGGCATGGCGGACCGACCCGAAGAAGAACGGCCGCGGCGGCTCCATCGGCGACATCGGCACCCATGCCTATCATCTGGCGGGCTTCGTCACCGGGCTGAAGCTGCAATCGCTGACCGCCGATCTGGCGACTTTCGTCGGCGGAAGGGCGCTGGACGACAACGCCCATGTGATGCTGCGCTACGAAGGCGGGGCGCGGGGGCTTTTGTGGTCGTCGCAGGTGGCCATCGGCAATTCCAACGGCGTGCGGCTGCGGGTGTTCGGCGAGAAAGGCTCGCTGCAATGGTTCCAGGAGCAGCCGAACGAACTGGTCCTGACCCCGCTGAATGGCCGGGTGCAGGTGATCAAGCGCGGCGCCGACGACCTGTCGGCGGATGCGAAGGCCCGCACCCGCACCCCGCCCGGCCATCCCGAGGGCTATCTGGAAGCCTTCGCCAACCTTTACGCCGGTTTCGCCGAGGCGATCCGGGCAAGGCGCGAGAATCGCGCGCCCGCGCCCATCGGCCAGCACCTGCCGACCGCTTATGACGGGCTGAAGGGCGTGGCTTTCGTCGAGGCCGTGGTGGACAGCCACGAGGCCGAGGATCAACCTTGGCTGACCCCTGTCGCCGTCTGACCCGGAACGGAAACGGCGCGGGTCCGAAGGCCCGCGCAGCCCTCAGGCGCTCTCACGCCGGATGAAGGTGCCGGGCAGCGAGACGGAATGCGGCTCCTGCTGCCCGGTCAGGAAGCCGACCAGCAGCCCCACCATCTCGGCCACCGGCTGCCGCCATGTCGTCAGCCGGTAAGAGGGCATCCGGGCGATGTCGATGTCGTCGAAGCCGGTGACGGCGATGTCCCCCGGCACCGACAGGCCCAGTTCGGCCCGCAGCGCCTCCATCGCGCCGATGGCGAGGATGTCGTTCTCGCAGATCAGCGCATCGGGGCGGGGGCCTTCGGCGAAGGCGGCGACCGCCCCCCGCCCGGCGGTGTCCATGTCGTAGCGGTCGGCCACGATCTCGCCCATGGCGATGCCGCGGCCGGCCCAGAACCCCCGCATGGCACGGCGGCGGCCGAGCGCGGTCGAATGGGTGCGCGGCCCGCACAGGAACACCGGGCGGCGATAGCCATGGTCCCACAGATGCGCGCCGATGGTCTGCATGGCGCTGATCGGGTCGGTGTGCAGCGAGACCACGCCCGGCAGGTCGCAATCGCGCGCCAGCACATAGCAGGGCGGCCCGCCCCCCGCCCGCGCATGGGCCAGCGTTTCCGGCGTGAAGGCCGTGCCGAACAGCACCACCGCGTCGATCAGCCTTTGCCGCGCATCGGTCAGCGCCGCCAGATGGTCGAAGCTGCCGTTGATGTTGATCAGCGTGGTCAGGATGCCCTGCCCCTGCAGCGCGGCGGTCAGGAGCGAGAGCGTGGGCAGCTTGTAGGGATTGTCGAAATCGTCGACCAGCACCGCCACCTGCTGGCTGCGCCGTGTTGCCAGGCTGCGGGCCAGCAGGTTCGGCGCGTAGCCCAGCGTGTTCGCCACCTCCAGCACCCGGGCGCGGGTATCGGCGGCGATCAGACCCTGCGGATCGAAGGCGCGGATCACCGTCCATTTGGACACCCCGGCCATCCGGGCAACATCGGCAGAGGTCGGGGCTTCGCTTCGTTTCGCCATGACATCACCTTATCCGCCTGCGGCCCGGCCGCAACCTGCACCGCTTTTGCAATAAGAATTGACGCGAATCGTTTTGTGATGATATCCGTTGCGCAGGGAATTGCTACCGGTAGCAAAACCGGCAGGCAAACCCCGATCTGCGGCAGGCCCGCCCGCAGACGGAGGAGGAAACGGGCCGGGAGGAACACGAAATGAACGTCAGCAGACGCACCCTCATGGCGGGCGCGGCCAGCGTGGCCATGCTGGCCGCATCGCGGTCGGCCCTTGCGCAGGACAAGCTTGTGATCGGGGTGCTGCCCAAGACCGTGATCAACGACATCTTCATGAACAACATCGCCGAATTCTCGAAGGCCAAGGGCGCGGAACTGGGGGTGGAGGTCGAGATCCATTCCGTCTCGGGCCATGGCGCCATCGAGGAGCAGGTTGCCGCCATGGAGGCGCTGATCTCGCGCAAGGTCGACGGTATCGCGCTGGCGGCGCTGGACAGCAAGGGGCTGGCCCCCGCGGTCAAGCGCGCGGCCGAGGCGGGCATCCCGGTGATGCTGATCGACGGCGGGGTAGAGACCGACGAGGCGAACTACGTCTCTTTGGTGGGCACCGACAACGTGGCGGCGGCGGGGTTGGCTGCGGACTATGCGGCCTCGCTGCTCAGCTACAAGGGCAAGGTCGCCCAGCTGGAGGGCGAGCCGGGATCGGAGGCCGCCGCGCTGCGCAGGCAGGGCTTCCACGAGGGCATCGCCAAATATCCGGACATCGAACTGGTCAGCTCGATCACCGGCCACTGGACCACGCCGGGCGGCGTCGAGGCGACCGAGGCGATCCTGCAGGCCAACCCCGACCTGAACCTGATCTTCGCCTCTTCCGACCTGATGGCGGTCGGCGCGGCCGAGGTGCTGCGGCGTGCGGGCCGCTCCGACGTGATCGTGATCGGCTTCGACGGCATCCCCGAGGGCACCGATCTGATCAAGCAGGGCCGCGCCGCGGGCGATGTGGCGCAAAGCGCCAAGGGCATGGCCGACATTTCGGTCGAGACGCTGGTGGCCATCGCCCGGGGCGAGAAGACCGCCGCCGACTTCCCGAAGAAGGTCGACAGCGGGATGCAGCTTGTTCACGCCTGGAACGTCGATGCCTACCGGCGCGACATCCTCGGCATCGCCGAATGAGCTTGCGGGGTGGCCCCGTCTGGGGCGGGGCCGCCCGTTCTTCCAGCGGAGACTGAGATGACGGTTCCTTCCCCGGCGGCCGACGGCCCGCCCATCGTGCGGATGCAGGGCATCGGCAAGTATTACGGCGGGGTCGCGGCCTTGCAGGGCGTCGACTTCCACGTCGGCCGCGGCGAGGTGGTGGCGCTTCTGGGCGACAACGGCGCCGGCAAGTCGACGCTGATCAAGATCCTCGCCGGAGCCGTCACCGCCGACGAGGGCGAGGTCACCATCGACGGCGAAAAGGTCGAGATCGGCTCTCCCGCGCGCTCCAAGGCGCTGGGGATCGAGACGGTCTACCAGGACCTTGCGCTTTGCGACAACGTGGATGTGCCGACCAACATCTTCCTTGGCCGCGAATTGCGCCGCCCGATCCTCGGCGGGTTGATCAAGCTGTTCGACCGCAAGCGCATGGCCGAGGAAACCCGCCGCCTGCTGAACGAATTGCGCATCAACATCACCGACATCACCGCGCCGGTCCGCGATTTCTCGGGCGGTCAGCGCCAGACCATCGCCATCGCCAAGAGCGTCTATTCGGCGGCGAAGATGATCATCATGGACGAGCCGACCGCCGCGCTTGGCGTGGCGCAGCAGGAACAGGTGCTGCAACTGATCGAAGGGCTGCGCGCCCGGGGCGAGGCCATCGTGCTGATCTCGCACAACATGGACGACGTGCTGCGCGTCGCCGACCGGGTGGTGATCCTGAAGACCGGCAGGCTGGTGACGAACCGGCCCGTCAGCCAGGTCACCCGCGACGGGCTGGTCCGCATGATCATCTCGGGCATCGAGGAACCGCTGGCGGAAGGGAAACCGCAATGACCGAACGGCCGCAGAACGTCACCACCGTCGGCATGGGCGACCGGTCCACCCGCGCCACGCTGCGAAAGGTGCTGTCGCAGGGATCGATGGTGATCGTCTTCCTGGCGCTTCTTCTGGGCATGGAGGTGGTGCAGAGCGGGTTCCTCAGCGTCGACAACGTCACGCTGATCTTCCTGCAGGCCTCGGTCCGGGCGATCCTGGCCATCGGGGTGATGATGGTCATCATCTCGGGCGGGATCGACATTTCCGTGGGCACCGTCATGTCGCTGTCGATGGTGGTGATGGGGGTGGGCGTCATCGACCTGGGCCTGCCGCTTGGCATCGGCTTCGCGCTGGCGGTGGGCACCGGGCTGGCGGTGGGGGCGGTCAACGGCCTTCTGGTCGCCTATGCCCGGCTGCCATCCTTCATCGTCACGCTGGGGATGCTGGGCATCGCGCAGGGGCTGGCGCTGACCATCAGCAACGGCCGTTCGCTCTACGGCTTCCCCGAAAGCTTCGAGGTCTATGGCGGTGGCAAGTTCCTGGGCGTGCCGGTGCCGGTTCTGATCATGCTGGGCTTCGCCGTGCTGATGATCTTCGTCTTCTACCAGACCCGCCTCGGCCGCTACACCTTCACCCTTGGCGGCAATGAAGAGGCGACGCGGCGCGCCGGGATCGACGTGCGCAAGGTCAAGCTGGGGGTCTTTGCGGTATCGGGCGCCACGGCGGGGCTGGCCTCGATCATCCTTGCCGCCCGCATCAACTCGGCCCATCCCGGCATCGGCTTCGGCTACGAACTGGACGCCATCGCCGCGGTGGTCATCGGCGGCGGCAGCCTGATGGGCGGGCGCGGCACGGTCTGGGGCGCCATCCTCGGCGCGCTGATCATGTCCGAGATCCGCTTCGCGCTGAACATCCTGGGCATGTCGCCGTTCATCCAGCAGATCGTCGTCGGCGTGATCCTGATCGCCGCGGTCTGGCTGGACACCATCCGCACGCAGAAAATGGGAAGACGCGCATGATCGGCATCGGGGTTATCGGGGCGGGGGTGATGGGCACCGCCCATGTGGCGACGCTGGCGGCCCTTGGCGGCGCGCGGGTGGTCGCGGTCACCGACCCCGACGCGGCCCGGGCGGAACGCGCGGCGGCGCAGGCGCCCGGCGCGCGGGTGGCGGCGACGGCCGAAGCGCTGATCGCCGATCCGCAGGTGGACGCCGTGCTGATCGTCTCGCCCGACGAAAGCCATGCCGGGCAGGTTCTGGCGGCGCTGGCGGCGGGCAAGCCGGTACTGTGCGAAAAGCCGCTGGCCGCCACCATGGCCGAGGCCGAGGCCATCCTGCGCGCCGATGCCGGGCGCGGGCTGGTGCAGGTGGGCTACATGCGCCGCTTCGACCCGGACTACCACGACCTGAAGGCGCATCTGCCCTCGGTCGGCCAGCCCATGCTGCTGCGGCTGATCCACCGCAACGGCCGCGCGCCCGCCTTCATGACCGGAGTGCAGGGCATCACCAACTCCATGGTGCACGAGATCGACATCCTGCGCTGGCTGACCGGGGACGAGATCACTCGCATCCGCGTCATGGTGCCCCGCGCCGCGCCGCAGGGCGGGCTGGTCGACCCGCTGCTGGCCATTGCCGAAACCGCCTCGGGCCTGCTGGTGGAGATGGAGAACTCGGCCAACGTGCTTTACGGCTACGACGTGCGGACCGAGGTGCTGGGAACCGGGGGCACCCTGCGCATGGCGGAACGCCCGGCGGTCACCCGGCTGACGGCGCAGGGGGCGACGCGGTCGCATCCGGCGGATTTCGTGGTGCGCTTCGCCGATGCCTATCGCCTGCAATTCACCGACTGGATCGCCGCGCTGAACGCGGGGAAGACCCGCGGCGCAGGCTCCACGGCATGGGACGGCGCGGTCGCCATGGCGGTGGCCGAGGCCGGGGTGCGTGCCCTCCAGTCCGGCGACTGGGCCAATGTCGTCCTGCCCGAAGGGGGTGCCGCATGAGCGACAAGGCCAATGTGAACGCTGGCCGCGCCGTCCTGCCGCCCGCGCCCCGCCAGTTGCGGCTGGGCATCGTCGGTGGCGGTGGCGGCGGCTTCATCGGCCCGGTCCATGCCATCGCGGCGCGGATGGACAACCGTTACCGGCTGGTCGCGGGGGCGCTGTCCTCGCGCCCCGAGGTGGCGCGCGAGGCGGGCGCCGCTTGGTTCCTGCCGCCCGACCGCAGCTATGCCGATTTCCGCGAAATGGCCCGGGCCGAGGCCGCCCGGCCGGACGGGATCGAGGTGGTGGCCATCACCACGCCCAACCACAGCCACCACGCCATCGCCCGCGCCTTTCTGGACGCGGGCATCCACGTGATCTGCGACAAGCCGATGACCACCACGCTGGCCGACGCGCTGGACCTTGAGGCGCGGGCGGCAGAGAGCGGTCTGGGCTTCTACGTCACCCATGCCTTCGCCGCCTATCCGATGGTCCGGCAGGCCCGCGCCATGATCGCGGCGGGGCAGCTTGGCCCGGTCAACGCGGTGCATGTGGAGTTCCTGGGCGACTGGCTGACCGTGCCGCCGGGGGAAGAGCCGGTCGAGGGCTGGCGGACAGATCCCGCCCGCTCCGGTCCCGGTGGCGCCATCGCCGACATCGGCACCCATGCCTTCCATCTGGCCCGCTTCGTCTCGGGGCTGGAGGCGACGGCACTGGCCGCCGACCTGCGCAGCACCCATCCGAAGCGGCGGCTGGACGATACCGCGCACCTGCTGCTGAAGTTCGACGGCGGCGCCACCGGCACGCTGATCGCCAGCCAGGCCGCGCCGGGCAATCCCTGCGGGTTGCGTATCCGGGTCTACGGCGCGGCGGGGGGCCTTGAATGGCGGCAGGAGCAGCCCGACGTGCTGATCTTCGCCCCCCTCGGCCAGGCGGTGCAGCGGATGGAGCGGGGCGACAGCTATATGCTGGCCGACGCACAGTTGATGACCCGTGTCCCGCGCGGCCATCCCGAGGGCTATCTGGAAGCCTTCGCCAATCTTTACTCCGAAGTTGCGGTGGACCTGCTGGCCCGTATCGAAGGCCGCCCGTCCGAAGTGCCCTGCCATGCCGCCACGGTGGCCGATGGCGTCAGGGGTGTGCGCTTCGTCGAAGCCGCGGTGGACTCGAGCAACCGTCAAAGTGCCTGGGTCGTGCTGTAGATAGGGGTTGACAGCCTCATCCTCTTGCAATCAATATTGCAGGACGTTGCATGTTGCAATTTTCAGACTGACCAGCGGGTCGTGCGGCAGGGAGAGGCCGCCTGCACCCAGCCAGTGCAGCAGGCCAAAGGGGGAGGAGAGCCCATGAAGGATTTCGCATCCGCGATCAGCCTTGACGATTTTCGTGATCAGGTCGAGGTTGAGACCACGCTTTCCATGTGCCCCTCGGCTATCGGCATCGAGAAGAACATCCCCATCTACGACGGCAAGGACGTCTCGGATCTCATCGCGCCGGAATGGGCGGGGGTGATCGGCCGCGGCCCGGGCGTCTTCGTGGTGAAGCGTGCGTTCACCGACCCGGGGGCCATCGACGTGGCAAGCGAGGCGTTCCGCGCCATCATCGCCCATGAACGCGCGGTGGGCATCGCGGCGGGCGACCACTTCGCCAAGGCGGGCGCCAATGACCGGATCTGGAACAGCCTGCAAAAGCTCTGCCTGCACGACCCGGCGGTCTATGCGCGCTACATGGCGAACCCGGTGATCGACATCGCCTGCCGGGCGTGGCTCGGCCCCGGCTACCAGATCGCCACCCAGGTCAACCAGGTGCGCCCGGGCGGCAAGGCGCAGGCGCCGCACCGCGACTTCCACCTGGGCTTCATGTCGCCCGAACAGATGGCGCAATATCCCGACCATATCCACGCCACCGGCCCGACGCTGATCCTGCAGGGCGGCGTCGCGCATTGCGACATGCCGGTGGAAAGCGGCACGACGAAGCTGCTGCCGCATTCGCAGCGCTACCTTCAGGGCTATATCGCCGCCACCCGGCCCGAGTTCCGCGACTATTTCGAGGAGCGCCATGTCCAGCTGCCGCTGGAAAAGGGCGACGCCATCTTCTTCAGCCCGGCGCTGTTCCATGCCGCGGGCGAGAACAAGACCGCCGACGTGGTGCGGATGGTGAACCTGATCCAGACCGCCTCGGCCTTCGCCCGGCACATGGAAAGCCTCGACCGCACCGCCATGGTGCGCGCCGTCTATCCGCATCTGGCGGCGCTGTCGCCCGAAGGCCGCCGCGCGGTGATCGCCGCCACGGCGGACGGCTATCCCTTCCCGACCAACCTGGACACCGATCCGCCGATCGGGGGCCTTGCGCCGGAAAGCCAGCAGGACCTGCTGGCCCGCGCGGTCGCGGAAGGCTGGGATCAGGCGCGGCTGGATGCTGCGCTGGACGAACAGGCCGCGAAACGCCGCGCCTGAACCCGATGCCGCCCAAGGCGGCACGACAAGACTCTAGGGAGGAGTTCAAGAAATGAAGAACATGCTGCGTTCGGTCGCTCTGGGGGCCTTGATGGCCGCGGCCGCCCTTGCCGGGGCCGCCCATGCCGAGGGCGAGAAATTCGTCTGGATCAGCCACGGGCCCGACAGCGACAGCTGGTTCAACGTGATCAAGAACGCGATCAAGATCACCAACGAACAGATGGGCGTCGAGACCGAATACCGCAATCCGGCGACCGGCGACCTTGCCGACATGGCGCGGATCGTCCAGCAGGCCTCGGCCGCGGGCGTGGACGGGATCATCGTCACCATCGCCGACTACAACGTGCTGGAAGGCCCGATCAAGGATGCCATCGGCAAGGGCATCCCGGTGATCACCGTCAACTCGGGCACCGTCGAGGAAAGCCAGAACCTGGGCGCGATGATGCATGTCGGCCAGCCGGAATACGAAGCCGGCCTCGGCGCGGGCAAGCGTGCGGCCGAGGCGGGGGTGACCTCGTTCCTTTGCGTCAACCACTACATCACCAACCCGCAATCGGTGGAACGCTGCCGCGGCTTTGCCGACGGGATCGGGGTGGAACTGGGCAGCCAGATGATCGACTCGGGCATCGACCCGTCCGAAGTGCAGAACAAGGTCAAGGCCTATCTGACCGCCAACTCCGACACCGGCGCGATCCTGACGCTTGGCCCGAACTCGGCCGAACCGTCGATCCGCGCGGTCAAGGACATGGGGCTGGACGGCGAGATCTACTTCGGCACCTTCGACCTGTCCGCCGAAATCTCGGCCGGGATCAAGGACGGCACGATCAACTTCGCCATCGACCAGCAGCCCTATCTGCAGGGCTCGATCCCGATCCAGGTGCTGACCAACTATGTCCGCTACGGCGTGGCTCCGTCGAACTCGATCTTCACCGGGCCGGGCTTCGTGACCAAGGACAACATCGAGCTGGTCGAATCGCTTGCGGGCGAGTTCCGCTGAAACGACCATCGGGGTGCGCGGCCTGCGCACCCCACCCCTGCCGGAAAGAGGTGACAGATGACGAATGCGACCCCTGCCGCGGATGAGCGGATCAGGCCGGTTTCGCCGCTGCGGCGCGCACTGATCCGGCCCGAACTGGGCGGTATCTGCGGCACGATCCTGGTGTTCCTGCTGTTCGGCGCCATCGCGGGCGACAGCGGCATGTTCGCAGCCGAAGGGGTGATGAACTGGACCGTGGTCTCGGCGCAGTTCATGGTGATCGCGGTCGGCGCCTGCCTCTTGATGATCGCGGGGGAATTCGACCTTTCCACCGGCTCGATGATCGGCTTTTCCGGCGTGATGATGGCCGTCCTGTCGGTGCATATCGGCCTGCCGCTGTGGCTGGCCATCCTTGCGACCTTCGCCTTCTGCGTTTTCCTTGGCGCGGTGAACGGCTGGCTGGTGATCCGCACCGGCCTGCCCTCGTTCATCGTGACCCTGGCCTTCCTTTACATCCTGCGCGGGCTGACGATCTGGGGTTCGGTCTTCTTCACCCGCCAGACCATCATCGGCGGCGTGGCCGAGAAGGCGCAGAGCGACTGGCTTGCCCCGATCTTCGGCGGCAAGGTGCTGACCGGCCTGTTCCAGTGGATGGGTGAGGCGGGCTGGATCGCCACCTTCACCCGCGGCAACCGCGCCGGGCAGCCGGTGGTGGACGGCATCCCGATGCTGGTGGTCTGGGCCATCGCGCTGGTGATCTTCGGCCACTGGCTGCTGACCCGCACCAAGTTCGGCAACTGGATCTATGCCGCGGGCGGCGATGCGCAGGCCGCGCGCTATGTCGGCGTGCCGGTGAACCGGGTGAAGATCACCATGTTCATGTTCTCGGCCTTCTGCGCCTGTGTCTTCGCCACCTGCCAGGTGATGGAATTCGGCTCTGCCGCCGCCGACCGCGGCCTGCTGAAGGAATTCGAGGCGATCATCTGCGTGGTGATCGGCGGCGCGCTTCTGACCGGCGGCTACGGCTCGGTCGTGGGGGCCGCGCTGGGCGCGATCATCTTCGGCGTGGTGCAGCAGGGGCTGTTCTTCGCCAATGCCGAAAGCTCTCTCTTCCGGGTGTTCCTGGGGGTGATCCTGCTGGTCGCGGTGATCATGAACACCTACATCCGCCGCATCATCACGGGGGAACGCTGATGACCACCCCCATCGTCGAGATGCGCAACATCAAGAAGCACTTCGGCCATGTCATCGCGCTGAACGGGGTGTCCTTCGACGTGCAGGCGGGCGAATGCCATTGCCTGCTGGGCGACAACGGCGCCGGCAAGTCGACCTTCATCAAGACCATGTCGGGCGTCTTCCGCCCGTCCGAGGGCGAGATGCGGGTGGACGGCCAGACCGTCGCCTTCGAAAGCCCGCGCGACGCCATGACCGCGGGCATCGCCACCGTCTACCAGGATCTGGCGATGATCCCGCTGATGAGCGTCAGCCGGAACTTCTGGATGGGGCGCGAGCCGGAAAAGGGCTTCTGGCCGCTGCGCACCATGGATCAGGCCAAGGCCGATGCCATCACCCTGGCCGAGATGAAGAAGATGGGCATCAACCTGCGCGGTCCCGACCAGGCCGTGGGCACTCTGTCCGGCGGCGAACGCCAGACGGTCGCCATCGCCCGCGCGGTCTATTTCGGCGCCAAGGTGCTGATCCTGGACGAGCCGACCTCGGCCCTTGGCGTGCGGCAGACGGCCAACGTCCTGAGCACGGTCGACCGGGTGCGCAAGCAGGGCATCGGCGTGGTCTTCATCACCCACAACGTCCGCCATGCGCTGGCGGTGGGCGACCGCTTCACCGTGCTGAACCGGGGCCAGACCCTCGGCACCGCCCGGCGGGGCGAGGTCGACGCGCCGGCGCTGCAGGACATGATGGCGGGCGGGCAGGAACTGGTCACGCTGGAAGCCTCGCTCGGCGGCACCATCTGAACGGGGGCGGAACATGAGCTTCACCGACAAGAGCAACCTGCGGCTGCCCCCCTTGGGCCGCCGCCTGCGCCTTGGCTTCGTCGGCGGCGGGCGCGGCGGGCTGGTGGGCGAATGGCATTTCTCCGGTGCGCGGCTGTCGAACCACTGGGAGGTGGTGGCGGGCGCGCTGTCCACCCGGCCCGACAACGCCGCCGCCTCGGCCGCGGACTGGTGCATCGCGCCGGACCGCAGCTACAGCGACTGGCGCGAGATGGCGCGCGCCGAAGCCGCCCGCCCGGATGGCATCGAAGCGGTGTCGATCTGCACCCCCAACAACAGCCATGCCGCCATCGCCGCCGCCTTCCTGAAGGCAGGGATCGACGTGATCCTCGACAAGCCGATGACGACCACGGTCGCGGATGCGAAGATGCTGGTCGCGGTGCAGCGCGAGACCGGCACCAGCCTGACCATGACCTATCCCTTCTCGCATCATGCCATGGTGCGGCAGGCCCGCGCGCTGATCGCCGAAGGCAAGGTCGGTGCCATCCGGCAGGTGCATGTCGAATATCTGCAGGACTGGAACATCGCCGCGCAGGATGAGGCGAGCCGCGCCTGGCGGCAGGACCCGGCGGTGGTCGGGCGCTCCTCGATCGTGGGCGATATCGGCACCCATGCCTATCACCTGCTGCACACGATGACCGGTCTCGACGTGGCCGAGGTGCGGGCCGACATGTTCGTCTGCGGCGGCGCGAAACCGCAGCCCGACACCGCCCATATCGGCCTGCGGCTGAGCAATGGCGCGCCCGCGATCATGCATCTGTCGAATGCGGTGATCGGCCACTACTGCGGGCTGCGCATCCGGGTCTGGGGCGATGCCGGGGCGCTGGAATGGGACCAGGAACACCCCGAGGCGCTGCGCTTCATCCCGCTGGACGAGGAAGAGCACATCTTCCGGCGCGGCGCCAAACAGGGCATCCGGCCCGAGGCCGAGCACCTGATCCACCTGCCCCGCGGCCACGGCGAGACGCTGACCGACGCCTGGGCCAACCTCTACGCCGAGGCGGGGGTGCTGGTCGCCAGCCGCCGCTCGGGCCGCGACCTGGGTCTGGGGGCGCTGGTGCTGTCGGGGGCCGGGGACGGGTTGCGCGGCATGGAATTCATCGACGCCTGCGCCGACAGTTTCGAGGCCGGCGGGCAGTGGACCGGGATGGCCGGGCGCTAGACCGGGCCGAAATTCACTGCGG